>NZ_JAXCWE010000001.1:0-891568 GCF_034045265.1 Pedobacter sp. CFBP9032 | reverse complement strand
GTTTTTGCTATCGTTTTCATGACTGTATGTTTTAGAATTTCTTATTGTTTTTATACTGATGAGACGCCAGTAACCGGAAAACGTTGCAGCGAAATTGCTTGTATTATACCAGCATCAGTTACATTCAGACCAACGCCTGTAATTTCTCGACGAACGGGGATTAACAAATGAAAGATTATAAACGCTGGGATACAGAATGGTAATTTCTCTCCAAAGTTTAGTGCTTTGAAAGTGATAACCATTCTTTTGGTACTACAAGATTCAACACCGATGCATGAATTATCACATCAATTTATGACTATCCGGGAATCTGAATAGTATCGTAAGTAGCAAAAAAAACTGCCTATCGCAGGATTTCCTTTTTTAATACTACTTTTAGAAAAGTTATTGTATTGCAACCGAACTAAACAAATCTGATTCTTTAAAGGTTAATTAATAAAGTTAGGCTGCTAAGTAGCGTATAGATAAGTAGGTCGATAGTATGCATATCAGTATGAGTAACCATATTTATAATTGTATTAACTGCAACTTTTGTTGCCACTCATTTTAAAGTGATTTATTATTTTAAATTGCTTTCGTTAGCCTTTGGTAAGCCAGCTTAACTTTTTGTTGATAACCATATAATGAATTACACACGGCATATGTATAGCTTAATATATACCAGTGTTGCCACCACGGTAATGCAACCTGCAAAACTTATTGAGATTTTAAAATACTCTAGAGAATGGAATAAGGATCATAATATTACAGGCTGCCTGGCCTATATTGAGGGTCAAATATCTAATGCTCATCAATGCAGGTTTATTCAGGTATTGGAGGGGCCTGAACAGGAAATAATCAGCCTTTTTAAAAATATTAAAAAAGATACCCGTCATTGTAATGTTACCCTCATTAAACAGGGTGAGATTGAAGACCGAAATTTTGATTCATGGGAAATGGGTTTTGAAAGGATGATACTTGATGATAACCCTATTTTAAAAAGTTTTTTTAAGTTAGATCCTCAGGTGCTTGCGGCGCATGGCAATATTCAAAATAATATGCTGATGGAGTTTATGAAGACATTCTATAATTACCTTTAATAAGGATGGTTTGTTGTTGTTGTGCGGGGATTATAGGTGTAAGAAGCAGGAAGCCAATCAAACTGGAAGAACTTTGGAGTTATAGCTACAGCGCACCAGGTTTTTCAAAAGGAAGATCAAAGTGAGACGTTCTCTTTCGCTAAAATATATGCAGGTTCTGTTCTGATTTTTTTGTGAGCACCGTATAGGCATTAGCAAACTGTTCTTTTTTCTTTAAGCCAAGAAGATTTCCCATAGTTTTCTTAATACGATATTCCAGTTCGATTTTGAAACTCTTAACAAAGCTTTTAGGGATTTTTCTATTTATAAAATCGTTAAACTTTACTGTTTCTGGTGCAGTCATCGAGATTTTGTCTGCTAAAATTTCCAATCCCTCACTTTGTAGTAAAAACCGTAAGGATGTTGGCGTGTACATATTAATGTGGCCATAATCAAGAAAGTGTTTCATCCTCTTGTCTACGCCAAAGCGATAATCTTTTGGTACTTCAAAAACAATGTATTTTGCTACACGCTTTAATTCTCTGATTAATAAACGCTCATGCTCCACATGTTCCAGTACATGGGCCAGGATAATCAGATCAAAAGAATCATCTGCATACGGAATTTTGTAGCCATCAAAAGTGCGGGCCTCTTTTAATTTCGGGAGTTTTCTTTGTTTGATGCGATCGACACCACTTTGAGCAATTTCTAAAGCATAAAGTTCTGGTGAAAAATTCCATTCGTTTAAAAAATGAAGAATACTTCCGTCGCCTGCCCCAACTTCCAGCACCTTTTCAGGTTTAATATTTTTACAAACCTCTACAATGTTTTTCGCTTTATATTTTGCACCTAACATGCGCCAGGCCACATCATTGTTATTGTAAAAATTATCGTAAGCTGCTTTTAAATTTTCATCAATCATCATGTAGTGCAGGTATAGGTCAGAAGGTTTAGGTTAAAACGAATGTGTTAAAACTTAATTGTTTAAGGCAAGGAAATCTTAGGTTAGATATTAAGGCAATTGTTCGCCTTGTAAAATACAGACGTTGCCTTTTCGTAGAATAAACCTGGAGAAATACCACTGAAGCTAATTTCCTTGAAGCCATTTTCTTTCAGGAGCATCCTTGCAGGCTCATAAGCTTCACGCTCACTATCATCTAGGATAACCACACCCTCTGGAGATAAAGCAGCTAAGCTATACTTGCAACAGTTCACACGGTCACGTCCATCAACAATAATAATATCAAATTGCTGATTTAATAGGGTTGCCTTTCTGGCATATTCACCGTCTTTATGCAGTTCACAGAAAATCATCTCTGCATTTGCCGGGCTCGTACCTTTCACCTTATCGAACCAGCCTTTGTCATGCTCTACCGAAGTCACTTTCCCTGCACGTTCGGCATAGAAAATAGTTGAACTCCCTGAACCATATTCAAAGATATGTTGGCTTTTCGTTATTCTTTCCTTAATGAAATCAATAAACGAGTAGGTTACCCAAGGCAAAGCTTTGCCTTCGCCATCAACAGCCTGTTTTTGATCAAAAGCTGTAAACCAGCCAATGCTGTTTAAATAACCTTTATGTCCGTATGATAATAATGCTTTCAGCCGATTAGGCTTTGCAATTAGTGATGCTAGTGCTTTTAAAGTGCTCAACGTTTAAGTATTTTTTGAAATGCGGTGATCAAAAATAATGATTTTAACATCATTATCCCCTGCTGACGGGTTTTTGGAATTAATAAAACATAAAAAGTGGAAACAAAACAAGCAATGAGTGTAGCAATCGAAGCGCCAACGCCTGCATATTTTGGAATAAGCCAGAAGTTTAGCAAGATATTGGTAATCGCGCCAGCAGCCGTACGATAAAATGAAATTTTGGTATATCCTTCTGCGATCAAATACTGAGAACTGGCCATTCCTAAGAAAACAAAAATCCCCGACCAAATATGGATTGAGAGCATTGGTCCGGCGCCATCGTACTTGCCACTATAGGCTAAGTGTATCAAATCAGAACCGAAAAAGCTAATAAATATGGCTATTGGAATATTAATATAAACCAGCAAATCATATAAGTTTCCGAGACGTTTTTCATACCTGTTTAAATCGGTTTTTCTGGCATTTAGCAGTGCCGGGAAAACAGAGGTTACTATGGCGCTGGGAATAAAATACCATGCCTCGCTCAAATTTTGGGCGCTGCTGTAAATTCCAACGGCCTTACTCCCTACGCTTTTTAACATCACTACATCTATTTTCATATAGATGGTAACCATCACGGCCGAAAGAATTAAAGGAGAAGATTTAATCAGCAACAACTTTGCCCGTTCTTTATTAAAGGTCCAGTTTAAGATTTTTAAACCTCGGTTTTGGTAGGCAATTATCAAGCCCGCAGCCAGAACAACCGCATCTAATATGTAGGCAAATACAATGTAAATTAAGGGCAAGCTAAAAGTGATAATTACCACTTTAAAAATCGATGTAACGATAAGACTCACATTTTGCACCTGTACAACATACTTAGATTGTACCTTAGACTGAAAATAAGAGTCGATTACATTAAATGATTTAAAAAAAGATGCAAATGCTAATAGGGCGATTAATAAGGTAAGTGAATCTCCGGGGTTTGAAGATAAGCTATGGCTGATGAGATAAATTCCGATGGCAATTGGAATCAGTAAGCCATTTGCAACCATTCTTAAAACCACTGAAGTGCCCAAAATTTCATCTCGTTTCGAGGGATCTTGAATTACTTCACGGATAATGAATGTGTCTAATCCTAATCCTCCAACTGCGGCTAGAATAGCAACTAATGATAATCCAAAACTTAAATCTCCGAATAAAATTGGTCCCAGATATCGGGTAATGGCCAGGTTTACGATCAAACTCACCACCTTACCAAACATCAGCCAGCCCGCATTTTTTAGATACTTGTTAAACGCCTCTTCATCAAAACCTTTTATGCCTGGTAATTTCATTAGCGCAAAGATGTAAAAAAAATGCGTTAACTAGGTGAGTGGTGCGCCAACGGCAATATCACACCTGTGGCCAGGGTCGCCATGTTTTGGATTTAATTTAGTGCCACTCGGTGTAGTTTCTACAATTTTGGTTGATGTAGAGGTAACCTCAGGTGTTTTAACCGTTGCTACCGGAGTTGCTACAATTGCTTTACTATTTAGTGGTGCACCAACTGCAATGTCGCAACGATGATTTGGCTGGCCATGTGGCGGGTTCATTCCTTTAGCAACTTTTACAGGCGCCTGTTGAATCACTGTTGCCTGGCTACTGGTGGTTGTGGCAGATCCTGTTGGTTTGGAATCTAATGGCGCACCAACTGCAAGATCGCATCGGTGACCTGCTTCGCCATGCTTGGGGTTCAATTTTTTACCTGATGTATTTACCGACGGAGAAACGGCGACTGCTGTAGGTTGCACAGGCGTATTGGTGTTGATTGTTTGAGGTTGTGCAGCAATGGTTTGATTTAGCGGAGCGCCAACTGCAAGCGCGCAGGTATGTCCCGGTTTGCCATGAGCAGGATTGTATAATAAAGCACTTTTCGTGCTTCCGATAGCTGGTGAAGTAATATTTTTTTGTAGCCCATTTATACCACCAGGTGTTTGCACGATGGCCTGAGTATTTTCTGTATTTCCACTATTGCAGGCACAAAACAGAACAATTGCTGATAGGTATAAATAATTTTTCATGAGTGTCAATTTATGGGGTTACTCAAATATGCTAAAATATCCTATGTTTTGAAACTCTTTTCTATTCTTTCCAATTGTTTTAAATGATGCTTGAGGTGAATTTCTATAAACCTTAACCATTGATTAGCATTTAAATAGCCTAAACGAGGATGTTTAGTTTTTAATTGCAAATCTGCCCTTGGTATTGCCGGATAGGAGGTTTCGAGTGCAGTTTCAAATTCAAGAATAAAATCTAAAGCTTCCGTTTTACTGATCTTTTTTACACGGTCTGCAATTCGCTGGGGCACTTTATAATTTTGTGCAGGTGGCAATGAACCAAGTAATAAGATCAACCTAACAATAAAGTGCGTCGGTTTCTTCTCCCCTTTTCCGGTAATAGAATTATTTAAAGCAATTAAAGAAAGCAGACTTGCATCAAAAATATGAGAATAAACCTCACTATAACTCCAACCACCTATAGGCGGTGTACGTTGAAAATCAAGCTCGGCATAAGCAGATAATTTCGACCTATAGGAAGCTACGATTTGATGGATAGAAACCTTAACTTTTGCTGTATTCATTTCTAAATATAGGCAACTGGAGTTAAAATAAATGCAATAGCTCTTTTAGATGTGTAATTTGGCCATTAACATCAGCAGGTTTCTCTTTTTTCATCGTATTAAAAAAGATCGCTTCCATTCCAAAATTCAAGGCTCCATAAATGTCAGCCTCCAAACTGTCGCCAATCATAATACTTTCCTCTTTTGTTGCATTTGCTTTTTCCAATGCATGTTCGAAGATTCGTGGGTTAGGTTTATTTACGCCAACATCTTCTGAAATAATTACATTTTTGAAATAAGGATTCAGGTTCGAAAGCTTCATTTTGGTGAGTGTAGTTTCTTTGAAGCCATTAGAAATGATATGCAATGTATACTTTTCTTTCAGATAAGTTAATACTTGTTCGGCATCTTCAAATAATTTCGTTTTCGTAGGTGATATCGTTACATAATCATCTTCAAACTGATCAGGAACTGCATCAGGACTGATACCTAGTTGGATGAAGGTTTTACTGAACCGCTCGGCCCTGAGGAAATCTTTTGTGATTTTTCCAAGGTGATAATCTGTCCAAAGTTGGTGGTTGTTTTCGGTGTAAGCAATGATGAAATCATCACAGGAATGAAGCCCTAAGCCGCGCAGGTTGTAAGTTTCGTATAGCTCGTTTAATGTTTCTTCCGCATTGCGATCAAAATCCCAAATGGTATGATCCAGATCGAAAAAGATGTGTTTTTTATGGTGATGCATAGTTGCTGGCAAAGGTAGCGGTTATTGGTTGCTTTATAGATAATTTGAAACTTTTGCAGTTAATTCTTCAATCAAATCTTCATTCATATATTGGTACTCATCCGGAATATGAAGCACAATTATCTCTGCGTGAACAATTTCACCACTAAACTTCTCAATAATTCGTTGCTTGTGTTTCTTTTCCATCACAAAAATTAAATCAGCCCAATTGAGGTGTTTCGCAGAAAGTTTAATTCTTGCTGAAGGTTCAGTGCCTGCAGATCTCACCTGATGTATTGGATGATTTTTAAAAATGGTTTCGGCAGTAGCACTTCGCCATTTGTTGCGGCTACAAACAAAAAGAATGTTCATTTAACAGATTGATTTACACTTTTTCTCCATAAGCGAGATCACCAGCATCACCAAGGCCTGGAACGATATAAGATTTACTGGTCATTTCCTCATCAATTGCGCCAAGCCAAAGTTTTGCTTTTGGCAGATTAGCACGTACATGGGTTACGCCTTCCACACTGGCAATAGCAGCAACAATATGTAATTCGGAAATGTTGTAACGGCTGATTAATTCTTTGCAACACATAACCATGCTTTGTCCGGTAGCCAACATTGGGTCAGCCATAATTAGAACCCGTCCATCAAGATCTGGCGTTGATACATAATCCATTTGAATTACAAAATCTCCGCTTTTCTTCACTTTCCTGAAAGCAGAAATAAAACAACACTCCGCCTGATCAAAAATATTAAGCAAACCCTGCTGCAGCGGGAGTCCGGCCCTTAAAATGGTAGCCAATACGGGTTGTTGTGCCAGTATATCACAGCTCGAAACGCCAAGAGGAGTAGTTACATCTTTTGGAATATAGGTGAGTGATTTACTGATTTCATAGGCGAAAAATTCGCCAACACGTTCCAGGTTTTTGCGAAAACGCATGGAATCTTTCTGGATATTTTCATCCCGAAGTTCGGCAATGAAAGTATTGGCTATTGATTTAGTTTTGCTTAGGTCAAAAATCATGAGGTTGTTTATTTGTTTATGCTACTTCTATTGGGCAGTTAAATCTACTATTTACTGATGGAAGATTCGTGGAATTAGCTTCCTGCGTATTCCAGCATGTGTTTAAATGCATTATTTAGCTTCTTGTATTTCAAATGCGTCGACAGGCTTCGCAATTTCCAGCTACTTACAAACATTCCATTCACCACTTTTACCGAATCGATAAAATGTTCCATTAGTTTATTTGTATCTTGGGTAGCCAATTGTTCAAGTGCGGCACCTGTAAAACAATATGATTTTACATTTAAAGGTGTTACTTTTTCCAATTGTAAATCGTACCAGCTAAATGGCGTACAGGTACCCGCTCTAAAACCCGGTGTTTCTGCATAGCCCATAGAATAATCTGATGTTACTCCGCTGTTGAGCAAGTTAAGGTAGCAGAGCGGAAATTTTAATACCTCCAATTGCTGGCTACTTAAGTTAACCAGATCAGGAAATATTTTTTTAAGCTTTGAAAGTCCGGCTTTTACATTGCTTACTTTTTGTTGCTCACTAGCGCAAGGTTGTAATAAACCAACAGTTGCTGTATTCAAACTTTTTGAGATTCCTGTAATGCCAATATAATCATCAGGAATCTCCGGAAAACCCAGAAAATAAACCGGGCTAATTTTCTTCAAGATAAAATGGTTAGCGGCAACAGGTAATACCTGCGCTATATTAATATCGAGGCCGGTAAGGCGATCAAAGCCAGCACTTATAAAATTATTTTCCTTGCTTGCCAGGGCATTAAACAAGAACTTGCTTTTATTGATGAAACCGTCTGGGATTTGCACAGGAACATCAAAATTTATGGTAGGTTGTTGTATAAAGTGTTTCTCGTAAAATTTAAATTCCGGATATTTAGTCCGAATGATATTTCTTAGAATTAGTGCCCACTCATCTATAATTGGGCGATCTAGAATTTTCCATTTATACTGATAACTTTTACTAGCCTTAAAATCATCTGGTGTTTTTTGTTGATGAAGATATTCTTCATATCTGCTTAGAATAAAGAAGGAAGCCGCAAAAACATCAAAAGGCAACAGCGAGTTTTGCACAGGAAAAGGAACCTGGTAATCTCCAAATGGAATTGTTTTAATTTTCGGATCTTCCAGCTTATTAGAAAAGAGTAATGCCGAACTTTTAAAAAACAGTTCGCCTGCTATTGGCGCATCACCATAGCTTATTTTAGCGTATTTACTTTCTAAGAAAAACTGACTATTTCCAGTAAATGTAACCTCAGCCTTGAGGATATCTCTAAAAATAAAATTGAAGATGTATTTTATTCTAGGGGTTAAAACTGTGGAGAAAACGATTAAATTCATACTTATTTAAACAATTTGGCGATGTATAACTAAGATTATTAATAGTATTCTCACAGGGATGAACTTCAGGTTAGCGAGATATTAAATAGTAACGGTATTTAACACCGATTTAATATTAATACAAAATATCCTTTCAAAAGTTTGTGGTGAAGGTCTTATCAGGAAAGAGAATTTTGGTGCTTTGACGGGTTTTTCCATTGGTTACATGAACAATACTCATTTGGTCGTCAAACAGATCGTATAAAATAGTATTGGTAACTTCGGCTGTTTTAAATGCGCTAACTTTATTTACCTCCAGGAAGATATTCGTGGCTTCATGATCAATCTCAAAACCAATATATTGTAAATTAACTGGCTTACCATTTACCTTAAGTTGCAGGTGACTGACCAGGTACTTTTTTACAACGTCATCCATTGCCGCTTTCATGGATGGTTTGGAAAGATCTGTTTTTTGTTTGTATAATTTAGCCAGAATGGATTCAAAATCATCAGTAAAAATCCTGCAGCTTATTTCCAGTGATTTTTCTTTCGCGTTGTAACTCAATTCTGTGGTACTCACATGAAGCGGATGTCTGACCTTTGCTGATACACTTAAGTAAAAAAAACAAAGTAACGGGAGAAAAAACTTTAGTTTATACATAATTGATTTTAAAAATTACTTTAACCAAAGTTACGATATTAATGTGCGTTTTTCGATCTGCTCATTAATGTTGGTAAGAAGTTGTCTTGATTTTACGTTTAAATGGTAACAAAGTTGGTGATTATACTAGTCTTTTTTGAATATGACTATATTTTTCAGCTAAAAAAATTAATTTTATGCCGCTAACAATAAAGCTTCGGCCAATAACTTAATTTTTCATGCCTTTACAGGATTTTATTTTTTATTTTAAGTTAGGTTGGGAACACATCATCAGTCTTGATGCATTAGATCATCAGCTTTTTATTTTAGCATTGATTGCAATCTACAGTTATACGAATGTTAAACAAGTTTTAATCCTCGTAACCGCTTTTACTATTGGCCATTCTGCCACATTATTACTTAGTGTTTTAGATGTAATCCGTTTTGACAGCGCCTGGGTAGAGTTTCTAATTCCGTGTACCATTGTAATTACTGCGGTGAGCAACCTGTTTAGGAAACAATTCGACATGGAATCGGTCAGAATAAATTATTTTCTTGCCTTAGGTTTTGGCTTAATTCATGGAATGGGTTTCGCTAATTCGATTAGAATGATGCTGGCAAAAGATCAAAACATGGGTTGGGGGTTATTTGGTTTTAATGTGGGTTTAGAAGCAGGACAAATTTTTATGGTCCTGATCATTTTGATCGTTACTTTTCTTACTTTTAATTATACAAAGATAAAACGAATTAGCTGGGTTCTATTTATATCAGCAGCCGTATTTAGCCTGGCTTTAAAAATGGCTTTAGAGCGAATCCCTTTCAATTAAAAACAATGATAAATAAACTATTTACATTACCCGGCCTGTTACTATTTTGTGGTAGTTTGGCTATGGCTCAAAACATTCAGAATAATCCTGGGAGCAACCATGGAAATAAATTCGAACAATTGGGTACTATTTTGCCAACTCCAAATGAGCAGCGTACTGCAAGTGGCGCGCCGGGGGTAAAATATTGGCAACAGCGTGCTGATTATAATATTAAGTGTGAACTAGATGAGAAAAACCTGACGTTGAAAGGTTCTGAAACAGTTACTTATACCAATAACTCGCCAGATCCATTAACTTATATCTGGTTACAGCTTGATGAAAATGAGCACAGCACAAGTAAAAGTGCCAACTATCAGGATGCCACAAAAATGCCAGCTGTTGGCACCACGCAAAGCCTGGATCAGTTAAGTTCAAAAGAAGATAACGGGAATGGAATCAATATTAGCAAACTTACAGATGCACTTGGTAAGAATTTAAGATATACCGTAAATAAAACCATGATGCGGATAGATTTACCGGTGGCTTTGAAAACTGGTCAGAAATTTATTTTTAATATAGATTGGAGCTATAAGATAACCGATAGAATGAGTGTTGGTGGCCGTGGAGGATATGAGTTTTTCCCTGCTGATGGAAACTATTTGTTCACCATGACACAGTGGTACCCACGTTTATGTGTGTATAGCGATTTTCAGGGTTGGCAAAATCATCAATTTACCGGCAGAGGGGAATTTGCTTTAACTTTTGGCGATTTTAAAGTACAAATGACGGTTCCTGCTGATCATTTAGTTGGTTCTACTGGCGAATGTATTAATTATAGTGCGGTGTTAACGCCTGCACAGTTAAGCAGATACAATACGGCTAAAACAGCTACGGCTCCTGTAGAAATTCAAACATTAGCAGAAGCTAAAACTGCCGAAACTAAAAAATCTACTGCGAAGAAAACATGGGTATTTAATGCCAATAATGTACGTGATTTTGCCTGGACCTCATCACGTAAGTTTATCTGGGATGCCATGCCGCAAAAGATTCAGGCCAATAATAATACCGTAATGTGTATGAGTTTTTACGGCAAAGAAGCTTATAATTTGTACAATAAGTTTTCTACAAGAGCTGTTGCGCATACCATTAAAACGTATTCTGATTTTACTATCCCTTATCCATATCCTGTAGCGCAGAGTATTGAGGCAGCGAATGGAATGGAATATCCAATGATTTGTTTTAATTACGGCCGTACAGATGCGGACGGTACTTATAGCGAAGGCACTAAAAACGGCATGTTAGGTGTGATTATCCATGAGGTGGGGCACAATTTCTTCCCGATGATTGTAAACAGTGATGAGCGCCAGTGGACCTGGATGGATGAAGGCTTAAATTCTTTTGTTGAATATTTAACGGAAGAACTTTGGGATAATAAATTCCCTAGTAAAAAAGGCCCGGCCTATACCATTGTAGATTACATGAAATTGCCAAAAGATGAATTGGAACCTATTATGACCAATTCTGAAAATATCGCCCGTTTCGGCCCGAATGCTTATTCTAAACCAGCAACAGGTTTGAATATCCTTCGTGAAACCATCATGGGAAGGGAGTTATTTGATTACGCCTTTAAAGAGTATTCGAGAAGGTGGGCATTTAAACATCCGGAACCAGCAGATTTATTCCGTACGATGGAAGATGCAAGTGGCGAAGATTTAGATTGGTTTTGGAGAGGCTGGTTTTATGGAACAGACCCTTGTGATATTTCTTTGGATAGCGTAAAATTCGCTAAAGCAGATTTCCCTAAAGAAGTTCCTGCGGCGAGATCCAGAATGCTTAAAATTGATAAGCCTGCCGTAAATGCCTTTGAAGACATCTCGAAAATTAGAAATAAAGAAGAAAAGAAAGGTAACTTCTATGTTGATAAGAATGCTGCAGCACAAGATTTCTATTATAAATACGATAGAGGTTTGGTAAATGTAGATACTACGCTTACCAATAAAGTAGAAATGGCAATGCCTTTCGAACTTGTGCCAGAAGCTGACCAGGATAAGTATAAAAACAAATTTTTATATGAGTTAAGTTTTAGCAATAAAGGCGGTTTGGTAATGCCTGTTATTGTTGAGTTTACTTACAAAGATGGTACGAAGGAAATTGATCGCATTCCGGCACAGATTTGGAGACATAACGAGTTGAAAACATCAAAATTCTATGTGAAAGATAAAGAAGTGGAATCAATTCTGGTAGATCCGCTTCGTGAAACTGCCGATATAGACACCACCAACAATAGCTGGGGTGGGAAAGCAAAAGAAAGCAAATTCAGAACTTTCAAAGCAAAAACCGGAGGCACGGTTCGCGGCCAGTCGGTTGGTTCAAACCCAATGAAAGTTGCTGCGGGTAAGTAATCATTACCGAATGATTAGTTATTACCTTATAAAAATCCTCGTTGAATTATTTCAGCGAGGATTTTTTGTGAATTGGTTATTGCTTTAAAGAAATATCCTTCCAGGATTGCACCTGATATTTACTTCTGTTCTGGTTTTGTCTTCCGCCGTATATCAGTGTTTTCTTTACTTCTTCTGGTGCAGCCAGTTCTGCAAACCTATCCATTTGCTTAAAAAGTTCAGTTGAAATAGTTTCTGTTGCTTTTATTTCAAAAACGTCAAAACCGTTATAGTTTTTCAATAATATATCAATTTCATTTCCATTACTGTCTTGCCAAAAATAATAGTCAAGATGTGTGTATTGATGATAGTTTTTTTTCTGTAATTCTGCCAATATTAAATTCTCAAATAAGCTTCCTTTAAGCCTGTTTAATATCATCTCATCAGCTGATCTGATTCCCAATAAATAAGACAATAGGCCAGTGTCGTAAAAATATAATTTAGGACTTTTTACTAAACGCTTATTGAAATTCTGATGATACGGCTGCAAAAGAAAAATCAGGTAACTGCTTTCCAGTATCGAGAGCCAGGCTTTTGCAGTTGGTTGTGATATGTTGCAGTCATTAGCCAAAGCACTAATATTTAGCAATTGTCCTGCCCGGCCTGCACATAAGCCTAAAAATGTTCTGAAGGCTTTTAAATCTTTTACATTTAAAAGTTCTGTTACATCCTTTTCTACATAAGTTTGAATGTAGTTAGTGTAAAATACTTTTGGATCTATATCCCGATCAAATATAGCGGGGTAAAAGCCTTTAAAAAGTGCTTGAGCGTAGTCATCTTCTAATAATTCGGCTGCTTTTAATTCCTCAAAATCTAAAGGAAGTAGTTTAAACAATGCCACTCTTCCTGCCAGGGTTTGTGTAATGCTATTTAATAAATGAAAGTTTTGAGAGCCGGAGAGAATATATTGTCCCATCTTTTTACTTTCATCCACTTTTGTTTGGATGTATGAAAATAATGAAGGCACACGTTGTACTTCATCCAGAATTACATTCTCACTATATTCTTTTAGAAAACCATTAGGGTCATCTGTGGCAAAAGCACGTATATCTGGATTCTCAAGGGAAATGTATCGGTAATCCTTAAACAACTCCTTTAATAATGTGGTCTTTCCCGACTGTCTTGGGCCAGTTAAAGCCAAGATGGGAAATTTAGATTGTTGCTTTTTAATTATATGCGTTATCTGTCTCTTAACAAACATATCAAATTGATTTAAAAACAAATATACTTCTTATTTTGAATTTACATAGCTTCTATTTTGAATTTACATAACTTTCATTTTGAATTTACATAACTTCTATTTTGAATTTGCATAGATTCTACTTTGAATTTACATAATGTGAATTTTGAAAATGCATGAAGTGTTGTGTCTAAAAAAATTGATAGTAGATTTAGTTTGAACATTATAAATACATGTCAGCGCCTGTCTATTACTTGGAAATAGGCTTTGCTTATTAATATAACATATGAATGAATCTGTATTGATTGTGAAATTTATAGGATAACATGCTGAAGAAGCCGTTTAAGACTTTATATTATACCTTATTAAACAACTTTCCTGACTTTCTGCTGTTTAGTCTTTACAGTCGAAAATCGTATATTTGATATTCATGAAATTTAAGATCACATCAGAATATAAACCTACCGGAGATCAACCCAGTGCCATAAAACAGTTGGTTGACGGTGTAAATGCCAATGAACATTACCAAACATTGTTGGGGGTTACAGGATCTGGAAAAACCTTTACTGTTGCCAATGTAATTGAGCAGACGCAGAAGCCCACGCTCATTTTAAGTCATAATAAAACACTTGCCGCGCAGCTTTACGGGGAGTTTAAAAACTTTTTTCCAGAAAATTCGGTAAACTATTTTGTTTCTTATTATGATTATTATCAGCCTGAGGCATTCATTGCATCAAGTAATACGTACATAGAAAAAGATTTAAGCATTAACGAAGAAATTGAAAAGCTTCGTTTGCGTACCACTTCCTCCTTAATGAGTGGAAGAAGAGATATTATTGTGGTTTCTTCTATCTCCTGCATTTATGGTATGGGAAATCCAGAAGATTTTTCGAAAATGGTATTTCGCTTTGCGGTAGGTTTAAGAATTTCTAGAAATGCCTTTTTACATAGTTTGGTAGAAATTTTATATTCAAGAACTACAACAGAATTTAAGCGCGGAACCTTTAGGGTGAAGGGCGATACCGTAGATATTTTCCCGGCTTATCTTGATCATGCTTATCGCATATCTTTCTTTGGAGACGATATCGAAGAACTTTCTGCCATAGATCCAGTTTCTGGTAAAACGATTGAGAAACTCGAGAATATGGCCGTTTATCCGGCAAATCTTTTCGTAACACCAAAGGATCGTTTTACTCAATCCATTTGGGGCATACAGGAAGAACTGGAGATTAGAAAAAATCAGCTCATTGCAGATAGACATTTGTTAGAAGCCAAGCGTTTAGAAGAACGTACTAATTTTGATATCGAAATGATGAAGGAGTTGGGCTATTGCTCCGGGATTGAAAATTATTCCCGTTTCTTTGATGGCAGAACGCCAGGGATGCGCCCTTTCTGCCTTTTAGATTATTTTCCGGAAGATTATCTAATGGTAATTGATGAAAGCCATGTTACGGTACCACAAATCAGGGCCATGTATGGTGGTGATAGATCAAGAAAATTATCTTTAGTAGAATACGGTTTCCGTTTACCTGCTGCGCTGGATAACAGGCCGCTTAACTTCAACGAGTTCGAAGCCTTAGCGCCGCAAACCATTTACGTAAGTGCAACACCTGCAGAATATGAACTGGAAAAATCAGAAGGTGTAGTGGTAGAGCAGGTAATTCGTCCAACAGGTTTACTGGATCCGGTTATTGAAATCAGGCCTGCCATTAATCAGGTAGATGATCTTTTAGATGAAATTGACATCACCATTAAAGATGGCGGACGTATTCTGGTTACTACGTTAACCAAAAGAATGGCCGAAGAACTGACCAAATACCTGGATCGGCTGAACATTAAAACCAGATACATTCACTCCGAAATTAAAACGCTAGAACGTGTTGAAATTCTTCGTGGTCTCCGTTTAGGAGAGTTTGATGTATTGGTAGGAATTAACTTATTGCGTGAAGGACTTGATTTACCGGAAGTTACTTTAGTGGCAATTCTGGATGCCGATAAGGAAGGTTTCCTGCGTTCAGAAAAATCACTAATTCAAACCATTGGCCGAGCAGCACGTAATGATCGGGGTAGAGTGATTATGTATGCTGATGGGATAACTGATAGTATGGAGAAAACCATATCAGAAACCAATAGACGGAGAGATATTCAAATTGCCTATAACCTGGAACATGGAATTACACCAAAAACAGTAGGAAAATCCCGTGAAGCGATTCTGGAACAAACTTCTGTTTTAGACTTCTCACAAAAAGCAAGCGATAATAAAGCCAGGGCATATGTGGAAAATGCAGAGATCAGTATCGCTGCCGATCCGATTGTGCAATACATGGGTAAAGGGGAGTTGCAGAAAGCAATCGATACGACTAAAAAAGATATGCAAAAAGCAGCAAAAGATATGGATTTCTTACAAGCTGCCAAGCTTAGAGATGAAATGTTTGCGTTGGAGAAGATGTTCGCAGAGAAATTCGGAAAGTAAAATAATATCTGGATAAATTTCTCATCTGTATTAAAATATGGAAATTTGCCAGACACAAATTAATTACAATGAACGGGCAAAATAGAAAAGATATATATCCAGGGTTAGAAGTAGGTATAATTTTAAAAAAAGATCAGCGATCTGGTAATATTACTTACGGAGTAGTAAAGGATCTACTGACTTCTTCTGCTTTTCATTCGCGTGGAATAAAGGTGAGATTGGATGATGGTCAGGTTGGCCGGGTAGCCGAAATTGTACAAGATTAAAACTATATCTTGTTTACTTACGTTAATTATTTGTAATCAAATTGCAATCAAAGGCGTAAAAAGTAACAAAATAAATCCTGATACGTCTATATTTGTATTAACAGTAATAAAGAATGGCAATAGTAAAATTCATTTTCATAGCAATATTAGTGCTTTGGCTTATTAGAATGCTGATTAGACTAATACTGCCTATGCTATTTAGTAACCTGGCAAGCAAAATGCAACAGCAGGCAAGCGGCCAGTCACAACAGCAGCAAAGGCGATCTGAACCAGAAGGTTCAATATCCATAGATTACATGCCACCAAAACAAACGGGTAAAACTGATAAGCTTGGTGATTTTGTAGACTACGAAGAAGTAAAAAAATAATAAGAAGCCCTGAGCAATGTCTCAGGGTTTTTTCGTTTGGCCTTTTTCGGCTGCTGCCCTGATCGTTTTGTTTCGTTCAATTAATAGTTTTCTCATATACTTTTCTAGTATCAGCCAGGTTACGAATCTACCCAATATACCTGTAGGTGCAATAAACTCAAAGATATCAGTCATCTCTGTTTGAGTACCAAAAGAGCGAAATTTGTGCTGATGATGAAGTTTCTTAAAGGGCCCACTTACCATTTCATCTATAAAGAACTGCGGAGATTCCATCGCCGTAATTTTTATCTTCATTGTAAAATTCATGTTGAAATGACTAGCCTTCCAGGTTACGGTTTCGTTCAAATTGATTAGCCCGGATTGCCTGCCTGCAATGGCTTCTTCACAAGAGGATTTCATCGATTGTAAGTGCAGATCAATACTCCTGGCCAAATCAAAGCACCTGCCTATTGGTGCATTAATTAATGTTTGGAGTATTATTATTGCCATCTCTTAGATTCTTAAGCTTAAAATATCATGCACAGCTTCCTCAATTTTGCTGTATTGAAATTCAAATCCATTATCCAGCAGCACTGCAGGTTTAACCCATCTGCTTTTTAAGATCAGTTCCGTTTCGGTACCAATAATTTTTGCACCAATGGCAAGTAACCATGCCGGAGTAGGGATACCAAGTGGGATTCCGTAAGCCTTTCTGATGGTTTGCATGAGTACTTCATTGGTAACCGCATGAGGTGCGGTACAATTTATGATGCCGTTTAATTCTTTGTGATTAAGCAGCCATTCAATGGTGAGAACAGCATCCTGCTCATGTACCCAGTTTACATATTGTTTTCCATCGCCCTGTCTTCCACCCAAGCCTAACTTTACTAAATTCAATAGCCTTGGAAAAGCACCATCAGTTCTGCCTAATGCAATGCCCATTCTTAACGCAACCATTCTGGTTTGAGGTAATTCATTTTCGAAAAAGCTACGCTCCCATGCTTTGCATACATCTATTGAAAAGCCATATCCTATTTCGCCAGTGTATTCATCCTGAGCATGATCTTCGGCATGGCGATAGATGGTAGCAGAGCTCATGTTGATCCAAAGTTTTGGTGGTGCGTTTAAATCTTTGATTACTTTTCCAAGTAAACGAGTGGGTACAACTCTTGAATTAACAATCTCTTCCTGGTTTTTCGGCGTATAACGGCAGTTTACATTCTTACCACAAAGGTTAATGAGCAAATCTGCATTTTCCATTTCGCTAACCCAGGTACCTACTGTTTTTCCATCCCAAACAATAGTTTTGATATTTCCGATTTGTGCTTTCGGTTTTCTGGCTAAAATGATCACTTGTTCCGCCTCATTACTAAAATGCTTTGCCAATAAGCTGCCCAGATATCCATTTCCGCCAGCTAAAATGATTTTTTGATAGATCATGATTTTTAAATGCTAAAGATTAATCCTAAAACGAACAGGCGATAAATAACCCAGGTGATGGTCATCAACCAACCCAGTTGTAACAACTTTGTTCTGCGTATGTGTTCCAGAAACATCAATCCTGCAACCATTAGGAAGTAAAGAATATATACAACTGGATGAAGATGAACGATTTGATCTACAATCAATCCCAATATCAGTATAATTGATCCGGCAAATGAGATTGTCATCATGTTTCCCAGATAATCCCAGAATTTTTCCCTTTTGTAGAAATAGATTATTATGCCTTGAAAGATCATTTGACCACCACAAATAAAATATTCCCTGTATGCACTGCCTAATGGTACATATTCTGTTAGCAAATGTGCATAAACGGTGAGAATATAAGATGTGCCTAACCAGGTAAGTAAAAGGTACGCTATTCGGTAAATGGCTTTAAAAGTTGGTTGAATGCTGTTTACCTTTGTCGCCGCCGGGATAATTACTTTCCGGTTGTAAGATATAAAGGCGTAAAGTTTAGCCATTACATAAAGAAATGGCTTAAAGACAAATAGCGGCCTGAAGACTGGCATTGAATTTCCAATCGCTTTAAAAAGACTTGCTATACCATAGGTCACTTCGCCACTTTCGGTATTTACCAATGCAATTTCGTTTGCTGCACGTTGCCGGTCTATCAAATGACAAATCTCAGCAGGCGTTTGTTGATAAGACTCCCGTCCATTTTCTGCTAACATACCGGTTTGAACAAATGCTTTAGTATAGACCCTACACATCGGACATTCTTCATCAAATAAAATCACATGGTTTTGAAGCTTTTTCATTTTTATAATATTTAATCTTTCAGTAATAAATGAAACTTTAGATTAAAAAATTAAGCCGTATAAAACATAAGGCTTATTGTTTATGGTGTAAGTTGGTATCTGCCTTGATCCTAAAATCTTACCACCACATTACTTAAACACTTTTAATACAGATCCCCAGAACCAGCTTTCCTCTGCTTTTAACATTGTTTCGAGCGTTTTATCTACATTGCCCGCAAGTTTGTTAATGTCTTCAATAGATTTTTTGAAAGTAATTAATTCCGGGTCTTTCTCGTTTCCGGTAACTGCCGATAATTCATTCAACACTTTCAGCACAGGTTCCAGTTCTCTTTTTTTACGTTCTTTGGCCACTTGCCGGGCAATGTTCCATACATCTTTATCTGCAAAGAAATATTCCTTACGTTCACCTGCTTTGTGTTGCTTTTCTATTAAACCCCAACCAATTAAATCCCTCAGGGTCATATTCGCATTTCCTCTGGAGATACTTAAATTCTCCATAATTTCTTCTGTAGTTAATGCTTCAGGCGAAATCAGTAATAAAGCATGCACCTGTGCCATGGTTCTATTAATTCCCCATTCAGAACCTAATTTGCCCCAGGCTTCTATAAACTTTAACTTTGCTGCTGCTAATTCCATAAACAAATATAATTATTTTATTAAACTTTCAAAAATTATTGAAAGTTTATTTACATTATTTTTATTCTTTATTTTCAGTGAGCTATTTTATGGACCTGTTAGTCTTCTTTATATCATTTGCAATGGCTTCTATGCTAACAATGCTCCCCTGGAGTTTTTGCAGCGTTTCCGTTAATGAAGAATCAAAATACACAGCGAGTTTTAGCAAAGGAACGGCAAGTTTAGGTTCGAACATGGTTCCTGCTGCAAAACCCGATTCATTATTTTTGGCCCGGTCGCGGTCAAATTTTACTGTGGTGTTTACATACTCCTCATGTTGTTTCTCTCCTCTAACATATGGCATAAGCCAGTCTACAGACTTCTTAATGGAAGAACCTTTTGGAGATTCATAGGTATAAAAGTTTTTCCCTTCCCCTCTATCGATCATAATGGCCAACTTAATTAAAGGTTCTAGATCATAGAGATGATAATGCATGGCATCTCTTTGCTTAAAATCCAAACTGGAACCATCCGGGTATAAATTAATAGCGATGTGACTTTTAAGATTTTCAATAGCCCAGGTAACGAACTCCCGATTATTTAATACATAACCTATTTCACCAACCTCTTTCAACCGATGGGCATTCCAGTTATTAATAGCAGTGCCTTTACCCGGTTTCATTCGTTTGCTGTTAATTTCAGCCCAGGCGGTTTCGGTTAACCATTTTTCAATAAGTTTTTTCTCCCCAACAGGAAGAGCTGCTTTTATCAGGTCATAAGCTTCAACTGCTTTATCAAGATTCGTGTCATCTATCGGATCACCTTTAGAATGATTCATCTTTGCCCAGGCGCTTAAAAACTCTGCGCTTTTTTTAAGGTATTTCTGATCATCTGTTATCCGATAGGCCATGGCAAGTGAAAACATCTTATTCATGTCTGCCAGTGATTGATACGTCCTTTCCTTTCGGGGATCTCCTTTCAGCAAGCCCTCTGTGCGAATGGTATCAATAGGATTTGGAAGATCATTAAGGTAAGCAACGGTAGATTTCTGAAAAACTAAATAAGCCTTTTTTGCAGGAGGATCATTCACAATACTCGCCTTCAAGGTCTTAATTTCTCCCTCATTTAAACTAACAATCTGTGCTTTTAATCCTGAGTATGCCATAAATAGTATACAAGTGAATACAAACTTTCTCATAATAAACAGGTTAAATTGGGGTTTCTATTTTTCAAAACTAAATTTTAATTCGACTCACATCTAATTTATTCCTTTTTTATCCCGCTCAATTTTTTATTTTTGACATTCGTTTAAACTTAAACAAACCTTAATGAATAACTGGTTTAATAAAAATGGCATCCATTTAGCCATTATTGCAATTTTTGTAGTCATTACTTTTGCCTACTTCAGTCCTGTTTTACAGGGTAAAGCACCACAGCAGGGCGATGTTTTGCAAGCGAAAGCCATGCAAAAAGAAATTATGGATGTCAAAGAAGCAACTGGTAAAGGTCCGCTATGGACAAACCAGATGTTCGGCGGGATGCCAGCCTATCAAATCTGGGTTCAGTATCCATCAAACATTACAACATATGGTATTGATTTAATAAAAGGTGTATTTCCTGATCCGGTTGGCACAGTAATCCTGTATTTATTAGGTGCTTATCTCCTTTTCTGCGTCCTTAAAATTAATCCATGGCTTGCTGCAGCTGGAGCAATAGCTTTTGCGTTTACCTCCTACAATTTTATCATCATCGCTGCGGGGCATAGTAACAAGGCGTTGGCAATTGGTTTTTTTGCACCAATTTTAGCTGCTATTATTTTAACTTTAAGGGGACGGTATTTGGTTGGAGGAAGCTTACTGGCGCTGTTTATGGCTTTAGAAATTCGTTCGAACCATATCCAAATGACCTACTATCTTTTTATCGCATTGTTCATTTTAGCCTGTATTGAATTCTATCATGCGTTTAAAACAAAGCAATTGGCTGGTTTTGGTAAATCAATCGCATTTACTGTTGGCGGAATTGTATTAGCTGTTTTAGTAAATGCAGGTACTTTATGGACAACCTATGAGTATGGAAAAGAAACCATTCGAGGAAAATCAAACTTAACTACAGACAAAGCAGAGCCTGCAAATGGTTTAGATAGGGAATATGCATATCAGTGGAGCCAGGGTGTTGGAGAAAGTTTTTCATTCCTGATTCCTAATATTTATGGTGGCGCCAGCAGTATTGATGAAATGATCAAACCTGAAAGCAATACCTATAAAGCTGTAGAAAAGAATCTTCAAGGTATTGACCCTAGACAAGTAATTGGCTATGTTGCTCAAAATTTAAATACAAATCAATATTGGGGAAATAAACCTGGTACTTCAGGTCCATACTATTTTGGAGCAATTATTTGTTTACTTTTCGTATTTGGCTTATTCATTGTTCAACACCGTTGGAAATGGTGGATTTTAGGCAGTAGCATTTTACTCTTATTTCTTTCATTCGGACAAAACTTTCCGTTGATTTCTGATCTCTTTTTCGATTACCTGCCCATGTATAACAAATTCAGGGCGGTAGAATCCATCCTTGCTGTTGTAGGTTTGTTAGTTCCTTTATTAGCAATTTTGGCTATTAAAGAAGCACAGGAAGGCAAATACGATCAAAAATATTTAGTAAAGAGATTAACATGGTCGGCTGGAATTACGGGGGGCTTATCCCTCATCGTTGCAGTTATGCCAACGGCATTCTTTAGCTTTACGCAAGCAAACCAACCTCAGGTTTTGGATGCGTTAACACAAGCCTTGCAAAATAATAGAGGCGCAGCAATGCAAATTATTAATGGCGTTGTGGAAGATCGTGTATCATTGGCACGTGCTGATGCTTTGCGTACCTTGCTATTCATCGTAATTGGTTTTGGTTTAACCTGGGCTTTCATTACCAAGAAAATGAATACGCAATTGGTTTTTGGCTTATTGGCGTTATTTATTTTAGTTGATTTGTGGCAAGTTGACCGTCGCTACCTAAGCAGCCAGAATTTTGTAAGCAAATCAGATTTGGCAAACCATTATCAGGCTAGGGATGTAGATAATTTTATTTCTGCGGATAAAGATCCAAACTTTAGGGTTTTCGACTTGTCATTAGGTGATCCGTTCAAGAGTGCAGAAACATCATATTTCCACAAAACCGTGGGTGGTTTCCACTCCGCAAGGTTAAAACGTTTTCAGGAGCTGGTTGACAATCAATTAACCAAAAGCATCAATCAGGATGTGTTGGATATGTTGAATACAAAATATATTATCACGCAGGATCCTCAAAACGGATCTTATAAAATGCAGCGTAATCCTACTGCTGCAGGTAATGCCTGGTTTGTAGAAAGCATTCAGTTTGTTAAAAATTCTGATGAAGAGATGAAAGCCATCAGCAGTTTTGATGCGAAGAAAGAAGCTATTGTAGATGAAAGCTATAAGGCATTGGTAGATAGCAAAATTTTAGGCACCGGACAGGAAGGTTTCATCAAACTAACGGATTATAAACCGGATCATTTGACTTATGAGTACTCTACGGCTAAAGAAGTGGTGGCTGTTTTCTCTGAGATTTATTACAACAAAGGCTGGAAAATGTACATCGATGGCGTAGAAAAGCCGTATTTCAGAGCAGATTACGTGTTACGTGCAGCGAAGCTGGAAGCAGGTAATCATAAACTGGAATTTATTTTCCACCCAACATCCTATTATGCAGGTGAAAATATTTCTCTTGCAGGCTCGATCATTTTAGTGTTAGCCTTAGGCTTCGGAATTTACACAGAAAACAAAAAGAAAAAAGGTGTTAAAGTTTAATACTTTCTTTAAATAGATTTTCACCCCCGTAGGATTTTGATCTTGCGGGGTTTTTTATTTTATGGATCAATATTTTTGCCACAGAAATACAGAAGCAACGGAATTTAGTTTGGAGTGTGTAGTTAGTAGTCGCCAGTCCGGAGTAGATACCTCAATAAATCGATAATGATTTAAACTATGCGAGGAAAACACTTTTCCAAAGCTCTTTATAAGCGCAATTGGGGAATTATAAAACCAATGTTATCGGTCTCTCTGCAGTCAACTATGCGCTACGAATCATTTTAACATAAATTATCATTTCGAAGAATAATTTAACACTGACGTAACATTTGTTTGATAAACAGCATCTTATCTTTATAATGTTAAATCAGATGATATGTTAGAATCACTTTTTGCCATATGCCTGCTAATTATTGTACTTTATTTTTTCAGCCCATTTGAGGTGAAACTCGATGAGGAAGAAGATTGGTAGCAAATTCTTTTTAAATCTAAACTGCTTTTCTGAAGCGGTATTAACTCCGTTCCTCCTAAATTTTATTTATGGATAAAAGAAACATTGATGTAGTCGTGATCTCCGACGTGCATTTAGGTACCTATGGTTGCCATGCCAAGGAGCTTTTAAAATATTTAAAAAGCATTAAGCCTAAAACATTAATTTTAAATGGTGATATCATAGACATTTGGCAGTTTAGCAAAAGCTATTGGCCTGAATCGCACATGAAGGTGATTCGTAAGCTGATGAAATTTGTTTCTGAAGGTGTGCAGGTTCATTATCTTACCGGAAACCATGATGAAATGCTTCGTAAGTTCGACGGCATGGAAATGGGTACATTTCATCTCCAGAATAAATTAATTATGGAGTTGGATGGCAAAAAGGCCTGGTTTTTTCACGGTGATATTTTCGATGTTACCATGCAGCATTCTAAATGGCTGGCAAAAATGGGTGCTGTGGGTTATGATATCCTTATTCTCATTAATAGCTTTGTTAATTGGATACTTACCGCATTCGGGCGGGAGAAAATGAGTTTTTCTAAAAAGATAAAAGCCCGCTTCAAAGATGCGGTGAAATTTATTAATAGTTTTGAACAGACCGCAGCAGAACTGGCAATCGAAAAAGGATATGAGTACGTGGTTTGTGGTCACATTCACCAGGCAGAGCAACGGGAGATTTCCATGGAAAATGGGAAAGTAACTTACCTGAACAGTGGCGATTGGGTTGAAAGTTTAACTGCATTAGAATATCAAAATCAAAACTGGACCGTCTTCAAATATGATCATAAAGACTTTATGAAGGATCAAACAGATGAAGGAATCCTCTCTGATGGTGAGGATTTGAAAAGTAAACTGGATATAAATATACTTTTACAGAGCATAAAATATGAAATTGCTCAATAATTTTGAGATATTCGGCACTAAATGAAGATACTTTACGCAATACAGGGAACTGGAAACGGGCACATCAGCAGGGCAAGGGAAATTATTCCCTTACTTCAAAAATATGGTGAACTGGATATTTTAGTAAGTGGCACTCAAGCGGATGTCAAACTTAGTCAGCCAGTAAAATATCAGCTGCATGGTTTCAGCTTTGTTTTTGGCAAAAAAGGCGGAGTAGACCATTTTAAAACCTGGTTGAGCATGAATCTTTTCCGGTTTAGGAAAGATATGAAGCAACTTCCATTAAAAGATTATAACCTGATTGTGAATGATTTTGAGCCAGTGAGTGCCTGGGCCTGCAAGCTTCAGGGCATAGAATGTATTTCATTGAGTCACCAGGCAGCATTTAAATCTAAAAAAGTTCCCCGGCCAAAAACTTTAGACTGGGGTAAACTGATTTTAAGCCGCTATGCGCCAACAAAGTACCACATTGGTTTTCATTTTGATCGTTACGATAGTTTTATCCATACACCCGTAATCAGATCCGAAATCAGGGCGATGAAGACTGAAAATTTGGGACATTATACAGTTTACTTACCGGCAGTAGATGACAAAAGATTAGTTAAACTTTTTACGCAGATTCCGGAGGTTAAATGGCAGGTATTCTCCAAACATATTACAGCGTCTTATCAGGAAGGAAATGTATCTGTTGAACCTGTAAATAACGAGCAATTTAATAAAAGTCTGGCTACCTGTGAAGGGTTATTTACTGGTGGCGGATTTGAGGGGCCATCTGAAGCACTTTATCTAAAGAAAAAGTTACTCGTAGCGCCCATGCGCTTTCAGTTCGAACAGCAGTGTAATGCCTATGCTTTAAAGCAGTTTGGTTTACCTGTTATCTGGGGAAGCACCAGCAACTGGCTGCCAATCATCAAGGATTGGGTAGCAAACCCTCAAAACCATGAATTTGATTTTCCAGACGAAACAGCAAAAATCATTGATGATATGGTGAAAAAGTATGCCAGATTATAATCCACGTTTTTAACCAATGGCTGGTGGCTCACCAGCCATTTCGCTTTTACACCAACTAATAACTCACCAATATACTATCGCTACTCTTAAATTATTTTCTTTACTTTGCCTGCTCTTTGAAAAGGCATGATTAATCAGTTTAGAAAGCTAAATCCTATTAACCTCATTTTATTGCTGGCTTACACATTTTTTATGCGTATTGCCATATTTTATGAGTTGCCGAGTCAGTTAAATTTCGATTTTCTAGAGCCCTTTGCTAGGTTGCTGATTAACGTGGATTTGGATGATGCACTTTCTCCAGCCACCAATATTTTTTTTGCAGGTGCAATCGTTTTTATTCAGGCATTAATCTTTAACCGCGTAATTAATAATCATAACCTACTGGCGAAGCCCAACTTTTTGCCCGGCTTAATGTATGTTACCGGAACCAGTTTGTTTATGCCATTCATGGTTTTAAACCCCGCACTAATTACCAATTTTCTACTTATTTGGATAATTGATAAATTTCTAAAACTAAATAAAAGTACCAATTCCATCACTACTGTTTTCGATATCGGGATGATTATTGGAGTGGGAACGCTTATTTACTTTCCATTTATGTCTATGTTATTGATGATCTTTCTGGCACTTTTGCTCTTCAGGTCGTTTAATTGGCGGGAGTGGATAGCGGGAATAGTGGGCTTTGTTACGATCTTCTTCTTTTTAGCTGTATTCTATTACTGGAATGACAATATCGTTTCCTTCTACCAGATCTGGCGACCACTGGGGAGTAAGTTTCCTTCCGTATTTAAAATAAATTACAATGATTATTTGGTTCTAATCCCAGTAACAGTAATTATTATACTGGCCTCATTGCAACTCCGTGAGAACTTTTTTAGAAGCTTTATCAGTACCCGGAAAGGATTTCAGCTATTATTTTTTATGTTTATCGTTGCAGGAGCTAGTTTTTATTTAAAACCAAACTTTCGTACCTGGCATTTTTTACTGTGTGTACCTCCTGGCGCAGTATTATTGGCTTATTATTTCAGTAACGCGAAAGTGCGGTGGTTCTATGAAACATTGTTTGTTTTATTTGTTCTTTCGGTACAATATTTTCTTTTTGTTTAACCTTTTTTAACAAAAAACTAGAGCAAAACTTGGCAAAGATTAATAGCTTTGTGGCATGAAGTTTCGTATTAAAGCTGTTTCAGGTTTTAATCTGTTGGATAAGGGCATGATTTTCTATGAAAAAATACTCGCATAATTAGCGTCTTAAATGCATAGATTAACTATTGATATTGGAAATTCATCAGCGAAAATTGCTGTTTTTGCTGATCGGGAAATGATTCACCATCTTCGCTTGCTGAAGATAGGTATTATTGATCTGGCACATTTGATCGATAAGTTTTCGCCAAAAAAATCGATTATCAGTAGTGTAAATCATGAAATTACACCATTAGTAGAATTTTTAAAAAAACGTACCGATTATACTCGATTTACAACTTTATTAACAAATGGTGTTCAAAATCGATACCAGACTCCAAATACATTAGGACTGGACAGATGGGCTGCAATTTTGGGAGCAAACGGTTTATTTAGTGGATCAGCTTGCCTGGTTGTAGACGCAGGAACTTGTATCACTTATGACTTGTTGACAAGCAAAAATGAGTATTTTGGGGGAAGTATCAGTCCGGGGATAAAAATGCGTTTTAAATCTATGCATGAATATACAGGAAGACTGCCCCTGGTTGATTGGGACACAAACGAAGAAATACCAGAAGGTTTTGATACGCTTTCGGCGATAAAGAATGGGGTATTGCGGGGGATAATCAATGAAATTGAAGGTTATATAGCCTTAAACAATATAAAAGAAAGTGCTTTAAAGGTGATTATAACGGGTGGCGATGCTAATTTTTTGTATAAGCAATTACAAAACAGCATCTTTGCCCCTCAAATTATAAAAGATCCATACTTAGTATTAAAAGGATTAAATGAAGCTATTGCAGATTAAAATGTACAAAAGAATAAATTATATTGCAGCCATAATCGTTCTCGTTTGTGGTTTAGGTGCTCAGGCACAGGTTACTACTTCATCACCATATTCAAGATTCGGCCTTGGAAATATAAAGGGTTCATTGCTTCCTCAGTTAAGGGCAATGGGTGGAATTTCTACCGCGGTGAATAAAGTAACCGGGTTCAATTACATTAATATGCAAAACCCTGCATCATATTCTGGTATCACTTTAACCACTATTGATATTGGGATGAGTGCCAGTTTAACCAGCTTATCGCGCAATAGTTTAAAAGAGTCTAGTTTTAACTCCACCTTTAGTCATTTGGCTTTTGCAATTCCGGTGAGTAGAAAATCGGCTATCAGTTTTGGTATTCTGCCCTATTCAGATTTGGGATATTCTTATAGAAACAGCGTTAAGATAGATACTTTGTCTGTTGATCAGCTTTACGAAGGTGAAGGCGGTTTATCAAAAGCATACTTCGGTTACGGTCATCGTTTTGGCGATCATTTAAGACTTGGAGGTAATGTGGAATATATTTTCGGAAATCTACAAACTTCAAGGGCAACCGAATACACTGCATTAGGTGCAATTAATGCAAAGCTTCAAAACAAAAATAGTGTAGGTGGCTTAAATTATTCATACGGAATCCAGTATGATTTTAATCTTGGCGCTAAAACACTTTTAACGCTGGGATACTCAGGAAGCTCTGCTGCTAAGATCAATTCAGAGCAAAGTGCTTTTGCAATGCAATACACCAGGGCTTTAGATGGAACAGAAAACCTTGCTATAGATACTTTAAATGTGATTAATTCAGGAAAGTCTGATTTGAAACTACCATTAACGCATAACTTCGGAATATCCATTCAACAAAATGATAAATGGTTAATTGGTGCAGATTTTAGAATGAGCAAATGGGCTGCAACAAGCATTAATAATGTAAATTCTGGCTTACAGGATAGTTGGGGCGCATCATTGGGTGGACAATGGACGCCAGATTATACCTCATATAACAGTTATATGAAGCGTATAGATTATCGTTTAGGAGTAAGTTATGATAAGACCTATATCAAAATAGGAAATCAGGATATTAAGCAAATGGGCGCGTCTTTAGGCTTTGGCTTCCCACTTCCTACAGCTAATGCTGGTTCGGCTTTCTATAAAATCAATTTTACTACCGAGTTTGGTCAGAGAGGTACATTAACCAATAATCTGGTTAAAGAACAATACATTAATTTCCACCTTGGCTTTACACTCAACGATACCTGGTTCCGTAAATATAGGGTAGATTAATGAAATTACAAACATTTTTGTATGGTTTGATACTTGGGTTACCTCTTTTTCTGGTAGCCTGTGGAGAAGACGACCTCAAGAATGCAAATGCAGTATCTTCGAAAAAGGTAACTTTTACCCGCGACCGTACCTTGGGCGTAGAAATTATTTATAGTGATTCGGCAAGGGTAAAGGCGAAAGGTAAAGCGCCGATTATGGATAAAGTTATTCCATCTAGCGGTACAGGGTACGAAGAAATGATTAAAGGAGTTAACATAGACTTCTTTAATCCCAATGGTACCATCAGTGGAAACCTGGTATGCGATTATGCCATTAGAAAAGAAGAGATTAAGCAAACGATATTCAGAAAGAATGTGGTGGTTAAAAATGATAAGGGCGATACCTTTTCTTCAGAAGAACTAATCTGGGATGAAGCCAAAAAGATCTTCTATTCTACCCAAAGGGTGTTTGTGAAAGGTGTGGATGGCAGCATAGGCGATGGAATTAACTTCAAGGCCCCTCAGGATTTCAGTACTTATGAAATGGAAACCGGAAGCGGCCAGGTAAATATGCAGGAAGGTATTGCGCCATAAAATGATAGAATTAGTGAATTTTAAATGAGATAATGGCCAAGTTTTGAGTGGGTGAGTTTTGAATGAAGAAATATGTTGGGTTTGAATTTTCCAGAACGCTTTATTCCACTTCCTTATATTCCCCGATTTTGTATTTCCCTTTCCCTATTTCTCCCTTCTCCAATCCCCTATTTTCCTTATTCTATTTGCTTAAAAATTAAACACTTGATAAATAAAATTTTGTGTTTTCTTTTTTAAGGCAAATTTGTATCTTGCGCCCTCTTAAAAAAAACTAAATAAATTTATAAAGTACAATATGGGATTAATGACATTTTTGCGTAACCGTGCAGGCTATATCCTGGTCTTCGCTATAGGTTTTGCAATTGTTGCATTTTTAGTAGGTGATGCAATTAACGTGGGTAAACCTTTCTGGTCAGCAAACCAAAAGGTAGTTGGTTCTGTAGACGGCAATGACATCAGTATTGATGATTTCCAGCCAAAAGTAGATCAAAGCTTAAATCAATTTAAACAACAATACGGAGGAAGCTTAAATCCACAGATGACTGCAATGGCAGTAGATCAAGCCTGGAATGCTGAACTTGGAAAAGTATTGTTAACAAAAGAATATGATCGTTTAGGACTTACTGTTTCTGAAGATGAGTTGTTAGATCTTTTGCAAGGTCAAAATCCAAGCCCATTAATTAAACAATATTTTGCGAATCCTCAAACTGGGCAATTAGACCGTGCAACATTGATGAACTTTTTAAAATCTAAAGAACCTCAGGCACTTCAACAGTCTACTATGTTGCAACAGGAAATTACTAACCAGGCATTGCAGACTAAATATTCTAATTTAATTCGCAATTCTGTTTACGTAACGTCACTTGAGGCTACAGATGAATATACTAACCGCAATAAACTGGCGAACTTTAAATATGTAAGTTTAGATTATACCAGTGTTCCGGATGCATCTGTGAAATTAACTGATGGCGACTATTCTGACTATTATGATCAGAACAAAGCACGCTTCAACAATCCTCAGGAAAACCGTTCTTTTGATTATGTAACCTTTAGCATTAGTCCAACTACGGCAGATTCTGCTGCAGTAAAAGCGCAGGTTGAGAAAATTGCAGCTGACTTCAAAGTAGCTAAAAATGACTCTTTATTTGCCGCTATTAATTCGGAAGTTAAAGTTCCTTTTACTTACTTAACCAAAGGTAAATTAGACCCGGCAGTAGATTCAGCAGTTTTTGCATTACCTGCCGGAAGTTATTATGGTCCGGTTTTATCTAATAACTCTTATAAATTAGTAAAAGTAGTAGATACCCGTTTCTCTCCAGATTCAGTTAAAGCCAGCCATATTTTAATTGATCCGGCTAAAATTGGCGGTGAAGATAAAGCAGTAAAATTAGCAGATTCATTAAAAACGCTAATCGCTAATGGTGGTAATTTTGCGCAGTTGGCTCAAACCTACAGCGTAGATGGATCTAAAGACAAAGGTGGAGAATTGGGTACTTTCGCTCGTGGAGCAATGGTTCCTGAATTCGAAAACGCAGTGTTTGAAGGTAAAGCTGGTGATATTAAAGTTGTAAAATCTCAGTTCGGTGTACACGTAATTAAAATTGAAAAGCAAATTGGTTCTTCTAAAGTTGCTAAGTTGGCATACATTGAGAAAGCTTTAGCTGCAAGTAGTAAAACACAAGCTACGGCCTATAAAGCGGCAAGCAGTTTCTTAAACGATGTTAAAGGAAAAGACTTCGCAGCTTATGCAAAAGAAAAAGGACTTAAAGTTGCGGTAGCTGATAAGATTACGCCAACTCAAGGTTTTGCTCCAGGTTTAGATAACCCACGTAAGTTAATTCAGGATGCTTATTCGGCAGATCAAGGTGATGTTTTACCGGAAATCTATACCATGACGAATGCTTATGTTGTTGCGCACTTAACTGATATTAAGCCAAAAGGTACTTTAACCTTAGCGCAGGTTAAAAAAGAAATCGAACCAATGGTTCGTAATGCTGTGAAAGCTAAAATGTTGAAAGAAAAGTTCAACAGTGCAGGCAAAACAGGTTTAGCACAGATAGCTTCCAAACTTGGTCGCACTGTAAACCCAGTTCAAAATATAGTTTTTGCAAATCCGATTATTCCGGGTATTGCACAGGAAAATAAATTAGTGGGTAGTGTATTTGGTTCTCAGCCAGGTAAAGTTTCTGCTCCGATTGATGGCGATCGTGGTGTTTATGTATTCACGGTTGATGGATTTACGAATCCTGCACCAATTGCGAACATGTTCAAACAAAAAGAAGGAATGCTATTAAGCTTAGGCCAGCGTTCTTTACAATCTGCTTTCCAGGCATTACAAGATAATGCAAAGATAAAAGACAATCGTGTGAAATTCTATTAATTAGAAATTGCGTAATTTTGCAACCGTTCTGATGTTTAATCAGAACGGTTTTTTTATTTCAATGCCATGGAGATTCAGGAAAATATTATTAATAAAGTTGCCAGTAGCGGATTAATTACTTTAAATCTGGAAGACTTTTATCACAAAGGTGAAAGAGTTCTTTATGATATTAAGGACAATCTTTTCCATGGCCTCATGTTAAGGGAAAAAGATTTCAGGGCCTTTATCAAAGACCATGATTGGGCGCAATACCAAGATCAGAATGTAGGTATTATATGTTCTGCAGATGCGATTGTACCTACATGGGCTTATATGCTCCTGGCCAATAGAATTAAACCATATGCTAATGAAGTGGTTTTTGGTGGCTTAGATACGCTCGAAGCGGTAATGTTTACAAAAGCTTTATCAAAAATAAATCCTGCTGATTATGCCAATGAGCGTGTAGTGGTAAAAGGCTGTGGTGATATTGATATCCCAGTATCTGCCTACGTGGAAATTACCAATTTACTTACGCCTGTAGTAAAGAGCATTATGTTCGGTGAGCCATGCTCAACAGTTCCTGTATTCAAAAGAAAAGATTAAATTGGTTTGCTTTTTGTATATCTTTCCTAAAGATTCTGTAATTGAGGGTTATGATTTCGAATCTCCACCATTGACACAAATAAGCAAATGAAACAATTATTAATCACCATCTCGGCAGTTTTTCTAACATTGGCGGGTTTTTCACAGCAGTTACCATTAAAAAAAGAGCCTGTTTTTCAGGAAGGTGAGGTATTGCAATACCGACTTAGATATGGCTTTATTACGGCAGCAGAAGCTACGATAAAAGTAACCAATTCTGATCTTAGGTTTGATAATAAGCCTACTTACCGGATTTCAGTTGATGCACAAACTTCTGGTACTTTTGATGTTTTTTACAAGATCAGAGATCGTTATGATTCTTATATTGATAAAACGGACTTGTTACCTTATTTCTATCAGGAAAACATCAGGGAATCCAGCTATAAAAGACAAGATAAGGCGAGGTTTAATCAGGATGGTAAAAAGGTAGTTTCTAACAGAGGTACCTTTAACACACCTACTACACAGACTTTCGATTTGGTTTCTGCCTATTATTTCGCCAGGAGTTTGGATGTGAGTAAAATGAAGGTAGGAGATACTTTTAAACTTAACTATTTTTTGCAGGATGAAATTTCTGCTTTAGAAATAGAATATGTGGGAAAAGAGACCATCAAAAGTAAACTGGGCAATATCCGGTGCCTTAAATTTAGTCCCTCTATTAAGCCCGGGAGAATTTTTAAGAAAGACAGTCGCCTGTATCTTTGGGTAACGGATGATGGGAACCGCGTACCTGTAAAGGCACAGGTAGAGATATTGGTAGGGGCGGTAACTATGGAATTAAAATCAGCCGCAGGCTTAAAATACGCGTTGGCAAAAGAATAATGATGATAGAAGTTGAACAGGTGCTTGTGCACGAAGATGTTTTAAAGGAGAATTTCGTTTGTAATCTAAGCAAATGTAAAGGGATTTGTTGCGTAGAGGGCGATTCTGGTGCGCCGCTAGACCATGACGAGACGGCTATTCTCGAAGAGATTTATCCGAAAATCAAACATCTTTTGAATGAAAAAGGAATTAAAGCCATAGAAGAACAAGGTGCTTATGTGATTGATGAAGATGGCGATTTAACCACTCCTTGTGTGGATAAAAATAAAGAATGTGCGTATGTGCTTTTTGAGAATGGCATTACTAAATGTGCCATAGAAAAAGCCTATGAACAAGGTATTGTGGAATGGCAGAAACCCATCTCCTGTCACTTATATCCCATTCGTATTACCAAATACCCGGAGTTTGATGTCTTAAATTACGACCGCTGGCATATTTGCCATGACGCCTGTACCTTTGGAAGAGAGCTGAAAGTTCCTGTTTATAGTTTTTTGAAGGGACCACTAATTCGTAAGTACGGAGAAGAATGGTACAAAGAATTAGAAAGTTCTGTTGCAGCAATGTAAAACCAGCATTAATTAGAAACTGTTTAAATTTCAGGGGATGAAGAAGCGAACAGGTTTGTTATGCATGCATAAGATATGCGCTTATATGCAACTATCATGGGATAGGACTGCAATGGAACATGGCTAGGCAGTGAGTATCATCCGCTCGGAATGGTACTTCAAATTTTTGGTAGTTTTCTCCATATTACCTAAAGGACTGAGTTTTAGCGGGGCGAACTTTTAAAAATTTTTTAACCCCTGAATTCTATAGATTATCTACTTAAGTTGTTTATATGTAATAACTATGTTATTTTAGCCGATTGTAAACATTTAATAACTGTGAAAAAAATTCTAATCACCGGTGGGGCAGGCTTTATAGGCTCTCATGTAGTACGTCGATTTGTTAAAAACTATCCAAGTTACGAAATCGTAAATCTAGATAAGCTTACCTATGCAGGTAACCTGGCTAATTTAACCGACATTGAAAACGAAGCTAATTATCGTTTTGTAAAGGAGGATATCACTGATGCTGTTGCCATGAGTGAATTGTTCCAAAAAGAAAACTTTGATGCCGTGATTCACCTGGCAGCAGAAAGTCACGTAGATCGTTCCATTACTGATCCTACTGCTTTTGTGATGACGAATGTTATCGGAACCGTTAACCTGTTAAATGCAGCGCGTGAAAGCTGGAAAGGCGCATATGATCAAAAACGTTTTTATCATGTAAGTACTGATGAAGTATATGGTGCATTAGGTGAAGAAGGTATGTTTACGGAAACTACTGCTTATGATCCGCATAGTCCATATTCTGCCTCAAAAGCAAGCTCAGATCATTTTGTTCGTGCTTATCATGATACTTATGGAATGGATTGTGTAATTTCTAATTGTTCCAATAACTATGGTTCACATCATTTTCCGGAAAAATTAATTCCTTTAGCGATTAATAATATTAAAAATAATAAACCTGTTCCGGTTTACGGTAAGGGCGAAAATGTACGTGACTGGTTATGGGTGGAAGACCACGCAAGAGCTATCGACGTTATTTTCCACCATTCTAAAACGGGTGATACTTATAATATTGGTGGCCATAACGAATGGAAAAATATTGACCTGATCAATCTGCTTTGCGAAATTATGGACGAGAAGTTAGGTCGTGAAAAAGGGGAATCAGCCAAACTGATTACCTATGTTACCGATCGTGCCGGACATGATTTACGTTATGCTATTGATTCTTCAAAGCTGCAAAATCAGTTGGATTGGGTGCCAAGTCTACAATTTGAAGAAGGCTTAGCCAAAACCGTTGACTGGTATCTTCAAAATGAAGAATGGTTAAACAATGTTACTTCCGGGAACTATCAGTCTTATTACGACAAACAGTATAGCGAAAAATAAATGGAAATTGAACAAACGGGTTTAGCAGACTGTATTATTATTAAGCCAAGGGTATTTGATGATCCAAGGGGATACTTCTTTGAAAGCTTCAATAAACAAACCTTTGAAGAGAAAACAGGATTATCGGGCGAGTTCGTTCAGGATAACCAGTCTTATTCTTCCTATGGCGTTATTCGTGGTTTACATGCCCAAACTGGTGCATTTGCACAAGCAAAGCTGGTGCGTGTAACTAAAGGAGAAGTGTTGGATGTAGCTGTAGATGCCCGTCCGGGTTCTCCTACTTATGGCCAGCATGTTGCTGTGCGTTTGAGTGCTGAGAACAAATTGCAATTGTATATTCCAAGGGGTTTTGTGCATGGCTTCTCTGTATTGAGTGAGACTGCTGAATTTCTTTATAAATGTGATAATTTCTTTAATAAGGCCTCTGAAACCGGTGTAATATTTAACGATACGGATTTAAATATCGACTGGATGATTCCGGAAGATCAGCAGTCTGTATCAGATAAAGATCTTTTATTAAAAACTTTTGCAGAATTACATCATGGGTAAAATACTCGTAATTGGTGCTGGCGGACAGCTGGGACAGTGTTTAAAAACAGTAGCTGCCAGACGGGATATCACTGATATCGTATTTCCATCAGAAACTGATGCTAACATTTTAAATCAGGAAGGCCTTCAGTCGCTTTTAGCTAAAGAACAGCCTGCTTTTGTGATTAACTGTGCAGCCTATACCGCTGTTGATAAAGCAGAAGACGAAGTAGAATTGGCCAAAGCTGTTAATGAAACCGGTGCAGCAAATCTGGCAATCGCCTGTGATGCAAATGGCGCTACATTAATACACGTTTCTACTGATTTCGTATTTGAAGGGAATGAGGTGAAACTTCTTGTTGAAGATGATATAGCGAATCCGATTAATGTTTATGGTCAAACTAAACTTGATGGAGAGAAAGCTGTTATTGCATTATTAAAGGAACATTTTATTCTTCGTACGAGCTGGTTATATTCAGAATATGCCAATAATTTTGTGAAAACGATGTTAAAGTTAGGTGCCGATCGAGATGAATTAAACATCATTGCCGATCAGGTAGGTACCCCTACTTACGCTATTGATTTGGCGAATACCATTTTTGACATCATTGATTCTGATTCTGTTGCTTATGGCGTTTACCATTACAGCAATGAAGGTGTCACCTCCTGGTTTGATTTTGCCAAAGGTATTTTTGAGATTAGTGAAACCCAAGTAAAGGTTAACCCTATCCCTGGTTCTGCTTATCCTACTAAAGCTACCCGACCGGCGTTTTCTGTAATGGACAAAAGCAAAATTAAAGAGACCTTTAAACTTACCATCCCCTACTGGAGGGACAGTTTAGTGGCCTGTATTGATAAATTAAAAGAAAACAATCATTAGACATTTCGCTCATAGCAAATCTTAATATTAATATGAAAGGTATAATTCTTGCCGGAGGAAGCGGTACACGCTTGCACCCCTTAACGCTTGCCTGTAGCAAACAAATGATGCCGGTTTATGATAAGCCGATGATTTACTATCCGCTTTCTACTTTAATGTTAGCCGGAATCAAAGAAATTCTTATTATTTCTACCCCACATGACCTGCCTAATTTTGAAAAATTATTGGGTGACGGATCTGCCATTGGCTGTAAACTCAGTTATGCTGTACAGGCAGAGCCAAATGGATTGGCACAAGCCTTTGTGATTGGTGAAGAATTTATCGGTAAAGATAAAGTAGCATTGGTTCTTGGTGATAACATTTTTCATGGCGATGGCATGGCGAAATTACTTCAAGCCAGTTCTGATCCTGATGGTGGTGTGGTATTTGCTTACCAGGTTTCTGATCCGGAACGTTATGGCGTAGTGGAATTTGATGCCAACAAGAAAGCCATCTCTATTGAAGAGAAACCTGTTTCCCCAAAATCTGATTATGCGGTTCCGGGCTTGTATTTCTACGATAATGAAGTGGTAGAGATTGCTAAAAATATTAAACCCTCTCCACGTGGCGAATATGAAATTACCGACATTAACCGGGTATACCTGGAACGTGGTAAATTGAAAGTAGGTGTTTTGAGTCGTGGTACAGCCTGGCTGGATACCGGAACCTTTACTTCACTGATGCAGGCTGGCCAATTTGTACAGATTATTGAGGAGCGTCAGGGTTTAAAGATTGGATGTATTGAAGAAATTGCCTATCGCATGGGATTCATTGATGCTGAGCAGCTTAAAGCTATTGCTACACCATTGGTGAAAAGTGGATATGGTTCTTACCTGTTGAAACAGATTAAGTAGGTGATTGGTATTTTACCAATTATTTAAGATAAAATTTGTCATGTTGAGCTTGTTGAAACACCTATAAGCACAATTTATAAGTCTTTCGACAGGCTCAGGATGATAGCAAGCGTAAAAGAGTTAGCAAGATAGTTATTGCAAAGATCCTCAATCGAGTTCAGGAGGATGATGGCTTTTATCGGTCGCGTGCCTCACCGATCAAACTGATTATTTTATTGATGTCTTTTTTTCTCAAAATGAGGCGTTTCGGATGGTGAAGAACTAACCGATAGTGGTCGTGTTGAACTTATATTAAGCCGCCGCGTGGGGCAAATCTGTATTGCCGCTTAAATTCCGAAATCAGAATTTAAGCCCTATCTTTGGCCTGATCAGAAGATTAATGGATACGAAAAAAATCATTGCAATTATTGGCCTTGGCTACGTTGGCCTGCCACTGGCTATAGAATTTGCTAAACACTTCAGGGTGATTGGCTTCGATATTAACGGTAGCAGGGTTAAAAGTTTAAATGAACTGGTTGACCTTACCCATGAGGCCAATCTTGATGACCTTGCCCAGGTACTTCATCCCATTGGGATAGGAAAAGGCCTTACGCTCACTTCCAATCTGGCCGATCTTTCTACCTGCAACATCTATATTGTTACCGTTCCTACGCCTATTGATCATTTAAAAAGGCCTGATCTTCAACCCTTATTAAAGGCCAGTCAGATGATCGGTTCTCTCTTAAAAAAAGATGACCTGGTGATTTATGAATCAACCGTTTATCCTGGTTGTACAGAAGAAGATTGTGTACCCGAACTCGAACGGGTTTCTGGCTTAAAATACAATCGGGATTTCTTTTGCGGGTATTCTCCTGAGCGAATTAATCCGGGAGACAAGGTTAATACACTAACGAAGATCAAAAAAGTTACTTCTGGTTCTACGCCAGGAATCGCAGTAGTAGTTAATGAGCTTTATTCCTCAATTATCACGGCTGGTACCCACTTGGCACCCAGTATAAAAGTTGCAGAAGCTTCTAAGGCCATAGAAAATGCACAACGGGATGTTAATATTTCTTTTGTAAACGAACTGGCGCTCATTTTCGACAGGATGGAAATTGATACTTCGGATGTGTTGGCAGCAGCAGCTACAAAATGGAATTTTCTAAACTATAAACCGGGTCTGGTTGGCGGCCACTGTATAGGTGTTGATCCTTATTACTTGGCTCATAAATCTGAAGCTTTGGGATATAAACCTGAAGTAATTCTTTCCGGCAGGCGGGTAAATGATAATATGGGCATGTTTGTGGCGAATAAAGTAATCAAAATGCTTGTTGCAAGGAATAAGCAGATTCAACATGCTAAAGTGCTAATCCTCGGTTTCACCTTTAAAGAAAATTGTCCGGATACCAGAAATACGAAAGTTATCGATATTTATAAAGAGCTGCAGTCATTCAGCATTCAAGCTGATATTCATGATCCCTGGGCCAATGGGGAAAATGTTCATCATGAATACGGTGTTAAATTGATTCCGGAAGGTGATTTTACATTGTATGATGCCATCATACTTGCCGTGGCTCATCAAGAATTTCAAAATATAAATTTCAGCTTATTAAAGCAGCAGGGCGTGATTATTTTTGATACCAAGTCTTTTATTAACCGGGATGACGTTGATGCGAGGCTTTGAGGAGGAGGAATAAGGAGCAAAGAGCAAGGAACAAAGACCAAGGAGCGAAAGCAGAGAGTTTATTGTAAAAGACTAGGAAATTGAAAAAACAAAAAGCTCCTTATTACGTCTTTTCTTAATTCTCTTTTTCATTTCTTCATTGCCTATTTCCTTATCTCATCAAAATCGATACATTTACATTAACTTAATATGAATAATGAGCACAGGATTAAACAGGCCCATACGTGTCTTAGTCGCTAAAGTTGGCTTGGATGGTCATGATAGAGGAGCTAAAGTGATCGCCACTTCACTACGTGATGCTGGTATGGAAGTGATTTATACTGGCTTACGCCAAACTCCGGAAATGGTAGTTAATACGGCTTTACAGGAAGATGTAGATGCTATTGGCATATCAATTCTTTCTGGTGCACATATGACGGTTTTTCCAAAAATTATCCATTTTATGAAAGAAAAGCAATTGGATGATGTATTGTTAACAGGAGGAGGGATTATCCCCGAAAGTGACCGTCAGAAACTGGCAGAAATGGGTGTAGGAGCGTTATTCCCACCAGGAACCACCATGGCTAGCATAGTAGAATATATTCAAAATTGGGTTACAACGAATAGAAATTTTTAAACTATGGCATATCAGAATTTAATTTCAGAAATTAGAGAAAACATACTTTACGTTACCATAAATCGTGAAAAGGCATTAAATGCTTTAAATAAGGCAACACTTGCCGAACTTGCCGATGTAGTTGTTTTTGCGAATAAAACGGCAGAGGTAAGAGGGGTAATTCTCACCGGGGCAGGAGAAAAAGCTTTTGTAGCCGGAGCAGACATTAAAGAATTTTCTGATTATACGGGAGAACAGGGCGAAGAGTTAGCCAGAACAGGACAAATTAATGTTTTTGATGCGATTGAAAAATCAACCAAGCCGTTCGTTGCTGCTATTAATGGTTTTGCATTAGGCGGAGGTTTAGAATTGGCAATGGCCTGCCACATGCGGGTTGCAGCAGACACCGCTAAATTAGGATTACCAGAAGTAACGCTGGGCCTAATTCCAGGTTATGGCGGAACGCAAAGATTAACACAACTGGTGGGAAAAGGAAAAGCAATTGAGTTAATTACAACAGCAGGGATGATCACAGCCAGTGAAGCTCTAAAATTTGGCCTCCTGAACCATACTGTAGCACAGGCAGATTTAATTGCAAAAGCAGAAGAGATATTAAACCTAATTAAACAACGCGCACCCCTAGCTGTTGCAGCTGCAATAAAATCCGTTAACGCATCTATTAATGAAGATAATGGATTCCAGGTTGAGATAGCCGAATTTGGAAAGTGTTTCGAAACAAATGATTTTAAAGAGGGGGTATCTGCTTTTGTTGATAAACGCAAAGCCTCTTTTAAAGGAAATTAAAAAAAGCAGCCGATTAGTTACGTTTTTATATTAATTTGAGGAATATTTCCAATTTACAAATGTGTTAAAGGATTGTGTATCCCTTGATTGTCAAAGGTAACCGCTTTCTTAAAAGAGTTTCTGTCCATTAATATGGCGGTCTTTTAGCCAATAACAGTATAGTGCTCATGAAAAAGAAGATTTTAATAGTAGATGATGAAGTGAACATAGGTTTGCTCCTTTCAAAATTTCTTACTAGAGATGGTTTTGAAGTGGCCAATGCTGTATCCGGTGCCTCTGCAATGAAAATTCTGGCGGAAGAAACATTTGATTTAATTCTTTGCGACTACCGTCTTCATGATACAGATGGTCGGGAAATTTTAATTAAAGTAAAAGAAGATTATCCTTCCACTAGTGTAATTATCATCACGGGATATTCTGATATCAAACTTGCTGTAGAGTTAATTAAACTCGGCGCATATGATTACATTACTAAACCACTATACCCGGATGAAATTTTAAATACCATTAAGAAAGCATTAGCAGCACAAAAAACTTTAAAAGAAACAAAAACACGTACAGAGAGCCGGACTGATACAGTGCCTGAGCCAGATTACGTGGATTATGGCAAATACATAGATGGAGAAAGTGATGCTTCTGCAAAACTCTTCAAGCAGATCCGGTTAATAGCACCAACATCATATAGCATCATTCTAACTGGCAAAAGTGGTACAGGTAAAGAATGCGTAGCAAAAGCGATTCATTTAAATAGTTTGAGAAGAGATCAGCCTTTTGTGGCAATGGACTGTGGCTCATTAACCAAAGAACTTGCTGGAAGTGAATTTTTTGGGCATGAAAAAGGTGCTTTTACCGGTGCATTATTTACTAAAATAGGTCATTTTGAGCAAGCAAATGGAGGTACACTTTTTTTAGATGAGATCGGTAATTTATCATATGAAATACAGGCGACTTTATTAAGAGCAGTTCAGGAGCGAAAAGTAAAACGTATTGGCAGTACAAAAGAGATTGAGCTCGATGTTAGAATCATTGTTGCAACAAACGAGGATTTGGCTATAAATATTGATAAAGGTACTTTTAGAGAAGATCTATTTCATCGCTTTAATGAGTTTTCTATTCATATACCTTCGCTTAAAGAACGCGGCAACGACGTGCTAATTTTTGCCAATCAATTTCTTACGGTTGCCAATACCGAACTGAATAAAAAGATAAAGGGCTTTTCTGAAGGGGTTAAAAAATGTTTTCTTAATTATGGGTGGCCAGGTAACGTACGCGAGTTAAGAAACGTAGTAAGAAGACTCGCATTATTAACAGATGGCAGCGAGATACAGGTAGATGTTTTACCTTTAGAATTGCTGAATTATGTTAAAGATTATGCAACAGATAAATCCCTTTCTCAGGCCAAGCCAGAAGTTGAAAATAAATATGTTGATTTAAAGAATGCTGCGCAGGAAGCAGAATATGATGCGATTTTAAGTGTTCTAATGAAGGTTAATTTCAATAAAACCAAAGCTGCACAAATTTTAAAAATAGACCGGAAAACACTTTACAACAAGATGAAAACTATTAAGTTAGACGGATAAACTGTAATATGATCATCGTTAAAACAAATTGATTGCTATTCATGATGTACCGAGCATTAACTTATGTCTGTATTTTCTTATAAACAACGCCAAAACATTAATCTGGTTATTATTATCGCACTTGGCGTGCTCATCGCATATTCCTTACAAGATATTTTTTCGGCAATACTGAGTACATTAGTGTTGTATACCATTTTTCGCCCGATTTACATTCACCTGGCTGAAGTTAAAAACTGGAACAAACGTTTTGTTGCCATCCTCATCATCGCTATTAGTGTGGTGCTCATCGTACTTCCGTTTTATGCCCTGAGTAGTATGGTGATCAGTAAGATTTCAGAACTGAGGCATAATGAAATCTTCTTTAAAAATTTATTGGTAAAACTTCAACACCTTCTGCCTTTCGAGGTTAACGAGCATTTAATTCAGGAGGGTTTAAATCGAATAGGCAATTGGGCAACCCAACTTTTTCCATCATTAATTTCAAGCGCTGTAAATATTGTACTTAGTCTATTGGTGGTGTACTTTTTACTCTACTTTATGTTAATTGAGCGAAAGCAATTCGAGGCTTCATTGGTAAAATATGCACCTTTCCGTGAACAGAATGCCCTTCGTTTTGGGAATGAAATGAAGAATACCACATTTGCAAATGTAATTGGCCAAGGCTTAATTTGTTTGGTGCAAGGTTCTCTGGTAAGTCTGTCATTTTATGTATTGGGCTATCAGGATCCCATGTTTTGGGGAGTAATCACTGCATTTATCTCTTTTATTCCTATTTTAGGGCCACCAGTAGTGTTTGTACCTGCAGCAATTTTGCAAATTGTGAATGGCCATAACTTTGAAGGATGGGCCATGCTTGCATTCGGCTTTATCGTCGTTATTAATATTGATAACGTACTCAGGTTTGTTATTGCGAAAAAAGTAGGGAATATTCATCCGATTATAACCGTGATTGGCGTAATTATTGGTATTCCATTATTTGGAATACTTGGACTTGTTTTTGGACCACTTTTACTATCTTATTTTATTCTGCTGATCAAGATTTATGAATCCAGTACATTGGCATCAGAAAGATTAGAAAGAATTAAAACAAATATTGAGCATAATGAGTTATAATCCATAGCTTAACAATAAATAAGACGGTATTTCTTATATTAGAAACGTTAAACCCTTAAAATACATAATTATGAATGATAACTCGAAAGTTGTAGTTGCTCTTTTAGCAGGATTAGCTGCCGGTGCCGCTTTAGGTATCTTATTTGCACCTGACAAGGGTGACGAAACCCGCGACAAATTAAGCCAGTCTTTAAAAGATTTAGGCGATTCTATCAAAGATAAAGCTGCTGATGAAATTAACAGTTTATCTAGCCTTAAAGACAAAGTTGTAACCTCAATTAAAACCAAATTGAGAAGTGTTGAAGAAGAGTATAGTGACGACGTAGAGCACGCATAAGCAATAAAATAATAGCCGGGCGTTTAACAGCGCCCGGTTAAATTTCATCTTAACTATGCAAGAAAATAAAGAGAAAGGTATCGAGGATATTTTCGAGGATGCCAAAGGCTATTTAGAGGCTAGAGTGGAATACACCCGACTTTACCTCGTAGAAAAGGTATCTAAAATATTTGCCGATTTAGTTACTAATACGGTAGTAATTGTATGCTTCATCCTGGCGTTTTTATTTGGTAGTGTAACGTTAGCCCTCTTCTTATCTGATGTTTTAGGGAGTTATACCAGAGGCTTTGGTTGCGTTTCATTAATTTACATTTTGTTAGCCGTGGTGGTGTATTTAACTAAAGATAAATATATTGAAAAGGCAATAATCAATATCGCAATTAATAAGTATTTCAACAAACTTGCAGATAAGGAGGAAGAAGATGAGAAGTTATAAAAACATCAGCAATCTGGACGATTTGCAGGCAAAAAAATTAGAGCTTAAAGTAGAGTATACGCTTAAGCAGAATTTGTTAATTGCCGATGGTAAAACTTTCGCAAAGCGATTTACTTTCAGTGCATTAATTAAAAAATATGCTACTCCAAGTAACTTATTTAAAGCGGATGATAAATTAAATATCAGCGGTACTGCAATGTCATTATTGTTACCCATGGTGATGAACAAAACACTTTTTAGAGGGGCAGGTTTCTTAACAAAAGCAGCCGTTGGCCTTGTCTCCGGAAAGGTTGGGAAATCTTTAGATGCTGAGCATTTATCTGCCATTTATAATTCTGTGAAAGGTTGGTTTGGTACCCGAAAAGACAAAAAAGCAAAGAAATTTATCGACTATGGCATTCCGCCGGATAGTGAAACGTATTAGTATAGTGGTTCATTAGTCATCTGTTCATTAGTTGGCAAAAAGCAAAAACTATATAAATAAAAAGCCTCAGGATTTAAAATTCTGAGGCTTTTTATTTAACCTGATCTTACAGGTTGGCGTATAGTCAACTAGCCCTAAGTCTTTTGACTTACTGGGTTGGTGAGACACCAGCCGATAATAATCCTATTTTCTGCACTTAACTAATAAGCCATGCTATTTATGCTCCTGGACCATTGAACCAATGACCATTGAACGAATGAACTTATTATTACAAATCTGTTTTAATTTTCAATTCTTTTAGTTGTTTATCATCAATAGTACTTGGACTATCAATCATCACATCTCTGCCAGAATTATTTTTAGGGAAGGCAATTACATCGCGAATCGAATCCAGGCCTGCAAAAATTGAAGTTAAACGATCGAAACCAAAAGCGATACCACCATGTGGAGGTGCGCCAAATTCAAAAGCATCCATTAAGAAACCAAATTGTTTTTGTGCCTCTTCTGCGCTGAAACCTAAATGCTTAAACATAAGTGCCTGAAGTGTACGGTCGTGAATACGGATAGATCCACCGCCAACTTCGGTACCATTAATTACCATATCATAAGCATTGGCACGAACATTTTTAGGATCAGTATCCAGTAACGCAATATCTTCCGGTTTAGGTGAGGTGAACGGGTGATGCATGGCATGGTAACGTTCGGTTTCCTCATCCCATTCTAAAAGTGGGAAATCCAATACCCAAAGTGCAGAGAAGGTATTTTTATCGCGGAGGCCTAAACGGTTACCCATTTCTAAACGAAGTTCATTCAGTTGTTTACGAACCTTTTCTGTAGAGCCAGCTAAAATTAAAAGTAAATCGCCTTTTTCAGTTTCAAAAGCCTCACTCCATTGTTGCAAGTCTGCTTCGTTGAAGAATTTATCTACTGAAGATTTAATCGTTCCGTCTTCATTATGGCGTGCATAAATTAGTCCGGTTGCACCAATCTGCGGGCGCTTAATAAAATCTGTTAATTCATCTAGTTGCTTACGGGTATAGCTGGCAGCACCTTTTGCATTAATCCCAACAACCAGTTCAGCGTTATCGAAAACGGGAAATCCTTTTCCTTTTGCAAGATCATTCAGTTCCACAAATTTCATATCGAAGCGGGTATCTGGTTTATCAGAACCATATAAACGCATGGCATCAGCATATTGCATCCGAGGTACTTCAGGCAAGTCATAATTACGCACTTCCTTAAATAAAGTGCGAATCAGGCCTTCAAAAGTATTTAAAATATCTTCTTGCTCTATGAAAGACATCTCACAATCAATCTGCGTAAATTCAGGCTGGCGATCTGCCCTTAAATCCTCGTCTCTAAAACATTTTACAATTTGGAAATAACGGTCAAAGCCAGATACCATCAGCAATTGCTTAAATGTTTGTGGCGACTGTGGTAAGGCATAAAACTCTCCCTCGTTCATTCGGCTCGGTACAACGAAATCTCTTGCACCTTCTGGCGTAGATTTAATTAAAACCGGAGTTTCCACTTCAATAAAATCAAGCGCATCTAAATAACGGCGAACGGATTGAGCTATTTTATGACGTAAAACGAGGTTGTTGCGAACAGGGTTACGGCGTAAATCCAGATAGCGATACTTCATGCGTAACTCATCGCCACCATCTGTTTCATCTTCAATCATGAAAGGTGGCAATTTCGCTGCATTTAAGATTTCCAAAGCTGAAATTTTAATTTCCACATCGCCGGTTGGCATTTTTGGATTTTTATTGCTTCGCTCTACGACTGTACCTGTGGCTTTAATTACAAATTCGCGACCCAATGAACGTGCTGATTCGCATAGTTCGTGGTTATCGTCCATGTTAAAAACCAGTTGTGTAATACCATAACGATCACGAATGTCTATAAAAGTCATTCCACCTAAATCTCTTGATTTTTGCACCCAACCACACAGGGTTACACTTTCACCTAAGTTATTAAGGGTTAGTGCACCACAAGTTACTGTTCTTAACATATTTTGTAATCTAAATTGAGCGGCAAAAATACCGATTTTGTTTTAAACTTTGGAATAGAAGATTTGAGGTTTTTTTGCAGCAAAAATAGTTTTAGCTCAGGCAGTTTCTTCAATAGGTAAAGATCTGTGAAGAATATCCATATGCTCATTCAAAATTCAATCATTATTAAGCAAGGCCTTAACCTTTAGATTTTAATCTGCTCAGTGTTTCTGGCGAGATGTTTAGATATGAAGCAACCATTTTATTGGATAATCGCTTCACAACAATCGGATTTTGATCTAATAATTGTTGATAGCGTTCCAAGGCACCTGAAGTAATAAAAGACATGAGCCTGTTGGTATTGGTTACGTAAGCATATTCAAGATAATGGCGATAAAGTTTTTCCCATTGCGGGATAATTTCCAGAAGATGGTAAAAATCTGTTTTGTTGATGCTTAGTACTGTGGTTTCTTCTACGGCCTGAACAAATTCAAGTGACTCGGATGCGGTTACAAAACTCACCAGTGCTGTTGCAAATTGATTTTCGAACACAAAAAGTCTGGTTGCTTCTGTACCATTCTCGGTGAGAAAAAAGATTCTTAAGCAGCCACTGGTTACAAAATAGATTTTGCTATTGATTTTTCCGGGACTCACCAGAAATTCATTTTTCTTCACCTTAAGTAGTCTGAAAAAAGAAAAAACAGTTTTCAAATCGTCATCGCTAATCTTAATCCGATCTTTGACATAACTTGAAAACTGTTTATACATAGCCTGCAAAGTAGTATATTTAGCCCTTTGATGCAATTTTTTCTGCAAGTTTACGGGCGTTAGGAATAATAATAAAAGCAGAGAGATAGGAAACTGGTACCATAATACTCCAGGCTTTAAGGAATTTCATAAACCAATCTTCACCAAAACCATAATTACGCATCAGGCCCACAAAAGCCATAATTAAAGTCATAGGGATAACAACCAGTAATGTGTTCAGGTATTTAAAATATACTTTTTTCATTTTGTTTTTGTTTGAAACAAAGGTGCAAGGATAAAAAAAGCTAAACTTTGATGTAAGTCAATAAATATTGGATTTTATTCGCTAATACTTTTCCTCTAATACCACCTCAATACCAGTTACTTTCCAATTTCCATCTATCTTTTTCCAGTTGAAAATTTCTTCTGTTTGTACTGTCTTCTTTTTAGCAAACATCAATCCTTTTTCAAATACAACAGATTTGCGTGCAATCTTTTCTGTGAAAATTTGGTTTTCCAATGACGATTTGATGCGGTAATAAGTGGTAGAAATCTCTTTGGTTTTTTTGAAGTATTTTTCAGTTTGGTATACGAGGTCTTTTCTATCGTAAACTGTTGCATCAGCATTGGTGTATCGAATACCATCATCAAATTGACTCATGTAGATCGCCATGTCTTTTCTCTCAAAAGCTAAATTAACTTTTTGATGTATTGTATCTATCTCTGCTGTTATTAAATCGATTTCCATGGTGTGAAGTTAAAAGTTTGCCTCAGGCTTTAAAAAAAATAATCAAAGCAATCATTATTTCAAAAATAACAAATGAGCCAGGTAAAAGATTTAAGATGATGTAACTAAATAGTTGGGAATGCTGTAAGTTTATTTAAACTTTTTTATACATTGATGCAACGTTTTGAAAACGCTCCTGTCTTATAATCAGAATCTTCGAAAATTTGGAAACGGTATATATCGATAAAAACCTGGAATTGGTTAAAGAATGCATGCAGGGCAGCCGCACGGCACAGTTTGAACTATACAAATTGTACGCAAAGGCTATGTATAACGTGGCGTTGCGGATCTTGAATTACGAAGAAGAAGCGGAAGATGTTTTACAGGAATCGTTTTTAGATGCGTTTACCAGGATCGTTGATTTTAGGCAAGAAACAACCTTCGGCTTATGGTTGAAACAGATTGTGATTAATAAATCGATCAATTATCTGCGAAAACGAAAAATGGAATTTGTGAGTACAGATGAAATTTCGGAAGTACCGGATGATGTAAGTTTTGATGATTATGATAACCAGCTCAAAGCAGAAGAAGTAAGAAAAGCGATGACACAACTGCCAGATGGTTACCGAGTGGTATTGAGTTTGTATTTACTGGAGGGATATGATCATGAAGAAATCTCCCATATTTTAAAAATCAGTGAAAACACAAGCCGCACGCAGTATATGAGGGCGAAAAAGAAATTGAAAAGTATATTAGATTTGAAAGGGATGAGAGATGAATAATAGATTAGAAACTTTTGTTAAAGAGAACCGGAAATCGTTCGATGTAATGGAACCATCGGCAGCACTTTGGGCAAAAATAGAACAAGGATTAGAGCAGAAAAAAGAAAAAAAGCCGGTAAAGCTATACCTATGGATGAGCATTGCGGCAACCATCTTAGTGGTTTTCGGTTTAGGCTGGCTATACGCAGGAAGAATGCAAAAAGGCGAAATAGAAATTGCTGATGTGAATGCTGTTTATGCAAAAAAGGAAGTGCAGTTTGCTGGTCTTATTGTAGAGAAAAGGGATAGCCTAGCGATTTTCGCTTCTGCAAACCCGGAATTGTATAAAAAGTTTACTGCTGATTTAAAGAAGCTGGATGAAGAATATGAACGTTTAAAAGGTGAATTACCATCCTCGCCAAATCAAACCTTTGTAGTGAAGGCTATGGTAAAAAACCGCGAAATTCAGCTACAGTTATTAAAGCAACAGTTATTGATTATCAACCAGGTAGACGATTATAAAAAAGTAAATCAAATTTAAACAGTCACGACTACTTAATACTTAACACTCGCTATTTAATACTCGCTACTTGATACTCCCTACCTGATACTTACTACTTAATACTCGCTACTTACTACGTGATACTTGTAATACTTACTAATCTATACCCACTAACTAAACACATACGCTCACTATATTTAAGGCAGGCCGGTCGGCAGGTGCTGCTATTAAATATTTAACCAACAAGAAAATGAAAACAACAAAACTATTTTTGGCCGTTATGGTATTTATTGCCGTAAAAAGTTACGCGCAGCAAAGCGTAGTGATGGATATGCCTACCGAATCTTATGCCGTGAATACGAAAGTTTCTGGCAATATAAATTTGAGCACTGAAGTTCCGTTAACACAAGAAAGTAATGCCGAGAAATCTAAAACTTTAAGCAAAAGCTTCAGTGTTGATGTGAATGATAAAGTAAACCTTAACAATAAATATGGTGCCGTTACCATCAAAACCTGGGATAAGAAAGAAGTGAAGATTGATATTGATATCAAAGCTTATAGCAATTCGGATAATGAAGCACAAAAAATGATGGATGCGGTAACCATTGATGCGAATAAAAATGGCGACATGATTACGGTAAAAACAAATATGTCTGAAAGAAGTGGCCGCTATGGACATGGGGTTAAAAATGGGGTAATTACCTGGCGAAGAGAGGTAAAAATTAACTATGTCGTGTACATGCCTGCAACAAATTCGCTTACTGTTTCTCAGCAATATGGTAACGTAGAGGTAGGTAATTTTAATGGGCCAACATCTTTAAAGGTTCAATACGGCAATTTAGTTGCAGGAAATTTGAACAATAGTAATAACTATGTAAATGTTCAATATGGTAAATGTGATATTCAGGAATTAAATGCGGGCGTAGTAAACCACAGTTATAATGGCCCGGTAAATATTGGCAGTGCGGGAACTTTAGAATTGGATGCAGAATATGTAGGGGTAAATATAAATACTATTCGCAGGTCAGCTGATCTTAAAATACAATATGGCAAAGGCCTAACGGTAGGTACCATAGGTGGTAATTTACTGTTAAATGCAGAGTATGCGAAAGTAAATATCAACACCGTAAAAGGAAATGCCGTGGTAAAACAAGCCTATGGAGATTTAAATGTAGCCTCATCCGGTAAAATTGCGGTCGATGCTGAATATTCTAATGTTACACTAGGTACGGTAAATGGTGATGCGAATATCTCTATGGATTACAATAGACTAAGCATCAGTGAAATTACGCCGGCCTGTAAGAACTTTACTTTTGCTGGTGAGTATGTAGGTGTAGGAATAGGCTTTGCTGAACGTTACAATGGTAATTTTAATGTATCTACATCTTATGCAGGATTTAAATTTGGTACAAATGTATCATCCTCATTAACCAGTAGAGATGATGAGGAAAAAAGATATTCCGGTAAAATTGGAAGCGGAGGTTCGGGTAATGTGAATATCAAAACATCCTACGGTTCCGTTACCTTTAAATAAAATTTTAAGCAATAAGCGTTAAGTCTGGTCATTTTGTGGCCAGACTTTTTTTATATTTATCGTTATGAAAATGTTTTACCTCCTCTTGCTGATCGGATTAGGTTTTAATGTTCGTGCACAGGATGTACCTGTAAAATGGGCAACTCAGGAAACTTTTTTCGAAGATTTGATCGGCAAAGCGTTGCCGGATTTTCAGGGAACAACTATAGAGGGGAAGAAATTTATTCGTAAGCAGTTGAAGGATCAGGTAGTGGTAATTAACTTTTGGTTTGAGAATTGTCCGCCATGTATTGAAGAAATGCCGGAGTTAAATAAACTTGTTGACAAGTACACAAAAAAAGGGGTTCGTTTTATCGGGATTACACACGATCTTCCGGGAAAAGCAAAACGTTTTCAAAAGCAAAAACCCTATCATTACCAGATTATTTCGCTTACAAAGGAAGAGATCGCTGAATTAAATATCAACCACGGTTTCCCATCAAATATTCTGGTTGGAAAAGATGGGAAGATACTTTTTGCGATGGCCAATTTCTCTCTAAATAATCAGGAATTTAAAGCGAAATCTTTAATTTTTGAATCTAAGCTGATTGCCGAACTGCAAAATCTTCCAGCGGTTGGAAACTAAATCAGCCAAAATATGTTCCATAAGCAGCGTCGATTATTTATCTTCGTCGTATCAGATAAAATTATAATATGGATTTCTTAAGTACTCCGGAAGCCTGGATTTCACTCCTAACCCTAACCCTGCTGGAAATAGTTTTGGGGATAGATAACATTGTTTTTATTTCTATTTTGTCGGGTAAATTACCTCAGGATCAACAGAAAAAAGCCAGGCAATTAGGTTTGGGGCTTGCCATGATTACCCGGGTAATGTTGCTGCTTTCACTTAGCTGGATTATGACGCTTACTTCGCCATTATTTAATATCGGAAGCTGGATTGGTATGAATGCTGGAGAGTGGTATGAAAAACTGGCTATCTCTGGTCGTGATTTGATTTTGATTATTGGCGGTTTGTTTCTGATTTATAAAAGTACACACGAAATTCATAATAAATTAGAAGGGGAAGAAGATGAAGAAGGTAAGGCAAAGGCACATTCGTTCTGGGCAACTATTGTTCAGATTTTAATATTGGATATCGTTTTTTCATTAGACTCTGTAATTACAGCAGTAGGAATGGCAGAGCATATTGAAATCATGATTGCAGCTGTGGTTATTGCCGTGATCATCATGATGTTTTCAGCGGGTAAAATTAGCGAGTTTGTAAACAATCACCCCACGGTTAAAATGTTGGCACTTTCTTTCCTATTGCTCATTGGTGTTTCTTTGTTGGCCGAAGGATTAGATCAACACATCCCTAAAGGCTATGTTTATTTCGCTATGGCATTCTCCGTGCTAGTAGAAATGCTAAACTTAAAAATGAAAAAGAATACTAAAAAACCAATTGAGTTGAGGAATATGCCCAAGAAATAGCCCTTGAAATAGAATATTAACATGCTTATCCTGGTTTTCGAGGTATGCATGTTTTTTACCTTTTACTTAAGCTTAAAAAATTGTTTCCATAAAATCAGGTCCATCATTAATTAAAGTTAAACGCTGGTTCTGAGAAAATTAAAGCACATATTCTTCATTAATCGGTTTTACGGGTTCAGGAATATCAGTTTCTTCCAACATTTGCAGCAAGTTGATCTCGATTGTTCTGGTAATCTGATTTAAGGGGATACCGGCAGAATTATTTTCGAATGGATCTACCAGACTCATTCCATTTATTTGAGTGGAAACAAAAACGAAACCGATTAACCAACCTAGAAAAATAGATGCAGGCCCGGCAGATTGACTAATTACCAAGGTGAACGTTACTACAAAAAGCCAGATAAACACTTTTGTTAAATAGGTGTAGGTAGTGGGAAAGATGGTGTTTCTAATTCTTTCACTCATCCCCATAGAATCTGAAAAGCGAACCAGCATTTCATTAATTTCCAGGAAACGGAAGCCATCCACTTTATTCTCCTTTGAAAGTTTTTGCAGCTCTCGGGATTGGATATTTAGTATGGCGTTATGCTTATTGGTATGTTTTTTAATTTCCACAAGATCTTCTGGTGGCAGATATTTAATGTAAATTTCATCTACAGTTCCACGAAGGCTTGCCTTTAAAGCATAAAGGAACGCAATGTGCCTGAAAATAATGCGTTTGGTGCTTACCTCATCTTCATCTACATAGTTAATTAATGCCCTTGCAAACGAACGGGAATCGTTAACGAGTGCTCCCCAGATTTTCCTGGCTTCCCACCATCTGTCATAAGCCTGGTTATTATTAAAGCCAATAAAAAAGGCAATTGCGGTACCCAAAACGGTTGGGATAATCGATGGAATTTCGAAATGATGTGCAATTAAATATTCGCGGACAAAGTAGGCTACGGTGCATGATGCGATCATAATCAGATCAACATGCCAGGTATTTCTTAAAATTCTACTTAATCTAATGTTCTGTATTAAAAGCATATGTTTGGTTTTCCGCATGAAAGTACAAAACAGAATCCAAAATGTTTGGTAGTAGGAATTTAAATCAGTATTTAATTTTTTTTAGCACTCAAATGTTTATATTAGGAAACCAAATATTCCGAATTTATGAGCGAAACGTTACCCAAGAATAACATTTTCAAAGTTATTGGAGCCTCTTCATTAGGCACGCTAATTGAATGGTACGATTTTTACATTTTTGGCAGCTTGGCCGTAATCATAGGTCATCAACTTTTTCCGGAAGATGCCGGCGCCTCTGCTTTAATTAATACACTGGCTATTTTTGCTGCGGGCTTTATTGTTCGTCCCTTTGGTGCTTTGGTTTTTGGGCGTTTGGGCGATTTAATTGGGCGGAAATATACATTCTTACTTACGCTGGTATTAATGGGCGGTTCTACTTTTTTAATTGGTTTAATCCCTTCCTATAAAAGCATTGGTTATGCCGCTCCAATTTTAGTTTTAATATTAAGGTTAGTACAAGGATTAGCACTTGGCGGGGAATATGGTGGGGCTGCAACTTATGTTGCTGAACATGCACCAAAAAACAGGCGGGGATTTTTCACCAGTTGGATCCAAACCACAGCAACACTGGGATTATTTCTTTCGTTAGGGGTTATTGTAATTACTAAAAATGTTTTGGGTGCAGATACCTTTGCTGATTGGGGATGGCGGATTCCATTTCTACTTTCCATTCTTTTGGTAGTGGTCTCAATTTACATCCGCATGAAAATGCATGAATCTCCAATGTTTTCTAAACTGAAAGCGGAAGGAAATGTCTCTAAAAATCCATTGAAAGAAAGTTTTAATAATAAAGCCAATTTCAAAATGGTATTGCTGGCGTTATTTGGAGCTACGATGGGTCAAGGCGTGATCTGGTACACCGGACAATTTTATGCCCAATCCTTTCTTGAAAATACCTGTAAACTTGATTTTAATGATTCCCGATATATCCTGCTTTGGGGTATTGCTTTTGCAACACCTTTCTTCGTTATTTTCGGTGCGTGGAGTGATCGGGTTGGTCGCAAGTGGATCATGTTAGCCGGAATGCTTTTGGGAATTATATTTTACAGACCAATTTACCAGGCTTTTCTGGATGATACGGATACCACAAAGATGGATTTGGCAGGAGCCGTTTATGCTAAGTCTATTGTAAGAAAGCAGGCCATTGCAGATACTTCAGATAGCCTGTCCATATCTACCACAAATGTGATTTTGAAAAGTGGTGCGTCATTTAATAAATTTCAGGTAGATACGGTTTCAAAAACGTCCGGTATTTTATCCGGGAAAGAAATTATAAAGGATAAAGTTTTACCAACTCCATTATTCTGGAAGTTTGTGGGCTTAATTTTCTTCCAGATTTTATTGGTTACCATGGTTTACGGACCTATTGCTGCCTTCCTGGTTGAACTTTTTCCAACCAAGATCAGGTACACTTCCATGTCGTTACCTTATCATATTGGTAACGGCGTATTTGGCGGCCTTGTACCCTTCATTGCTACCCTTATTGCCAGCTTTGCAGGCGCAACACCGCTTTCCGGATTGTGGTATCCCATCGGAATTGCAACCTTAAGTCTGATCATCGGTACCATTTATTTATCCAACAAAAAAGGCGAAAACATTAACGATTAAATTATGAATACGTTAAAGAAATTTTTAGGAATAGTTTGGATGCTGCTTGGTCCTTTGGCAATGGCTTTTTTAATTACACAGGCAATAGATAAGGTAAGTTTGGCGCATAGCGAGATAGAAAGAACAAACACCATTCTGCAATGGGCAATCATTTTGTTTATATTTTTCCCAATCAGTATTGGCTTAATGATATTTGGCTACTACGCCTGGAAGGGCGAGTATGAGCAGTTAGCTGATCATTCTTCGGAGTAATCGCCTGGTATCGAGGATGCCATCAAATAAAAAACCCCGATACTTTTTGGTATCGGGGTGGATATATGATGACCTCATAGGTAGAGGGTAATTGCTTGTATTATCCTTGTTTTTTAGCAGTGTCTTTCAATGCATCGTTAGCAACGATTACAATTTCAACACGACGGTTTGCCGCACGACCTGCATCAGTTTCGTTATCAGCAATTGGCTCAGAGAAACCTTTACCAATAGTTACCAATCTTGATGATGGAACACCTTGAGAAACGGCGTAAGCTTTAACTGCTGCTGCTCTTCTTTCAGATAAACCCTGGTTATAAGTTTCTGTACCTTTACTATCAGTATGACCGATAATTTTAATATCAGTATCAGGATATTGATTTAATGATGAAGCTAAACTTTGAACATTTGTTTTTGCTGCGTCTTTCAATGCTGTTTTATCGAAATCGAATAAGATACCACTATCAAATTTAACAATGATTCCTTCTCCTTCACGAATAACCTCTGCATTCGGAATAGCTTTTTGAATTTCAGCAGCCTGTCTGTCCATTCTACGACCGATGAAAGCTCCAGCTGTACCACCAATAGCACCACCGATTAATGCACCAACTGCAGTATTACCTGCTTTTTTACCAATTAATGCGCCAACTACACCACCTGCTGCGGCACCAATACCTGCACCTTTTTGTGTTTTAGTTAAACTATCACAGCTTTGAAATGCGATTGAACCGACTGCTAATCCTATACTTAATGTTGCTATTCTTACTTTTGAGATACTCATGATTATTTATATTTAAATTCTATTCGTTCATATTCAAACACGATGCCAAAAAATGAATTGTATAAAATTTATGCTCATTTCTATCGATTCGTGTAAAAAAGAATATTTTCTTATTCTAAATAAAAGGAGAATGAATAGGTGGCACTTTCATATTGTATCATTCTTAGTACAAAAATTAGGCAGAGAAGTAGCTTTCCAGTTCTTTTAAGGTGTTTTCATCTGTTTTAAAATCTTTAATTACTTGTCCTTTTTCAACCAGTATAATTCTGTTGCATACATCGGTAACGTGATTTAAATCATGGCTCGAAATGAAAGTGGTCATGCTGCCCGCTTGCGCTTTTAATAAATTTTTCAAGCGAATTTGTGTTGTTGGATCCAGGTTGGCAAAGGGTTCATCCAGAATTAAGATCTCTGGTTTTTGCATTAATGCCGCAGCGATGCCTACTTTCACCTGGTTGCCTTTACTAAAATCGCGAATATATTTTCCGCTGTTCAGGATTTCATTGTTGAAAAATTCTCCGTACTGAGTTAAATAGGCGCTCACATCTGCAATGCTCAGGTTACTTAAACTTCCAATAAATGTGAAGTATTCTTCAGGGGTAAGGTAATCAATTAAAAAACCTTCATCTAAAAAAGATGCGGTATAACTTTTCCAATGATCGCCCTGCGCAACATTTTCATTTTTAGATAAAATTTCACCGCCTGTTGGTCTGATTAAATCCAGCAGCATCCGGAAAAAGGTCGTTTTTCCGGCACCATTATTTCCAACCAATCCAACGGTTTCACCTTGTTCAATTTGAATATTATCAATGTTTACAACAGTTTTGTCGCCATAAACTTTCCTTAAATTTTTAACTTCTAAAATCATAATTATTCTCTAAAGCCTTCGGCTATTTTATAACGTTGTTGTTCGAATCTTTTTACGATAAAATTTACCCAGAATCCACGCATCAGCAGCATCACCAGACCGAATAGGCCTACAGCTGCCAAGCCAACATAAGGAAGATGGAATAGGTTAAACGCCCAATAGATCAAGATCGGAAGTAAAATAAACGGAAAAATAGAGATCCATTGTGTTGCACCCATTCCTTGCCAGTTAAAACTAGCACTCCGTGATACATCGATTCTTTTATAGTTGTAAGTGGCTAAAAATAAAACCATCACGGTAGTAAAACCGATATTATACAAATAGGCTACCAGGTGGAGTAAAACTAATTTTGCATCAATAAAGCAGTAAAAACTAGCTGCAATGGTAAGAACGGTAGATGCAATGGTGAAGAGGAGAAATTTAGCTTTGATAAAATCTTTGAGATCTATTTTTTTGCTCAACAGCCCATCAAAGTGTGCGCTCTGCCAGGCAAACATAAACTGGCCATAACTGATAATTGACATGCCCGTCATAAATACTGCTGCAAATAGCATCATTCCGAATGAATTCGTTTGCAATACTTGTGGTTTATAAAAAAGGAAGCCATAAGCCAGAATAATGGTTCCCATTAAAACCGTATTACGTGGGCGCTTATGTCTGATAATGAGTTTGAGTTCGAGCGCTGCAAGTTCGCCCACTTTACCAAAGCGGTTAAAGAAAGGATAGTCGGTACTCACTTTTTTCTCTTGTTTAGCACTCAGTTCTTCCACATATAGGTTTTTACGCAAAAACGAAGCATTTATTTTGTATACCAAAAATGCTAAGGCAGGGAAAATCAGCGCCAATAGAGGTTGCCTGGTAATTGTCCTGAACACTATATCAGATCCTGCCGTAATGGATATAATTTTGAAATACTCTAATGCAGCAAAACCGGAAATCAAAACCAAACCGGCAAGCGTAAATAAGATATTAGAGATCGATTTCCTTTTAATGAATAATATAAGGTAATTATTAAGGAGCATTAAAGAAAAAATACTCACAATATAAGCTAAAACCACTAACGTACCATGTGCTTTTGTAATGGTTATAAAGCAAAAAGGAAGAAAAAGCAGAAATGGCCAGAGGTTAAAAGCAGAAAAAAGAGCTTTGATATTTAGGAAATCGACTATTTTACGTTTTGGTATTTTGAGATGCAGGTAAGGGATAATACTTAATGTGGGTAGTTCCTGAAGCTGCAAACGCATTAATAAATCGAGTGCGAAGTAATAAAGGATAATACCGTTAAAACTGGTCATTGCATCTTGTTTAGGGAAGATCTTTGGCAGAAGCACTGCCATCCCGAAACCTAAAGCAGCAGCTACGATTAAAAAATAAAGCATAAAAAAGCCTAAAACAATCTGGGCAGCAATACTGCCACCACGGTTTCGCGAACGCCAAAAAGATTTCTTTTGATGGCTTAAGAAAGTACTGAGCATATCAAATTTAGGTATTAGTTAAGGTTATGTATTAGTAACGCTTCGTTTTAAAATGTTACACTAATAGTTATATTTATCTTTCCAGTTTTGTTTGAGTTTTTCGCGTAATTTCTCTTCGGCAGCATTTTTTCCAGGATCATATAGTTTGGTGCCGCTTAATTCATCAGGAAAGTACTCCTGTGCTTCGAAATTTCCCTCGTAGCCGTGAGAATATTTATAGTCTTTTCCGTAGCCAATATTTTTCATCAGTTTGGTTGGCGCATTGCGAATATGCAATGGAACAGGTAAATTTCCGGTTTGTTTCACCAAAGCCTGGGCATGGTTAATGGCTTCGTAAGCAGCATTGCTCTTAGGAGAACTGGCCAGATAGGTTACGCATTGCGACAATATAATTCTGGCTTCAGGATAACCGATTACATTCACTGCGGTGAAACAATTGTTGGCCAAAAGCAGTGCATTTGGATTTGCGTTTCCAATATCTTCTGAAGATAAAATCAACAACCTTCTGGCAATAAATAAGGGATCTTCTCCTCCCTCAATCATCCTGGCTAACCAATAAACAGCAGCATTTGGGTCGCTACCGCGGATTGATTTTATAAAAGCGGAAATGATGTCGTAATGTTGCTCACCAGCCTTATCGTATAGCGCCAGGTTTTGCTGTGCATGTGCTAAAACGCTTTCGTTGGTAAGAGTGATTTTATCACCGCCAATTCCATTAATGGCAATTTCAAGTACGTTTAACAATTTTCTGGCATCACCACCAGAGAGGCGGATCAGTGCTTCATGTTCCTGTATCTTAATCTCCTTTTTGGAGAGGATAACATCTCTTTTAATTGCCGTTTGTAAAAGGCCGGCCAGTTCTTCTTCTGTTAAAGATTTTAAAATATAAACCTGGCAACGGGAAAGTAAAGCGGAGATGACTTCGAAGGATGGGTTTTCTGTTGTTGCGCCAATTAAAGTAACTAATCCACGTTCTACAGCTCCTAATAGGCTATCTTGTTGAGATTTACTGAAACGATGGATCTCATCAATAAATAAGATAGGCAATCCTAAAAAACTATCTTTCAGCGCGGCTGCCTTATCTATTACTTCCCGAATGTCTTTTACACCACTGTTAATAGCGCTTAAGTTAAAAAACGGGCGATCAAGGGCTTGTGAAATAATATAGGCCAGGGTGGTTTTTCCTACTCCGGGCGGCCCCCAAAAAATCATGGATGGCAATTGACTGCTTTCTATCGCTTTGCGTAAAACGGCACCCGTACCTACTAAATGTTTCTGCCCTACATATTCATCAAGGTTTTGCGGACGCATTCTTTCGGCTAATGGTGCTTGATTTTGCATAATGGTAAATATATAAAAATTGATTATTTTGTAATTAGATTATTGCCAACACTTTGGTTTAGGAACCAGGTGCCAAGTCTGGGATGTTCATTTAAAACAATTTACTAGAAGCTTAGTTCTTATTTAAAAACTGAATATGAAAGTGAACGGTCTAGATCATGTGGTGCTTACAGTGGTGAATATGGAAAGTATATGTAAGTTTTATACAAATGCTTTAGGTATGGAAGTGATTGAGTTGGGTAATGAGCGCAAAGCCTTAAAGTTTGGAAACCAGAAAATTAACCTTCACCAATACGGAAACGAGATTGAACCAAAGGCTTTTAAGCCAACGCCGGGTTCAGCAGATTTATGTTTTATAACAGATCAATCGATCGAAGAAGTCATCAACGAGCTGAAGAAATGCTGTATTGAAGTTGAAAGTGGACCTGTAGAACGAACTGGCGCAAGCGGGAAAATTTTATCGGTTTACCTTCGTGATCCGGATTTGAATTTGATTGAAATAAGTAATTATATTTAAATCCCGGAGCTTCGAAAGCAGGTATGCAAACCAAATCTATGAATCCATTGCTTGTTAATTCTGCGTTACTCTTCTATTTTAGAATGGTGTTTGGTATCTTTCATCGTGGTATATAGAATCAGGGAAATTAAAATACAGCCCGTAACGTACCAATAAAAGTAGCTTTCGTGGCCAATGTTTTTAAACCAGAGGGCCAGGTACTCTGCCGTTCCGCCAAAAATAGCTACGGTTAATGCATAGGGTAATCCAACGCCTAGTGCTCTGATTTCAGCCGGGAAAAGCTCTGCCTTTACAACTGCATTAATACTGGTGTAACCGCTCACAATGATCAGGGCGGCAATCATCAATAAGAAAATTATGGTGGTATTGGTTTCGCTGGCAAGGCCTGTTAATATGGGTACAGTGAAAATTGTTCCTAACACACCAAAACCAATTAATAGCGGTTTTCTTCCGATGCGATCTGATAATAATCCGAATAATGGCTGTAAAATAGCAAAAATGAGCAACGAAATAAATGAAAGGGTGGTAGACGTTTCTTTACTTAAATGCACGGTGTTAACCAGGAATTTTTGCATATAGGTGCTGAATGTATAAAATGCAATTGTTCCACCGAGCGTTAGCCCTACAACTGTAAAAACTTCCTTTGGATATTTCATCAAAACAGCGATACCGCTTTTCTTTTCTTCAGCATCTTTGGTTTTGAAAGCAGCTGTTTCATCGATATGTCTTCTAAGATAAAGTGCAATAAAAGAAAGCACGGCACCGATAAAAAAAGGGATTCTCCAGCCCCATTTGTGTAATTCTTCAGCGGTGAGCAACCAGTTTTGTAAAATTAGCTGAATGCCTAATGCTAATAGTTGACCGCCAATTAGCGTAACATATTGAAAGCTGGAAAAAAAGCCCCGGCGTTTCTTGGTGGCCATTTCACTGAGGTAAGTGGCAGAAGTTCCATACTCTCCTCCTGTACTTAAGCCTTGAATTAACCTGGCGAAAACCAATAAGAGTGGTGCTGCAATCCCGATCTGCTTGTAGCCTGGTGTAAGTCCGATTATTAAGGAACCAATCGCCATGATCAGAACGGACAAAGTCATCGACTTCTTACGGCCCATTTTATCGGCGATACTGCCGAAGAGCCAACCGCCAATTGGCCGCATTAAAAAGCCAACAGCAAAAATTCCGGCAGTGTTTAGCAGTTGCGCAGTCGGATTGCTATTCGGGAAAAAGGCATCAGAAAAATATAGTGCGAATGCGGAATAAGTATACCAATCGTACCATTCCACCAGGTTTCCAACAGAACCACCAAAGATCGACTTTAGCCTGTATTTCATGTCTGCACTTTCTGCAGACTGAAGTTCTTCGTAAGTTTTTTTCATGGGTGGATATGAAGTTTTTAATTCGAGATTAAACACAAGTCTAACTCTTTTGTTTATTTTAGTATTGGTTGTAATATAGTTTGAGAATAACAGATTTGCAAGATGCTATTGATAATATATTCATTTGTTCACATTCACTTATTTAAAATCCAATCCTTAAGATATGAAAGATAACTTTTCTTCCCAGTCGGCCGAATATGCCGTTTACCGTCCCACTTACCCGCAGGAATTATATGATTTTTTATTTTCACTGGTAAATGAAAAAGATGCTGCATGGGATTGTGCAACTGGAAATGGTCAGGTTGCCAGGATTTTGGCTCAGCATTTTCAAAAGGTTTATGCTACGGATATTAGTGAGAAACAATTGAGTCAGGCACTCCAGTTACCAAATATTTTATATAAGGTTGAATCTTCTGATCGGGCTGATGTTCCTGATGATAGCTTTGATTTAGTTACAGTAGCACAAGCCATTCACTGGTTCAACTTTGAAGCTTTTTATGCAGAAGTAAAACGTACTTTGAAACCTGATGGGGTAATTGCAGTATTTGGTTACGGCTTGATGCTGATTGATAAAAAAGTAGATCAGGTTATTCACAAACTATACGAAGATATTCTGGGGAAATACTGGGATAGTGAACGGCGATATATAGAAGAAGGCTATAAAACCATCCCTTTTCCTTTCGAGGAGGTGACCGCCCCTCATTTTCAAATTAAAACAACATGGAGTTTTAGTCAGATGATTGGTTATCTAAATACATGGTCTTCTTTACAGCATTATAAAAAGGCTAATGAGCGAAACCCATTAGAATACCTTATGACAGAACTGAAAGATGCCTGGGGTGATGATGCGGAAAAAGAAGTCCGGTTTCCGATTTTATTACGGGTTGGGAGATAGGTTTAAGCGCAAGGTTAATAAAGAAAAGCGCAAGGAAACGCAAAGTTGGGCGCCTGCTATTTGCGCTTTGCTTAGCGTTTCTTTACGAAAGAACTTAGCGCTCTTTGCGGTTAATCTTACTTCAGCAAATCCAGAATACCTAAAACAGTAAGCTTTTTCTGCTCGCCACTGTGCATGTCTTTTAATGTCAATTCGCCGCTGGCAATTTCATCGCTACCTATAAGAATTACATATGGAATTTTCTTAGCATCTGCATAGGTCATTTGCTTTTTAAGCTTTGCCGAAGATGGATATAATTCAGCCGAAATGCCCGCATTTCTTAATTGTTGTAAGATGGGTAGAGCATATTTTTCTGCTGCTGCATCAAAGTTGCTAATTAAAACTTTTGTTCCGATTTCTGCAGCTGCCGGGAAAAGATTTAATTCTTCCAGCACATCGTAAATACGATCAGCGCCGAAAGAAACGCCAACTCCGGTTAAATCTTTTAAGCCAAACATACCTGTTAAATCGTCGTAGCGGCCACCGCCACCAATGCTGCCCATGGCTGCTTCATTGGTTTTTACTTCGAAAATACAGCCAGTATAGTAATTTAAACCACGTGCTAAAGTAATGTCTAATTCTAGTTTAGCAGTTAGTGGTAAAGCATAAGAAATCAAGTTTTCTACATATTCGAAAACTGTTTCTATCTCAGCTACACCTTTTAATCCGGTTGCTGAAGTAGCCAGAACTTCTTTAAGGCTTGCCAGTTTTTCTTCATTACTTCCCTCTAATAAAATTACGGGGCGCAGTTTCTCTAAATCAGCTTCAGTAAAGCCACGTTCTAATAACTCTTTACTTACACCATCTAAGCCAATCTTATCGAGCTTATCGATGGCAACCGTCATGTCTACAATTAAATCAGGTTTGCCTATAATCTCTGCGATACCTGATAGAATTTTTCTATTATTAATTTTTATGCTGAAATCTTTTAGGCCTAATTTACCTAAAGCCTCATTGTAAATTAAGATAAATTCAGCTTCGTTGAGTAAGCTTTCCGAACCCACCACATCCACGTCACATTGGTAAAACTCGCGATATCTTCCTTTTTGAGGTCTGTCTGCACGCCAAACCGGCTGAACCTGAAAACGTTTAAAAGGTAAAGTAATCTCATGTTGATGCATCACTACGTAACGCGCAAAAGGAACAGTTAGATCGTAACGAAGAGCTTTTTCGGAGATTAGCGGGATAAGTTTATTGCTGTTTTCTTCTTCAGAAAAATCAAAAGACTTCTTTTTAGGATCTTTTAGGTATTCTCCACTATTCAAGATTTTAAAAATCAGTTTATCGCCTTCATCGCCATATTTACCAGTTAAGGTAGAAAGATTTTCGAAGCTTGGGGTTTGAATTTCTGCGTAACCATATTTCTTAAAAACCGTTTTAATGGTATCATAAATAAAATTGCGTTTCACCATTTCAACTGGCGAAAAATCACGGGTACCTTTTGCTAACGAGGGTTTAATAACTGACATAGCCGCAAAAGTACAAAAATGTAATGTTTAAACCTCGCAGGTTTCCAAAACCTGTGAGGTTTGTACTGATTATCTCGTTGGCTAAACCCAAATGGCAAGAAATTAAGATCGAAATATCTTTTATTTTGATTGCAACCAACAAAATTTTCTAAGTACTAATGGCTTTAGTTAACGAGCTCGTAAATATTAACCGAACCATTACCTGCATATTAATCTATATATACAGCAGGAATGTTGATCGAGTGAAAGTTTAGGTTGAATAAGAGATAGGAGAAAGGATTTGAAGTCGGCAATTAGAAGATTCGAGATGGTTAATCGGGATTTCATAATCCCGACTGATCTAATTACGCATTTTCAATCCGTGTGAGATAAATTTATAAATCTCACACAACCACTCTCTACTATAATTACGAGGGCTTTTTAGCATTATTTTATTAAATAGCAGATTAGAAATCTGGAGGTATGCAGATCGGGATAGAAAATCCCGACCAACTTCGGGGATTTTGCGGTTAATCATCCCGAAGGAAAAATCTGTAAAATCATCCCGCAGGAAATATCGAATATAATACCTTGCTTTATAGGCAAAAAACTTAAATTTGCGACAACAAAAATCAAAATATAATGAGTTTCAGAATAGAACACGATACCATGGGCGAGGTACAAGTGCCTGCCGATAAATACTGGGGTGCACAAACCGAACGCTCACGCAATAATTTTAAAATCGGACCAGAAGGTTCGATGCCCAAAGAAATTATTCATGCTTTTGGCTATTTGAAAAAGGCTGCTGCTTTGGCTAACACAGAACTTGGCGTACTTAGCGCGGAAAAGGCTGAATTAATTGCAAAAGCTTGTGATGAAATTATTGCTGGTTATCTTGATGATCAATTCCCTTTGGTAATCTGGCAAACTGGTTCTGGTACACAGAGCAATATGAACGGCAATGAAGTGATTGCAAACCGTGCACATGTAATTAACGGTGGTGCATTGGCTGATGATAAAAAAGTGCTTCATCCAAATGATGATGTGAATAAATCACAATCTTCTAACGATACTTATCCTACTGCAATGCATATTGCAGCTTATAAATTGACCGTAGAAAATACTATTCCAGGCTTAGAAAAGTTGCGTAACGCTTTGGCTCAGAAAGTGGAGGAATTTGGTTCAATCGTTAAAACTGGTCGTACTCACTTTATGGATGCTACGCCATTAACATTGGGACAAGAATTTTCTGGTTATGTTCAGCAAATCGATAACAGCATCAGGGCAATTAAAAATGCTTTGGTAATGGTTGCAGAATTAGCTTTAGGTGGTACGGCGGTAGGTACAGGTTTAAATACACCAAAAGGTTACGATGTTTTAGTAGCGGAAAAAATTGCGGATTTAACAGGTTTACCTTTCGTTACTGCCCCGAACAAATTTGAGGCTTTAGCTGCTCATGATGCAATGGTTGAACTTTCTGGTGCTTTAAAGCGTACAGCTGTAGCTTTGATGAAAGTTGCAAATGATGTTCGGATGTTGAGTTCTGGTCCACGTTGTGGAATTGGCGAGATCGTTATTCCTGATAATGAGCCAGGTTCATCTATTATGCCAGGGAAAGTAAATCCAACACAACCAGAAGCATTAACAATGGTATGTGCTCAGGTAATTGGTAATGATGTAGCCGTTTCTATAGGAGGCATGTCTGGTCATTTTGAATTAAATGTTTTTAAACCTCTAATTGCAGCAAACGTATTGCAATCTGCACGTTTAATTGGTGATGCCTGCGTATCATTCACTGATAAATGTGCAACAGGAATTACAGCCAACTTGCCAGAGATTGAAAAGCATTTACAAAATTCATTGATGTTGGTAACGGCCTTAAACCCGCATGTAGGTTATGAGAATGCCGCCAAAATTGCAAAGAAAGCGCACAAAGAAAATAAAACTTTGAAAGCAGCAGCTGTAGAATTAGGCTTATTAACCAATGAACAATTCGATGAATGGGTTCGTCCGGAAGATATGGTTGGAAGTTTAAAATAGACTTTGCTTTAGTAAATAATTCTATTGTAGTTGAAGTAAAGGCAGGTTATTGGTTAATCTTGAAAGCTGCTTTTACTTCATTTAGAAATCATCTCATTAAAGAATACGCGCAGTTGTTTTGCCCGAAAGGAATCGGCTGGTAACAGATATTAAATATAAGGATATGGATAGTTCTATTTTACAGTTTCTGTTTTCGCTGATACCGGTAATTACGCCGCTTTTAGTTTTTATTGCTTGTTGCATTTATATCAATAAGATAGCGAGGATTGATTCTATTTTTCTTTGCCTTGGCTCAGGAATTACTTTATTAATTAGCGTTATGTATGTTTTCATGCCATTTATAATGCAAAGTAGGGCGATGCCTGCCGGTGAAGTGAATTTTTATTATAGCGCACTGGGGATGATTGCTTTTTTGGGTGGTGTTTCGTTTGCAGTTGGTCTATTCCTGTTAATCAATAATATGATAAATGCCAATAAGCTACCCCATGGAAAGTTTTAGAATACACTAAACTCCTTCAAAATCACATTTACAATTTTCTTAAGAACAATGCCAAAAAATAGCAATGAATTAAAGTTTCTTTATGTGATATTTTTTATCTCTGTTATCCTGTATTCTTCCTGCTCCAGGTTGCCAAATATACAGGGGAAGGGCGAAGAATTTATGCAGGGCGTATGGAATGAAGACTCAGTCGCTTTTAGCCATAAGTTAAGTAATTATACCCAGCACCGGTTTAAAATTTCATGTGATTCTATTTACATAGACCTGGTTACCCATAGCAAGGTAAATTTTTATGAAGATTCTTGTTTCAATAATGGCATTTGGAAAGAGTATGCAAAAGGCGTTTATGCCGTTCGGGGTGATACCTTATTTGTTGGGGCAACCTATACCCATGCCAACTATAAACAAAAAATTTCGGGTTGCTATCATATCGGCCGGTATGATAAAAACTTCCTGATCAAAAAACACTCAGCAGATACCCTGATCCTGGAAGGCTTAAATGATCAGCGGGAAATTAAATTAGCCCTTAAAGAAAAAATCACCTGCATACAAAAAGCATTATAAAATGATATTTAAATCCATTAAAAAGAAATTAACTACAGCTGTAGCTATTGGTTTGCTGGCCTACTTGCCTCTTCAGGTAAATGCATGGGGTATGATTGGCCATAGAGTGGTGGGTGAAATTGCCGATAGCTACCTTAAAGCAAAAACCCGTAAGGCAATTCAATCTATTTTAGGTTCAGAAACTTTGGCCATGTCTGCCAATTGGGGAGATTTCATCAAATCTGATTCTACCTATAATTATATGTACAACTGGCACTTTGTTAATCTTCCGGGAGGATTAGACAAGCAAGGTGTTTACAATATTTTAGAGACGGAAAAAGCACCAAACCTGTACAATAAAATAATTGATCTAACAGCCGTTTTGAAAAAGGCGAGTAGCACGGCGTCAGAAAAGAAACTTGCTTTAAGAATGCTGGTGCACATGGCAGGCGATTTATGCCAGCCGATGCATGTTGCCCATAAAGAAGATTTAGGTGGTAACCGGGTTTCAGTGATGTGGTTTAATGAAAAATCGAACTTGCACCGTGTTTGGGATGAGCAGTTAATCGAATATCAACAGTTGAGTTATACTGAATTTGCAAAAGCAATTAATCATCCATCGGCTGTTCAGCTTTATAACTGGCAAAATACCAATTTAAAAGACTGCGTATACGATGCTTATACGGTATGTAGTAAAATCTATGATGGCACCAAGCCAGACTCCAAACTTAGTTATCGCTATAATTTCGATTGGTCGGAAACATTGAACGAACAGTTATTAAAAGGTGGTGTAAGGTTGGCAAAAATGCTCAACGACATTTACAAGTAATTTAATTAGATCAAGAAAAATCCTTCAAAACTGGGGGATTTTTCTTTTTGTAGCGAATTCATGGTTAATTTCGTTTACCTTAAAGACATCTAAATTTAATGATATGAAAAAGATCTTATTCGTGCTTTTAATTTGCACAGCAGTTGCCTGCACAAAGGATAGCAATAAAACACTGATTTCAAAAAAGTGGGTTATCGAGTCGGTAACCGTTACTCCAGCGCTGAAAATGGGTAATAAGACGAGTGAAAATTATATCGAACTATCAGGGCCAGAAAGTTGTGTAGCCAATCTATCACTTTCGTTTGCGGCAGATAGTACGTACATGGCTGGGTCTAATGGAGCACTTTGCGACATCATGGCTGATGGAAGGGTAAAAACCTGGAAAAGGGATGGAAATCAGATCATTCTATCAGGAGCACCTGGCGCACCGCTATTATTTGATGGAAAGAAATTAACGCAAACCACCATAACTGAACAAGACGGCAAAACTTATACTTTTGTCTATAAATATAAAGCTAAATAGTTTTGAGAATACTAATGGTTTGTTTGGGGAATATTTGTCGTTCGCCATTGGCTGAAGGCATTATGCGTCATCTGATAGAGAAGGAAGATTTGGAATGGGAAGTTGCTTCAGCAGGTACGGGAAACTGGCACATTGGTCAATCTCCGGACCAAAGGAGTATTGCTGCGGCTAAGAATGCTGGCTACGACATCAGCAGGCAAAGGGCGCAACAATTCTCTGCTGAAATGTTTGCTAAATACGATTTGATCCTCGTGATGGATCGTCAGAATTTAAGCGATGTTAAAAACCTGGCAAAGACAAAAGAGGCCCTTCAAAAAATCAAACTTTTTTTAGATAACGATGAACTGGTAGATCCTTATTGGGATAATGCGCTTTTTGCTCCGGTTTGTAAACAAGTTGAAGACCGGTGTAAAGAAATTATCAAAGAACTTTCTTAAATTTAACGCTCAACATCTTTTAAACTGCTAACCAAATTCTTCCGATGAAAAAAATACTTATGATGGTGATTGCCCTAATCATCCTGCAACATTCTGCATTTGCTAAAAGTGATCCCAGCATCCTGGTCTTCTCTAAAACGAAAGGCTATCGCCATGCATCCATCGAGGAAGGGAAAAAGGCAATTATCGAGCTAGGTCATTTAAATCATTATACCGTAGATACTACGGAAAATGCAGCGATGTTTACGGAGCGTAACCTAAAAAAGTATGCTGCTGTTATCTTTCTGAGCACCACAGGTGATGTATTGAATGATGCACAGCAATCGGCATTTGAGCGTTATATTCAGGCTGGAGGAGGCTTCGTAGGCATTCATGCAGCAACAGATACTGAATATGATTGGCCCTGGTATGGAAAGTTAGTGGGTGCTTACTTTGTGAGTCACCCTAAAGTGCAAGAGGCGAAGTTTGTAATAAAAGATAGAAAGCATCCTTCCACTAAGTTTCTAACAGATTCTGTTTGGATGCACACGGATGAACTTTACAATTTCAAAAATATCAATCCGGATCTGAAAGTACTCATCACTATTGATGAAAGTTCTTATCAGGGTGGTACTAACGGTAACTTTCATCCATTTAGTTGGTATTATGATTTCGATGGTGGGCGTGCCTTCTATACATCAATGGGGCATCCTAAGGAATGTTGGGCAGATGAAAAATTTCTAAACCATTTAACCGGCGGACTAAAATACGCTATCGGCAAGAATCAGAAATTAGATTATCGTAAAGCAAAAAGTAAACTTTTGTAATTCATTTTATTTATAAGCTGTATTCTGGATCTATAGTAGCTTTATGCTGGTGAATTCCTTTTCGCGTTAACGAGATAGATATAATTTAACATGCAAAAACTTGCAACGGCACCGAAACTATGCCAAAGAAAGTGAGTACCAACGGCCAAAATTTCCCATTTATCTGCAATACGAAAAGTGAGTGCAAAGATGAAAGCCATTAGGGCAAAACCTACCCATTTTCCATTTCTCCATTCTGTTTTAATCAGGTAACCAAATACAGGAAAAAGTACAATAGCTGCCATAATCGCATAATTAATGTTGATGAAAATCTGAAAATCTTCGTTTAAAAAAAGTCTTCGCGCATAGAATTGGAAAATCGCATAAATGCCGATAATTAGTGTCGCATAATACCATTTGGTTAGTTTAGCCAAAAAATATACGCCTGCTGACAGGCAAAGTAGCATAATTGGCATCCAATCCATCATAATAAAAACAGGCCATCTGCGCAATCCATGATAGGTTGTTCCGCCAATTCCTCCAATGTAAAGTAGAATCAGGGCTAAGCTTAAAAAAGTGTGCTGTTTAAAATTGCCCCAAACTTTAAATGTCCAATACACGGCAATTGCCAGAAAGAAACAGCTTGTAATCGTATTTAACGGCTCTGGAAATAGGTGCTGAAGATTGGTTTCCGTATAGGTCGTTCCTCCATCTGGTGGAGTCTGAGTAAACGCGTTCATAAATTTTCAGCTATGATGAATTTAATTCTGCAATCTGCAGTTATAAAAATTGATTTTTAAATTTCCGTTGAAATTTTTAGGTAAAATAATTGAGACCGTATCTTTCGTGTAGCGCTTTTAAGAATAAGTAAATTGCAAAAATTATAAACTATTCAATGTAGATCATGTTCCTTTAGTACATCAAAACTTATTAAACATGAGCACTACAACAGTAACAACAGAAGTATTGAACGATTTAGTTCAAATAAATAACGATCGTATTGCGGGCTATGAAAAAGCACGCACTGAATTAAAAGAGGAAGATGCAGATCTAAAAGCTTTATTCCTGGATATGATCTCAGAAAGTCAGAAATATAAAATGGCTTTAGGAACTGAGATTGCAGCACTTGGCGATGATATCGATACCGGTACTACAAACTCTGGTAAAATTTACAGGGCATGGATGGATGTGAAAGCATTGTTTACTGGCCACGATAGAAAGACAGTTTTAAATAACTGCGAGTTTGGAGAAGATGCAGCGCAAAATGCTTACAAAATGGCTTTAGAAGTAGAAGATCTTCCGGCAAATATCAGAACTTTAGTCTCTGATCAAAAAGCTTCTTTAAGAACATCACACGATGAAGTTAAAAGATTGCGTGATGCTCAGGCATAGTATTGCATAGCTAAAGAAAACTCCTGATGTTTTATCAGGAGTTTTTTTGTTTTTATGCTTCCAGTTCCCGATCCAGGTGTTCGGTAACCCGTTGAATAGTATTATCAATTGTATTGCTTAATATGGTTAGGTAAGATCCTTTTTTAGCAGTCTCAATGGCAATTTGTAAACATTCAGTGCTCTTATTGTTGATGATCACTTCTTTATTCGGATCAACTTCTCTTATACCCTGAAGCAATAAATCTATCAATTCATCTTGTTTTCTTCCTCTTAAGTATTTCTCCTGGCAGATATAAATTTTATCGAACATTTGAGCGGATATGCGTGCGGTTTCAATAATGTCTTCATCACGTCTATCACCTGTTCCAGAGATAATACCTACATGCTCAGTCGCTTCTACACTTTGCAGATACGCTTTTACGCCATTAAAACCATCAGGGTTGTGCGCAAAATCTACCAATACTTTAAAATCTTTAAATCTGAATACATTCATCCTTCCTGGCGTGTGTGCTGCCGATGGAATAAAAGTTTCTAAAGCTAAACGAATATCTTCTGGTTTATAACCCCATAAATAAGTGGCTAAAGTTGCAGCCAATACATTTTGAATCATAAAGTTTACTGCGCCACCAAAAGTTAATGGAATGTGCGTAGCTTTATCTACCCTTAATTTCCAGTCACCCGTTTTAATGGTGATGTAACCATTCTCATAAATAGCAGCAATCCCACCTTTTCTGCAATGGTCTTTAATCACTGGATTATTTTCATCCATGCTGAAATAAGCTACATTGCAGCGTGCATCTCTGGCAATTTTTACGCAATAACCATTATCCGCATTTAGAACGGCCCATCCTTTACGGCGAACAGCGCCAACTACTACCGCCTTAACACGGGTTAAATCATCCAGATTATGAATATCTGAAATACCCAAGTGATCCTCCTGGATGTTGGTGATTACTCCAATATCGCAGGCATTAAAGCCTAGGCCAGCTCTTAAAATTCCACCACGGGCAGTTTCCAGAACGGCGAATTCTACCGTTGGGTCTTTTAAAATAAATTCAGCACTTACCGGTCCGGTGGTATCACCTTTCATTAACATGGTATTATGAACATATACGCCATCACTGGTGGTATAGCCCACACGTTTACCGTTACTCCGGATGATATGGGCAATTAACCGTGTTGTGGTTGTTTTACCATTGGTGCCTGTTACCGCTATAATCGGGATAGACGATAGCCTGTTTTGCGGATAAAGCATATCAACTACAGAAGCCGCAACATTTCTTGGCAAACCTTCACTTGGTGCAAGGTGCATTCTAAAACCCGGCGCGGCATTAACTTCCAATACTACACCGCCATTTTCAGTTAGTGGTTGAGTAAGGTTTTGTGCCATGATATCAATTCCGCAGATATCAAGGCCAATTACTCTTGAAATCCGTTCGCAGATAAAAATATTTTGTGGATGCACAATATCTGTTACATCGATAGAGGTTCCGCCTGTGCTTAAATTAGCAGTAGATTTTAGGTAAACAATCTCGCCCTTTTCAGGAATTGTTTCCAAGGTATATTCCTTTTTAGCCAATAAATCCAGCGTATCCCGATCTACGGCGATTTCAGTTAAGACATTTTCATGCCCGTAACCACGACGCGGATCTTCATTTTCTTTATCAATTAGTTCCTGGATGGTGTGAATACCATTTCCAAGTACATGTGCCGGATCGCGTTGTGCGGCGGCAACTACTTTATGGTCGATAACCAAAACACGGAAATCAAAGCCAGTGATGAACTTTTCGATAATCACCTTGCGGGAATAGGTTTTCGCATATTCGAAGGCTTCCCTCGCCACTTCCATGGTTTTTACATTGATCGTTGCGCCTTTACCGTGATTGCCATCAAGTGGTTTAAACACTAACGGAAAGCCAACTTTATTTACCGATGCTTCGAGATCTTCTACATTTGAAATGGTTACGCCTGATGCTACCGGAATAGCCGCTTCTGTTAATAAGCGCTTAGTTTCTTCTTTATTACTAGCAATGTCAACTGCGATGCTACTGGTTTTTTCAGTCATTGTTGCCCTGAAGCGAACCTGATTTTTACCGTAACCTAGTTGTACGAGTGAACTTTTATTTAACCTGATCCATGGAATGTTTCTGCTCATTGCTTCCTGAACAATTGATCCGGTACTTGGACCAAGCGCTTCCAGTTCGCGAATTTCTTTCATTCGGCGAATGTCATGTTCCAGGTCATATTCTTCACCATCGATGAGTGCCTGGGCAATTTTTACCGCAGCTTCTGCAGCGTAAACGCCAACTTTTTCTTCCAGGTAACTGAACACTACATTATAAATACCCTCGGTTTTGGTTTGGCGGGTTCTACCGAAACCCGTTTCCATTCCGGCAATGGTTTGAATTTCTAAGGCAATATGCTCTATAACGTGCCCCATCCAGGTACCTTCTTTTACGCGAGAGAAAAAGCCACCTTCAACGCCTTTAGAGCAGCGATGAGTAAACATACTTGGAAGTAATTTTTCTATTCGCTCACTAAAGCCTTCAATAACATTGGTTGGCTTTTGCTCCAGTTCCTCTAAATCCAATCTCATTTGGATGAGTTTCTTGCGGTTTATCGACCATATATTCGGGCCTCTTAATACTTGTATGTTATATATCTTCATGTAATGGTTTGTCGTTTTTTTATAAAAAAGCTCAGGTTTTAAGAAGGCCTTTTTTCAACTTTACTGCACTAAAATTGATGACTGTAAATTATAAATTTATTTTGAAAACTGGCACTTCAAATAGCTAAATGAATTTCTGGTACTATTTGTTTTGTTTACAGCCCCAACTTTATGGAAATTGTTTACAATCATTTCAACTTTTGTAAATAAATGCGTAATTATTGACAAAAAAAGTCGTGTTTTTTATCTTAAGCTGATATATTTGGGTTTTTTGATAGAATACTAATACACACAAAATGGTTCCGAAGGGCAAACTCATCATTATTGGAGGCGCAATAAATACAGGCAGCTTCGCAGAAACGCAATTTGGATTGCCTGAAAACATGAATTTTTTCGAAAGAGGAATTTTAAAACGGATTACAACAGAATCTGTAAAAGATATTGAATCACGCTTCGAAATCATTACAACAGCTTCACTGATGCCAGAGAAAGTTGGCGAAGAATATATTAAAGCTTATGCGCAACTGGATGTTCATAATGTTGGCGTATTAAATGTTACTAATCGCGAAGAAGCTAACTCAGAAGAGAACTACGAACGCATTAAAGCGGCCGAAGTAATCATTTTTACGGGTGGCGATCAGCTTAGGCTTTCATCAATTTTCGGAGGAACAAAAATTCATCAGATTCTGATTGAAAAATATAAGACAGAGCCAGTGGTTATTGCAGGTACATCGGCAGGAGCAGCGGCAAGTTCTAAAAATATGATATACCAGGGAAGCAGTAAGGATGCTTTGCTTAAAGGCGAAGTAAAGATTACCGGTGGATTGGGATTTATAGATGATGTTATTGTAGATACACACTTTGTTCAACGTGGACGGATTGGCAGGTTGCTTTACGCTGCGGCCAGTAATCCCGGTATTTTAGGGATCGGTTTAGGTGAAGACACGGGTTTATTTATATCAGACGGACATATTATGGAAGCTATTGGCTCTGGTATGGTAATCCTGGTAGATGGTCGTCAAATGGCAGACACAAACCTTACTGATGTTGAAATGGGACAACCGGTATCTATTAAAAATATGGTCGTACATGTAATGTGCGATGGGGATGTTTATGATCTGACGGATCATAGTCTCGTAATTCACCATCCAAAAGTGGTTCCAATAGCGTAGAGGCAGTTTGCGGCTTACAGTTTTTAGTTAACAATTTGCAGTTAGCAGTCTTTAGCTTATAATTAACTGTTATAGGCTAGCTGTTATACTTGCACCTTCATACTTAATACTGAAATCTTCACACCTGCTATTAAAAATCTTGATACTGATACTCAAATCTTGATACTAAATAAGATGAAAATAATTATCCACGGTGGCTTTTTCAGCGAGTCGTCTACTAACCAGGAAACTAAAAAGGCTAAACAAGATGCATTAGCAGAAATTGTAAAGCTTGGTTACGCTTACCTGGAAACACATACTGCAGTAGAAACGGTTGTTTATACTGTGGCTTTGCTGGAAGATAACGAACTATTTAATGCAGGGATAGGCTCACAAATTCAAAGTGATGGAAAAATAAGGTTAAGCGCCTCACTAATGGATGGGAAAACGGAAAGGTTTAGTGGTGTTATCAATGTGGAGGATGTTAAAAATCCAATTGAGATTGCACAACATTTATTGCCATATGACGATCGGGTACTTAGTGGCGAAGGCGCGCAAAACTTTGCACGAAAAAATAAATTTGAATTTTTTAATCCTATTACCGCTCAAAGGCAAAGTGAATATGAAGCCAAATTAAATCAGCAAAATAATTTAGGCACAGTTGGTTGTGTAGCTTTAGATGCAGATGGAAATATAGCAGCAGGAACCTCAACCGGAGGCAAAGGTTTTGAGATTCCATGTAGAGTGAGCGATTCGGCGACCACTGCCGGAAATTATGCAAATCAATTTGCAGGCATATCCTGTACAGGAGTGGGCGAAGATATCGTAAGCGGTTCTCTGGCTTCCAAAATCGTAACCCGTGTTACAGATGGATTTTCATTAAAGGATGCCTGTGATAAATCTTTTGCCGAACTAAAAGCTTTCGATGGCTTTGCCGGGGTAATTGGTATCTCAAATCTGGGCGAAATTTACCATTGTGATACTCATCCATATATGGTTTGGGCATCATTCGATGTTAATTTACAGGTATTTAACTAAAGTTGAAGATAAAGTATTATTTTTGTTGCATGATCAAAAATGTATTGGCTTTTATGAGCCTGCTTGCCTCACTTCAACTACAAGCTCAAAATATTGATAGAGCTGATAATCAGGAACCAAGTGCGGGAAATGCCATTACAATTTCGGTTTCAAAGTTTGATCTCGTAGATGGTAATTCTTTTTTCGAAGAAGCTGAAAATCTGGAGAAGAAGGGCGATTTTAATGAAGCATTAACACTATTTGGCAAAGCTGCTTTTGAATATAATGCTGTAAAAAACTACAATCTATATGGCCAGGCCATAATGAAAATGAGCAATATGCATTATATGCTTGGCCGCTTTACAGATGCTGAGCAAATTCTATTGAATGTTGCACTTAAAAATTATTCTAAATTAGGCAGTAGGAATGGTTTAATGAATGCATATGGTTTATTGGGTAAGGTTTATCTGGCTAATAATAAATCTACACAATCAATGTGGTTCTATACCCAACAAGGCATGTTGGCGAAACAACTTAAAAGCAATAACTCCTACCTCGAATCAATTTTGGGAATTGTACAGGTTAAAATTAAAAAGAAAGATTTTACCCTAGCATTAAGAGATCTTAAAACAGCGGAGTGGTTTGCCAACTCAGTTAAGATTACTCAATACAAAGGTCAGATTCGCGATGCCAGAGATGTTATTTCCAATAAAACCACTCCTAAAACAGGGTCTAAATAACAGCTGTAAATTTTTCTGCTTTAAATTATACGCTTCGGTCTGCATTCTGGCTTATTTAAACATATTGATAACATCTCCAGCTGAAAGTCTTAGCGCTTAATCTCTTAAAACAAATATTTATATCAAACGTTAGCATTTTAGTAATTGTTAAATAAGAAGCTTTTATTAGATTTGATAAGTTTTAACAAGAGACGGTAATAATGCTGTCTCTTTTTTGTTTTTTCGTTAAAATGGTATCATATTGGCTATATAGAATTGAAAATGGATTTTAAATCATTTAAAGAGATGTTGAAGAGAGTATTTTTTATAATTTTTACTGCCGCTGTGATTGCTTGTCACGCCGCACCAAAACCTCAGCCCATCGTTGATGGTGTTACCAATGTTATGCCTGATCAGCAGCAGCAACTCGTAATCAAAGAAGTGGTTAACCTGATCGAAAGTTATAACTACAAAAAAGTTCAGGTAAATGATTCTATTTCATCTCTGATTCTAGATAAATACATCAAAGCTTTAGATCAGGGCAAGAATTATTTTTTAGCTTCTGATATTAAGGAGTTCGAGAAATACAGAACTACACTTGATGACGACTTTAAAAACGGTGATTTAAGCGGTCCGTTCTATATTTATAATGTTTATGCCAAAAGGTTGAACGAATACTTTACCTACTCTTTAGCGCAGATCAAAAATAAATACGATTTCAATCAGAACGATACTTACGTTTACGATAGGGAGAAATTGCCTTGGGCAGCTTCTGCAACTGTTTTAAACGATACCTGGAAAAAACGTATTAAATACGAATTGGTGAACCTTAATTTAGCTGGTTCTGCAGAAAATAAAAATGTAGAAACACTAACCAAGCGTTATCAAAACCTAAAATCTCAAACCGCTAAAACTAATAATCAAGATGTTTTTCAGATTTTAATGGATGCATTTACTGAGTCTATAGACCCGCATACTAACTACTTTGTACCGTCCAGAGCAACTGAATTTAACGAAGAAATGTCTAGGTCATTCGAAGGGATTGGCGCACGTTTGCAGTTAGAGAATGAGGTGGTTAAGATTATGGAGATTATTCCAGGTGGACCAGCTTTTAAAGGTAAACAGTTAACTGCAGGCGATAGAATTATCGCAGTAGCTCAGGGAAATGAAGACTTTGTTGATATTGTAGGCTGGAGATTAGACCTTACAGTGAGCAAAATAAAAGGTCCGAAAGGAACTAAGGTACGTTTGAAAGTAATTCCAGTAGGCAAAGAAATGTCTTCTAAACCAGTGATCATTGAAATGATGCGGGAGAAAGTTATCCTGGAAGATCAGTCTGCTAAGAAAAAAGTAAAAACGATCAATTCTAATGGTAAAAGTTACAAGGTTGGTGTAATTTCATTACCTGCATTCTACGCTGATTTTAAAGCAGCAAATGCCGGTGATAAGAATTATAAAAGCACCACCCGTGACGTAAGAAAATTAGTAGACTCATTAAAAAATATAGATAAAGTTGATGCCATCGTAATGGATTTACGTGGCAATGGAGGAGGCTCTCTGGTAGAAGCGATTTCGTTAACAGGTTTGTTTATAGATAGAGGTCCGGTTGTACAGGTAAAAGATTTACGTGGTAAAATAGAAGTGGATGAAGATGAGACACCAGGTGTTGCTTGGGATGGTCCATTTGGGGTAATGGTTGATCGCTTAAGCGCTTCTGCATCTGAAATCTTTGCTGGTGCCATCCAGGATTACGGTCGTGGTATCATCATGGGAAGTCAGACTTATGGCAAAGGAACAGTTCAATCATCAATTGATTTAAATAAGTTGGTAAATCCAGGCATGTTGCAAAAGATAGCCGGTTTGGTAACCAGAGATAAAACACTTGGTACTTCGCCAACATCCACTGCAGCAGCAGATATTAACCTGGGCCAGATTAACCTGACGATGGCTAAATTTTACAGGGTAGCGGGAAGCAGCACACAACATAAAGGTGTAATGCCGGATGTAGTTTTCCCATCACTGTATCCAATGGATAAAATTGGTGAAGACACTGAGCCATCTGCATTACCTTGGGACGTTATACCTCGTTCCAACTTCACAGCAGTAGCCAATTTATCAGCAATTAAAGCTGGATTAACTAAGAACAGCGAACAACGAATTGCAAACTCTTTAGATTTTAAATATTTAAAACAAGATATAGCCGAATTGAAGAAACGCGATGCAGAAGTTTCTGTTCCATTGAATGAAGCAAAACTTAAAGCTGAACGTGATGCGCAGGAAGCGAAATCACTTGCCAGACAGAACGAGCTTAGGGCATTAAGAGGTTTGCCTGCTATTAAAAAGGGAGAGAAAGTAACCAAGCAGGATTCTTTTGACTTTATTGAGGATGAATCGCTAAAAGTAATGGGTGATTTCATGCAGCAGTCAGGAAACTATGTAATGAACTTAGGTTCAACAGTGCAGAAGTTCTAACTTAGTTTAATAACATAAAAAAACCGATCAATACTTCTTGATCGGTTTTTTTATGTTATTTAATTTCTGATTTATTGCTGACGATATTAGACCGTATAAATCAAATAGACAAAAACTTTATGTGGTTTTCGTATTATTTTGACTCAATTGCATGGCCATCATTTCTTTCATTGTTTTATTCATGCCTTCCGTACTGCCATCTAAGAAAATGATATTGCCTTCACCATATTCAGCAAACTGTTTAATGGCTTCTGTCCACATGGTAAATAGAATTACAGAAGTATCTAAGTTAGCCTGTTGCATTTCATGCGCAGCATTGGTCATCCCCTTTGCTACTTCTTCCCTGAACAATGCAATACCCTGGCCGCGGAGTTGTGCTGCTTCACGTTCGGCCGTTGCAGCAATCTTAATCGCATTACCATCTGCTTCGGCACCTTTAGTTTTGGTAATTAATAGCGCCTGACCTTCATTTTCTGCTGCAGCTTTTAAGTTGTTAGAAGCCACTACGCGACTCATTGAACGCATAATTTCTTCATCGAATGTAATATCGTTTAATTGAAGATCTTGTAAGTGGTAGCCCCAGCCATCTAAAACCTGGTCAATTTGCTCCTTTACATGTAATACGATTTCGTTGCGTTGAGCCAAAACGTTCGCTTGCTTTTGAGTAGCTACGTAGGCACGGATGGATCCTTCAATAGTTCGAATTAATGCCTGCATCAAGTTTGTTGCATCAACAAATTTAAAGGCTACATTTTTAATGGTTTCCTCATCCTGATTGACAACGGAATATAAAAGCATTGCTTTAAAATAAACATTAGCCTGATCTTGAGTAACGGCTTGAAATGATAATTCAACAGAGCGGTTTTGGATCGAAATCCTGGAATAAATCTGCTCTATCAAAGGAATTTTAAAGTTTAAACCTGGCCGGAGTTGCCTGCGGTATTTCCCAAAAACCGTTACTACTGCTATGGTTCCTTGTTTTACAGTAACAAATGAGCTTAACAAAATAATAATCGCCAGGAAAACGAGAATGTAAATAGTGTATTGCATAATTAGATTTTTTTATGAAGTTAAAAAAAATCATATAAACTGCATGATCGTTTTTGTAGCTTTATTCTTCGCAACTGAAATATACATACATGAAAAAAACTTTTTTAATACCTGCGGCCGCATTATTACTCTTAGTGGCCTGCAAGAATGGTAAGAATAATGAAGTGAGGGAAACAGGCCAAAGAACCGTCTTTTTTGATGTTGGTGGAATGGACTCAACAGTTAAGCCAGGTGATAATTTTTTCCTTTATGCCAACGGCAAATGGATGAAAGACACGCAGATTCCTAAAACGGAAACCGGATGGGGCTCATTTTATACCTTATATAATGACAATTTAAAGAATTTAAGGGCTATTCTTGAAAATGCTGCAAAAGGTAGTGGCACCAAAGGCGGTAATGAGCAGAAAGTGGGCGATTTCTATGCCAGCGGAATGGATTCTTTAACGATTGAAAAACTTGGCATTGAGCCTGTTAAACCGCTTTTAGCGGAGATCGATGCCATCAAGAATGATAAAGATTTAATCGCATTTATATCAGCAGGTTTTAAAGATGGACAAGGGGGTTTGTTAGGTTTCGGAATCGAACCAGATGATAAAATCAGCTCAAAAAACGCGCTGATCTTTACGCAAACTGGTTTGAATTTACCAGAGCGCAGCTACTATTTGGATCAGGATGATAAGGCTAAGAAGATAAGAGCCGCCTATTTAACCTATATCACAAAGATATTCAACCTTGCAGGTGATTCGGCCCACAGTTCAAAATACGCAGATAATATTTTGAAATTGGAAACCATGCTTGCGAAGTCTCATTCAACACCTGTTGAGCTTCGCGATCCTCAGAAAAATTATAATAAGGTAACCGTTGGTGATTTTCAGAAACAGATTCCAAATATCGATTTAAAGTTGGTGTTGAAGAATCTTGGTGCGTCAACTGATACGCTTATTGTAAGACAACCTAAATATTATCAGGCTTTATCTGCATTGATTAAAAGTCAGCCAATAGAAATCTGGAAGCAAAAGCTAAAACTTGATATGTTAGATCGTTCTGCTAATGCTTTAACGGAAGCTTTCAGGACTGCAAAGTTTGAGTTTTTTGGCAAAACTTTAAGTGGTCAGCCTGCGCAAACAGAAAGATGGAAATCAATGGTGAATAATACCGATCGTTACCTGGGTGATTTGCTTGGTCAACTGTATGCGGAACAATATTTTAAACCAGAAGCTAAAAAGCGGATGCTTGAGTTGGTAAATAACCTTCAGAAAGTTTATGAAGAACGCATAAAAAAAGTAGACTGGATGTCTGCAGAAACCAAGAAGAAAGCTTTAGAAAAACTTAATGCTTTTATTAAGAAAATTGGTTATCCAGACGAGTGGAAAAAGTATGATGACGTGAAGGTTTCGAAGAATACTTACTTTGCTAATCTTAAATCGGCTAAGCAACATGCTTATAAGGAAATGATGGCTAAGCTAGGCAAAGATGTAGACAAAACAGAGTGGTTTATGACTCCACCAACTGTGAATGCTTATTATAATCCAGCTTATAATGAAATTGTATTTCCAGCTGGAATCTTACAATTTCCATTCTTTGCTTTCAACGCCGATGATGCGATTAATTATGGTGCAATTGGCGCGGTAATCGGGCATGAGATAACCCATGGCTTTGATGATCAGGGAAGACAATATGATGCCGCGGGTAATTTAAAAGAGTGGTGGACGAAAGAAGATGCTGCTAAATTTAAAACTAAAGCAGACAAAGTGGTGGCCTTATATAACAAATTTACCTTGTTAGATAATCAGCATGTAAATGGAGAATTGACTTTAGGTGAAAACTTAGCTGATATAGGGGGTTTAAATATCGCTTATGATGCCTTCAAGCTGACAGAACAAGGAAAAGGGAATCAAAAAATTGATGGTTTTACACCAGATCAGCGCTTCTTCCTGGGGTTTGCACAGGTTTGGCGAATGAAGACCAGGGATGAATCGATGTTGGTTCGTATTAAGACAGATCCGCATAGCCCGGAAATGTTCCGCGTAAATGGTTCGGTATATAATATGGAAGCCTTTTATAAAGCCTTTAATATCCCAACTACAGCTAAAATGTATTTGGCACCAGAAAATAGGTTAGGTGTTTGGTAGTGATTAAGCATAAAATGGCCACGATTGTTTAAACGATCGTGGTTTTTTTGTGCCCTTTAAAACAAAAGTTATGATTTTTTGTATTTACTCTATTAATCTAAAATCATGAATATAAAACGCACTTTTGGAACAATCTTAACTATTCTTGGAATTATTGGGCTTATCTACGCCGGATACGGATTTGTAAACCACAGTACGGCTACAAGGGGATTATTTGTATATGGAATTATCGGATTGATATTTTTTGTATCTGGAATCGGATTGGTTAAAAACACAAAGGATGAGAGTTAGGCTTTTCTAATTTTCAACTGGCAGGTGCCGATTTAGCCTGCAATCATCTTATAAATATTGAGATTCTATAGCTTACTTAACCTGCTAATCTAGCAGGTTTTTATTGTTTCTTCTTATTTTTGATAATTTGAAACTGGCTAAATGCAACGAGGCATCCGGCTAATATAATAACGCCTGCCGACCATAAGTTTTTAGGATTTTGGTTAATGTAATAAGCGGCCGCTAATACTAAAATGCCGGCAGCAGTTCCAATGATGTAATGAAGAATTAAATCTTTTCTCATATTGCTTATAAAGGTGCAAAGATTCAGAAATAAATTAAGAGTGATGTAACGGGAAATTAATTTTTTAAAGTAATCCTGTTATTTTCGAACTTGAGCTGATGACCTGCAAAATCTATATCTGTTAAATCTTTGATGCGTTTAAAAGCACGATGATTTTCATCTAAGGTAAGTTGATTAATCTTGTCTTGTTGTATTGAGGTTACAGCCGCGTAAAGGAAGTCGCCTTTAGCATTGATTTTTAACTGAAGCAGTGGCGCAATACCATTGTTTCCTTTAAGGCTAAACATGCCATAGGTGCAAAAATTCCCTAAGCTATAGGCAATAAACTTGTTTTTATAAACCTCTACTGCGCGGGTAACGTGTGGGCCATGACCTAAAACCACGTCAGCGCCAGCATCAATTACCGCATGTGCAAATGCATAAACGTTTCCTCTGTTTTCTTTATAAAAGATTTCATTTCTTCGCGGAACGTGTTCAAATCTTGCGCCTTCTCCACCGCCATGGAAAGAAACAATTACAATATCAGCCATGGTTTTAAGGCGAGCTACCAACGCTTTTGCCGCTTCAATTTTATTAATAGAAACGGTGTTTTCATTCGGTGCGAAAGCACAAAACGCATATTTTACGCTATCCTTCTCAAATACCTCAAAAGGTTTATTTAACTGACCAGCATAGTGAATCTGTAAAGAATCTAAAATTCTTGCCGTGTTCTTTCTGCCTTTTGCATCAAAATCGCCAACGTGGTTATTGGCAATGCTTAATACATTAAAGCCAGCCTTTTTGTAAATACCTGCATAACGTTCTGGCATTCTAAATGCGTAACAATTATTCGGGTTAATGCCGTTGCATTTAGTAGAATTCCCCGAATTTAGAAAGCATCCCTCCAGGTTTCCAAAAACAATATCACCTTTCAGCAAACTATCTACTGCCTGAAAGCTACTCACGGCGTCATCTGGAGGAAGGTTAGAGCTGGATGGAAAGGCAGAGCCAAGCATAATATCACCAACAGCAGTTATCGATATCGTATCCTTTATTTTCCTGATCACCGTATCTTGTTTTACTATCGGTGAACTAACCTGTGCATTGTTACTTGTGCAGCTGATTAAGACAATTATAGTAAAGACGGCTAATATTAGGGTATTAAAAAACTTCATTTTAGATTTTTGACGGATAAAAAAAATCCTCCGAAATTTCTTTAGGAGGATTCTATATATTTTTATTAACTGTTAACTGAAAATCGCCAACTGTTAATTGAACTATTCTACTGTAAATTCTTTCTTAAACGATTCTAACACACGGCCACCTTTGTAAAAATAACGGCTGTAATAAGGTTCGTTTAGGTTGCTGATCACTACACCACGAGAACTGGAGGCATGTGCGAATTTGTTATCGCCTAAATAAATGCCAACATGAGAAATACTTCTGCTTTTTATCTTGAAGAAAACTAAATCACCCTCTTTTAAATCTTCTTTGGATAATGGATCTACCATGCTAAAGATATCGCGGGAGTTTCTTCTGATGGCGGTGTTAAAAACTTTGTCGTAAATGGCTTTCGTAAAAGCGGAACAATCTATCCCTTTTTTGCTTGATCCTCCATAACTGTAAGGAGTTCCAATCCATTCGTAGATAAATTTATATAATTTTAAGTTCGAAGTTGCATCTACTGCAACACCCATAACCTGCGAAAAATATTGCGATGCTAAGTTGTCGGGATCGTTTAAGTCTTTACCAGATTCTTTTGTTTTTGTTTGCGCAAATGCGGCTGAGAACGTGCAGATAGCGATTAGAGTTGAAAACAAAAATTTTTTAATCATGTTATACAGTTATGTTTGGGTATGAACTTACACAGTAACGTAAACCACATGGGCTTATTGTCGGTTGCCAAAAGTATCAATTCTACAAATGTTATCCAAATGTTTGTGGTTAAAAAGTAAAAGTTATTAACATTTTAATGATTTTCACCTTGTTGATAGGCCATAATTCTACCTCAGCCTAACTAGTAAAATTACTATTTAACTACTTGTTTTTTAATTTACTAATCGTTGAATCTGTCTATTTTATTTAAGTAACCACTCTTAGCCTTATTCTTGAAGCAGGGATAAGAGGAAAATGGTGATCGGGCAAAGTGTTTATGCTTTAGGCTGGTTATTTTGAAAGTTACTTTCATACTTTAAGAAGAATGCATAGAAGGATGGTTATTTCTGAGTTTCCATCCCACAACCCTTGGTTAACTAAGCCCGACAGCAGCAATTATCCTTTTTTATCGAAGAATCATCCGTTAAATAAATAATATTTTGAAAATTTTCATCTGATAACTAAAATATTTCAAAAAAGATAATGCAAATGATGGGAGCAATTTACCCCAAGTATTGCTGCCTTTGCCTTTCTAATAAAATTAATAAATTAGGATTAAAGAGTATTTTGCAGAATAAAATTTCAGCTTTATTTGAATTAATAATTTGTTAAACCGTGAAGTGAAGGGTTAATAAAATCGTGCTTCAGGTAGAAATAACCGTTATGGCGACAAGGTAGCTGGTAAACAACTGTTAAATGTAATTTCCTAGCTGATATTATGATGTTTTTACATTAGAAAGTGCCAAAAATTACAATAAAAAAATTAGATTTGCTGTCGCAAAAAAACAAATACCCTAAAATGAGTGCAGTAGAAATAAATAAAGATACCTGGTTAAAGTGGTTCGAGTCGATGTTGCTAATGCGTAAGTTCGAAGAGAAAACCGGCCAGCTATACGGACAACAAAAAATACGTGGCTTTTGTCATTTATACATTGGACAAGAAGCTGTGGTTGCAGGTGCAATCTCTGCAATGCAAAAAGGTGATTCGATGATTACAACTTATCGCGATCACGCTCATGCTTTAGCTTTAGGTGTAAGTGCCGATAGCATCATGGCAGAAATGTATGGTAAAGCTACAGGTTGCTCTAAAGGTAAAGGTGGTTCGATGCACATGTTTAGCAAAGAACATAACTTTTATGGTGGTCACGCAATTGTTGGAGGTCAGATTCCATTAGGAGCTGGTGTTGCTTTTGCAGAAAAATACAAAGGAACTGATAACGTTAATATTTGTTATATGGGCGATGGCGCGGTGCGTCAGGGTGCATTAAACGAAACTTTTAACATGGCGATGTTATGGAAATTGCCTGTAATTTTTGTTTGCGAAAACAATGGTTATGCCATGGGTACTTCGGTACAACGTACAACAAACATGACTGATATTTATAAAATTGGTTTAGGTTTTGATATGCCATGTGCACCAGTTGATGGAATGGATCCGGTTGCTGTTCATAATGCAATGGATGAAGCCATTCAACGTGCACGTAAAGGCGAAGGACCTACTTTCTTAGAAATGAGAACATACCGTTACCGTGGTCATTCCATGTCAGATCCTGCTAAATACCGTACTAAAGAAGAATTAGAAGATTATAAAGCAAAAGATCCTGTTGAACTTGCAAGAGAAACCATCTTGAAAGAAAAGTATGCAGATCAGGCCTGGATTGAAGAAGTAGAAGCAAAAGTTAAAGCAATTGTAGATCAGGCGGTGAAGTTTGCTGAAGAATCTCCATGGCCGGAAGTTTCCGAATTATACAAAGATGTATACATGACGGAGAATTATCCTTATGTAATGGACTAATATTTTAAAAAGATTTCAATTAATTAGATATAATGGCTGATGTAATTAAAATGCCCAAAATGAGCGACACCATGACCGAAGGGGTTTTGGCGAAGTGGCATAAAAAGGTGGGCGATAAAGTGAAAAGCGGCGATGTTTTGGCAGAAGTAGAAACTGACAAGGCAACAATGGACATGGAATCTTACTGGGACGGTACGCTTTTATACATAGGTGTAGAGGAAGGCGCTTCAGTTCCGGTTGACGCCATTATGGCCGTGATCGGTAAGGAAGGTGAAGATTACAAAGCTGCGTTGGAGGCTGAAAAAGGTGGTGCAGAAGCTGAAAGCGAAAAGCCGAAAGCTGAAAGTACTGAAGAAGCTCCAAAAGAAGAGGCTGCTCCTGCACAAGGCGGTGGTTTAAGCGAAGAAGAATTAGCAGAAAAAGGTGTTACAGTAATCCGTATGCCTTTATTAAGTGATACCATGACTGAAGGCGTGATTGCTGAATGGCATAAAAAAGTTGGTGATAAAGTTAAGGATGATGATGTTTTAGCTGACGTGGAAACCGATAAGGCCACTATGGAAGTGATGGGCTATGCAACCGGAACATTGTTACATATAGGTGTAGAGAAAGGTGCTGCCGCAAAAGTAAACGGTATTATTGCTATTGTTGGTCCGGAAGGAACAGATGTTAGCGGAATTTTAGCCGGAGGAGCATCAAGTACAAAACCTAAAGCTGAAAGCGAAGAAAAAACTGAAGCTCCAAAAGAAGAAAAACAACAAACAACTGCTGACTCAACTTCAGCTCCTGTTGCAGAAGGTTCTTCTGATAGCCGTGTTAAAGCTTCTCCATTAGCAAAGAAAATCGCTAAGGATAAGGGTATTGATTTATCGCAGGTTTCTGGTAGTGCAGAAGGTGGACGTATCATTAAAAAAGATATTGAAAACTTTAAGGCGCCACAAGTGGAAAGCGAAAAGCCAAAAGCAGAAAACAGCGAACAACCGAAAGCAGCACCAGCAGCGCCGGTTATTCCTACTTACGTTGGTGAAGTGAAATTTACAGAGGCTCCGGTTTCGCAAATGCGTAAAGTAATTGCAAAACGTTTAGCCGAAAGCTTATTTACTGCGCCGCATTTCTACTTAACTATAAGTATTGATATGGATAACGCTATGACTGCCCGTACAGCAATCAATGCGGTAGCGCCAGTTAAAGTTTCTTTCAACGATATCGTTATCAAAGCGGTTGCTGTTGCATTGAAAAAACACCCTGCTGTTAATTCATCGTGGGGTGGCGATAAAATCCGTTTCAATGAGCATACTAACATCGGTGTAGCCATGGCTGTTGAAGATGGTTTATTGGTTCCTGTGGTGCGTTTTGCCGATGGTAAATCTTTATCTCACATCTCTGCAGAAGTAAAAGACTTCGGTGGTAAAGCGAAAGCTAAGAAATTACAACCGGCAGATTGGGAAGGTTCTACCTTCACCGTATCTAATTTAGGTATGTTTGGTATTGATGAATTTACTTCAATTATCAACTCTCCTGATGGTGCAATTTTATCCGTAGGTGCTATTCAACAAGTTCCCGTAGTTAAAAATGGTGCAGTTGTTCCTGGTAACGTAATGAAATTAACTTTAGGTTGTGATCACCGTGTGGTTGATGGTGCAACCGGAGCACAATTCTTACAAACATTAAAAGGTTTATTAGAAGAGCCAATCAGGTTATTAGCGTAATTCAGTTAACAATTTTGTAGTTAGCAGTTTCAGTGCTAATGTCTAAAATAATTAAAGCCATCCCCATAAAGGGATGGCTTTTTTGCGTTCAACACCATTTCCATATTTGGACAATAATTTTACTATTTTTGAAGAGACCTTAACTAAAAATTAAATGAAGAAACTAATACTCTTTGCACTTTGTGCTTCTGCGGTACTATCCTGTAAACAAAAAAGTAAGCAAGATAGCGTTGGGAATAACCCACAATTTGCCGCAATGTGCGAGCAATATTATCAGGAAGGTTTAAAGCTTAATCCAATCAGCGCCACCTATATCGGAGATGAACGTTATAATGATCTTCTTCCGAATGATGGTTCGCAGGCATTTATCAAATTGGTGAAAAACTATAACCAACGTTATCTGGATAGCCTAGGTAAATACGACCGGGAGGAATTAACGTCTGAAAATGATAAGCTGTCTTACGATTATTTAAAAGATCAATTGAGTATCAATTTGGAAGGGTTAAAATACCATTCAGAATATCTTCCTTTTAACCAGATGTTTGCTTTGCCGTTAACCATGGGACAATTGGGATCTGGTACAGGTGCACAGCCCTTCAAAACGGTAAAAAATTATGAAGACTGGCTGAAACGGGTAACCGCATTTTCAGTTTGGGCTGATACGGCAATTGCCAACTTTAAAAAAGGTGAAGCTGCTGGCGTGGTATTGCCAAAAGCCCTTGTAGTTAAAATGATTCCACAAATGCAAAGCATGGTGGTTTCGAATCCTGAAAAGAGTCTTTTTTATGGTCCGATTACGGCTTTACCTGCAGGCTTCTCGAGCACAGATAAGCAGCGATTGACTCAGGAATACCGCGATGCAATTACTATGGTGATTGTTCCAACTTATAAGAAATTAGGAGACTTTCTTCAAAATGAATATCTGCCTAAATCGCGAACCACTTCAGGATATTCTGCTATGCCGGGTGGTTTGGCATGGTACACGTATTTGGTTAAACAACAAACCACTACCAATAAAACGCCTGAGGAGATTTATCAAACAGGATTAAAAGAAGTGTCCCGGATTAAAGGACAAATGGATAGTATCAAAAATCTGGTTGGTTTTAAAGGTGATCTGAAGGCTTTTTTTGAATATATGAAAACTGATAAAAAGTTTATGCCTTACCAAACACCACAACAGGTATTGGCTGCTTTTGGAGATATCCATCAACGGATGAAACCAAATTTAAAGAAGATGTTTGATGTGGAACCAAAAACACCTTTTGAGATTCGCCAGACGGAAGCGTTCAGAGCTGCCTCTGCAAGTGCAGAATATAATCAGGGTTCGGCTGATGGCAAGCGCCCGGGAATATTCTATGTGCCAATCCTGGATGCTAAGACATTTAATACGACCTCAGGAATGGAGTCTTTATTTTTACATGAGGCTATTCCGGGTCACCATTATCAAATCTCATTGACTCAGGAAAATAAGTTGCTGCCAAATTTCCGCCGTTTTGGTGGTCATAATGCTTATGTGGAGGGTTGGGCACTTTATTGTGAGTCTTTAGGGAAGGAACTTGGCTTATATCAGGATCCTTATCAGCATATGGGGGCTTTGGGCGATGAAATGCACAGGGCGATTCGCTTGGTAGTCGATGTAGCCATTCACACCAAAAATATGAGCAGGGAACAGGCCATTAAATACATGACGGACAATGAAGCGATTAGTACTGAAGGTGCTACCGCTGAAATTGAAAGGTATATGGCAATTCCGGCCCAAGCTTTAGGTTATAAAACCGGCGCAATGAAAATCAGAGAATTACGAAGCAAATACGAGAAACAACTGGGTGCGAAATTTAAGTTAGCGGCTTTTCATACTGCTGTATTAAAAGATGGTTCGTTTCCACTTTCAGTATTCGAATCGAAGATGAATGCCTGGGCTGAAAGTCAGCGATAATTTAAAAGTGTATATCTTGAGTATTAATTAATATCTGTCATGTTGACTTTGCCGAAATGTCTATAAGAATTTTTTTTTGGATTTCGTCGAGAAGCTCAACATGACATTTATAATTTATCGATATAGTCATCTTTATTTAAAGATGGTTAACTTTTCTGATGATAGATTGTGATATATTAACAGCATTGAAGTTGACGAGAATACCTAATTTCAAACCTGATAATTTAAGGTAAGTGATCACTTGTTTATGATGAACAGGAGTAATTGCTTCTACTGATTTTATTTCTACAATGACTAAATCATTTACCAATAAGTCTAATCGATAACCCGCATCGAGTTCCACATCGTTAAAATATATAGGCAGTTGTAATTGTTGTTTTACTTCTAGTCCTTGCGATCTTAGCACATAAGAAAGCACATTTTCATAAGCAGACTCTAAAAGTCCAGGTCCGAAGGCATTATAGGTGGTAAAGATCGCGCCTCGGATAATATAAGAGATATCGTTTTCATCCATATTTAAAATTGTGAAGTGATATGGGATGATGATCTAAGATATAAATAATTTGTAGGTTATACTATCGTTTGTTGAAACAAATAATTTTAAGTCAGGATGTTTTAATGAGTTCAAATAATCTCCCGCTGATTTACATGGATCTCGCATTTAGTTTTTTGTTTTAGACTCAGCGGAATCATTAATCTGTGGGACAATTGCTTTTGGTTTGTTTATTTATTTCCCGCTGATTCACACTGATTTCGCAGATTGTTTTTTGATTTAGGTTCAGCGGAAATCACCGTAATCTGCGGGACAATTGCTTTTGGTCTGTTTATTTATTTCCTACTGATTCACACTGATCTCGCAGATTAGGTTTGGATTATTAGTTCAGTAGGAATCACTTTAATCTGCGGGACAAATAGGTATTAGTTAGCTATTAATATTTCCCGCTGATTTCGCTGATCTCGCAGATTAGGTTTGGATTATTAATTCAGTGGGAATCACTTTAATCTGCGGGACAAATAGGTGTTAGTTAGCTATTAATATTTCCCGCTGATTTTCGCTCATCTCGGAGATTAGGTTTGGATTATTAATTCAGTGGGAATCACTCTAATCTGCGGGACAAATAGGTGTTAGTTAGCTATTAATATTTCCCGCTGATTTTCGCTGATCTCGCAGATTAGGTTTGGATTATTGGTTCAGTGGGAATCACTCTAATCTGCGGGACAAATAGGTGTTTAGATTTGCTATTGGTTATTCCTGCTAGTTAGAATAGGTTTTTTGTTCTGCTGAAATTATCTTGATCGCCCAGTTATCTCCACTAAATCTAAACCCTTTCACTCTTCCTTTGTTAAGATTAAAATACTTTAACCATGGACAAAGAAAAACTAATACAAGAGGCATATCTTGTTGCGCATAAAATAGAAGAAAACGGAAATTTTCCTAATAATCCGAACCTACCACTCATGATTTACAAAGGTGCGTTTTTAATTCACCCTGATGAAACTGAGGAATCAATCAAAAAAGTATTTGCTCAAAACGGTTATACCAATGCCTGGGTAGATGGAATTTTTGATTACCAACATTATCATAGCAATACGCACGAAGTGATGGGCGTTTTTTGCGGTAAGGCAGAAGTACAGTTTGGCGGGGAGCATGGGGTTTGCATCGAGCTTGATAAAGGCGATGTAGTCGTTATCCCGGCAGGTGTGGCGCATATGAAATTAGATGCTAGTGAAGACTTTACAGTTGTTGGTGCATACCCAAATGGAGCAGAATATAATATTAAATATGGCAAAGCAGAGGAACGCCCCGAAGCAGATGAAGACATCGCTAAAGTAAAAAGCCCGGATAATGATCCTGTTTATGGAAGCAAAGGGCATTTGTTTGAGTGCTGGTACAATCAGAAGTGCGAAAATGTTTAAAACTCTTTCCAATAAAACGTCTAAAATTCTTTAATTTTCGGGTTTTAAATCCCTTTTTTTTAAATAAATGAATTTTAGATACATATGTTCAGCATTAGCCCTCTCCGTAACTTTATTAACTGCTTGTAATAGCAAAAAATCGGAAGAGAAAAAGGCTGCTGATGCAAAAATACGCGTTAAAGAAGACGACAAAGCAGATAGTGCTTTAATTGCATATAACCCAGCGAAGGGTGATAAGTGGATTGCCGATTTCGTTCAAAACCTACATAAAAAGTATGGTTTTAATGGAAATATGTTAGTGGCGAAAGATGGTAAAATTTTATATGAAAAAGCAATTGGCTGGGCAGATTACCTGCACCGCGATAGCTTGAAAATAAACTCTGAATTTGAGCTTGCTTCCATTACTAAAACATTTACCGGAACGGCAATTATGCAATTGGTTGAAGCAGGTAAATTATCGCTGAATGATAACGTAAAGAAGTTTTTTCCTAATTTTCCTTATGATGGGATTACTGTAAAATTGCTACTCAGTCACCGTAGTGGAATGATGAACTATGTTTATTTCATTGATGATATCTGGAGAAAAGAGAAACGGCCTATGAAAAAAGGGGTGACCAACCAGGAAGTAATGAACGTAATCGCAGAGCGAAAACCTAATCCTTATACCAAACCAGATAACCGTTTCCATTACAACAACTCCAACTTTATGGTGTTGGGTGCCATTATAGAAAAAGTAACGGGTCAGCGCTATTCGCAATACATGATGGAACATGTGTTTAAACCGGCCGGCCTAAAGCATACGCACGTTTATAGCACCACTGAATATGAAAAAATTCCGGTCGACGTAGTTGGGCATGATCGCACCTGGAAATATTCTGTAGCGCAAAATTTCTTAGATGGACCAGTAGGGGATAAGGGGATTTACAGTACGCTGCACGATTTAGTGTTGTTTGATAAATATTTGAAAAACGGGCGTTTAATCACCAAAAAAAGTAGTGATTCATCTTATGTTGGTCGGAATAAACCAGTAAATGGTCATTTTAATTATGGTTATGGCTGGAGAATGTTTGATGGCGAAAAGATGGATAAGGTGGTTTACCACACGGGATGGTGGCATGGTTTCCGCCATATCTATGTGCGTGATTTGGATAAAAACATTATTGTTATATTTTTAGGAAACTTAACTAACGGCAGTTTAATGCATTTGGATGATTTATATAAGCATTTAAATATGCCTATTATTCGCAAAGGTGCTTATCATGGAAATGGAAGTTTACCTGGTTCAGATGAAGACTAATTATGGCTAAAACAAAATGGATTATTGAGGCAAATACCCTTACTATTTATCCTAAACGCAATTTACGGATAGTAGCATTAGTATTTTTTATTCTGGTTGCAATATTTATTTACTTCTTAGCTACCCAAATGAGTGGCTATTCCATTGCAACTTCGGCAACCTATTATGGAATACTGCTTTTAATTCCTTTACTCTTAGTTTTCGTAGCGGAATCAAAAGTCATCTTTAATGGAACTGAAAGAAAATTATATAAGAAAATTGGTTTTTTGCCTATTGGATCCATTCCGTTTGATGATATCGCAGCTGTTGAGCCTTACGAAACATTGGGCAGTGGGTTTAATTATTCACTATTTAAAAAAAGTAATCGGCATGGAAAGGGTTTAGTTGTATCTGCGGGTTATAGTAAAGCAACAGATGCCAACCTGATTCAGTATCAAAGTGAAGTGTTGCCTAAAATAGATGAGTTAGTTTTTGCTAATGCGCCTGTTATCGCTAAACAAGCCATTTACGACTTTGAGTTTTTTAGAGAAGAGAGCGGAGTTTATATATTACGGCAGAATAAAGTTGGTGGGTTAATTGTAGGCTTTTTGATGATTAGCATTACGGTAGCCATTTGGCTTAATCCGGATTTTATGATAGAAGAGGCGGCCTTTAAACGAATTCTCGTTACTTATTTTCCACTGATTATAGGTCTGGTTTTTATATATGCGTTCTTTTCGAGCATTAAGTTTGATAAAAACCAGGGTAAGGTGATTCATTCTACCTTCGGCGGTAGGAAAGTGACTGAATATGCTTTTAATGATCTCGTTCGCTTTCAGATTGTGAGAAAAACAACCAATCTGATTTATTCAGGTACTGAAGTAAATGCAGAAATCTACTTGCCAGGCAAAGATAAGATGAAAACCCTGGCGATGAAGAGTTTCATCGGCACGAAAAAAATCGATCGTTTTCTGGATGAAGCCAATACTATTCTTGGTCGGATTTAGTTTCTAAAAGAAGGTAGCAAATATACCTGGTTTCTAATTTAGCTACCTGACGTCTATTTGAAAACCAATTCAATCCAATTTCGTTTACTATAAAACAATAAAATTATGTTCGATCAATTATTCGCAGCACAGCAAAAAGCTGAAGAGATTAAAAAACGTTTAGATACCATTTCTGTATTTGGGGAAGTTGAAAACGGAGCAATAAAAATTACCGCAACAGCAAATAAAGCAATCACGGCCGTAGCCATTGATGACGAATTTTTAAAAAATGCTGATAAGGAAGAGCTCGAAGAATTACTTTTAACAGCGATTAATAAAGCCCTTGCCAATGCGGAAGAAGTTAGTTCAACAGAAATGCAGGCATCAGCTAAAGATATGCTTGGTGGTTTAGGCGGAATGTTTGGACAGTAATTTCACTGTCTGCCGTTTGGACAATATAATAATCAAATCCCTATTATCACATGAAATTTACTTATTATGGTCAATCTTGCTTTTCGATAGAAGCAGATGGCAAAAAATTTCTTTTTGATCCGTTCATCAAATCAAATCCATTAGCGAAAGATATTGATACGACAAAAATCGAAGCAGATTATATTTTAGTTAGTCATGGGCACGGAGATCACGTAGCTGATTTAGTGGAACTTGCGAAACAGACAGATGCGCAAGTGGTTGCCATGGTTGAAGTGGCAGGTTGGATCAAAAGTCAAGGCATTGAGAAGGTGATCGATATCAACTTTGGGACACAAACGATGCCATTTGGTAAACTTCGCACCGTATGGGCAGTTCACAGTAGTTCTAATCCGGATGGAAGTTATGGTGGTAACCCGGCTGGTTTCGTATTGGAACTGGAAGGCAAGCAAATTTATTTTGCGGGTGATACCGCTTTAACTTTAGAAATGAAGTTATTAGCAGACTTATATCATTTAGATTATGCTATTTTGCCAATAGGAGGTCATTATACTATGGGGGTAGATGATGCCATTATGGCCTCAAAATTTGTTAATTGCGATCAGGTGATTGGTGTACATTATGATACTTTCCCTCCAATTAGTATTGATAAAGAAGAAGCAGTTGCTAAATTTAAAAGGGAGGATAAAACGCTATTACTTCCTAAAATTGGCGAAACCATTACACTTTAAACAAAAAAGGGTTCTAACTTTCGTCAGAACCCTTTTTCAATTATAAACTAAACCTAATTCTTTTTGACAGTGGTTTTATTTGCTTTGTAGCGCATATCTGCTGTTCCATCTTTTTTAGTTGGACCAGAAACCTTGGTTACTGCTTTAGTTTTATTTTCTGTAAAACGCTTATCCGGTGTGCCGTCAGCTTTTAATTTTGTTGCTGTTGCGGTAGTAGTTTTCGTTTCAACTTTTTTAGCCTCCTGTTTTGCACCTGCTTTAGCGGGAGCCGTTGTGGTTTTTACTTCTTTTTTAACAACAGTTTTAGCTTTAGCTGGAGTTGTTGCAGGTGTTTGAGCAAATGCTGTTGTTAGCCCGAATGCTGCGATTGCGATTAAACTTAATAATTTTTTCATGTCTTAAAGATTTAATTTTTAATGGTCATGAAGCTTCTTTGTTATCCTCCGAGGTTTCATACTTTTTTTGTACTCGTTATTTGTTGATATAAAATTCGTTACTCGGAATGAAGTTTTAATGAAGTTAAGAAATTATTTTGTTTTAATGTGCAGCTAGCCAATTATCTCCTTCTCCAATTTCTACCACTATCGGTACAGTTAAGGGGATGGCGTTGGCCATTTTATCCTGAATGATGGTTTTCATCACTTCTTTCTCTGATCTAACTACATCGAACACAAGCTCATCATGCACCTGCATGGTCATGGTAGATTGCAGGTTTTGCGCTTTCATCTCCCGGTGAATGTTAATCATGGCAATCTTAATCATGTCAGCAGCAGAGCCCTGGATAGGTGCATTAATCGCATTTCGTTCTGCAAAGCCGCGCACGGTTTGATTCGCAGAATTAATATCTCGTAAATAGCGCCTTCTCCCCATAATTGTTTCTACAAAACCATTCTCCCTGGCAAAGTTCATCGTGTCCGTCATATAACGTTTAATGCCCGGATATTGCGTAAAGTATTGTTCAATAATATCGGCAGCCTCCTTACGTGGAATACCTAGGTTTTGTGATAAACCAAAAGCCGACTGGCCATAAATAATCCCGAAGTTTACAGCCTTCGCATTTCTTCTTTGTGTACTATCTACTTCTTCAATCGTTATCCCGTATACTTTTGCGGCCGTTGCGGTGTGGATATCAATGCCTTTATTGAAAGCATCGAGCATATTTTCTTCTTTGCTGATCTCCGCAATAATCCTCAATTCTATCTGTGAATAATCTGCAGATAATAAGATATGGTTTTCATCTCTGGCGATAAATGCTTTGCGTACCTCACGTCCTCTTTCCGTACGAATAGGAATGTTCTGTAAGTTCGGATTATTGGAGCTTAAACGGCCTGTTGCCGCTACAGCCTGATTATATGAGGTATGTACACGCCCGGTTTTTGGGTTCACCATTAAAGGTAAGGCATCTACGTAAGTAGATTTTAGTTTTTGCAGTTGCCTGAAATCCAGGATATCTTTTACGATATCGCTTTTGCTGGCCAAAGCCGTTAATACATCTTCGCCTGTTTGGTACTGGCCAGTTTTGGTTTTTTTTGCTTTAGGGTCAAGCTGAAGTTTATCAAACAAAACTTCCCCCAGTTGTTTAGGGGATGCCAAGTTGAAAGTTAATCCAGCTTTATCATAAACACTTTGTTCTGCTTTTCTAATTTCAATTTCCAGTTCTGCAGAATAAGTTCTCAGCGTGTCCATATCAATACGTACACCTTCTTTTTCAATATCAGCTAAAACATAAACCAATGGATTTTCAATCTCCTCTGCCAATTTAGCTGCATTGAGTTCTGTCAGTTTGGGTTCAAAAATATGTGCCAGCTGCAAGGTTACATCTGCATCTTCAGCCGCATAATCCACTACATCCTCTACGGGAACATCACGCATGGTGCCTTGATTTTTACCCTTAGGGCCAATAAGTTTAGTGATTGAAATGGGTGAATAACCGAGGTAATTCTCTGATAAAACATCCATGCCGTGGCGGGTATCAGGATCAATCAGGTAATGGGCCAACATGGTATCGAAGATTTTTCCTGCAACTTGAACACCATACCATTTTAGAACCAGAATATCATATTTTGTATTTTGACCAATTTTTTCAATGTCAGGGTTTTCCAGTACTACACGAAACTCATCAACAATGATTTGTGCTTCTTCTCTTATCGGCGGCAAAGGAATGTAGTAACCCGTACCCGGTTTGATGGAGAAAGATAGACCAACCAAATCAGCAGTATTCGCATCTGTTCCGGTGGTTTCTGTATCGAAAGAAATTCTTGGTTCGGCCAATAATATTTTAATTAACGCTGCACGTTTTTCTGCGGTATCAACCAGTTGATAATCATGTTCAGTATTTTCTATTGTTTTAGGAGGCAACTTTTCTGCGGGTTCTTCTTCAATAGTATTGGTGTATTGAATTGTTTCTCCGGTTTGATTGCCAAAAAGATCAGTTTGTGTACCTTCTCCAAATTTGGCGGTAGTTACAGAAAATTCATCACCAAAAACACGTCGTCCTAACGTTCTGAATTCAAGCTCGGTAAAAAGAGGTTCTAATAAATCACGACTTGGATCGCAAAGTTCTAAGCCTGCTTCATCTAATTCTACAGGTACATCTAAAATGATTGTCGCGAGTTTCTTAGAGATCAGACCTTGTTCAGCAAAATTTTCAACGTTTTCGCGTTGCTTGCCTTTAAGTTCATGCGAATGGGCGATGATATTTTCCATCGATCCATAAGTTTTGATCAAAGCTTTCGCCGTTTTCTCGCCAATTCCGGGGATTCCTGGAATGTTATCAACCGCATCTCCCCATAAACCTAAAATATCAATTACCTGTAATACATTTTCAATTTCCCACTTGGCTAAAACTTCTTTAACTCCAAGAATTTCCATATCGTTACCCATGCGGGCGGGCTTGTAAATGAAAATATTTTCAGATACCAGTTGGGCAAAATCCTTGTCTGGAGTCATACAGAAAACCTGAAAACCCTTTTGCTCCGCTTTTTTTGCAAGCGTACCGATAATATCATCCGCCTCGTAACCATCCGAAGTAATCACCGGAATGTTAAAACCTGTAATGAGCTTGATTACGTAAGGCATTGCGGCGGCTAAATCTTCGGGCATTGCCTGGCGATGTGCTTTATAGGCCTCAAAAGAAGTATGTCTTTCAGTAGGCGCTTCGGTATCGAAAACTACTGCAATGTGGGTTGGTCTTTCTTTTTTTAAAACATCTAGCAAAGTATTGGTGAAGCCCATCACTGCCGATGTATTGATTCCTGTTGATGTAAAACGGGGATTTTTACTAAGTGCAAAATGCGCCCGATACATGAGCGCCATTCCGTCTAAAAGAAAGAGTTTTTTATTATTCATGTGATTTCACCGATTTAATGATTACACCGATATGCAGGTTTAATCCGTTGATAAAAGTAACCAAAGTTAATCATATAGGAAAAGGGAGTTATCAAGAAATAATTTTTATAAATTTGAAAAAAGTAGGTCATAAATGAAATCAGAAGAAATACAAGATTTGTTCCATAAATTCGAAGGTGTTGCCGCTGAATTAGAGGGGGTAGTGTGCTGGAGTGCAAGAGATTTACAAGAATTATTAGGCTATACCAAATGGGAAAATTTTGAGAAAGTAATTATTAAAGCTAAAGATGCTTGTAGGAATGTTGGAGAACAAGTTGAGTATCATTTTCCTGACGTCAAGAAAACGATACCAATGCCAAAAGGTGCTGTTAAAGATATAGATGATATCTTGCTAACCAGGTATGCCTGTTACTTAACCGCGCAAAATGAAGACAGTAGAAAAGAAGAAATTTCATTTGCACAAAATTATTTCGCCATTCAAAATAAGTTTTAAGATTAAGTTTCCATTATTAGTAAAAGCCAATAATAATATGAAGTTTTTATATGCCGCATTGTTCTGCCTTTTAATAACAAGCAATCTTGCTGCCCAGGATTTTATCGTTAAAAATAACGATGATGTGATTCGGGGAACCATTAAAGGAACCGATTATTTCTCTGTTTTCATTAGTGCAAATGATCAGCAGGAAGTGGTTCTGCCTGCAAAAGATGTTAAGAATTTTTTCTGGAATGGGAATAGTTTTCTAAGTAAAGGTTTTGCTAACGGTAAAAATTTTGAATACCGTTTTGTAAAAGTAATTGAGCTTGGAACAGTGAATTTATATTCTTTTGGGGGCGGAACATTGATGCCATCGGCAAAAGAAAAAAAGGTGAGGTTTCGCCCGTCTGTAGGCATTGGTGCCGGAACAGGTGGCTTTGGCGGAATGGGAGTAGGTGGTGGGATTAGCATTGGCGGCGGTCGTAATGCTGCGCCTCAACGTTCAGGAGCAGCTGCAGTACGTTACTTTATCGAAAAGCCAGGGACAGGTCCGTTACAGGAAGTACCGATGAAAGCAATTACCGATGAGGATAAAAAGGCCATTGTAAAAACGGTGCTTTTGCAGAAATTAGGTGACCAACCCCTATTGAAAACGAAGATTGAAACCGCTACGGATTTAAATAGCAGAGAGGTAGTGGAGTGGGTACAGGAGTATAATAAAAACTAATAGCGCTATAGTTCTGGGTGTTAAGGTTCAGGTATTAAGGCAAGGGCTCGTTTATCTCGCACAGCAATCCAGCAGATGGTCGTTTACCATGCCTGTGGCTTGCATAAATGCGTAACAGATCGTGGTGCCGAAAAATTTGAAGCCACGTTTTTTCATGTCCTTGCTTATGGCATCAGATATTTCTGTCTGTGCCGGAACATCGCTCATGGTTACTATTTGATTTTGAAGCGGCTTTTTTCCTGGCAAAAAGCGCCAGAGGTAATTAGAGAAACTTCCGAATTCTTTCTGGATTTCGATAAATAGTTTAGCATTGGTAATGGCACCATTTACCTTTAATTTATTCCGTATAATGCCAGCATCATTCATCAATCTTTCTACGTCTTTTTCGCCAAACGCGGCTACTTTTTTCACATTGAAATCTGCAAAGGCTTTACGATAATTTTCTCTCCTGCGAAGAATGGTAATCCAACTTAGGCCTGCTTGTGCACCTTCTAAAATCAAAAACTCAAAAAGAATTTTATCATCATAAATGGGTTTACCCCATTCTTCATCGTGGTATTTCTGATATAAGAGATCTGAGCCAGCCCAAGAGCAACGAATTAGGGAGTCCAAAGTCTTGAGTCGGGAGTCTTGAGTCATATTACGAGAACTTAGCAGGGTTGTTAATCATATAGTTTAATAATTTACTTACTTCTTCACATTGGGCATCTAAATGAATAAATGTTTCATCAGAAATATATTTGCAAGCCAGGGCTATATCTAGCCAAACCTGCGTTTCACCATTTTCCATATCTGCATCTGTTAACTTACTGATGAAATGATTTGGATACCGCCTTTTTTTATAAGCTTCACCAATACTGCTGCATACCGATCTGGATGACCTTCTTATTTGATCAACCAGACTATATTGCTCAGTTTTTGGAAAGTCTTTGGTCAATGTGTAAATTTCCATTAACAAGGAAAATCCTTTTTTGTAGACAATTAATTCTCTAAACTTTCCCATGCTAATATTTTAACTAATATAGCAATTAAGAGTAAATCTGTCTGCTCATCACTTTTGACTTAGGACTAGGGACTTTTGACTCAGGACTAAGCCGAGAGCTCATCCCAATACTCCACAGCTCTTCTGTAATGTGGGATGACGATGCTTCCGCCAACTAGGTTTGCGATCATAAAAATTTCATTCATTTCTTCGCTGTTTACGCCCGCATCGAAGCATTTACCTAAGTGGTATTTGATGCAATCATCGCAACGCAAAACCATAGAAGCCACCAAGCCCAGCATTTCCTTAGTTTTTACATCTAAAGCGCCATCGGCATAAGAGGTAGTATCGAGCGCAAAAAAGCGTTTGATATTTGTATTTGCTGTTTCCATGATTCTATCGTTCATCTTTTCACGATAGCCATTAAATTCTTCTACTAATTTTCCCATTTTTTAAAATTTAAACATTTTTTAATTGGTGATTGTTTATCTGTTAAATAACCGAATATGAAAATTATCTCCCCAAAATTTCATGCTGTACTTGATTATATCTTAGTCATGCTATCGCTTATTTCTCCAGATCTTTTTGGCCTTTCCTCATCTGCTTCAACTTTGGCCTACCTTCTGGGAATTGGTTATTTCATATTAACCATTTGCACGAAATTTAGTGGGGGAATTTTTAAAATAATCGACCTTAAAATTCACGGATTTATTGAATTGGTAGTCAGTATTATTTTAATCATATTGGCTTTCACTGTGTTTAAAGGCAATATAGTGGATGAAATGTTTTATGCCTGTTTTGGGATATTGCTGTTCATTATTTTCTCCTTAACAGACTATAAAAGAAGCCTGCCTGTTATTCTGTAATTTCCTCCATCGGGTTCCAGAATACAGTTTTAAAGTTTACAATTTTATCGTCCTTTACCTTTACGTTTTCTTTAGCTAATAAATCTTCCATCATTTCTGGCGTTTCAAAATGAAATTTTCCGGTCAATAACCCACTACTGTTTACTACACGGTGTGCCGGAACCTTCGGGTGTGCCATGCCAGCAAATCGCATTGCATAACCTGCCATTCTCGACGACTTTGCTGCACCTAAACTTTTAGCGATGGCACCATAAGAAGTAACCCTTCCCTTTGGGATGAGTCTCACAATCTCATAAACCTGCTCGTAAAAGTTAGTGTTCATTATTCGAATGAAAATTGAATATAATTGATGTTTTTATCGTGAAGGAGATACTTTTTCTCATAGTAAGTTTTGATTGAGAGTACTTCATTCACGAACTCAGAAGTATATAAATGATCTGTATTTTTATGAACAATTAAGCCTGATTCTGCTGTTTTTTCAACGGTGTATGCATATAATTGATCATTATCTGTTTTCAGGTTTACACAGCCACCTGGTTTCAAAACGATTTTATACCTGTTTAGAAATGCCGGGAATGTTAAACGTTTTTTCTCGCGACTATCTTGTGGCTGAGGATCTGGAAAGGTAATCCAGATCTCGTCTATTTCACCTTCCGAGAAATAATCAAGTAAATTTTCGATTTGAATCCTTAAAAACGCGACATTGTTAATGCCTTCTTCAATCGCTGTTTTAGCCCCACGCCAAATGCGGTTTCCTTTGTAATCAATACCAATGAAATTTTTATCAGGAAATAAAGTCGCCAGATTTACCGAATATTCACCTTTTCCACAAGCAAGTTCAAGCACTACAGGATTGGTGTTTTTAAAGTGATTGGCAGCCCAATTTCCTTTCAACACTTGTCCTTCTTCCAATTGATATACGTTTGCAAAGGTTTCGATCTCTGCAAAACGTCTAAGTTTATCTTTACCCAAAAGTTTAATTTTTCTGCAAAAATACAATTAAATCAATATCGAAGTTCTTTTGACAGAAAGATTAATGCCAATCTTATTGAGGAATTGTATTTTTGTAATCTATAATAAGAACTGTGGAAAAGAACGAAAAAATATATGTAGCCGGGCATCGCGGCATGGTAGGATCTGCCATTCATCGGAAATTGGTTAAAGAAGGATATAGTAATATCATCACCAGAACATCTGCTGAGCTGGATCTTAGAAACCAACAAGCAGTGACTGATTTTTTTGCAGCTGAAAAACCGGATTATGTTTTTCTGGCAGCGGCAAAAGTTGGTGGTATTGTAGCGAATAATACTTACCGGGCAGATTTTCTTTATGAAAACTTAGCGATTCAAAATAATGTAATTCATAATGCTTACCTCACTGAAGTTAAGAAACTGATGTTTTTAGGTTCAAGCTGTATTTATCCTAAATTGGCTCCACAGCCTTTAAAGGAAGATTACTTGTTAACCGGAACTTTAGAAGAAACCAATGAGCCTTATGCTATAGCAAAAATTGCAGGAATTAAAATGTGCGATGCTTACCGCGATCAATATGGCGCTAATTTTATATCCGTAATGCCAACTAACTTATATGGTTACAATGATAATTATCATCCGGAGAATTCCCATGTATTACCGGCATTGATTCGTAAAATTCACGAAGCAAAGATTAACGATATAAAAGAGATTGTGGTTTGGGGCTCAGGGTCGCCAATGCGTGAATTTTTATTTGCTGATGACCTGGCTGATGCTTGTTATTTTTTAATGGAGTCTTATAATGAACGTCATCTGATCAATATTGGTACAGGTCATGATTTAACGATTAAAGATTTAGCGCTTTTAATAAAAGATGTTTTGAATTATGAAGGTGAACTGGTTTTTGATACAACCAAACCTGATGGAACACCAAGGAAGTTAATGGATGTAACCAAATTGCATAATTTAGGATGGAAACATCAGGTTGAGCTTCGCGAAGGAATTGCGGTGGCTTACCAGGATTTTGAAAGCAAGTATTAAGAAATTAGAGAATAATTGAATTTTGAATGAGAGAATGTTAAAGGTATTGAGTATAGCTATATTTCGTGCGCCAAGCAGTTAAATATCCCTTCTATCACTTACTCATTTTATCATTCATTTAAAGTTATAGTTAAAAATGATATATTTGAATAAATAAATCAATTTTCGCTATATGACTTTAGTTCAGTTAGAATATATTGTTGCAGTTGATACTTATAGAAGTTTTGTTACTGCTGCTGAAAAGTGTTTTGTAACGCAACCTACACTGAGTATGCAGGTGCAAAAGCTGGAAGAACTTCTTAGTGTGAAAATATTTGATCGGAGCAAGCAGCCCGTTTTTCCAACTGAAATTGGTGCGCAGGTAATTGCGCAGGCCAGGGTGATTTTGCAGGAGAGTGGAAAGGTGAAAGAACTCATTAGCAGTCAGCAGCAGGATGTTTTAGGCGAACTTAAAATAGGTGTGATTCCTACTGTAGCACCGTATTTATTGCCCGAAGTAATTTCTGCCATGCTGGAGAAATATCCTGATCTTAAATTGCTAATATGGGAATATACTACGGAGGACATTATCCATCACCTTAAAACAGGCGTGTTGGATTGTGGTATTTTGGCAACGCCGTTAACAGATCTTAACATTTCGGAAACACCTCTTTATTATGAAAATTTTGTAAGCTATATTAGTAAGAACAGTAAGCTTTATAAAAAGAAAGCCGTAGATGCAGAAGATCTTAATGAGGAAAATATCTGGTTACTGAATGAAGGGCATTGTATGCGCAATCAGGTCTTGAACATTTGTCGATCTACCAAAAATAACAGGTTGCAAGGTTTAGAATATAATACAGGAAGTGTAGAAACGCTCATTAGAATGGTCGACCTAAATGGTGGCGCTACATTATTGCCAGAGTTGGCTATTGCAGAATTAAGTGCTAAACAAACCGGGAAAATCCGTCATTTTAAATCGCCTGAGCCGGTACGCGAAATCAGTTTGGTTACCCACAAAAATTTTATTAAGAAAAGAATGTTGAATGCATTGAAAGATGAGATTTTAGAGATTATTCCCAAAGCAATGAAACAAAAGAAGAAAAAAGATATCGTAGGAATTTAAATAAGGTAGGTGAATAGAAAGCTCAATTTAATTAGACTATTCAACTACTGAGGTACATGAATAATAAATAATTTATTGTTTTTGCGGTTCAATTGGAGGTGCGGAAAGTAATCCTTTAATATCACCTTCTACTTCTTGCTCTTCGCCTTTTTTCTTTTTCTTATTTTTGTTTTTAGCAGATTTGCCGCTCAAACGTTCCTCGATTACTTTATCATATTCGGTTTGTTGCTCACCTTTTAGTACGTTGCGAATGTTTTTGGAAGTTTCGTTCTGTAGTTTGTAGAATTTATCTACATCATCTTCGCGAGAATTTCCTGCTTGTTGTCTTTTAACCAAATCTGCCTGTTCTTTCGCCTGATTAAAGGTAAAACGATAAATTACACTTTTTTGAGTATCATTTAGTTTTAGCCTTTTGTCTAAATCCTCCACGTTCTTTTTCGCGATCTCATCTGGCGTTGGCATTTTGTTTTGTTGCGCATTTGCCAAACCACTTATCCCGACAAAAACTAAAAGTAAAAATATAACCCTCTTCATTTCGAATATTTTAATTGTGGTAAAGTTAGGTAATTATCTTAAAACAAGAAAGTCCCGATTTTAGACCGGGACTTTCTCGTTAAATGTTATTATTTGCTTAGATTGCTTTTTTGTAAAGTTCTGCAACAGCATCCCAATTCACCGCATTCCAGATTGCAGCTAAGTAATCCGGACGTTTGTTTTGATATTTTAGGTAATAAGCGTGCTCCCAAACATCAATACCGAAGATAGGCGTACCTTTTACTTCAGCAACATCCATTAAAGGATTATCCTGGTTTGGAGTAGAAGAAACCTGAAGTTTTTTATCAGCACCAACAGATAACCAAGCCCAACCAGATCCGAAACGGGTTGCACCAGCTTCTTGTAATTTGGTTTTTAATTCAGCGAAAGAGCCGAAAGTTTCGTTAATCGCTTTTGCTAAATCGCCAGTTGGCTCACCACCTTTATTTGGACCTAACACGTTCCAGAATAAAGAGTGATTATAATGGCCACCACCATTGTTTCTAACAGCAGCAGGATATTTTGAAATGTTTTTAACAATTTCTTCTATGCTTAGGTTCGCTTCAGGTTTACCTTCAACAGCTTTGTTCAAGTTGGTTACGTAAGCCTGGTGATGTTTATCATGGTGAATTTCCATGGTAGTTTTATCAATATGCGGTTCTAATGCGTCTGTAGCGTAGTGCAACGCTGGTAATTCAAAAGCCATAGTTTTATGTTTTAAATTTAAAAATGTTTGTTGAGCAAATATAACATTCGTAGGTTAAGATTTGTTCATGTTATTATCATCAAATGGTATTTTGGTTTTTAATGTGAAGTTGATGTTGCAAAGTAGACTTGCTTATTTAATAAAAGACTGGATAGAAGGATTCAGAATTATCAGGTACCGCTTAACTCCTTATTGAAAACATTAAGAAGTTAAGAATCATTAAGGTAATGCGCCCTTACTGGTTCTTATTCCTCCTGTAAGGAAAACTTTATTGAATTAAGAATAATTAGTTGTTTAGCATGCGGTCCTGATACCTAATACTGACTAACAAATACTGTCAGACATCGATCTCCCGCTTTTACTTTAGCATAGTCTTGATACCTGATACCAGCTAGTGATACTTCCCAATTTCTACTTTAGCAACCAGTCTTAATACCAGCTACTCCTCATCTCCTTTTCTCAAAAAAACTTTTCATTAACAGGCCACATTCATCAGCCATTACGCCACCTTTTAAAATAGTCTTTGGGTGAAGTAGATTTGAGCCTTTAGAAATAAAACCTCGCTTTTCTTCCCTCGCCCCGTAAACAATTCTGCTTACTTGTGTCCAATAACTGGCTCCGGCGCACATTACGCAAGGTTCTATGGTTACATATAAGGTGCAATCTTTCAAATACTTTCCGCCAATGGTTTGTGATGCTGATGTAAAGGCCTGCATTTCGGCATGTGCGGTTACATCATTAAAGCGTTCGGTTAGGTTATAGCCACGACCGATAATCCGGTTTTTACTCACCACAATTGCACCGATGGGAATTTCATCTTCAGCTAAAGCTTTTTTAGCCTCTTCCAAAGCCAGCTTCATATAATGGATATCTTCTTCCTCGGGGTTTGTTTCCTCGAAATTGTAAAAACTCATGGCGCAAATATAGGGAATCTTTAATGCTGACTTAAGTTGATTTTATAGCATAATGCGGTTTTTTGGTCTAGCTTTGATTATTAAATCATATGTAAAACAGTTCCCGCTGATTTTTGGTGGTCTCGCAAATTATAAGTTGAAGTTGATAATATGATATTTTAGGTAAACGAAAGGCTATCAGAATCACTTTGATCTGCCTTTGCCAACTTATACCAATTTACTTCCGTTAGGTACTTTGCGTTCTACGGCCGATAATACAATATCGCCATTTTCATCCGCAAAGCCTGTAACTAAAAATTCAGACATAAATTTTCCAATTTGTTTCTTTGGAAAATTCACCACTCCAATAATTTGTTTGCCAATCAACTCTGGCAAAGTATAATGTTTCATTATTTGAGCACTACTGGTTTTTATGCCTAATTCACCGAAGTCTACCCTCAACTTATAAGCGGGGCGTCTGGCTTCCGGAAATTCAAAAGCTTCTATAATTGTTCCGATTCTGAGTTCAACCTTTTCAAAATCATCCCAGGATATTTGTTGCATAATTAAATTTGCTTGAGTTAAAAGTATAAAAATTTATTATTACATAGCCTTATGTGCTTAGAAGGTAATCTTTCCATCTCTCATTTAGCTTGCTAAATTTTAGAATTATTGACAATTTCTTTAAAAATAATTAATAAAAGCTAAAAAATTTGCGATTAGCATTTTTACGATTAACTTTATGCAACCGTTTGCATAACCAGATATTAAAAATTAATTATAAACAAATGTATTTATTAGGGATAGATATTGGTACATCTTCAATAAAAGTTGCAGTAGTAAATGCAACTACGCAAAAGTGTGTCGCTACCGTTCAATATCCAGATCAGGAAACAGAAATAAAAGCTATTAAAAATGGTTGGGCAGAACAGTCGCCGGAAGAATGGTGGGAGAATGTACAGCAGGCAATTTTAAAGCTTAATAAGAATGCGGGTTTTGATCTGAAGGAAATTAAAGCGATAGGTATTGCTTATCAAATGCACGGTCTGGTGATTGTAGATGAAGCACAAAATGTTTTAAGAGACAGCATTATCTGGTGCGATAGCCGGGCGGTAGCATTAGGTGAAGGGGCTTTTGAAGCTATTGGTCATGAAAAATCGCTTTCACATTTATTAAATTCTCCAGGAAATTTTACAGCGTCAAAATTGGCCTGGGTAAAAGAAAACGAACCAGAGATATATAGTCAGATTGATAAGGTGATGCTTCCGGGTGATTATATCGCCATGAAATTAACTGGTAGCATTACTACCAGCATCCCAGCTTTGTCTGAAGGGATTTTCTGGGACTTTAAAAAGGATGAAATTTCCAACGATTTAATGAAGTACTATGGGTTCGACGAAAAGTTGATTCCAGAGGTTAAGCCCTTATTCTCTTCACACGGAACAGTAAATGCGGAAGTGGCAGGTTTACTCGGACTTACAACTGGGATTCCGGTTTCTTACAAATCCGGAGATCAGCCAAATAATGCGTTGTCATTAAATGTATTTAAACCTGGAGAAGTTGCTGCTACTGCCGGTACTTCTGGTGTAATTTATGGTGTAAGCGATGAATTGACGTATGATCAGCAATCGCGTGTAAATACCTTTGCCCATGTAACCTATACCAAAGAAAAGAAACATACCGGTGTATTGCTTTGCATCAACGGCACAGGGAGCATGTACCGTTGGGCTAAACATAATTTCGCACCTGATGCTACTTATCCAGCATTGAACAAGCTTTCTGCAACATCACCTATTGGAAGTAAGGGGCTTAAAGTGTTGCCTTTTGGAAATGGTGCAGAAAGAATGTTAAATAACAAATTTACTGGCGGACAATTAATCGGCATTGACTTAAATCTCCATCAGCAGGCAGATATTTTTCGCGCCGTGCAGGAAGGGATTGCTTTCTCTTTCAGGTATGGGCTGGATATATTAAGGGAAAATGGTATGAAGCCAAAAGTAATCCGTGCTGGTAGGGCAAATTTATTTTTGAGCGATGTATTTGCACAAACATTCGTTGATATAACGGGCATTCCTGTAGAATTATATGAAAATGATGGGAGTGTTGGTGCAGCCCTAGGCGCAGGAATTGGTGCCGGAATTTTTAAGAACGCAGAAGATGCCTTTACCCAACATCAGGTAATAAAAACCTTAAGTCCTCAAAATTCTAAAGAATATGAGCCGATATATCAGGAATGGAAAGAAATTTTAATCAAATTATTATAAACAGAACCGCAAAATAAGAGTGCAATGAAAAACGTAGTAACAGGAGAAAAAGAATTTTTTAAAGGTATAGATCAGGTTAAATTTGAAGGCCTGGAAAGCGATAATCCATTAGCGTTCAGGTGGTATGATGCCGATAAAGTAGTAGCCGGAAAAACAATGAATGAGCATTTTAAATTTGCTTGTGCTTACTGGCATTCATTTAACGCAAACGGTGCAGATCCTTTTGGCGGCGCAACCCACGTTTTCCCATGGGATGAAAAGAAAGATGCCATTGAAAGGGCTAAAGATAAAATGGATGCTGCATTTGAATTTATTACTAAAATGCAATTGCCTTACTATTGTTTCCATGATGTAGACGTGGTTGATTATGGAAATAACGTTTCAGAAAACGAGAACAGACTTCAGACGTTGGTAGAATATGCTAAGCAAAAACAGGCAGATAGCGGCGTGAAATTACTTTGGGGTACTGCAAATTTATTTAGTCATGCGCGTTACATGAACGGTGCATCTACTAATCCGGATTTTAAAGTGCTGGCGCATGGTGCTGCACAAGTTAAAGCTGCATTAGATGCTACAATTGCATTAGGTGGAGAAAACTATGTGTTCTGGGGTGGAAGAGAAGGCTATATGAGCCTGTTAAACACGAACATGAAACGGGAGCAAGAGCACTTGGCGCAATTTTTACACACAGCGAAAGATTATGCCCGTAAACAAGGATTTAAGGGTACTTTCTTTATCGAACCTAAACCATGTGAGCCTTCTAAGCACCAATATGATTATGATGCGGCCACAGTGAAAGGTTTCTTGAAACAATATGATTTATTAAATGATTTCAAGTTAAACCTGGAAGTGAATCATGCTACTTTAGCTGGCCACACTTTCCAACATGAACTACAGGTTGCTGTTGATAGTGGTTTACTGGGTTCAATTGATGCCAATCGTGGCGATTATCAAAACGGCTGGGACACTGATCAATTTCCAAACGATATTAATGAATTGACAGAATCGATGTTGATCATTTTAGAAGGCGGAGGCCTTCAGGGTGGCGGTGTAAATTTCGATGCGAAAATTCGTAGAAACTCTACAGATCAAAACGATTTGTTTTATGCACACGTTGGTGGGATGGATATATTTGCCCGTGCATTAATCACTGCTGATGCGATTCTTCAAAAATCTGATTACAAAAAAATAAGGAGCGAACGCTACGCTTCTTTCGATAGCGGTAAAGGTGCAGAATTTGAACAAGGAAAGCTTAGTTTGGAAGATTTGAGAAATTATGCTGCTGAAAACGGAGAGCCTGAAGTGAGAAGCGGCAGACAAGAATATCTCGAAAATCTGATCAACAGATATATCTAAATCAAATGTTTTAGTAAGATCATAGATTAATAAACGTCTTTTTAACGTTTTTTGTTTAAAAAAAAGTTAATATTAGTTTATGATTTTACTACATTTAGATTTCTAAACCAAATAACCTTTTATCATTCAATGAAACAAAACTTACTGGACACGAAGGATTACATCGTATTTGCAATCTACTTCGTCATTGTAGCAGCCTACGGCCTTTACATCTACAATAAGAAAAAATCTGCATCCACAGGTTCTAAAGATTACTTTTTAGCTGAAGGATCACTTACCTGGTGGGCAATTGGCGCATCATTAATTGCTTCAAACATTTCTGCAGAGCAGTTTATTGGAATGAGTGGATCTGGTTTTAAAATGGGGCTTGCCATTGCTACTTATGAGTGGATGGGTGGGCTTACACTCGTAATTGTTGCCGTATTTTTTATTCCGGTATACCTGAAGAATAAAATCGCAACCATGCCGCAATTTCTGCATCAGCGCTATAATGGTACGGTAGCGATGATCATGGCCGTGTTCTGGTTGTTATTATATGTAGTAGTTAACTTAACTTCTATTTTATATTTAGGCGCATTAGCGGTGAGTAGTATTTCAGGTTTTGATTTAACTTTTTGTATGTATGCCATTGCCGCATTTGCCATTTTAATTACACTTGGTGGAATGAAGGTTATCGGTTATACCGACGTAATCCAGGTATTCTTTTTAATTCTGGGTGGTTTAGCTACAACTTATCTGGCTTTAAACCTGGTTTCTACACACTATGGTACATCAGGTGTTTTGGAAGGTTATAGTTTAATGACATCAAAAGCTTCGGAACATTTCCAAATGATATTAAAACCTGATAATGAAAATTATATCGATTTACCAGGTTTAAGTGTGCTAATTGGTGGTATGTGGATTGTGAACTTAAACTATTGGGGCTGCAATCAGTACATTACTCAACGCGCGTTAGGAGCTGATTTAAAAACAGCCCGTGGTGGTTTACTTTTCGCGGCTTTCTTAAAGTTATTAATGCCAATTATTGTGGTGCTTCCGGGTATTGCAGCTTATGTGTTGTATAAAGATGGTGCTTTCCAATCTGAAATGATGCAGAATGGTTCTGTAAATCCAGATCGCGCTTATCCGGTATTATTAAATTTGTTGCCTGCGGGATTGAAAGGATTATCATTTGCAGCGTTAACGGCTGCGGTGGTGGCTTCATTGGCTGGTAAGGCAAATAGTATCGCTACTATCTTTACCCTTGATATTTATAAAAAGGTTTTAAAAACAGATGCATCTGAAAAAGACCTGGTTTTCACTGGAAAAATTGCTGTTGTAGTGGCCATGGTTTTAGGCGTTTTGATTGCACCTCATTTAGGAATCGATAAAAAAGGTGGTTTCCAATACATTCAGGAATATACGGGCTTTGTATCTCCAGGTATCTTTGCCATGTTTATCTTAGGCTTCTTCTGGAAAAGATCTACTTCAAATGCTGCATTATTTGCCACCATTGGCGGTTTTGGTTTATCACTTTTATTAAAATTCTTACCTGGAATGATGGATCTCTCTTTCTTATCAGGAATAGGTTTCTCAGTTAAAACAGCAGCAGGTATCTATGAAATTCCTTTCTTGGATAGAATGGGAATTGTATTCGTATTCTGTATTTTAGGAATGGTATTGATTAGTTTAACCGAAAATAGAAAAGGCATTGCAAATCCAAAAGGACTTGAAATTGATGCCAGCATGTTTAAGACCACGCCTGGTTTCGCAGTGGGCGCCTTAATTATTGTTGGTTTATTAGTTGCACTATACGGTATTTACTGGTAGTATGCATTAACTGTAAAAAAAGCTCGAATCAAAACAAATGATTCGAGCTTTTTTTGTATAGCCGCTAGTTAGTCTGGATTTAAATCCAGACTCATCTTCTTGAGGATTTTTAATCCACCAAACTTAATACTACAAAGGCAAACTAGATTAATCGAATTGTGGTGATGGATTGTAAATCCATAGTTATGAACGGCCGTAAAAAATTTCCGGACTAACAGACGCAAGTTAGTCTGGATTTATAATCCAGGCTCATCTTCCTGAGGATTTTTAATCCTCCAAGCTTAATACGCCAAACCAAGCTAGATTAATAGATTTGTGGTAATGGATTGGAAATCCATAGTTATAGAAGTCCGGAAAAAATTTCCGGACTAACAATCGCTAGTTAGTCTGGATTTATAATCCAGGCTTATCTTCCTGAGGGTTTTTAATCCTCCAAGTTTAATACGTCAAACCAAGCTAGATTAATCGAATTGTGGTAATGGGTTGGAAATCCATAGGTATAAAATCCGGAAACAATTTCCGGACTAACAAACGCAAGCTAGTCTGGATTTTTAATCCAGGCTTATCTTATTGAGGATTTTTAATCCTCTAAGCTTAATACCGCCAAACCAAGCTAGATTAATCGATTTGTGGTGATGGATTTAAAATCCATAGTTATAAACGTTCGGAAAAAATTTCCGGACTAACGGACGAAAGTCAGTCTGATTTTATAATCTAGGCTTATCTTCCTGAGGATTTATAATCCTCCAAGCTTAATACGCCAAACCAAGCTAGATTAATCAAGTTGTGGTGATGGATTAGAAATTCATAGATATAAACGTCCGGAAAAAATTTCCGGACCAACAAATGCAAGCTAGTCTGGATTTATAATCCAGACTTACCTTTCTGAGGATTTTTAATCCTCCAAGCCTAATACGCCAAGCCAATCTAGATTAATCGAATTGTGGTGATGGATTGCAAATCCATAGGTCTAAGATCCGGAAAAAATTTCCGGACTAACGAACGCAAGTTAGTCCAGATTTATAATCGAGGCTTACCTTCCTGAGGATTTTTAATCCTCCGAGCTTAATACCGCCAAACCAAGCTAGATTAATAGGGTTATGTCGATGGATTGAAAATCCATAGATATAAACGTCCGGAAAAAATTTCCGGACTAACGAACGCAAGTTAGTCTGGATTTATAATTCAGGCTTATCTTCCTGAGGATTTTTAATCCTCCAAGCTCAATAACGCCATATCAAGCCAGATTAATCGAGTTTTGGTAATGGGGTGGAAATCCATAAATATAAAATCCGGGAAAGTTCCGAACTAACAAATGAAGTGAGTCAATTATTGTGCACAGGGTCCATCAGGGATTTCCTTGCTGATTTTCAGAACCTTAGTTACGACTAATGTAGAGTCAAAATCTGCTGAAACCGCTGAAGTATCAGACTTCGCAAAGTAACCTTCTAACTCAACATAAACGGGCTCGTATGGTTTTTCGAAATTAAGGTTGCTGTAAGAAAGTTCCAGGTTTTTCACACTATCGGCAACCCAATATTCCCGTCCATCATTGCACATGGTAAAAGATTTCATTTCCGGACCAAAACTATATAATCCTTTTACGATTTTAACATTACTTTCTTCTTCTCCAGCTTTTTCCTTTCTATTACAAGCTGTCACCGCCAATCCGATGATCACAAAAAATACAAATGCTTGTTTAACTAACTTCATCCCTTATATTGTTTGATTAATTTGATCTATCTTTTTAACACTTAAATTTGATGACAAAGCTGATGCCAAAAACGAGAAAAATCCAACCGTTACGAAGACTAAAACGTAGTCTTTCCATTTTAGTCCGATTGGATAAGATTCCATTAACAGATTCGCTTCGCCCATTTTAATAATGCCGTAATTGTGCTGAATAAAATAGAAAATCAACCCAATTATAAGTCCCAGTATGCAACCAGACATCGTAATCATCATACCTTCGAATAGAAAGATTCGTTTAATCAGTTTTTTACTTGCCCCAAGGCTACTTAAGATCGCAATATCTTTCACTTTATCAATCACCAGCATAGTTAAAGAACCAATAATATTAAAAATAGCAATGATTAAAATAAAGGTGAGGATGATATAAACAGCCCACTTCTCCGTGTTTAGAATATGGTAAAGCGAACGGTTTTGCTCCGCCCGGTTCCGCACTTCAAAGCCTTCACCAAGATTTGTGGCGACTTCTTCTTTGAAGCGATCTACATCAGTGCCTGGTTGAAGATTAATTTCGATAGTAGAAACGTTTTTTTCTTCTCCAAGCAGTTCTCTTGCAAAGGCCAGTGGAACAATAATTCCATTATCAAACTCCTGTTGCACTTCAAATACGCCATTCACTCTGATGCTTTTATTAACAAAATCTTCAGTCGGGTTTAAGGTATTTACTGCAATTGTTTTTTTAGGGGAAAAAATCTCTAGTTCGGTGAATGGATCGAGTGTATTTACGGCAAGCTGACTTTGCAAGGCAGAGCCGATCACAGCGGTGAAACCATTTTTATCCTGTAAAGTAAAATGTCCTTCTCTGATTGAGCTATCCAGTTTGCTGTTTTTCAAATAAGCTAAACTTACTCCCTTTACCATACCTACAGCCTGTTTTTGGTTGTATTTTAGTAAAGCATTTTCTTGTAAAACCTCTGTGTAAGAAAAGACTGATTTATTTTTTTGAAGTGAAGCAAGGTAGCTGGTATTCGGATCAAATGTTTTTCCCTTTGCAGGAACAATAACCAGTTCTGGTGTCATCGTATCAAACAGACCGAGTACCACCGTTTCTAAACCATTAAATACGGAAAGAATGATAATTAACGCCGCACTGCCAACCATAACACCAACCATAGATATTCCGGATATCAGGTTAATGGCATTGGTAGACTTTTTTGCAAACAAATAACGTTTGGCAATATATAGGGGCGTATTCACAGTGGTAAAGATAGTTAAAAGGTTGGGGGTTTAAAGGTAAAAGGCCAAAGCTTGCGAACTCCCCACGCAATTTTTTGCTTGTTTATAATCCGTTATTGTTTAAAAAAATGGGTTGTGTTTTTTCTCGTAACCAATAGTTGTTGCCGGACCATGACCGGGATAGACTGTTGTTTCTTCAGGTAGAACGAAAAGGCGCTGTGAAATGTTTTGAATTAATTGCTGATGATTTCCGCCAGGAAGATCTGTTCTGCCGATACTTCCCTGAAACAACACATCTCCACCTATTAAAGTATGATCTGTTGCGCTATAAAAGCACAAATGCGCAGGCGAATGACCTGGCGCAAAAATGATAGAAAGTGAACTATTCCCAAATTTGATGGTATCTTCTTCGGTTAAAAAAGTATCCGGAAGTGGAGAAACCTGGTATTGTGTAAAACCCATGGCTGGCGCATATCCTGGAACAGCATTCAGCACCACAAGTTCTCCTTCGTGAAATTGAGGTTTTAATCCATAAGTATCAAAAACGAATTTATTTCCAAAAACATGGTCGAGGTGACAGTGCGTATTCAACAATAAAACCGGCTTAAGTGCATTTTCCTTAATGAAAGAAACTAATTCATTTTGCTCATGGCCCTCATACATTCCCGGATCTATGATTATACATTCTTTTGTTTCATCAAATAAAACATATGTATTTTCACTGTAAGCATTAAAGGTTAAGGTTTTTACGGTAATCATAATGTTATTTGTTTTTCCACCTGAAGGTAGAGATTAGGGTATCTATATCTTTTTTAATAAAACTGATTACGGGTGCAATCGAATCATATTGCGGGCGCTCGTTAAAATATAAGGCACCCCTGAAATAATGTTTAGTGCTATCTGTGAGGAAAAACTGGACGGATGAGGCTGTGTTACCTTCTATCGCATAATAAATGCCGTATACTTTCCTGTCAGGATAATAAATGACTTTCTGATCTATTGCACTGGCTTTAATAGTGTGTTTAAATGCTAACTTCCGGGCGTCTTCAACCATGTTTTCGTATTCCCCTTTGCCAGATACATCATAGTAAGTTAAATGCAGGTAACCATTAAACTGTTTAAAATGCAGATTGTACCAGTTTTTTTGTGCATCTCTACTTATATCTTTCTCCAAAGTTGCATACTTAGGATAATCAAAACTGAAAGGTACTGGTGCTAAAATGGGTTGGTAAGCCTTTTTTGGAAACTCAATGCGATAATAAGCTTTAGGTTTTGGGCTATAATCATGATCACGGCAGGCAGAAAAAGATAGCAATAGAACAACTTGAAAAAAGATGATGTATTTTAATTTCATTGTTCTTTATAAGTCTTGATTATCTTTTTTCATACTAAACATAGAATTAGCTTATTTATTCCATATTGCCCAGGCTTTTTCGGCCTGCTGATGCAACATTTCTAAACCATTTTTAGTAACAGCCCCACGTTCTGCTGCTTTTACAAGGAAGGCTGTTTCCAATGGATTGTAAACTAAATCGTAAGCTAAATGCTGGTCTCCAATTTTTGAATAATCTATATCAGGATAAGTATCTACATTGGGCGACATGCCCAATGGGGTAGTATTGATCAGCAATTTATGACTGGCTAAAATATCAGGTGTTACTTCCGAATACAAAATGGCATTTTCTGCTACTTTTCGAACCACAACCTGGTATCCGATCCCCAATTTTTCTAATACGTATTTAACTGCTTTTGCAGCTCCGCCATCACCAAAAACCAGGGCTTTGATATGTTGTGGCTTCAGCAGCGGTGTCAAAGATTTCTCAAACCCATATGCATCGGTATTAAAACCTTTTAAATACGTCTCGCCCTGAAAGCGCTTTACGCATATGCAGTTTACGGCACCAATTTTTTCTGCAGCCTCATCAATCTCATTTAAAAAGGGAAGTACACTTACTTTATGCGGAATGGTTACATTTAAACCGCAAATGGTTTCATTGGTGCTTAATAAATCTGGCAGGGATTTAATGTTTTCAATAGCGTAAAGCTCATATTGATGGTCAGCAATGCTTTCATTTGAAAATTTTTCTGTAAAATACTTTTTAGAAAAAGAATGAGATAGCGGAAATCCGATTAAGCCGTAAGTTTTCATAGGTGTATTTACGTCAATGCGAAGCAAAAAGCAATCTGGATGATCAAAAGATTCAGATTGCTTTTTGCCTCGCAAGGTCAATTTCTAATTTATTTAGTCTGATTCAGGAAATAGTCGAAAGTATCGCCTCTTAATCCTAAACGGATGGTTTCTAAAGGAATTACTTCCGCTGGAGCAATGTTACCGAGGTTTACATTCGTTCCAATTAGTTTAATAAACCAAACTTGTTGTTCTTTCTGTGGAGCTTCCCAGATAATGGTTTCTTCCGGAATCTGAGTTAAAATCTCGTCTACTAAACCTTCACGAACCTCGCCACTACCGCGGTAAATACCAACATTTCCACCTTCACGTGCCTCAGCAATTACTTTCCATGCACCAGCTTCAATCTCCGCTTTCATTAATTTGATCCATTTATACGGTGCAAATATTTTAGCGGCATCTTTACTGCCCACTTCAGAAATTACGGTAACCTGTTTAGCTAATTCAGTGATGTAACCACATTTCAAATCGTGCTCAATCTCGATAGAACCATCTGATACTTCGGCGTATTCCATGCCATATTGGTCTAGAATACGTTGATAATCTGAAAACTGATTACGGATGATGAAGGCTTCAAATAGTGTTCCTCCAAAATAGGTAGGAATACCGGCACTTTTATATAAAGCTAATTTTTCTTTAAGGTTTGGCGTAACATGAGATGTAGCCCAGCCTAACTTTACGATATCTGTATGTAGACCGGCAACTTCAATAAAATCTTCCACCTGGCGCAGGCTCAATCCTTTATCCATAACCATTGTAAGGCCTTTCTGGCGTGGTTTAGCAGGACGTTCAGGAACGTTTAATAATGGGTAATTCATATGCGTACAAAAGTGAAAAAAATTTTGAGATTTATTTGTTAAATTTTTCTCAAAAGGCTGTTAGCGAATATAGCGGTTAATAAGATTAATAATGGCACTGTTATCCTGCAATTGAGGTAAATACTCAAACAAGATATAATGCTTATCAGGATCAGTTGTTAACGCGGTTTCCAAAAAGCCGAGCGCATCTGCATAATTTCCTAATGCAAACAGGTAAGCAACCATGCGGTAGTAAAGCTCTGCAGCTTCAGGATTATTTTTAATTGCTTCGGCCATTGTTTCTGATGCCTCTAACAGTTTTCCTTGCTCGTACAGCACGGTACTAAAATCCAGCCAGGCCTCGATATCTAAAGGATTGTATTCTAAAACCTTTTCGTAAGCTGTAATAGATTCTTCAATCTGGCCAAGTTTGTAATAAGCATCGGCCATGGCAAACCAGAAATCTGGATTTTCAGCTTCCAAATCAATTGCTTTTTTATAGAAATGTAAGGATTCAAAATAGCGTTCCTCATGGTTTAACGTTACGCCAATTCCAAACCAGGCATCTGCCATTTTCGGATCCATTTTTACCGATTTCTTATAGTAAGAACGGGCTTCGTCCATTTTTTCTAACTTTTCATAGCATTCACCAATTGCGCAGTATGTATCTGCATTGGGTTGTTCATATTCGAAAGTTTGTTTGTAAACGTCGATGGCTTCATCGTACTTATCTAGTTGCACCAGGGCATTACCTTTATTAAAATAAGCTGAACTGAAATCTTCTTTAATTAAAATGGCATAATCATATGCATCAATCGCTTTTTCGAAAAGATTAAGCTTATGAAAACTATTACCCAAATTATACCAGGCGGCATAAGAATAAGGATCAGTATCAATGTATTGCTGATAAAAGTTGATGCTTTCTTCTTGTTTATCTAACACATCATAACAGAAAGCCAGTTCATAAAGGCCGTCCTGATTTTCCATGTTTTGTTCCAAACTGAGTTTAATATAAGTAATGGCACTTTCGTAATCACTCATGCTTTGATATACATAAGCCATTTGCAAAAGTATCTCATCAGTGCTTTCTGCCAAACCTAAAGCCTTTTCATAATTTTCTAAAGCCTCACTAAAGCGTTCGGTATTTTGAAAAATATTACCACGTAACAAATAAATATCTGGCTCTGATGGTTCCAGTAATTCGGCTTTCTGCAAAGCAAGGAAAGCCTTGTCATGATCATTTGTGAGAATATAAAGATGTGCTTGCTTAATTAAAAATACGGTTGCATAGGGGTGTTGATTAACGGCGTAATCTACCACTTGCAAAGCCTTTACCGGATCATTTTTTTCAATGTAAAAATCTACAATATACTCAAAGGCGCCCGCATCGAAAAAATACTGATCCTGATTGCGGATCATCTCTTCGTAGCGTTCTACCGAACGTTGTGCGTCTTCGTTGGATTCAAAAAAGAATTCTTCTTCCATATACAATTAAATTAAAGAACCGTGCCAATTGGCAGAAAAATACAACATAAGTTTACCAATTTATACTATTCAGCCCAGAAATAATTATTAACATCTATTGTTTAAAACGATGTAAATGGCTGAAAATAAAGCCTATTGTTGTAGTTATGATGTGTGGATAATCAAAAGATTTTTTCAACACCGCGGTTCCTTTTCCCTTCTTTTACAAAAATAAGATAAATATATGGGAGAAAGGTAATTCAGGAGTCAGGAAAAGCAGACCAGTATTTTGGTAGAAAAGTATCAAATAACTATTGTTTAATCTGAGTTATGGCGTGAGGTGCTTTGCAACGCAGCTATTTTAAAGAATTATAGAAGTTAAAAATTTTAATAAGATCATCTTCACGCTTTGGATTCAATTGTTCACTTTTAATCATTGTGATTACCTCCGTTTCTTTATCTGCCATGATCTTGCTTAGGCTTTTAGCTGAAGGAATAAGTTTTTGAATCACTCCAGCTTTATTGGTAAAGTATTGATCGTGGTGCACGAGTTTCTCCAATGTTTTTTTTGTATACCAATCCTGAACCGACTCTTTGCTAACTGAGTATTGTTTCAGAAGTGCAGGGTTACCATTTACAATTATTTTGTAAAAGCCAGTTGTATTTCCTGATTTTAACAGATGAAACTCATTTAGCTTTCCGAGCGAATCTATTAGCGTAAATGATTGAATAGCATCTTGAACGATATATACATTGGCGTTTTCAATGTATTCCAATTGTTGCGTTTCCAAATTATATCTTAAATTCTTTACTTCAAACTCCTGTTGACCAGCGGTTTTTATTTTGCCAGTGGTAAGATGGCTGTTAAAATACGGACTCCCTTGGATATTGCTTTTTACAACTGACTTTAAAAGTGGTTTCCCTCCCAGTCCTACTGTGACATTTTGAGCCAGGGAAGAGGTTATTAATGCAGAGAAGATCAGATAGAGAATAATTTTTTTCATATTTTTTAGTAAAATTTAATGAAAGCCTGCTGTTTCATTTAGTTTCTTTCTTTTGGCATATTTATCTTAATTAAAAATCAAAACAAACTCAAAAAAAGCTAAAATAAGTAGTTTTTTGGTAACTGATAAGTTAAAAAATCTAATTTGCTAAAACATTTTAGTAGTATTATAATGGCAATTTATAATATTTTTAAGATAAGTCTATTTTTTTTTGATTTAATGGGATAAAAAACTGTAATTCGGGAATTATTAACTAAAAACAAACTTTAAGAACTATGAAAAAACTCGTACTGTGTTTATTCATGTTTTTATTTTGCGGCATTATTCAGGCAGATGCTCAAAGTAAAAATGTTACCGGGAAAGTGGTTGCATCTATTGATGGACTGCCTCTTCCAGGTGTAAGTGTCCGTGTGAAGGACACAAAAAAAGCCGTTTCCACCGGGTCTGATGGAAAATTTGTAATCAATGTTGGGCCAAATGAAGTGTTACAATTCTCATTTATAGGGTTTGTAGCAAAGGAAATTACCGTTGGTTCGCAATCAAATCTCAATGTAGCTTTAGAAGCAGATTCAAAAAGTTTAAACGAGGTTACGATTTCTACCGCTTTGGGTATCAAACGTAAGCCAAAAGAAATTGGTTATGCTACACAACAGGTAACTGGTAAAGCATTAACTTCTAGCAGACCAACCAATCTTGCAACAGGTCTATCAGGTAAGGTTGCCGGCTTACAGATTAATCAGGCCAACAACCAGATTGATGCCGGTGATCAGGTTAGGGTTGTATTGCGTGGTAACCGGTCTTTCACCGGAAATAACCAGGCGCTTTTGGTTTTAGATGGTATCATCGTGCCCTTGGGTCAGCTGAATTCGATTAACCCGAACGATATTGAGAATGTAAATATTTTGAAAGGTGCAAATGCTGCAGCGCTTTATGGATCAGATGCTTCGAATGGTGTAATCATTGTAAGTACCAAGAGGGGATCTGCTGAAGGAGGGAGCATAAGTTTTACTAATTCCACGTTACTAAATCGTTTAAGCTATTTTCCCAAAGAGCAAACGGAATTTGGTGGCGGTACCACACAAGATGATTTTGGATTTGGATTATATACTCCTTTCGAGAATCAAACTTTTGGAGAGCGTTTTGATGGCAGCATCAGACCATTAGGAAGAATACTGGAAGATGGCACCTACCAAATGGTTCCTTACACCTACAAAGACGGAGAGAAAGAAAATTTCTTCGAAACAGGAATTGATGAGCAAAATGATTTGACCTATTCCGGAGGAAATGAAAGCGGAACAACTTACATTAACCTGCAAAGGGTAAACAGTAAAGGCTATGTGCCAGGCGATAAATCAAACAGAACAGCTATTCGAATTAATGGAACCCGAAAGTTAGACAAGTTTTTCGCAGATTATTCATTTAATTACACGCAGCGAAACTATGATAAGAGTACAAACCAGGTTTATAACAATGTAATTAATACACCCGGTAACGTTCCGTTGACGGAGTATAGTGATCTAAATTCTAAATATGGCAATCCTAACGATTACTATAATGATTATTACAGCAGTCCTTACTTCGGTTTACAGCAGTACCGCAACAATGAGAGAAGAGATGATTTGTTGGGAAATCTATCCTTCACTTACAAACCAGTTGATTGGTTGAGTTTATTGGCCAGGGGCGGATTCAGTAGTAAAAACACGCAGGGTAAAAATAAGAATTATGCTTATACCTACTCCGATTTTGCACATGATTCTGGCAAGGCGGCGGCGGCTACACAATACATTCGGTCATCAGTAGGAGACTATAATGAATTTGAAAGCAGATACACTGGCGATTTTCTTGCTACAGCAACTAAAACGATTAATCAATTTAAATTTACTGTTATTGGCGGTGCGCAGGTCATCCAGAAGAACTATAAATATATGATCCAATCGGGTTCTAATTTGGTAGTGGATAACTTGTTTAACATCAATAACCGTACGGGCGAAATTGTAGGTTCTGAAACAGAGCGCAACTCTCGTCAGCTAGGTGTGTTTGGAGATATCACCGCTACTTATAATGATTACTTAACCCTTCACGTATCCGGAAGAAATGACTGGGATTCCAGATTATCGCAAAGTAACCGTTCGTTCTTCTATCCGGCAATTGATGCTGCGTTAACCCTTACCGATGCTATTCCTGCATTAAAAGAAAGTAAAGTAATTAGTAACCTAAAAATACGTGGTGGTATTTCAAAGGTATATGCCGTTCAAATTGATCCATACCGATTGGTTTCTACCATCAATCCGGCAGGGAACTTTCCATATGGCAGCACCGCAGGTTACTCCATCGATAATATAGTTTACGATCCGAATTTAAAGCCAGAGCAAACAATATCTAAAGAGATTGGGTTTGACATCGGTTTTCTAAATAACCGCATTACTTTAGAAACTTCTGCATATCTGCAAAACACCAAAGATCAGGAAATTATCAACGGGATAGATTTATCTGGTACAACGGGTTACACCAGTGCAATTATCAATACGGGTGAAGGGGAAAATAAAGGAATTGAGTTTAGCTTAAATGCGGCTCCGGTTATCGGTTTATCAAATGGATTCAGGTGGAATGTTGGGGTAAATTATTCTTATAATACCAATAAAGTATTATCACTGTATCAAGGTCAAAACCAATTGGGTATTGGCGATAATAACTATATCGTAGTTGGTCAGAGTTTTCCGTCATTGCAGGTAAGTAGTTATCAAACTGCTCCTGATGGGCGTGTGATTGTTGATGCCAATACCGGTTTGCCATTGTCTAATCCAATAAATAAAGATTTCGGACAAACTAATCCTAGCAGTGTTCTTGGTATTAATACCAGCTTCACGTTTAAGAATTTTACTTTATCGGGCGTTGCGGAATACCGCAGCGGCAACGTTTTCTACAACAGTTTTGCCAGCACGCTTGATTTCGCGGGGATTAGTTACACATCTGCTCAGGCAGGACGTGAGCGTTTTATTTATCCAAACTCAGTGATCGAAACTTCTCCAGGTGTGTATGTGCCAAATACAAATACCACAACAATACAGGGAAATGGCTCATTTTGGTCGGATGGAATCCGTACAAACACTGCTTCGAATTATGTAATGAGCGCGGCCTTTTGGAAAATAAGAGAGCTTTCACTTGCGTACCAGGTACCAACGCAATGGCTACAGAGCAAAGCTAAATTTATCAAAAATGCCAGCATTGCTTTGATTGGAAGGAACCTGTTTATGTTCAGACCAAGCGACAACATCTATACCGATCCGGAGATTAACATTGGAACAGGAAATGCGCAAGGTGTAAACAACTTAAACCAAACGCCGCCAACACGTATTTACGGTTTTACGGCAACAATTGGCTTTTAATAATTAAAGAACAAGAGATGAAAAAGAAATTAATATATGTATTTACGGTATCAGCAATATTATTGTTGGGTGCTTGTAAAAAGGGGTTTTTAGATATTAATGATAATCCAAATAATGCTACAGTGGTTAAACCAGCGCTAGTGTTAACTGGAGCACTAAATAATACAGCCGCTTACACAACAGGTAATTCAGTTTTTTACAGTTTTGCTGCATTATGGATGAACTATTGGATGACACCCGGAGGCGTTTCGGGCTGGTACGAGGAGCGCTCTTATAACTTTACCACTAACTGGAGCGGATCTACTTTACTTTGGGCCAATCTCTATGATAATTTAAATGATTACAATTATTTAGAAACGCAAAGTAAAGCAACTGGGCAGACCTTTTTCGTAGCGGTAGCCAAAACCATGAAAGCATGGGATTATCAGTATTTGGTAGATTTCTATGGTAATGTGCCTTATACTCAGGCATCAAAGTCTGTTGCTTTCTTGAATCCGAAATATGATAAAGCGCAAGATATTTATGAGGATTTAGCAAAGCAACTTGATACTGCTACTAACTTATTCAAAGCAGCAACGGTTAGTCCTGCTGATGCAACTGCCGATATTTACACAAAAGGAAGCGTACAGAAATGGGGTAAATTTGCCAATACATTGAAGTTGAGGATTCTGCTAAGACAGTCTGAAATTCCTGGAAGAGCGCAATACATCAAAGATGAAATTGCCAAGATTACAGCGAATGGATTTGGTTATATCGGAACAGGAGAAGGCGTATTTAATAACCCTGGTTATTTAAATACTGCAGGTAAGCAAAATCCATTCTGGGCCGTTTATGGTTACGGCGTAGATGGTACAAGAACTGCATCACATGGTTATATGTTAGCCAGCTCTTATGGTTTGAATTTCTTAGAGGATAATGACGATCCGAGATTAGGTAAACTTTACAATACCGTTAATGATGGCGCAGGAAGTACCTACGTGAGTTTAGTTTGGGGTCAGGAGGTAAACTTTGATCAAACAATTGTAACCGTATCCAGTATTGGAAAAGGAGTGTTGAAATCATACGATCAGCCCCAGCCCATTATCACAGATTTTGAAAGTTTGTTCTTACAGGCCGAAGCTGCACAAAGGGGCTATTTAACCAGTAGTACGCAAAGTAATTATGAGGCCGCTGTAAAAGCGAATTTTGTATACCTGGGGTTATCAGAGGCAGATGCAACAACTTATCTAACTGATCAGGATGTGGCGAACTGGACTCAAAACTCAGATAAAATAGCGTTAATTATTAAACAGAAATGGGCAGCCATGAATGGTACAAATGCCATCGAAGCCTGGACTGATTACCGACGTTTGGAATTACCTGCAGATATGCCAATTTCTATCGCTTCTACAGTAACTACCAGGAAGATTCCGGTAAGGATGTTATATCCACAAAGGGAGTATAACACCAATGCAACTAACGTAGTTGCAGAGGGTACAATTAACCAGTTTACTTCCAGAATATTCTGGGATGTCAAATAAATCAAGTAAAACGATGAAAAATACAAATATATTTAACGGGCTTGTTGCTGCACTCTGCGTAATAAGTTTATCTTCTTGTTTAAAAAACAAAAATGAACAGCCTGATTTTTCTGCCACAACGCCTGTTGTAGAAATTCCTGTGGGTTCACCAGTTGGTGATGGCGGTATAAATTCACTTACTACTTCACTGATTCAACAAGATACACCAAGTGATTACATTTACTATATCAATTACGCAGCATCAAGCACGAAATCTACAGATATCAAGGTCACGCTTTCTGTAGATCAGGCAGCGCTTGCAGCTTACAATGCTGCCCATGCTTCAGATCCTGCTTTAACAATCGTACCACCCAGTGCTTTTACTATGCCGGTATCGATTATCATTCCGGCCAATCAACGAAGGGTTCAGGTGCCTGTTAAATTCATCAGTACATTATTGGATCCGGCAATTACTTATGGTCTGCCGGTAACAATAACGGATGCATCAGGAGAAGTGATCAGCAAGAAGTTTGGTTCGGTGGTCATTAAGGTTGCAGTCAGAAATAAGTACGATGGAAAATATAGTTTGAAAGGATATGTTTTTAGAGAAGGTGATACTGATGGTCTAGCTGGCTTCTTCAAAGGTTTAACGCAAGATCTATCTAGTAATGGAGCTGCGGCATTGAACTTTTCTCAGGTTTGGAAAACTGGAAGTGGAGCTGGTGGTATTGATGGATTAACCATTAGTGTGAATCCTGCCACGAATAAGGTAACCATGAAAAGCACTGCAAATGCAACTTTAGCAAATGATCCTGCTTATGATAACCGTTATGACCCAGCTACCAAAACTTTTTATCTTTCTTTTAAATGGGGAGCAAGTCCGGCAGCAAGATCGGCCACAGATACGTTAACTTACGTTTCGCCAAGATAATCTATTAAAATTAGCTTAATACAAGAAGAGGCCCGCTATAAATAGTCGGGCCTCTTTGTTTGGATAGATATTATGCCAATTATTCTTTTCCTAAATCTGCTGCTGCTTTTTTAAATAATTCAGCTTGCTTGTTCAGGTTGGCTTTTGCTTCTCCGTTTGATGATTTTGCCTGCGTTGATTTGCCTTGTGCAGTTGCTTCGTAAGCGGTAGAAAGTTGCTTGTTTAAGTAAGCTTGCAGTTTCAATCTTTCGATTGCACGGTTAATATTTTGAAGACCTTTTTCGGTTACCGTTGGGTTGGTGTTGGCCCTTAAGTATTGAAAATATTGACCAATCACAGCGAAAACTTCATTTCGGTTTCCTTTTGTAGCGATGTTGGCATAAAAATCTTCATGCTCATCTTTTGGGTCGCTGATATAAAGCGTAGCGATTGAAGGTGCAATATGAGTCTTAGTATCCTGATCCAAAGTAGCCAAAGCAGTTAAACTTTCCTGCGGCGCCAGTTTTGCCAGCCCGCTAATGCCTGCTGCAATAACACGGTAAGACCTGTCTTTTGTACTGGCTACCATTAACTCTTTATAGCCTTGATCGCCGGTTTCTGCCAGTTTGGAAATGGCTGCAGCTTTCACTTCTGTATCTTTGTCTGTTTTTGCCAGTTGCAATAAAACAGGTAACGCGGCAGTTCTGATTTGTGCATCTTCCAGGTTTAATCCATCAATACTTAAAGCACGCAAATCTCCGGAAGGATCTTTCAAGCCTGCCAGCAAAATCTGTTGACCGCTTTTCGCCTTGCTTTGCATAATAAACTGTATCGCTTCAATTCTGTTGGCATAGGTGGGTGCATTTTTATATTGAAAATAATAATTCTCTGCAACTTTATTATCGTTCAATTCCCCAACAATGATCTTATCCACATCGAAATCGATTAGGTCGGGTTTGGTGCTCACCTCAAAAGAAAAAGTTTGCTCACGGCTATTAATTAATATTTCTTTGCTGATTTTCTTTCCACCTGCATAAATATCAACTTTAACAGGTAAGGTAAATGTTTGCACAGCAGAATCCTGTGTTTGTTTCACTTTAATGGTTGCTTTTTCACCACTATAGTCATAATCTACGGCTAAAATAGGGTGGCCGCCATTATAATACCATTGGTTAAAATAAGGACTCCAATCTTTACCGGTAACCTCTTCCATTGCCAATCTCAATTGATGCGTTTCCCCATTTTTGAATGCATTGGTGGTTAAATATTTATTTAGCGATTTGTAAAAAGCAGCATCGCCCATTTGGTTTTTCAATGCATATAAAATAACCGATCCTTTGGCATAACTTACATTATCAAACATGTCTTCTTTATCTGCATAATGAAAACGAGCCAGAACAGGGCTTTCGCCATTTTTCGTAGAACTGATGTAGGATTGTAATTTTTCGTAACGGGATTTATCTTCAGCATCTTTTCCGGCATCGTGCCCGTGCCAGATTACTTCTCCAAAGGTGGCAAAGGATTCGTTCATCGTTAGGTTAGACCATGATTCTGCAGTAACATAATCGCCAAACCATTGGTGGAAAAGTTCATGGGCAATGGTTCCTTCTTCATTTCCATCTAACAATTCGCGATCAGTTTTTTGAATTTGCTCACCATGTAAAGTGGACGTAGTATTTTCCATCGCGCCCGAAACATAATCTCTGGCTACTACCTGTGCATATTTATTCCATGGGTAATCCAAGCCCAGGGTCTCGCTATAAAATTTCATCATTTCGGGCGTTTTGCCGAAAATTTGTTTGGCATAAGGCGCAAACTTTGGCTCCAGGTAATAATTTACTTCTTTGCCTTTGTACGTATCTTTTGTGATTTTGAAATCGCCAATAGCCATCATAAATAAATATGGCGAGTGTGGTAACTCCATTTTCCAGGTATCTGTTCTGGTACCATCGGCATTTGGTTTCTGGCTCACCAGTTTGCCGTTAGAGAGGGTTGTATATTTCGATTTAACGGTCATCGAAATTTCTTGTGTAGTTTTCTGATCAGGTTTATCTATGGTTGGAAACCATGCAGATGACGATTCAGTTTCGCCCTGTGTCCAGATCTGGGTAGGCTTATCTTTGTCTGTTCCATCCGGATTAATAAAATACAAACCCTTAGCATCTGTAATGGCGGCACTACCTTTTACTTTTAATTCATCCGGCTTCGCCGTGTACGCAATGTAAATAGTATACTTCTCTGCGTTTGTGTATTTTTTATTTAGGGTGATGAATAACTTGTTGTCATTGTAAACGTATTTCAAAGGTGTATTTCCTTTTGTCCCCACTAAAGCAACCGTTTTGATATCCATTCCCTGCGCATCCAGCGTTAATGAATCTGTAGGATAGAAATGAGGCTTAAGGGTTACCCATTCTTTGCCGTTTAAGTAGCGCTTTGCATAGTCGAAAGATACATCCAGTTTGGTATGAACCAAGTCATTTACCTTGGTTGGTGTAACCCGATAGATAGCCAGGTTTTCGGGTTTTTCAGCAGATTTTTCCTGAGCCGAGACATGGCCAACCACAAGAATGGAAAGCAATAAGGCGCTACAGGTAAGGAATTTTCTATTCATTTTTTATAATTATATAAGTCAGTTATGTTTAAAACAGGTTCAGAGATAATGTGATAAAGTAAACGTTCAAATGTACCTGCTTTCTCTTAATTTTTTGTTTTTTTGCGTAAATCGTTTAGCTATATGAAGACAGATATTCAATCCATTTTGGATCAATTGGGTGTAAAAGCAAGTAATGCTGCTTTTAGCACAGGAAGTAAATGGGGCGGGGATGCAAACACTGAGTTGCTCGAAAGTTTTTCTCCGGTCGATGGAAAATTAATTGCTTCAACGAAGGTGGCTACAGCTGAAAATTATCATCATGTTGTAGAAACTGCCCAGGCTGCATTTGCAGAATGGCGTACTGTTCCGGCGCCAAAGCGTGGTGATATTGTACGTCAGTTTGGCGATGCATTGCGGGCAAATAAAGATTCGTTAGGCACTTTGGTTTCTTACGAAATGGGTAAAAGCCTGCAAGAAGGTTTTGGTGAAGTGCAGGAGATGATTGATATCTGCGATTTTGCGGTTGGTTTGTCTCGTCAATTATATGGTTTAACCATGCACAGCGAGCGTCCCAATCACCGCATGTATGAGCAATGGCACCCATTGGGAATTGTCGGAATTATTTCTGCATTTAATTTTCCGGTTGCGGTTTGGAGCTGGAATGCGGCTTTAGCTTTGGTTTGTGGGAATGTTTGCATCTGGAAACCATCAGAAAAAACGCCTTTAACCGCAGTGGCTTGTCAGCATATTATTGCGAAGGTTCTAAAAGAAAATGATGTTGCAGAAGGTGTTTGCAATCTGATTTTAGGTGATAGGGAAATAGGAGCGGTGATGACTAACGATAGTCGTGTGCCATTAATTTCTGCAACAGGCTCTACCAGAATGGGTAAAGAAGTTGCGGCAGCAGTGGGCGCCCGCCTGGGTAAAACATTACTTGAGTTGGGTGGAAATAATGCCATTATTATTTCTGAACACGCAGATTTAGATATGAGTTTAATCGGTGCAGTTTTCGGTGCGGTTGGTACGGCTGGTCAGCGGTGCACTTCAACCAGAAGGCTGATTATCCAGGAAAGTGTTTATGATGCTTTTAAAGAAAAACTGGTGAAAGCTTATGATCAATTGCGCATTGGCGATCCATTGGATCAGAATAATCATGTTGGTCCGCTGATCGACAAAGATGCGGTTGCCGCCTATTTAGATTCTATTCAAAAGTGTAAAACAGAAGGCGGAAATTTTGTTGTGGAAGGTGGCGTGTTAACGGGCGATCATTACAGCAGCGGATGTTATGTGAAACCTTGTATTGCAGAGGTAAAAAATGATTTTAAGATTGTGCAGCACGAAACTTTTGCACCAATTTTATACCTGATTAAGTATAAAACATTAGATGAAGCCATTGCTTTACAAAATGGTGTGCCACAAGGCTTGTCATCAGCCATAATGACTTTAAACCTGCGAGAGGCAGAGTTATTTTTATCGGTAAAAGGTTCTGATTGTGGTATTGCGAATGTAAATATTGGCACCTCGGGTGCAGAAATTGGTGGTGCATTTGGTGGCGAGAAAGAAACTGGCGGCGGAAGAGAAAGCGGGTCTGATGCCTGGAGAGCATACATGCGCAGGCAAACCAATACCATTAATTATTCGAATACGTTGCCATTGGCGCAGGGCATCAAATTTGATTTGTAGGAGTTGTTTTGGCTAAAGTTACCAACTTTTTGAAAGTTGGTAACTTTACATAATGATTAATGGTAAAAAATATGGCAAGAAAAGAACATGATCATCAAAAACTGGAGTACGGTTCTTTCTATCCTATCTATAACATGACTATAGATAAGCAGCCTATGTTTTTACTTGCTTGTTTAATTATAATTTCTTAATCAACAAATGTGCTTCTACATTAAGCCAGCCATATTTTGAGCTACCATTGCTTTTATATCCGCTAATGTTGTCGATAATGTATGTCAATTGATAATGATTCACTGTTTTAGAAAAGGTTAACTCATTTTCAGGAAGAAGAAACTCCTTACTATTTTGTGTTGGTTTTAGTTTATCAGCATCGGCCAGTGCTACTGATTGATCAAAAATTTTAGAAAGATTTACATTTATTTGTGCCGTATCTCCAACTTTGATCGATATATTTTTATCATCATGTAAACGGTTTACTCTTATTTTTACACCATTCAAAACCTTTTCAGTATCATCATAGCTACTAATATTCATGAGGTAATCATAGCCCTTAATATTTAAAAAATCATGATTTGAATTGATGAACTTGTATTCTGAACTGCTGTAGAACGCATTTTTATCATTTACTTTAAAAATAGAAAAAGCAGAATCTACTGTAGCTGAACGCTTAGTGTACCACTCAACGTGCTTATTATTAATATTTTGCGCTACCCGCTTTAAATCCTTTTTGGTAAAATCCTGTAAAACACTTAGGCCATGTCTAGATACCAGGTACCTGATGATCATGGGTTTCTCTTCCAGGTCTTCTGTTTTCTTTGAGTTTAATATTTTCTTTAATCGGCTTAGCTGAGAATATTTAGATAGACCAATTGCACTTTGGGGGCCATAAACCGCAAAAAGCGTTACGATTGCAAGGCTGATAGGAATGACTTTAATATTCTGTTTCTTACTAAACAGGAAGTAAACCGTAATGCAGGTAAGCCAAAGCGCGATGGTAACCAGAATATAACGGCTCTCCGTAATTCCATACGGACCAACGCGTTTCCATACCGCCAATAAAAGTAGCACAATCAGTGGTACAAGCATGGTGTAAAAAAAGCGGGAGAATAACTTAATCCAACTGTTTCCTTCCTTGTCTTTCATGGGATAAATGAGTAGAAGCGAAAGAATACCAAAAACACTGTAACCAATAATTAAACTGGAAACCAAGCCCTTTGGAAGCGACCAGATAGCGATGATTTTAATTTCGTAAAAAAGTAAAATCGCCAGGTAAATGGTCATTAATGGGATCAGCACAAACTGCGTGAAAATCTTTAACCCTTTAGGATAAGATACGTCTTCGTCTAATTGTTGGAAGTTTCCGGGTACACCGGCTAGAAAGAAAATCGGACTAAAACCGCCAGCTATGATTGCAAAAACCGTCATGTAGGTTCGCCAGCTAATGTCGACATTAAACAAGCCATCAATAGCAACAAGTGCAATTGCCAAACCACCATATAAAACAGCAGAATAAAGTGCCGCCGTTAAAAAGCGTAAGAACAGCACTTTATTAAATTGCCAGAAACCATTGGTATGGCCTTGATCCATAAACGGAGAAAAGGCTACAAATAAATGAAATGCAAATGCCAGCAAGCCAATCCGGAGCTGATCAGAAAAATTATCGTTCGGATCAAGCAAAAAGAAAAGCACAATACAGCACAACACAGCTGCAATTCTGATTAACCACTTTTTCTGCGGCTTAAATGCTTTTTTTTCTGCCAATAAATCTAACGCCAGTGTAAGGGTAAGACCGAGGTTACTAATAAAAACTGCTTTGAGCAATAAGCTTGAAAGCTGATAATTAGTGGGGTTGGTGCTGTATTGATCAATATTAATATAAAAAGCCCAACAAACTGTTGCAATCACAATGAATACAACCTGCACGGGAAAGCGTTTAATTACTGCTATTAAGCCTTGATAGAGATGTTGTAAAGATGGAAGTTTCATCGTGTAAAAATTTCTTTAAATATAAATCTTTTAACCATTTAAGCACTTGTATTATCAAATTGTTAAAAAAGGTTAAAGGCTATTTTAACTAAGCTATTAGTTTTATCTTGTGGTTCGAAACTAATCAACTATTTATGAAACGAACGCTCCTCTCTTTGTGCTTTCTGGTTATTGTAATGTCTGGTTTGAAGGCACAAAACATACACCAGATCAAGGGCCGAACCATAGACACGGCCTCTACCTCCTTACTTTCCAACGCGACAATTTCCGTATTAAATGCGAAAGATTCCACACTGGTAAAATTTACCAGATCTACCGAAAATGGTTCTTTTGAAATAGACGGCATTAAAAACGGCAAATTTATTCTGCTGGTTTCTTATCCAAAGTATGCCGATTTTGTGGATAAATTTACTTTAGATTCTACGACACAGGTAAAAGATTTTGGAAAGATTAACCTCACTGGTATGGCTAAACTTTTAGCAGATGTGATTATTAAAGGAGAACGGGCCGCCATCAAAATAAAAGGTGATACCACAGAATTTAATGCTTCAAGCTATAGTATTCAGCCTAATGATAAGGTAGAAGATTTATTAAAGAAACTACCTGGAATACAGGTTGATAAAGATGGAAAAATTACTGCGCAAGGAAAAACGGTGCCAAAGGTATTGGTAGATGGAGAGGAGTTTTTCGGGGATGATCCTACATTGGTGACCAAAAACCTTCGGGCAGATATGGTTGATAAAGTACAGCTTTATGAAAAATCCAGCGATCAGGCAGCATTTACTGGTGTTGATGATGGACAAAAAACTCAAACGATCAATATTAAACTCAAGGAAGACAAGAAGAGTGGTTATTTTGGAAAAGTTGATGGTGGTTACGGTACAGATGATTTTTATCAGGGCCAGGCGCTGTTTAACCGTTTCAAAGCCAAACAGAAGTTTTCAGTTTACGGTACAGCCAGTAATAATGGTACAACAGGCTTAAGCTGGCAGGACAACAATAAACTAAATGCCGGAGGCGATAACATGCAAATGGGTGAGGATGGAAGTATGTGGTTTAGTTATGGAAGCGGTGACGACTTAGAAAATGGTAATTATTATGGGGAAGGAATTCCAAGAGCATTAACAGGTGGAGCGCACTATGATAATAAGTGGAATAATGATAAAGAAACCATTAACACCAATTATAAATTAGGATCGCTAGGCATTAAAACAATTAAAAATACCATTAGTCAGAATAATTTACCTGATGGGGTTATTAATACCAATACCGACGAAAACTCAGATAGAAACGTATTCAGACAGAAAGTTGATGCAACCTACACCATCAAGCTAGATACTACCAGTAACCTTAAGGTTTCGGTAGATGGAATGCTTAAGAACAGTGATAATACATCCAGTTTACTCAGTACAGGCTTACGTGGTGATAATTCACTCTTAAATAGCAATGAGCAAAGAAACAGTAGTGATGGTAAAGAACAAAGCTTTAATATTTCTGCCTTCTACACTAAAAAACTTAAAAAGGTGGGGCGAAATTTTTCCATAAATCTTAGTCAGCGATTTAACGAGATCAGTACCGATGGTTTCTTGTTTTCTGATGTTAATTATTTTAATGAAGCGAGTGTATTTTTAAGAGGAGAGCTTACTGATCAGTTAAAGAAAAATGTAACAAGAAGTTCTATTTTAAGTACAAACTTTACTTATAATGAACCCATAACAAAATCAATGGCGTTGGTACTTAATTACGGCTTTGGCATTAATGATAGCCGTTCTGATCGGAAATCATTTAACCAATCTACACCCGGAAATTATGATGTTCTTGACCGGGAATTTAGTAATGATTTTAAAGCTACTCAATATATTAACCAGGGTGGGGCCGTTTTTAATTATAAAAAGCAAAAAACAACGATCAGTTTTGGTAGTAAAGTGAGTGCCGTAAAGTTCGATCAGCTAGAACAATTGTCTAATCAAAGTTATAGCCGGAGTTTTGTAAACTGGCTTCCACAGGCCAGCTATCTATATAAGTTTTCAGCACAGAAATCATTCAGATTAAGCTATAATGGAAATACTACCCAGCCAACTGTAGAGCAGTTGCAGCCAGTTAGGGTAAATGATAACCCTTTATATCAACCTTTAGGTAACCCGGATTTGGCTCCGTCGTTTAATAGCCGTTTTGGCATTAATTATAATGCTTATAAAGTTTTGAGTCAGCAATCCATTTACTTAAACGGTAATTTTGGTTTTGCCAGCAAAGCAATTGTTAGCAGTACCGAAACAGATGTTTTAGGTAAAACGATAGCCAGGTCTGTTAACTTGAATGATAAAACGCCAGTTAATTTTAATTTTTACGGGGGTATTAACAGAAAAGTAAAGTTTCTTTTTGATACCAGTATTGGTTTGGGCTTAGGTGCAGGTGGCAGCACTAATTATAGTTATGTAAAAAATCAGTTTAGCGATGTTTTTGAGTTGAATCAAATTGAGTCTATTCGCTTTAATCCAACCATTGATATCAACAGGTACAAAGACAAAAGCGAATTCTACATTAGTTTTGGGCCAAGCTATAATTCACAGGTAGCATCATTGCAAAAAGAGCGTGCAAATAAAGGTTGGGGGGCTTTTGGTTATGGAGGCTTTGGGCTCACCTTACCGAAGAAAATAAAAATCAGAGCAGATGGCGAATACAACTACACACCTAAATCGCCAGCATTTGATACGAGTTTTGAGCAAATCATTATTAATGCAGCCATTACCAAGGCCTTTTTCAAAAACGAAGATTTGAAATTCACGGTACGTGGTAATGACCTGTTTAACCAGAACCGAGGCTTCAGAAGATCTGCCTATTCCAATATGATTACGCAAACGAGTTATAATAATATCAACCGTTACTTTATGTTATCCCTCGTTTGGGATTTCAATAAAATGGGCGGCGGAGCGCCTCAAAAGTAGGCTGATTTTTTTACTTAATCATGCCGATAATAATCTAAATATTGACCTTTTAAAATATTATAATGAAATTAAGATATGCTATCCTGTTGCTTATTTGCACTATGAATTATGCAATGGCACAAAATGCACGTTTTGTAAACCAGGGAACTATTGAGTTTGAAAAGAAAGTAAATGCCTATGCCTTGTTAAAAGATCAGGCAAAACGATACCCGGATAACATTTGGAGTACGCAGGCCCTGGAGCAGTATCAAAAAAATAATCCTCAGTTTAAAACTTTAAAAAGCGAGCTGATATTTAAGAATAATCAAACCTTTTTCAATCCGATACCTGATGATAATGCCACCAACAACTGGCTGAATAGTTTTGGATCTGCGAAGCAGAGTAACATTATTTTAACCAATTTAAAAACCGAAACCAGCATTAATCAAAAATCAATTTACGAAGAAACTTACCTGGTTAAAGATTCTATTCGTAAAATAAACTGGAAAATCACCGACGAATTCAGAACCATTGCAGGATATGACTGCCGGAGAGCCAATGCCTTAATCATGGATTCAATTTATGTAGTTGCTTTTTATGCAGAAACGATTCCGGTATCTGGTGGGCCGGAAACTTTTAGCGGCTTGCCAGGAATGATTTTAGGTGTAGCCTTACCGCGCGAACATATTACCTGGTTTGCCACCAAAGTTAGTGATGTTGAGGTTGCCGATGCCCAATTAAAAACGCCATCTAAAGGTAAACCAGTAACTAAAAAGCAATTGAGTGATATTTTAAAAAGTGCTTTAAAAGATTGGGGAAACTATGCAAATGATATCTTAAAATCTGCAGATATGTAGAGAAGGTTAGGTTAACCGCAAAGAGGCAAAGTGTTCGCAAAGAAAGCGAAGTTGGGTGTACAATTATTTTAGCTTAGCGCCCTCTGCGTATTGCCTTTTGTTTCTTTGCGGTTGAACTGGGGTAACTAACTTGGCTTAGGTCAAACTGCTGTAAACACTACCTTTTATTGATCTTCTTCAGGCCTTCATAAACCAAATGTTAACCGCAAAGAGGCAAAGTGTTCGCAAAGGAAGCGAAGTTGGGTGTACAATTATTCTAGCTTAGCGCCCTCTGCGTATTGCCTTTTGTTTCTTTGCGGTTAAACCGGGATGACTACCTTGGCCGCAAAGAGGCAAAGTGTTCGCAAAGGAAGCAGTGTTGGGTGTACAATTATTCTAGCTTAGCGCCCTCTGCGTATTGCCTCTTGTTTCTTTGCGGTTAAATTGGGGTAACTACCTTGGCCGCAAAGAGGCAAAGTGTTCGCAAAGAAAGCAAAGTTGGGTGTACAATTATTCTAGCTTAGCGCCCTCTGCGTATTGCCTTTTGTTTCTTTGCGGTTAAACCGGGATGACTACCCTGCTTAGGTTAAAGCGCGATAAAAACTACCTTTTATCCATCTTTTTCAAGCCTTCATACACTAAGCGTGCAATTTCTTTTGCCCCATCCGGCTGGAAATGTGTATTATCTTTTTGTCCTTTCGGATAAGCCACATATTTGCCGGAATCTAAATTCATAAAGTAATTTTTAGTTACGAAATCATTTCCTTTGGATGTAAAAAATGCTGCAGATAATGTGGTTAAATCAATAACCGGAACTTTTAATTCTTTGGCTACATCAATAACAGCCTGTGGGTATTCGCCATGTGCGCTACCAAGTTTTCCATCTTTCCAGGGATAATTTCTAGTTACCGGAGTAATTAAAATAGGTTTTGCACCCTTTTCCAGGCTTTCCTTCACATACATGCGAAGAAAATCTTTATAACCAGGAATATCCACATAACGTTCTGGTTTATCTTTAGCCGCATCGTTATGTCCGAACTGGATTAGCACGAGGTCGTCTTTCTTTAACGTTAATAAAATTTCTTTCCATCGGCCTTCCTCAAAAAATGAGCGGGTACTTCTGCCACCTTTAGCCTTATCTACTACCAGAGCGCTATCTCCGCTAATTAAGCGGTTCAGGTTTTTTAAACTATCTTTTGATAGAAACTGCTGAAACACCTGTCCCCAGCCCATTAAAGGATACCGCTTCTCCATGTAATTTCCTTCCAGTGCATAATCTGCAACGGTAGAATCGCCAATAAGGTAAACTTTAACAGGCTCATGTTTGAAAATGAAGGACATCGTTAAAACCATTAATCCTGCAAAGACAAAAAGCTGATTATATTTTTTCATATGTTGCGTTTTATTTTAACTTTTCAATTCTGAACCAATCATACTCCGCTACGCCAGCATCATTGGTTTGCGTATCTCTAAGGGCAAATAAGCCTACTTTTGCGCCAATCCATTGTCCTGCTGTTGCCTGAAATTCTTCTCCAACTTTATTAAAATGAAGTCCGTCTTCACTGTAACTAAACTGGCATTTTGCTCCATTAGAAATGCTCACCCTAAACTGAACACTTCCTGATCTTAGCTTTGCAATTTCTTTTTCGTTTTCTGCCTTCCCTTTATCGGCAGCCTGGCAAACACCATACATCAGATAAAACCCATCTTTTTTACTTTGGATGCTAAGCTGCGCATAACTTCTTCCCATGATCACGATACCTGTTTTCTCATTCTCAAGTTTTGGATTTGGTTTAAAATTAACTTTCGTAGTAACGGAAAATTCATCCGCCGGAAATTTCTGCAGCAACAGATTGGGTACATCCCATAGGTTTTTTGCATCATCAGGGCTTTTAGCCGTATAAAGTTTTAAAACACCTTTGCCGGCATCTGTAAATAACCATGTTGGCTGCGGATTAGCTTGCCACTGCCATTGCAAACCCAGGTTTGAAGCGCCAAATTCATCGCTTTCTACTGGTGTAACAATAGGGTATGTTTTACCAACATTCGGTTTTTTATAAGACATTACCGGTTCCCCGATGCCATCTCCGTCTCTATCGCTGCCAATAACAGGCCAGTCTTTTATCCATTTCATGGGTTGCAAATGCACCACTCTGCCATAAGCATCTTTATCCTGAAAATGAAGAAACCAGTCTTCACCTGTTTGTGTATTTACCCAGGCGCCCTGGTGTGGTCCGTTTACAGTAGATTTTCCCTGATCCATCGCTACCTTTCTCTCATAAGGGCCATAGATATTTTTGCTTCTTAAAATCAGTTGCCAGCCGGTAGAAACCCCGCCAGCAGGAGCGAATAGATAATAATATCCATTTCGTTTATAAACTTTCGGTCCTTCAATGGTTGGATCAAGTTCATGCCCGTCGTAAACTATTCTTCCGGTTTCAATTGCTTTTGTACCATCAGCAGTGAGCGGCATTATGGCTAAAACACTTTTAATTCCGGCGCGACTTCCGGCATAGGCATAGGCCAGGTAAGCTTTTCCATCCTCATCCCAAAACGGACAAGGATCAATCAGGCCTTTGCCAGCTGCGACCAGTTTCGGTGCAGACCATTCACCCGTAATGTTTTTTGCTTTAGTAAGATAAATGCCAAAGTCAGGATCCGGGTAATAAATATAAAACTCACCATTTCTATAGCGGATAGATGGTGCCCAAACGCCATTTCCATGTTGCGTTTTTTCGAAGTGCTCAAACGGTGGCTGGCGTTTCAGGGCATGGCCGATGATGCTCCAGTTCACCAGGTCTTTAGAATGCAGAATGGGCAAACCAGGTATGGCATCAAAGCTTGAAGCGATCATATAAAAATCGTCGCCCACGCGAATGGCATCCGGATCTGAGTAATCTGCATTAATCACAGGATTTTTAAACGTGCCGTTGCCCTGATCTGCCACCCATACTTTAGAAACGTAATTTGTAGGGGGTGCCTGCTGCGCCATTACGCTTGTACTCAAACTTAAAATAAGAATTGAATTGTATAAATATTTCATTATCGTAATTGATACCTGGTTAGTTTTATTCGCTTGACATTAAATCACATCAATCAAAATTAGCATACAAACAAGATTAAGCCTTTTTTTATTTGTGAGCAAGTTGATACTGTGCAATCGTTCCCGACATCGTTTGCGATCTTTATTGTCAGCATTTCTTCTTCCTGATGATTATTAATGTTTAAAATTGTTCATCATATATTTGTTAAAGCTCGGCTACGTGATTAAGTTTATACTTTACGTGGCCGATTTTAATTTATGCCTAACCAGATCCCAATATGAAATTTATTATTTTAGTGCTGTTTGTTGCGTTCTCATTTACTGCAAATGCAATTGATGCCAAACCAGATTTTGTGGTCGATGCAAAAGGAAGCGGCAACTTCAAAACTGTACAGGAAGCGATTCATGCTGTGCCAGATTTTAGAAATAAAATCACTATAATCTTTATTAAAAAAGGAGTCTACAAAGAAAAGTTAATTCTGGCTGCTTCCAAAAAGAACGTCAGGCTGATTGGAGAAAGTTTAAATGAAACCATTTTAACCTTCGATGATTTTGCCCAAAAGAAGAATGTTTTCGGAGAAGATAAAGGTACATCTGGTTCATCCAGCTTCTATATTTATGGGGAAGGATTTTCTGCAGAAAATCTCACATTTGAAAATTCTTCTGGTCCGGTGGGGCAGGCTGTTGCCGTTTGGGCAGGTGGCGATAAATCGACTTTCTTGAATTGCAGGTTTTTAGGTTTCCAGGATACTTTATATACCTACGGCGGAAACAACCGACAATTCTATAAAGATTGTTACATTGAAGGTACGGTAGATTTTATTTTTGGCGCTGCCACTGCCTGGTTTGAAAACTGTACCATTTTCTGTAAAAAACAAGGTTATATCACGGCCGCCTCTACTGCTGATACGACCAAATTCGGCTATGTTTTTAATAAATGTAAAATCACAGGCAATGCTCCTGCCAATAGTTTTTATCTCGGTCGCCCTTGGCGACCTTATGCAAAGGTTGCCTACTTAAACTGTGAATTGCCAGATCTAATTCGTCCGGAAGGATGGAACAACTGGGGGAAAGAAAGTAATGAACAAACGGCTTACTATGCTGAATACCAGAGTACAGGAAAGGGCGCTGATCCAAAAAACAGGGCAAAATGGTCTCATCAACTGAGTAAAGAGGAATATAAAAGTTACATTATGGAAAACGTTTTCCGTGGATGGAATCCTGTAGGTAAATAGCTGCCTTATTTATTTGTTTAACAGTGATTTAAGTGTTTCTTTGTCCTGTTTTATGATGCTTTTTTCCGGCAACGTTTGCATAGATTTAGTTTCGCTTTTAAAGCCAAACAACGTACACTTGTTTTTACAATAACCAAGTATAATTTAACAGCGCAAATAATGAAACATATTTTTAGAAGTTTATGCCGATCTAAAATAGCCCTCGCATGCATGCTTATCTCTTCTGCAGGCATAACCTTAGCTCAGCAAAAAGCGAGTTTACCCATTATCCAGCAGGTTAAAATCAAAAACGACACAACAAGTATTATTACCTTTGGCGCAAAAGGCGATGGTGTGGCTTTGAATACAGAAAGCATTAATAAAACCATTTCCAGTGTGAGTCAGAAAGGTGGTGGAGTAGTTCTAATTCCATCTGGCTTGTGGCTTACTGGTCCAATCGAACTTAAAAGCAATGTTAATTTACATTTAAAACGGGATGCGATTCTTCAGTTTACCGATGATTTTAACCAATATAAATTAGTAGAAGGAAACTGGGAAGGCAGACCAGCTTGGCGAAACCAAAGCCCTATTTCTGGAACCAATCTCGAAAATATTGCCATTACCGGCAGCGGAATTATCGATGGAAACGGTGGCGCATGGCGCATGGTTAAAAAAGACAAGTTAACAGAATCTCAATGGAAAACCCTGGTGGCTTCTGGTGGAATTGTTCGCGAAGATGGTAAAATGTGGTTTCCATCTGCAAAGACAGTTAAAGGATCAAACACTAAAAATGCAGGTGTAATTGAGCCGGGAAAAACCGCAAAAGATTACGAAGACATTAAAGATTTTCTTCGTCCGAATCTGTTGGTTTTAACCAATTGTAAGAAAATCCTTTTAGAAGGTGTTACTTTTCAAAACTCACCCGCCTGGAACCTTCACCCTTTGCTTTGCGAAGATTTAACCTTGAGAAACCTTCAGGTTAAAAACCCATGGTATGCACAGAACGGTGATGGTGTGGATGTAGAATCTTGCAAAAATGTATTAATAGAAGGCAGCACTTTTGATGTTGGTGATGATGGAATCTGTATCAAATCTGGCAGAGATGAAGCAGGTCGTAAACGTGGCGTACCAACTGAAAACGTTATTGTTAGAAATAATGTAGTATACCACGCGCATGGTGGTTTCGTTATTGGAAGTGAAATGAGTGGTGGTGCTAAAAATATCTGGGTGTATGATTGTTCTTTCATTGGAACGGATATTGGTTTGCGTTTTAAAACCACCCGTGGTCGCGGTGGGATTGTAGAAAACATCTATGTAAACAATATCAACATGATCGATATTCCGGGCGAGGCTATTCTTTTTGATATGTATTATGCTGCAGTAGATCCCATTGTTCTGGCTGGCGAAAAACGCGAAGCCATTAAAAGTGTATTGGTTCCGGTTACTGAAGAAACGCCTCAGTTTAGAAATTTTTACATTAAAGATGTGGTGGCTAATGGTGCTGAAAAAGCAATCTTTTTTAGGGGTTTACCTGAGATGAATATCAAAGACATTCACCTGGAAAATGTTACCATCCAATCTAAAAAAGGAATCGAAATTATTGAGGCAACAGGCATCTTTCTAAAGAACGTTAACGTGATTACTGATAATTCTAATCCGGTAGTAGATATTCAAAACAGCTCAAACATCAATATTGATAAGCTTCAGTATAAAAGTGGTGCAACGCTTTTATTCAGTATTGCCGGAGAGAAATCTAAGGGGATTAAAGTAAGTGGAACTGATGGTTCGAAAGCTAAAAAAGCAACGAATATCGCCAGCGAAGTAAATAAAAAAGCATTAGAGATTTCAAAATAATATGAAGAGATCAATTTTATATACCGCAATTGCTTGTCTTGGCTTATCTACAATGAGTCTTACAGGTTTTGCACAGAAAAAAGTTTCCGAGCAGTTAACCTTAACGGCGATGGAAAAATTGTTTCAGGACACAACTTTGCTGAAAGATGCTAAGGGGCCAAAATGGACCTATGATATGGGGGTTGTGCTGGAAGGTGCTGCTGCTGTTTGGCGCAATACCGGAGATGGAAGATATTTCAAATACATCCAATCTTCATTGGATGCCTATTTAGATAAGGAGGGAAATATCAATACCTATAAAGCCGAAGATTTTAATATAGATAACATTAAAAATGGTCGGTCGCTGCTGCTTTTGTATAAGGTAACCGGGCAGCAAAAATACCTGTTGGCTGCAAATAAACTTTATGATCAGTTGCAAAAACAGCCTCGAACCAAAGAGGGTGGTTTCTGGCATAAGAAAATCTATCCAAACCAGATGTGGCTGGATGGATTGTACATGGGCGAACCTTTTTATGCAGAATATGCAAAGCTGATGAAAAAAGATGCAGCCTTTGATGATATTGCCAATCAGTTTATCTGGATGGAGAAAAATGCCCGCGATCCAAAAACAGGTTTATTATACCATGGCTATGATGAAAGCAGAACAGAAAAATGGGCTGATCAGAAAACCGGCTTATCTCCCCACGTTTGGGGCCGGGCAATGGGCTGGTACATCATGGCATTGGTTGATGTTTTAGACAATTTCCCCGAAAACCATCCAAAAAGAAAAGAACTAATCGCTATTTTAAACCGTACCGCAACCGCTACAGTGAAATATCAGGATGCAAAATCTGGTGTTTGGTTTGATATTGTTGATCTGGCCTCACGAAAAGGGAATTACCTGGAAAGTTCTGCCTCCAGCATGTTCGTATATGGTTTAGCCAAAGGTGTTCGCAAAGGCTGGTTACCACAATCTTTTACTGCAGCTGCAAATAAAGGGTATGCAGGATTAAAGAAAGAATTTATTGAAAAAGCTGGTGATGAAAGGGTAAACCTAACGAGAACGGTTTCGGTTTCTGGATTAGGCGGAAAACCTAAATATCGTGATGGTAGTTTCGATTATTATATCAGCGAAAAGGTGATCACAAATGATCCGAAAGGCGTTGGGGCTTTTATCTGTGCCTCAGCTGAAATGGAAATCGCTGCTTTGCCTAAAACAGGAAAAGGCTTAACCGTAACCGTTGATAATTTCTTTAACAACGAATACATGACCGGCCCAACGGGTGATAAAATTCCATTCCATTACCTATGGGAAGAAGATGACAATAATGGCTTCTCCTTGTTTGGAAAAGTGTTTAACGACGCAGGTGTAAAGACCTCGACCTTAAAGGCTGCACCAACTACGTCAAACCTTAAAGGAAGCAATATTTATATCATAGTAGACCCTGATACAGAAAAGGAAACCGCAAATCCTAATTTTATGACTGCTGAACATGCAAAACAAGTGAGTGAATGGGTTAAGGCTGGCGGTGTTTTGGTGTTGTTACTTAATGATAAAGGCAATTGTGAGCTTACTAAATTTAATGTTCTGCCAGAATCTTTCGGAATTAAATTTAATGAAGATAGCCGTAATCGGGTTCAAGGTGCAAATTTTGAGCAAGGTGCAATTAAGATTCCCGCAGGAAACCCGATCTTCAAAACCGCTAAAAAGGTTTATATCAAGGAGATTTCCACTATAGTTGCTAAAGCGCCTGCAGTTTCTGCACTTAGTGATGGTGGTGATGTGGTCATCGCGACAGCAAAATATGGTAAAGGAACGGTGTTCGCAGTTGGCGATCCTTGGTTTTACAATGAGTATATCGATGGAAGAAAATTGCCTGCAGAATTTGAGAATTTTAAAGCAACGAATGATTTAGTGAACTGGTTGATTAAGCAGGTTCCGGGGAAGAAGTAAAAGTTTGCCACGGAAACACAGAAGACACGGAAAGAGAAGGGTGAAATTCTGTGTAAATCCGTTTCTCTGTGGCAATAAAGAAAATGGGATTTAGCCACGGAAACATATAAGACACGGAAAAAGGAGGGTGAAAATTTCGTGTAAATCCATTTCTCCGTGGCGAGAAAAGAAATAAAAGTTGCCACGGAAACACAGAAGGCACGGAAAAAGAAGGGTGAAAATTTCGTGTAATTCCGTTTCTCCGTGGCAATAAAGAAAAGGGAATTTAGCCAGGGAAACACAGAAGACACGGAAAAAGAAGGGAATAAAAATTCCGTGTAATTCCGTTTCTCCGTGGCAATAAAGAAAATGGGATTTAGCCACGGAAGCACAGAAGACACGGAAAAAGAAGGGAATAAAAATTCCGTGTAGATCCGGTTCTCTGTGGCAAGACAAGGAATAAAGGTTTGCCACGGAAACACAGAAGACACGGAGTAAGGAGGATAGAAATTTCGTGGAAATCCACTCTCCGTGGCAATAAAGAAATAGGAATTAGCCACGGAAACGCAGAGGGCACGGAATAAGGAGGGTGAAAATTCCGTGTAAATCCGTTTCTCCGTGGCAATAATATAATAAAATCTGGTAAATATGAACACGATAATTTGTACTGGTCTATGTCCATCTGCGATTAAATAAACTAACAACAAAATGAGAATTAAATTATTGTTAACCGTTTTCTGTTGCATGCTATTGGCAGCTTGTTATGCGCAAATGCCAACTGATTCTACTGCAGAAAAGATGTTAGTTTATCAGCTTGGCAATGGTGGATGGCCAAAGCAATTGGGCGATAAAAGTGTCGTGAATTATGATGCCGCCTTAACACCAGGGTTGCTGGCTAAAATCAAATCTACCGAAGATAAGCATGCTACTTTCGATAATAAAGCCACCAGCAGAGAAGTAGTTTATTTAGTGAAAGCGTATAAGAAAACGCAGAATAAAGCCTACTTAAATGCAGCAGAGAAAGGCATCGATTATATTTTGGAAGCACAGTATGATAACGGTGGGTGGCCACAATATTATCCGGATAAATCGCTTTATCGATCTGAAATTACTTACAATGATGATGCAATGGTTAACCTGCTGAACATTCTGCAAGACATTGCCGATAGAAAAAATGATTTCGATGTGGTGAACCAAAAGTATCTGCTAAAAGCAGAAAAAGCCATTGTAAAAGGAACGGACTGCATTCTAAAAACTCAGGTAAAGCAAAATGGAGTACCCACCATTTGGGCAGCACAATATGATAAAGATTCGATGTTGCCTGCAAAGGCGAGGGCATTTGAACCCGCCTCTTTAGCCACAAGTGAATCTGTTGGCATTGTTCGTTTTTTAATGGGCTTAAAAAACCCATCACCAGCGGTTAAAAAATCTATCGCTGCTGCCGTTAAATGGTTCGATACCTACAAAATTAAAGGTTATCGCTTTGATAGGGAAAAGGGTAAAACGGCAGCATTAGTGCCCGATGAAACGAGTATGGCCTGGGCCAGATTCTATGACCTAGATAAGAATTGTCCGCTTTTCGGAGATCGTGATAATTCCATCAAATCTAAGTTGGAAGAGTTGAGCCCGGAGCGGAGAAGTGGCTATGCCTGGTATGGCAATTGGGGTCAGAAATTAATTGAAAAGGAATATCCGAAGTGGCTGGCCGCTAACGGAAAATAAAATAAAGTTTAACTCAGCATGATCAGATGCGTTAAGTGCCTGGCACTTTTATCGACTTTGGCATGGTGGAAATCGTAAAAACATGATTTTAAACAAAGAAAATTTAAAAAATATCAGCGGAGATAAAGTGCTTAAGCCAACCGCTGAGATGCTGGAGTTGCCAGAAAAGGTAATCCAATTTGGAACGGGCGTTTTATTGCGGGGCCTGCCAGATTATTTTATTGACAAAGCCAATCATCAGGGCATTTTTAATGGGAGAATAGTCGTGGTAAAAACAACTTCTAAAGCCGGTGTAGATGATTTTGCTGATCAGGATAATTTGTATACCCTTTGTGTTAAAGGCATTGAAGATGGTATTGAAATAGAAGAAAACCTCATCAACTCATCCATCAGCAGGGTATTGTCTGCCACTTCTGAGTGGGCTGAGATTTTAAAAACAGCTCACCAGCCAGAAATGAAAGTGGTGATTTCAAATACTACTGAAGTTGGCATTGTGAAAAGTGAAGATAAGGTTACAGATACTCCGCCTCAATCTTACCCAGGCAAACTTTTAGCTTTTTTATACGAAAGATATCAGGCCTTCGGTGGTTCAGAAGATAGCGGAATGGTAATCGTTCCGACAGAATTAATCAGCGACAACGCAGATAAATTAAAAGAAATCGTGTTGGATCTCGCAGTTCAAAATAAATTAGGATGGGATTTTGAAAACTGGTTAAGAACAGCAAATCATTTTTGTAAAACTCTGGTTGATAGAATTGTTCCAGGCAGACTTCCGGCAGCAGCACAGCAAGCAATCGAATCTGAATTAGGCTATAGCGATGGATTGATGATTATGGCAGAGCCTTTCAGGCTTTGGGCAATCGAATCGGCAAGCGAAAAAGTAAAGGACGTTTTATCTTTTGCTAACGCCGATAAAGGGGTATTCATCGTTCCTTCAATTGACAAATTTAAAGAACTAAAACTTCGTTTACTCAACGGAACGCATACCATCAATTGCGGATTGGCCATTTTAGCCGGTTTCCACACCGTGAAAGAAGCCATGGCTGATGCGGAATTTTCAAGCCATGTGTTGAAACTGATGCAGGAAGAAATTGCACCAGTAGTAGAAAATGAAGACATTACCAAAGAAGAAGCCATCACTTTTGCTAAAAGTGTAATTGATCGTTTCAGCAATCCGTTTTTAGACCATCAATGGCACGCCATTACCTTAAATTACACGCAGAAATTGCAGATGCGCAACATGCCGCTCATTAGAAAATATTATGCGCTAAAAAATGAAGTTCCTCAGCTTACCGCTTTAGGTGTTGCAGCTTACATCGTTTTCATGAATGTAACTAAAGATGGCGAAAATTATGTGTCGACCGTAAATGGTAAAACTTTCCCTGCTCAGGATGAATTTGCGGAGGTACTTTACAGTTACTGGCAAAATCCTGAAACGGTAGTAGACAGTACATTGGGCGATCGCCGCCTTTGGGATAAAAACTTAAATAATTACCCAGGTTTCAATGCAGCAGTTAAAAATTACGTAGCGCAATTACAAAGTAAGGGTGCAAAAGAAACTTTGAGTAACTTGCAGTCAGAAAGAACAATTTAGAAATGGTTACTAGAATATTAAAAATCCATCCAAATGATAACGTACTCGTTGCTTTGCAAAATTTAACAAAGGGCGAAACGGTTATTTACGATGGTCATGAATATGTTTTGCAGGATGATATCCAGGCGAAACACAAATTTTTTATGCAGGATATGAATGTCGGCGATCATATTATCATGTATGGCGTTTTAGTGGGGAAAGCCCAGCATTTTATCCTGAAAGGCGGATTAATGGATACGGAAAACACTAAACATGCTTCAGATCCATATGAATTCAGACCTTACCACTACGAGTGGCATGCACCAGATGTTTCCAAATTTGCAGATAGAACATTTAATGGTTATATCCGCAATGACGGTCGTGTGGGGACGGCAAATTACTGGTTGTTTATTCCAACCGTTTTTTGCGAAAACCGCAACCTGGATGTAATCAGAGAAGCACTTCACAATGAATTAGGCTATGCAGTAACGGATAAATACAAATCTTATGCACACCATCTGGTGGAAGCTTATAAAAATGGCGAAGATTTAATCGAAGCTGATCCCAGCACTATTGGGCAGGCAAATCCAGCTGCTAACCGCATTTTTAAAAATGTAGACGGGATTAAATTTCTAAATCACCAGGGTGGATGCGGTGGTACCCGTCAGGATGCTGCGGTATTAAGCAAATTATTAGCTGCCTATGCTGATCATCCGAATGTGGCGGGCGTTACCGTTTTAAGTTTAGGCTGCCAGAATCTACAGGTTCAGGATTTTGTGGATGACTTGAAACACCGTTCTCCAAATTTCGATAAACCGTTATTTATCTTCGAGCAGCAGCAATCGCAAAGCGAAGAACAACTGGTAAAGGAAGCGATCAGAAAAACTTTTATCGGCTTAACTGAAATTAATAAAATTGAACGTCAGCCGGCGCCATTAAGTAAATTAGTTTTAGGTGTTAAGTGTGGTGGTAGTGATGGCTTCAGCGGCATTAGTGCAAACCCTGCCGTGGGTTATACTTCCGATTTATTGGTAGCCTTGGGTGGAACCGTGCTTTTAGCCGAATTCCCTGAACTATGTGGTGCAGAGCAACAGCTAATAGATCGTACTAAAGATGAAACTGCAGCCCGTAAATTCATTCAACTGATGACGGCTTATAACCAGGCTGCAGAAAACGTTGGCTCCGGTTTTTTCATGAATCCATCTCCAGGAAACATTAAAGATGGTTTAATTACAGATGCCATAAAAAGTACCGGCGCAGCTAAAAAAGGCGGGACATCGCCAGTAGAAGATGTACTGGATTATACCGAGCCGGCTACAAAACCAGGATTAAATTTGGTTTGTACTCCTGGTAATGATGTGGAAGCAACCACTGGTAAAGCAGCAGCTGGCGCAACCTTAATTCTGTTTACTACCGGTTTAGGTACGCCAACAGGAAACCCGGTTTGCCCGACCATTAAAGTATCTACAAATAATGCCTTAACAAAACGTATGGGCGATATCATTGATATTAACTGCGGACCAGTAATCGAAGGCGAAAAAACCATCGAAGAGATGGGAGAAGATATTTTAGATTATTGCATTAGAGCAGCCAGTGGCGAAGTGATTCCTAAAGCAGTCTTATTGAATCAAGATGACTTTATTCCATGGAAAAGAGGGGTTAGTCTTTAGTCAGGAGTGTTTAGGCAAAAGTCTTGAGTCTTGGGTGCAAAGTAAACACGAGCCCGTGGTCGGTGCCTCAGCCATTAAGAAACAAACACGAAGGTTGGTGTCTCACCGACCTTTGAATAATATTAATATCAACAGATCCGGATTTTAGGATTCGGATCTAAAATGCATTTAAATAATGAAATCTTTTTTAGACGAAAATTTTCTTTTGCAGAGCGAAACGGCAGAAAAGCTTTACCATGATTTTGCAAAATCTTTGCCCATTATCGATTACCACAATCACCTGATTCCGGAGCAAATTGCCAATAACAGGCAGTTTGAAAACATTACCCAGGTTTGGTTAGCAGGTGATCACTACAAGTGGAGAGCCATGCGCGCCAACGGTGTTGATGAAAAATACATCACTGGCGATGCTTCAGATTTCGAAAAATTCGAGAAATGGGCAGAAACTGTTCCTTATACCTTACGCAATCCGTTATACCACTGGACGCATTTAGAATTGCAGCGTTATTTCGGGATCACCGATATCTTATCAGGAAAAACTGCCCGCAAAATTTACGACGACTGTTCAGCTAAACTTCAAACTCCTGAATATTCAGTTCGTGGTTTACTGGCAAAAATGAATGTGGAAGCCGTTTGTACTACTGATGATCCGTTAGATAGTTTAAACTTTCACCAGCAGCTGGCTAAAGAAGGTGTAGCATTAAAGATGTTGCCTGCTTTCCGTCCGGATAAGGCCATGAATAGTGATGATGTAGCAGGTTTAAATCAATACATTGATCAGTTAGAAAGCGTTGTAGGAAAATCGATCAGCAATTTCCAGGATTATCTTGATGCATTAAAAAGCCGTCACGATTATTTTGCAGCCAATGGTTGTTCTGTTTCAGATCACGGTTTAGAGCAAATCTATGCGGAAGATTATACCGATCAGGAGATTACTGCTATTTTCGATAAAATTAGAAGTAAGCAAGATCTTTCTTATGCGGAAAACCTGAAGTTTAAGTCAGCTATGCTGATCTATTTCGCCGAATGGGACCATGAAAAAGGCTGGGTGCAGCAATATCACCTGGGTGCTTTGCGTAACAACAATGCCCGGATGTTACGACAGCTTGGGCCAGATACCGGCTGGGATTCTATCGGAGATTTTTCTCAGGCCAGAATGCTTTCCAAGTTCTTAAACCGTTTAGATAATCAGGATAAACTGGCGAAAACCATTATCTACAACCTAAACCCTGCAGATAATGAATTAATCGCCACAATGATTGGCAATTTCAATGATGGTTCAGTAGCCGGAAAAGTTCAGTTTGGCTCTGCCTGGTGGTTTTTGGATCAGAAAGACGGCATGATAAAGCAGTTAAATGCCTTATCAAATATGGGCCTTTTGAGTCGCCTAGTAGGAATGTTGACTGATTCCCGGAGCTTCCTTTCCTTCCCTCGCCATGAGTATTTCCGGAGAATCGTTTGTAACCTTTTTGGTGAAGATATTGAAAACGGTGAGTTGCCTAATGATTTGGAATGGGTGGGCAAAATAGTGCAGGATATTTCGTACTTTAACGCAAAAAATTACTTTACATTTTAATCAAACAGACCTGTGCGCTGGTTTGTGTTGACTAAATATTGATCTTCAAACAAATCAATCAAATTTACTGCTTCACAAATTAATTAAATCGATGATAAGTGTCTACACGAATCATAACGAACCCGATCAAACAAAAAATGAGTGACCAAATATCATCCTTGGCAAAAAAGGGAGAAAAAGTTTTAAGTTTCGGAGAAATCCTTTTGCGCATCTGTCCGGATATGGATGGACAGTGGCTAAAGGAAAATAAGCTGCCCTTTTATGTTGGCGGTGCAGAACTCAACGTGGCAACCGCTTTAGCACTCTGGGAAGTGCCATCTGCTTACTTATCGGCCATGCCTGAAAATTCAGTAACGGCAGATATTGTGGGTTACCTGAATGATAGAAAAATCGATACTTCACCAATGGTTTTCCACGGCAATCGTTTGGGTTTATATTATCTTCCGAAGGGGAAAGATTTAAAAAACGCTGGCGTAATTTACGATAGGGCCAATTCATCTTATGCTGATTTAGAGGTTGGGCAGATTAATTGGGATGAAGTTTTTAATGGGGTTACCTGGTTTCATTTTAGTGCCATTTGCCCCGCAATTAATCAGCCTATTGCAGATGTTTGCCTGGAGGCATTAAAAGCGGCAACCGAAAGAAACATTACCATTTCTCTGGATTTGAATTACCGGGCTAAACTTTGGAAATACGGTAAAGATCCTATTGATATCCTTCCCGAACTGGCTAAATATTGCACCCTGATTATGGGTAATGTTTGGGCGGCCCAGAAAATGTTAGGCACTGCACTTCACGAAGATTTGTTGCCAACAGAAGGTTATGCAAAGGAAACGTTACTGCAACAGGCAACAGATACTTCTAAAGAAATATTAAGTTTGTTTCCGGCATGTAAAGCCGTAGCCAATACCTTTCGTTTTGATCATGGAAAAGGCATCAGGTATTATACCGCCATCTATAGCAATGATGAATTAACGGTTTCACCAGAATATGTTTCGGAAGAGATTTTAGATAAAGTAGGAAGCGGTGATTGTTTTATGGCTGGTTTGATTTACGGTTTTTATAACCACCATCCGGTAGTAGAAACCCTAAATTTTGCTACTGCAGCAGCTTACGATAAGTTATACATTCCGAGCGATGCCACCACCAGCACCGTAGCGGATATTGAAAAAAGAATTATACATCATGATTAGTAACAAGCACAAGATTTTAGATGCCATTTTAGAACAAGGCATGCTGCCACTTTTTTACCAGGACAGCGAAGCAGGAAGCGTAGAAATCTTACGTACCCTGTATAAAGCTGGTGTTCGCGTTTTTGAATATACCAACCGGGGTAAATCGGCCTTGCCCAACTTTAAAAAGCTAAAAGAAATCAGAGATGCAGAAATGCCTGATCTTTACCTGGGGATTGGAACAATCAAAACCCCTGCAGATGCAAATGCATTTATAGAAGCCGGAACCGATTTTATCGTTGCGCCTATTGTTAATCCTGCGGTTGCAGAAATTGCCAACAAAATCGGCATGTTGTGGATTCCTGGCTGTATGACTCCAACAGAAATTAGCATTGCACAAGAACACAAAGCCATGTTAATTAAAATATTTCCGGCTAATATTTTAGGACCTGATTTTATTTCATCCATCAAAGATCTTTTCGCCGGCCAGTTATTTATGCCAACAGGAGGTGTAGAAATTGATGCCGATAACCTTAAAACATGGTTTAAATCTGGTGTGTGTGCCGTAGGGATGGGCAGCAAATTGATTAGCAAAGATGTAATGAGTAAAGGCCTCTATGATGAACTTTTCGAAAATACACAACTGGCCCTAAACCTGATTCAACAAAGCAAGTAACTAACCACAACAACCCGAAATGAGCCAAACCAAACCAAGCAAATACAGATGGACCATATGTTTACTGCTGTTTCTTGCGACGACAATAAATTACCTTGACCGACAGGTATTATCACTAACCTGGACAGATTTTATTAAGCCAGAATTCCATTGGGATAATAATGATTATGGAAACATCACCGCATTATTTTCTATTTTCTATGCAATTTCCATGCTTTTTGCCGGGCGTTTGGTAGATAAACTTGACACCAAAAAGGGATTTTTATGGGCGATAGGGGTATGGTCTGTTGGTGCTTGCTTACATGCTTTTTGTGGCATTGCAACTGCTGGTATTACCACCGGAAATTGGTTTGTAAGTTTCGAAGGCGCAAAAGATATTATTGAAGGCATTAACAATACCGGAATGGTAGTTTCGGTAAGTGTAACGCTATTCATTTTCGCACGTTTTGTTTTAGCAGTAGGAGAGGCAGGTAATTTTCCTGCAGCAATAAAAGCTACAGCAGAATATTTTCCTAAAAAAGACAGGGCTTTTGCTACCAGTATTTTCAATGCTGGTGCTACCGTAGGTGCACTTGCAGCACCCATTACCATTCCATTTATTGCTAAGGCTTATGGCTGGGAAATGGCTTTCATCATTATTGGTGCACTGGGTTTTGTATGGATGGGCCTTTGGGTTTTCGTTTATAATAAGCCCGAGTTACACAAAAGAGTAAGCGCCGAAGAATTGGCTTACATTCAGCAAGATGTGATTGCCGACCGGAAACTGGCGGATTACGTAGAGGAAACCAAAGAAAAAGTTTCTTTTATTGATTGCTTTAAATACAAACAAACCTGGGCTTTTGCCTTTGGTAAATTTATGACAGATGGGGTTTGGTGGTTCTTTTTATTCTGGACACCAGCTTACTTAAAATCTGTTTACGGGATGGATTCTACGCAGAGTGCACTTCCGTTATTTGTACTTTACATGATCACATTACTTTCGATTATCGGTGGATGGTTACCTACTTATTTTGTAGATAAAAAAGGGATGAACCCGTATGAAGGCCGAATGAGGGCGATGTTGATTTTCGCATTCTTCCCGCTTTTAGCACTGGCTGCACAACCGCTGGGCCACATTACCTACTGGATTCCGGTAATTATAATCGGTATAGCCGGAGCCGCGCACCAGGCCTGGTCTGCAAATATTTTTTCTACCGTAGGTGATATGTTTCCGAAAAAGGCAATCGCCACCATCACTGGTATTGGTGGTATGGCCGGAGGAATCGGGTCTTTTATTATCAACAAAGGATCGGGTGTATTATTTGATTATACTGGTAAAAATCAAATCGTTTTCATGGGCTTTAAAGGTGAAGAAGCTGGTTATTTTATCATCTTCTCGATCTGTGCGGTTTGCTACTTAATTGGGTGGACAGTAATGAAAACGTTGGTTCCAAAATATAAAGTGATTGAATTAAAATAATTTAAAGCCGGATCTTTAACAGGATTCGGCACTAAAACGCCTTAAATCTATACTAATCCTATAGATTTAATAATTACAAACCTAATAACCAGAACTAAAATTGAGCACAACATTAAACCTCGAAAGTATCTTCGTTGAAGAAAGCCAGATTCCGGAAGAATTTAGGCTAGCGGAAGAAATCGACCAGAAAGAATTCCTTTCGAACGGGGAGATGAAAACCTGGAACGGACCTTTTAATGAGGTTTTTTCTCCGGTTTGCGTCAAAACTCCCGAAGGTTACAAACGGAAACGGATTGGTAGTTTTCCCGTTTGTACCGAGAAGGAATCAACCGAAGCATTGGATGCTGCCGTTGCGGCCTATGATAACGGCCGCGGCCAATGGCCAACGATGAGCGTAGCCGATCGCATTACCTGCGTAGAAAATTTTACGCATAAAATGTTAGCGCAGAAAGAAATTGTTGCCAAACTCATTATGTGGGAAATCGGTAAATCCTATGCAGATTCGTTAAAAGAATTTGACCGTACCGTGGAGTATATCTATGCCACTATCGATGCGTTGAAAGATATCGACAGGCAATCATCTCGCTTTGAAATTGAGCAGGGTATTGTGGCACAAGTGCGTAGATCTCCACTTGGAGTGGTGCTTTGTATGGGGCCATTTAACTATCCGTTAAACGAAACTTTTACCACGCTAATTCCAGCTTTGATTATGGGCAATACGCTTCTATTCAAACCACCTAAGCACGGTACTTTATTGCATTATCCTTTGCTTGAGGCTTTCCGCTCTAGTTTCCCGAAGGGCGTTGTTAATACGATTTATGGTCGTGGAAATACCATCGTACCCGGCTTAATGAAATCGGGCAAAATTAACGTGCTTACGTTAATTGGTTCGAGTAAGGTAGCAAATGAACTTAAAAAACTGCACCCAAAAGTAAACCGTTTGCGGGCAATTTTAGGTTTGGATGCTAAAAATGCAGCCATTATTACCAAAGATGCAGATCTAGATTTAGCCGTTTCTGAAACGGTATTGGGCTCATTATCGTTCAACGGTCAGCGTTGTACGGCGATTAAAATCGTTTATGTGCACCGTAGTCTGGCACAGGAGTTTTTAAAGCGATTATCTGCGGAAGTAGAAAAGTTGAAATTCGGAATGCCTTGGGAAAAAGGGGTGAACCTTACGCCGCTGCCAGAATTGAATAAACCAGAATACCTGAAAGATTGTATTGATGATGCCGTACTTCATGGTGCTAAAGTGGTTAACCCTAACGGCGGCCAAACCTTTGAAACATTCGTTTATCCGGCTATTGTGTACCCGGTAAACAGCAACATGAAATTGTATCGCGAAGAACAGTTCGGTCCGATAGTTCCGGTGGTTCCGTTTGATGATTTGGAAGAACCTATTGAGTACTTAATCGGTTCGCCACATGGACAGCAGGTGAGTATTTTCAGTAACAATGCAGCGGTAATTTCTTCATTGATTGATCCTTTGGTGAATCAGGTGAGCAGGGTAAATATCAATTGCCAATGTCAGCGCGGACCAGATGCCTTCCCTTTTACAGGCCGGAAAGACAGTGCTGAAGGTACACTTTCTGTGGTGGATGCTTTGCGTTCGTTTTCGATTCGTTCGCTGGTGGCAACCAAGTTTACTGATGATAACAAAAAGCTATTGAATGAGATTGTGAATGGAAATGATTCTAATTTCTTAAGTACGAAATATATTTTTTAATGCCTCTCTGGTAAAGCCGCAGGTTCGCAGATTTAAAGCTGTGGATTTGCGGTTTTCGTTTTACGCCCCTATCCGCCTAGCGGTACCTATCTCTGGTAGGAAAAGGGATTGATGCAATCTTTTTTAATATTCATCGCGCGCCTTCCTGAACTTGATGCAGAACCTTTCTTTTATCCAATCGCTATTATTTGGCCTTACCGCGCTTGCTTTCCTCGGCTACCGATGAAAAATCGGTACAGGTCAGCCGCCGAAGGGCTTTTACCTTTTTCTTGATAAAAAGGTAACCAACCTGAGCGCAGCGAAAGCATGCCTACCTTAAAAAAAACAACGAAAAGGCATAACTGAAAGGCTTGGATCTGATGTTGGATAAGCGATTCGAAAACCTGATTTCGGCAGCACAAGTACTCCCGAAGAATGTTCGGGACAAGCTGATGAAGGATCGGCAAATGTGCGCTGCCTTGGTTCGGGTGGGTTTTGAAAGTTTGTGGGGTGGTTTTTCAAATGCTTCTCCTTCCATCATCTCCTAGGCCGGATAGCAGGGAGGAGATAGCGGGGTGCCATTAGTAAATCGTCATTCTGATCCGATAGCTATCGGATTTATTTCAGAACAGGATCTATCTCTTATGCGGTAAATTGTTGTTGCGAGGCACAAAGCAATCTCGTGAGTAGTATTTTTATCATTAAGTCATTCTACCTCAACAAGTCGTCATCTCGACCGTAGCGGAGAGATCTTTGAACTTTCCTATAAAAAAATGTTATATCGATAAAAGCGATCTTAATTGAGCTTTTTAATTCGCCGTTTTACATTTGCAGTTAACAACATGATATTTGCAGTTGGTAGATTTATGCTTGCGGACGCCAGCATTGTTAGCGCAGTTAATACTTCTGAACTTGCAGTAGATAGTTCTAAACTTGCGGTTAACAACATTATACTTTCCGTTGGTAGGTTTATGTTTGCAGTTGATAGTTCTAAACTTTCAGTTAACAACATTATACTTGCCGTTGATAGGTTTATGCTTTCAATTGATGGTTTTACCAACGCAGTTAACAACTTTATTGAAGAGGTAGGTTGTTTTTAGTTGGCAGTTAACAGCTTTTAGTTTGCAGTTAATAACATGATAACTGCAGCTAACCGTTTGCAGAATGCCTTTTAAATAAAAACAGCAACCGATTTTATTTCTGTTGCTGTTTTAGGATGTATATAGGGTTGGGATGATTTTTTTCATTACAGGTTAAATTTTTATTGTTTTAAACGGGATGCCTGAAATTTGTTTGTACTCCGAGGTACTTACGCCAAACAACGATTTGCTGTAATTCTTGGCATCTAAAGCGAGTGCCACTATACCGGTTTCCGTATCGTACAGGATTTTGTTGCGGTTAAGCCTAAAGGTACTCAAATCGGATGTTTTGGCTACCACATCGCGGTTTTTCTGCAATAAATCGTTATACAGTGTGGTAAGGGTGGCCTGCTGTAGCTCTACTTCGTTGGGCGTATAGGTAGGGATGGTAGCTAACAGTTTGATCTGTTTATCGAAGGTATCGAGCTGGCTATCGAAACTTTGTTGCGAGGCCGATACCTGGTTAACAACGGTTCCGCTCGCTGCCAGCTTCTGTTTTTCCTCGTCTGTTAACTTTACCGATGCCCTTTGGCCCTGGATTTTGCGGTTGTGGGTAATGGCATTATCAATTACCTGTTGCGCTACATCGCTCGCTTTTATCGCATTTATGATTCGGGTACTCAGCTTTTTTAAAGGCTGAAAAGCCAGATCGCGGATGGCAATAGCGTTGCTGTTTTTGGCCGCCAGATCGTGTACCTGCTCGTTAATGCTTCGGGCTGCAGCAGCTTTCTCCGTTAAACTGCTTAACTGGATATTTACATTGCTGGGGTTGTAAACAGCGCCATAGCCGGTTAAATAGGTTAGGAGGGTTTCGAAATTGGCTACGTTTTTGGCGTGGCCGGTGTCATTGGTTTTAGACATAATAAGATGTTTAAAAAGTAAATAAAATAATTAATTAGGCTGAATTTAATATTATTTTCTTTACAACTAAAAGGAGTGGGGAGATTTTTTTTGAGGGTTACGGGAAACCGTAGGAAATGATGAATGGAATTGGAGAGATTTGGCTAAATAAATTTAAAATCAAATCTTATGGCCAGTTACAGATTAAATTTGAATCAGCAAACCAATGGTGATTATGAAGTTCACGCATTTGGTTGTGATTATTATCCTAAGCAAAATTATGATGATTTAGGGTCATTTAGCTCTTGTGAACCAGCAGTTGCAGAAGCTAAGCGTAAACACGCTTATAAAAGGATTAATGGGTGTAAGTATTGTTCTAAACCTTGTCACACCAGTTAATCGGACTTAATTTTAAAAGCACAGTAGCTGAAAGGTTGCTGTGCTTTTGTTATCTGAAAAAATAAATTGAAACATAAATAATATTACAATTTTTGGTGCATCTCAATTTAAATTAACGGAATATACCATATCTGATAAATTTTCTAGTTTACGGAAGTTCAAAAGTATATTTCCAAGTTTTTTTTATCCCAGTTGCTGTTTTTGGAAAATAAGTATTGCTATAGGGGAACAATATATTTATTGGTTTGACCGAAAAGTTAAAAATATAATATAAAGCAATACCCAAAGTTTGAGGTTTTGTTGATAGGGGGCTCAAATAAATATTGCTGTGCTCGGGATTCTCACAAATTATTTCTTCGATTGCTTGGGCGGTAACAAAAGGATCAAATGCAGGGGCATATTTATCAATTCTTGAACCAATTGACTCTTGAGCTTGATAAATTTTTAAAATACTTTCTTGATACATATCTGGTTGTAGAGATGGAAATCCTAAGATGTAGTATTTTTTTTTGATCTTACCTTTATCTTGACAAACTTTCGCAATTAGTTTATCGTCATATCCTGCTGCAACTATCAGAATATCATTATCGGTATTTGTAAAATGCTGTTCAGATGAACATCCTTCAATTATTCTTACTTCGTCAATGAATCCTGAAAATTGAGTTTCTTCGGCGTTTTTATAATGCTGTGGTTCTGAATATAAAAAATCAATTTTTTTGATGCCGCTTCTGTAAAGGCTTATTATAAAAAAGATGAGGTGGGGACGAATAAATCCTGTAATATCTATACAAATTTTGGTAGTTGATTGTAAATCGATCTGGCTAAAAAGGTCAATGAAACATTCATCCTCCTTTAGTGAATTACATTTGTAAAGATTATCTATATTTAGATTTTCATGCTTATAATGGGGGAAATCAATCCAAAATTTCTTTGTAGAATTAATTGCATCATATATAACTTTGGTACGTTCACAATCGTCAAATGCTGAAAAAAATAAATCATAATTTTCTTTGCAGTCTAATTTGCCATTATCGTAGCTTGTTTTATAAAATATTGTATAGTCCATGAGTCGTTAAAATAGTGGCGGTTGATTTCCTAATTTGTTTTTTAAGAAATCAGGAGCATTCAATTGATTCTTTCTTGATTTGTATAATGATTGAAATTTATCATTAAAATCATAATTAAAAATTGCTTCGGCCATTTCCGTATTGAGTGAAAGACTACCTCTTACAACGGTTGGTAAATTCCACAATGGTGCAAGTATTTTATTTATAACAAATAATCTCTCTTTTCTCCCCGAATTTCTGTCATATCTGCCGTCATCCTCTTCTATAAGTACTGAGTGCATTTTCATTAATTCTAATGAAGCGAGCGCTTTTGTGGAAAGGTCATCTGCTTTAACATAGAAGCAAGATATGGTTGTTTCAACAGGCTTATCGCAAAAGCGTTCTTGGATGAAATAGTCAGTCAGATTTTTTAATGAGCTATACATTTCCTTCCCCTTCTCACCAATAACTTCAATATCATCGTAAAACCATTTTGCTGTATCATAAACAGCTAAAAATTGCGAATCTAGACTAATCATGCCACCTTCTTCAAGGGGTTTTTCGCCTCGTATTCTCGCCATCTCGACAACTTTTTTGAGAATTAGAATAAAATGTCTAGCATTTCCTTGTGATAATTCAATAAAAGTTTTAATTCCAGCGTAAACGGTATTTTTTATATTATTTTCTTTTGCTAGTTGCGCTATAAAGTCTTTTTTTCTTTTGTCTTTAATTTCATCAAAAGCGCTTTCCTTTTGTTTTAAATATCTTAAATACTGTGTGTTTATTTCATTTAAAAATTTTTTTATAGTATCTGAAGGTTTTGCCTTATTCCACAATTTATAGAAATAAAAAATCTTATATTTTTGATCCAAAGGATTGTCGTCAGTGTTTTCAATTATTGACTGGATTATTGTATCAGCATCATCAGTTTTTTTTGCTTCTAATGCTTGACCATTTTTTATGGCAGAAATCAGCTTTCTCCTGAATTCTTTTATATGATCGTATTCCTTTCTTGTATTTTTTGCTTTTATTTCATTTATGATTTTTTGTTCATCGTATTTCTCAAACCGAGTCGTAAAACGCTCCCTAACATCATCAAAGGTTAGAGTTAGACCCTTGCTTTTATAATATTTTAATAATCTGTCAGTAAATAGGTGTTCGGCAAATGTTTTATAAAGCGTTTCATTCTCTCTAATGATTTCATCAAGGTTAACATTTTGAAATTCAGAGCCAGATTTCATTTCTTGACCAGATTTGGTTTCCCTTGTAGTAAAACCATGTCTTCTTGCACCTATCCAAAAGGTTACTGGATTTTTCTTATCCCAAACTAAGGTATTAACGAAGATTTTCTGCCATTCAAATAGCTTCTCGTATTCATCGAAAATGTATATAAACCTTACTTCCTTGAGAATATCGTCCAATTCACATAAAGCTTTAGGGATGCCGAAAATTAAATCGCCAGGTGAAAATAAAACTTTAACCTCATCATATTCAAGCTTTCTCGTAAATGCTGCATTTAATATTTGAGCATCTATTTTTCTTCTTAATATATTGAAATAATCAGTCAAGAAATCTAAATTCAAGCAATCATCTTTTTTTTCTGCACTGCTCAGAATTTCCATAATCCTTCTCACTAGACTTTCTTCTAATGCCTTGCAATTATCAAGTGCTTTAATAATTTCTTTGATTGTAGCTAGAAGAATATCGCAGATATAAAGTTCAAAATAGTATTCAAATATTGAAAGCCATTGAGTTTCATCGATACCTTTTCCAGCGAATCTGCTAGAATTAATACCATGAAATACGGAATAAATCCCTATATATTTTTCTTTCCACAATAGTTCTTTAATATTGCCGTCATAACGAATTGTTTGAAGTGGAAAAGAGAAATATCTTAAAATATGAGTTTTTCCACAACCTTTACTGCCTATTACATACTTAGGTAAATACTCTCTAGGGTTAAGGATAGCTTCTATAGACACTTCATCTTCTGTGTTGAAATTTACCCAATAATCGTTGATTTCTTCATCTGAAAATTCTGTAGCTTTAGTAACACTGAATGGGTTTTCAAGTTCATTTTTCATAGATCAGTATATTTTGTTGTATCGTTTGAATATGGCCTTCCAATCTTTTGTCTCACTCCAGAAAATTGGCAGTGTATTATCTGGAGTATTATGAAATAATCCAAATAGCAATTGACAATCCCCATGACCTAAGGCTGGATGAAAGAGGGGGGATCCATATTTAGTTGCAGTCGTTTTTGAAAATGCTTTATCTATATCTTTGTCAACAGTCGAAGTAAAATACCTGGATTGTGTAGAAAATGCTTTGAAAGTATCATCAATTGTAAAGATTGCTTCAACGACATCCAGAGCTTTAATTTTTCTAACTTCATTTAATCCTACCTCCGTTGAAAATAACATTAAATATGAAATTTCAATATCCGGATCCTCAAATTTCATGTTTTCAGCTGTGTTTTTCAAATACAGTGTCGCCTGTTGGCCACTGCCGCAAAAGTCATCAATAAAAATATATCGTTTTACATCTTTGTGGTTAATTTCGCTTTTCAGAAATTTTCTATCATTACCGTGATTATCCTTTTCAATAATTGGCAAAGTGGTGAAAATGTCGCTAGTATTAATGAATGACCGTTTTGACAATCCGCATTGCTGCCTAAAATAATATAATAAATGAACACCACTTTCCGATGGATTTCCTACTCCAAGGAAACGGGTTTTTTCTAGTTCTTTTTTAAATTCTATATCTATAAAGTTTTGGTCTATAGTGTCGTTATTTGCTTTTCGGATTTGAGATATTATAGGGTATTTGTAGAGATCCCGAAATACTGATAGTAACAATTGCCTTAGCTCTTCATTTCCAAAATACATAAATTTGGATAATAGGTAGAGCATATTAAGCTTTTCCTTCTCCGATAGATCCGTATCGGAATGGTGAAAATTATTCAACCAATCTTGATGAATATCGTCTTTAAACTTGTCCCTCCAAATTGTTTGGTAGTAAGCATAAATCTTTTTTAGTAATCTATCGTAAATTGGTAATGTTTCAAGAGCGTTCATTTGAGACGTTATTTCTGGAATATTAAGATATATTCTCGCGAGATTATATCAGCTGTCTTGTTTCTTTTGGTCATTAGACCATAAGATTTAATATCATCAATTAGTTTTAATTTAAGTGTTAAACCAAGTGATATTATATATTCTGTTAAATAGTGCTGTGTATTGAATTCATATCCACAGACTTTATTATTGCCAATGATGATGATTAAATAGCCAGTTTTTTTTAATACTCTGATGGATTCACCAAGCGCAAGTTGCATTTCATTGATATAGTTTGATACAATGTGAGCCCTAAGCGGGTTTATCTCTTTAATTTTTTCAATTAGCTGATCGCACTCTATGATGTTTGTTGGGGCAAGAGTGCGCTCTGCTTTAGTATAGTTTTCTCTACCTATATTATTTTTGTCAAGGTTTCGAAGCTCTTCTGAGGACGCAAGGCCCAGCCACCCCAGACTTAAGCTTGATGATCGAATATATTTTTGGGCACCAGCATATGGCGGTGATGTTATTACTAAATCAATGGTCTCGTTTGGTTGTTTGTTTTTAGATGAAAGATTTTCCGTTAGATTTCTGGCATCATGAGATATAATACTCGCATTAGACTGAAAATTATTATGTTGTAGAAAAGCAGATTGTTCGGTTACTCTTTTGATATTTTCATTGCATATAGCCAAAAATTTCTCAAGCGGATTTATACTTTCAAGATCCTTGAGTCTTTTAGAGACTAGTTGATAATTTGCTGAATTTTCTTCATATCTATTTGCATTTAATCGTACTGGTACAGAAATTCTTGGGTCGGCATAACTTACTTTCTTTACCAAATTTGAAAAGCAGACCAAAAAAAAATCTCTGATTTCTTCTACTTCAATTTTATTAATACTGCCTAGGATTTGTAAAAGGTTATTTATCGTGGATTCGTTAAACCAAAATTTTAAATTTACAACCTTCGGTAGATTGCTTTGATTTTTAGATGAAATGTTTGTCACAATTTCATCTAAAAATCTAGTTAAATCGGGTTTACTGTAAGTTCGAACTTTTACACGAGCTATTAACTGCGCTAATGGGTTCGCATCAGCGCCTACAGCATTTCTGTTTGCAAGGATTGCCTCTAGAAGGACTGTTCCCGTCCCACAAAATGGATCTAAAACAATATCTCCTGGCTTTGAAAAACAATTGTTGTTTAAGAAAAAATATGGTATATGTAATAATAATTTTGCGGGATATGTATGTATCAAATGGGAATGACGATCTGTTTTTCTTAACATTGGTAACAATGCCCTGAAACTTACTTCGATTGGTGATTGGGTTAAATCGAATTCATTCAGAAATCCCTCAATTATCTTCTCAATCTCAATATTATTAGTTGTTTGCGATTGTACTTCAACTATCATACAGCAATTGGAGCCTTAATTGAAGGGTATGGATTATAATCATATAAACTAAAATCCTGATAAGTAAAACCAAAGATATCTTTAACACTAGGGTTAAGTGTCATTTTAGGATATGGTCTTGGGTCTCTTGATAGTTGTAAATCAACTTGTTCAAGATGATTTAGGTATATATGTGTATCCCCTAGAGTATGTATAAATTCTCCAAGTTCAAGATCGCAAACTTGGGCAAACATCATTGTTAGGAGGGCGTATGAGGCTATATTAAACGGAACCCCTAAAAACATATCTGCACTTCTTTGATACATTTGACATGAGAGTTTGTTATCTGCAACATAAAATTGGAACATTAAGTGACATGGAGGTAATGCCATTTTATCAACGTCTGCTGGATTCCAAGCGGAAACGATTATTCGTCTCGAATCAGGATTTTTTTTAAGTGTATTTATGGCATTTTTAATTTGGTCTATTTGTCCTCCATCTGGAGTCGGCCAATTTCTCCACTGATACCCATAAACTGGTCCAAGATTTCCATTTTCATCAGCCCATTCATCCCATATTGATACTCCATTTTCTTTTAAATAAGAAATGTTCGAAGAGCCCTGAAGAAACCATAGTAATTCGTGTATTATCGATTTCAGATGAAGTTTTTTCGTTGTTATCAATGGAAAACCTTCATTTAAGTCAAATCTCATTTGATAACCAAAAACACTAAGTGTTCCCGTACCAGTTCTGTCGGTTTTTTTGATCCCATTTTTTTTGACGTGTTCTAATAGTGTTTCGTATTGATTCATGGCTTAGTCTGAATATCAAATTTAGCGATTTTCTTCCGCATTTATAACTATCCCTCTGGAAAATCGAAGAAATAAAAACATTCATAACTTCCATATCTAAGTCTATTATTTACGGTGTTGCTGCAATAGTTTTCTTTTACATCAATAATTTGATGATCATATTGGAACCATTTTTTTGTGTAATTAGACAGACTTTACGTGGGAAAGAAACTCATTCTCTTAGCTCGCTAAAAGCACAAAAGCCCGATCAGAAATGATCGGGCTTTTACTTTTATAGCTATTTTTCTATCTATTCTTCAACAACTCAACTTTCTCTTTCTCACTCGCTAACAATCTTTCATAAAGTTCTTTATTTGCATTCAGTGCTTTAATCAATTCATCCAATGGGTTGAACGTACAGTTGTAATTATTCAAGGGGCCATGATTGATACTGCTATCATTGAAGTTGTTGATATAGTTGATAACCATATCATCGGTATAACTCTTAATCGCTTCGGCTGAAACCCCCAAAACCTTTGCTACTTTCTCTAAAGTGCTGTCTTCAATTTCTTCGCTCTGCTCTAATTTGCTAATGGCCTGCTGGCTAATGCCGAGTTCGGTAGCGAGACTTTCTTGTTTCATACCACGCAACTCGCGGATGCGACTAATTTTTCTACCTAAGTGTATTTGGTTGGTTTTTTTAGCAGATTCCATGGTCAAATATATCTAAATTTTTGTGGGGTAAGAAACATCAATCACATTGTTTTATACCATATTAAGCGGTTCGGTATGGGTTTCTATGCCGCTAATTTAAGGTTTAATTTACAACCTATAGCGATGACAGAAAAAATTAAAACTTTAGCAATAGCGGGGTGCCGTTAGTAAATCGTCATTCTGGATCCGATATCTATTGGGTTTTTTTCAGAACCTATCTAGTGGAGGCTTATTAATCATTTGGCCGCTGCGCTGGCTTGCCTCGGCTACCGATGAAAAATCGGTACAGGTCAGCCGCCGAAGGGCTTTTACCTTTTTCTTGATAAAAAGGTAACCAACCTGAGCGCAGCGAAAGCATGCCTACCTTAAAAAAAACAACGAAAAGGCATAACTGAAAGGCTTGGATCTGATATTGGATAAGCGATTCGAAAACCTGATTTCGGCAGCACAAGCCCTCCCGAAGAATGTTCGGGACAAGCTGATGAAGGATCGGCATATGTGCGCTGCTTTGGTTGGGTGAGGAGTGAAAGTTTGTGGGGAGGTTTTCAACTGCTTCTCCTTCCATCATCTCCCAGGCCGGATAGCAGGGTGGCAATAGCGAGGTGTAAATATATTATTGTAGAGGCGATGGGTTAAAACGGTCGGTCTTCCTGATCTGATAGCTATCGGATTTATTTCAGAACCTGTTTTGTAAATAAAAGATGCCGTCAGTAATTCTATTTCAATTTCCGCGCAATACTTAACTTATTTTCCTTAATTCCTTCTGCCACTAAACCAGCAATTTCTTTTGCGCCAACAGGACTTAGATGGGTATCATCTTTTTTCCCTTTGGGGTAATTTACATTTCCGGAATCTACATGAAGAAATAATTTGATTGAGCCTTCATCACCTAAATTACTTAATAATTTTTCCGTTTTGGCGAGCATGTCGATCAGCGGTACTTTGAGCGAATCAGCAACTTTTCTGGTTACGTCAGGATATCCGCCATGCGTATCGGTTAAAACCCCATTTTTGAAACTTCTTCTCGAAATTGGGGTGAGTAAAACCGGGATTGCTTTTTTGCTTCGGGTTTCATTTACATAATTCACCAGGTTCGTTTTGAAATCAGCCAGTGAAACACCAACCGTAGGTTTATCAACTTTTTCATCATTATGGCCAAATTCGATCAAAACATAGTCGCCCGCTTTCAGGTTTTCCATAATTGGTTCCCAGCGTTTCTCTGCACGGAAAGATTTTGTACTTCTTCCGTTTAAAGCACGATTATCTACCTTAACATCTTCATTAAAAAACGATTGCAATGCCATTCCCCAGCCAGTTTCGGGATAAGCCTTTTCCTGTTTATTAGCAGCTGTAGAATCGCCAATGATGTATAGTGTTGTTTGTTTCTGGCTCAGCTGAAATCCTAATAAAACAACTAATGCTGCCGCAGTGAAAATGATGGAAATTTTTGTTTTCATGATAAATTATTTACCTGGATTCCAGTGGTCGTTGCCATTAAAAATATTTTGGATAGTATATTGCTTTGCTTCTCGATCAGAGAGTTGTTTGCTCCAGTTGATCCTCGTTTTTGGCGATGCGCCCTCAGCTGTACTTTTATATTCCGCATAAAATGTTGTTTTTTCTTTGTCTGGAAACATTTTGTCCCCTTTCCAGGGATTCCACCCAACATCGATAATGTGTTTGCCTAAATCGCAATTAAGGAAAACTGTTTTTGCAAATGGTCGCCAGGGCCTTCCGAGATAAACTTTGCCAACTACAGCATCTGCAACCAATTTACAGTTGAAAAACACAAACCCAAACTGTTGGTTTTTGGAAGTTGCAGCAGCGGTTACATAAGAATCACTCAAACTTTTGATTTCGCATTCCTGAAATACAGCAGTTGCCTTTCCGAAGATAAAATCGGTGGTGCCTTCTATAAAACATTTAAAATAGTATTGCCTGCTATTTTCAGTGGCTGCATAAAGCGTATCTTGATTGCCCGAAATTTTGCAGTTTTTGGCAATAAAGCGATCTCCTTCTACATGAAGCGCTACCGCTTGCCCAACCCTACCGGATGCATTTATAATCGTCAGGTTTTCCAGATGGCAATCGTTCCCTTGTATCAGCACGGTATAGGAAGTGTAAGTGCTTATTTTTTCGTTGCCAAATGCATCCTTACTTCCATTTGTCTTGCCCGAATAATCATCAAAGGTAATAATGGTTCGATCTTTACTTTCGCCGATAATGGTGAGATTAGTTTTCCACGAAGGAATGATTAGCTTTTCTTTGTACGTACCATTCTTCACCAGGATTTTAACTTCTTTTTCCCCTAAATCGCGAACGGAATTTACCGCTTCCTGAATGGTTTTGTAATTTCCGCTTCCGTTTTGATCAACGGTTATTTCTGCAGGATACTTAGGGTCTTGGGCATTTGCTTTAAGAAAGAAAAACGTCAGCAGTAAAAAGGTTGAATACCTGAAAAACATTAGTCGGCTCATTTTATAAAAGTAAACGGTATGATTTAAATTTCAATAAAAAAGGGCAGAAATTGATCTGCCCTTTTAAAAATTGGAGAGGTTTTAATATGTCCATCTTGGATCACCTATTGCACCACCAGTACTGCCAGCTGTGCGCAGTGGAGATGCGGCTGGGAGTGTAAAATCGGTAGTAGTAGGTGTCCAGCCCAAATTTAAGGTCTGGTTGCTTGTAAGTGTTGCTGTACCAAAGGTTAGTGGGGTACCACCTGTTAATGCGCTGGATAAATTAAAGTAATTGCTGTTAGAAATGGCTAGCGTACTGCCTGCACCAGTTGCCCTGATTGCGGCAGCATTCACCGTTCCGGATTTTGGCGTATTGGCCATAATGCTATTTTGAATGGTAAATCTGATCGGGTTTGCAGTGGCATCTAGCAATGCATATTTCGCGTTTCCGCCGAAGCCGTTAAATGTAGAATTGGTAACTGCAACATTTGGCACAACATCACCAGTGTAAGTTGTGCTTGCCGAAACTAAACCCGGACCAGCATTATAAAAAGTAGATTTTGATACCACTATGGTATTAAACTGCATTTTATTTACATGCAAGGTGTAATAAGCAGATGAACCATTTAAGCCCATATCATATACAATAGAGTTGTTGACCGTAATGTTCGTGATTTTGAAATCCCTTGCTGCAGTTCCACGATCTCCACGTAAAAAGGCAGTGGTAGAACCATGGGCAATACAGTTATCAACTACAACATTGGTAAAGGTTGCTGCTGAACCATTTGCTGCTTGCGAACCGATAAAATTCAGGAAATAAAGTGATGTTCCTGCTGTTCCGTCGAATTCTATTCCCGATAAGGTTATTCCGGCGCCCGTACCTTCGAGATCTATTTCTTTGTAATTAACCTTCGTATCGCTTGGGTTGCCAGAGGTAGATTTTATGGTAATGGTTTTGCGGGTAATAAATGAGGTAGTTGCCAGAGTATAGGTTCCAGGGTTTAATCCGATGGTGGCACCATCAGCAGCGTTGGTAATTGCCGTTGCCAGGTCATCGCCAGGATTTAACCTTACCGTATAGTTTGTAGGCACCAGTGTAGTGAATATCACTAAGCCTTTACTTTTGGTATCGGCAAATAATTCTGCCGAATATGGCGTGCCCGCTGTTAATCCTGAAATTAATTTCACCCCGGCTAAAGCGTCTGCAGCATTCAGGGTGGCAGTTACTGCATTTCCATTTATTGGAGTTAAAACGATCGTACTTAAACCTACGGTTGGTGTGAAACGTAAGGTTACATTGGTCTCTTTTATATCGTTATCTCTTACTGCTGAAAATAGTTGCGTTCCTGTTAATTGAAATACACTGCTTCGTACATATTTAGATTCCGGTTGATCTGCAGTTGCCGCAGCTTTAACCCTGGCATAGTACTTTGTGCGTACCGGGATATTATCTTCTGTAACCGTTACGCCTGCGGTATCTGATGTAGTGGTATATTTAATTGTTGCAAAAGTAGAATCGGTTGAGAAATCGATGTTATACTTTAACGCCTTACCAGTTGCCATAATGGGCACTGTCCACGTTAATTTTGCCCTCGTTTCGCCGGAAGTAATTTTAACTTCACTGGGTTTAAATAACCTGGCAGGTTCATCAGGTTGATCTTCCGATTTTTTGCAGGCGTTTAGCGTTGCCGCAATTAAAACAAGAACCGTAAGTTTCCAGCTAATCTGGAATATAAATTTTTTCATCTCTGTTGTGTCTAAGCGTTAATAACCAAAGTTTTGTACCATTTTGGTGTTTTCAATCAAGGCTGTTTTCGGGTAAGGAAAAAGCTCCTTTTTATTCGCTTCAAAGTAGAAAGCGATACCTGTTGAAGTACTGGTAATGGAATTTTCTTCGGTAACAGCCTTTCTCCAGTTTTTTGTGGTATAACCAGCTGGTGCAGAAGCAACACCTAAGCCTGGTGAAACGAACACATTGTTTGGCGTACCGCCGAATAAATCCAATGTAGCCACTTCATTAACGCTGCTACCAACAAGGTAATTCCCTTCTTTTGCATAAACATAATCAGGAACGCCTGCGTAAGCACCAGTTCCGGCAATCAGTGCACGTATTTTAGCACGGGTTTCTTCAATTTTGGCACCTAATAAATTCCACCTGATCAGGTCATATTTTCTAATTGCTTCACCACCAAATTCTAATAAACGTTCTTTTACAATGGCATTGAAGAAATCTGTTTTAGTTGCAGGAGTGGCTGGGATTTGCGTTTCAAAACCAACGTAAGCCCTTTTTTGTACTTCCTGTAAGGCACTCACTGCTGTTGCAGATGGGGCACCGTTAATTTCATTATCAGCTTCTGCATACATCAGTAAAACATCAGCGAAACGGATCATTGGCCAGTTTATACCAAAAGTTTGCGCAGCAGAAGATCCGTTAACGGTAGTCCATGATTTACGGAATTTTCCATCAGTCATGTTAAACAGCGTATTGATGATTTTTTTAGATGATGCTGTGATCTCAAATACACCAATGGTAACATCACGGCGAGAATCTTTAGTAACATCAAAGTCGTAGAAATAAGTTGGAATAGCATTCATTCCACCACCACCGCTTCCATAAGTAGAAGCGGAGTTGAAACGTACTCCATTATAATAGCCCAATTTACTATCTGTTGCTGCATTACTGCCAAAGGCTGCAACTTCAAACATCAGTTCATGGGCATCATCTAAACGTGCGCCGTGCAGGGTTTTAAAAACGTTTTCAAAACTAGGGTTTAAACTGTGCTCCGCACGATTATTCATAATGTCTAAACATTCATCAAAAGCAATTTTATAGTAAGTTAAATAATCGCTGCTGCGAACATTTTGATTTCCTTTTAAATAATATCCGCCACGCGCTAAAGCTAAACGTGCCCTCAATGCTTTGATTGCCCCTTTGGTAAAACGGAAACTACCATATTCGGTGATGCCACTTCTCCAGGGTATGAGGTCTTCAGCTGTTTTTAAATCGGCAATGATTTTATCATAAGTTTGATTGCGGTCTACGTTCGGTCCATAAAGTGTTTCTGCATCAGCAGCAGGCACAAAGGATGCCGGCACATCTCCCCAGTTGCGGATCAGTTCATGTAAAAACTGTGCCCTGAGCGTCAAAGCTTCACCCAGATAACGCTTCATTTTGGTTTTATCAGCTTCTGATCCCTCGTTGTAAAGCTTAGATGCCGGAATGTATTTTATGCAAATGTTAGCCCGTTCTACCCCCTGGTAGAGTTGTAAAAACGGATTGGTTAAGTCTGTGTTATCAGCACTCGCACCATACATGCTAATCCCGCGCCTGTCAGAAGAACTATAACTGCCCGAAGTTTTGAAATCATCAGCGGTAAGGCCAAACAATGTCGAAATTCTGCTGCCATAACCATTATCTCCACAAAGCCTGTTGTAAACGCCGATAATGGCTGCATTTGTATTGTCCAGGTTTTCAAAAACAACATCAGGAGATGAGGTTGATGGAGACTGGACATCTAAATATTTTTTGCAGGAAGTATTAATGCAAACCGCTGCAATAGTCATCACCATTAAAGCAGATTTTATAAATTTATTGTTCATTTTCTTTAATGTTATAGGTTAAAACAACATGTTAATTCCGGCGAGGATGTATCTGCTGCGTGGATAGGCGGCATAATCAATTCCTGGCGTAAGTGGATTCGAACGGCGTGTGTTCGCCTCCGGATCGTAACCGGTATAACCTGTAATGGTGTATAAATTATTCACCGTTCCATAAACACGAAGTTTAGAGATGAAACCAGTTCTTTTAATAAATTTTTGAGGCAAGGTGTAACCCAAAGTCACATTGCTTATTCTAAGGAATGAGCCACTTTCTATGGCGTATGATGTAAGCGCATAGTTTCCGCCGGTTGGTGTCCACATGGTGGTATTGGCATTCATAGCTGTTAATACATTTGGATCAGTAACCTTTACGCCGTTATTATCAAAATTCTGCCAGCGATCGTTCATTACGGAAAGTAAGTTATTGTCTTTAACATTGTATTGAGAAGTGAACTCAATTTTATTTGCGTTATACACTTTACTTCCGTAGCTAAAGTTCACAAAAACAGTCATGTCGAAATTTTTATAAGCGAACTGGTTGTTGAAACCGCCGGTAAATTTCGGCTGAGAAGTTCCTAAAACTGTTCTGTCATCATCGCCAATCGTCATGCTGGTGGCTGAAGAAAGTTTTTTAACCTTCATGTCGCCTGGCTGCGGCTCGCGATTGCCCAGAAGCACTCTGCTATTGGCAACATTTGGCTTTAAGGTGTAAGTGTAAGCGCCTGTAGTTGCATTTTGTACAGCGGTAAAATCATCTATAGCATATCGGCCATCAGAAATAAAGCCATAAAACTGGCCAACCGGCTGGCCAACTTCTACCTTAAAATCTCCTAAGCTATTTACCCAGCCAGATTGCGTGATGTAAGAATTTACCCCATTTTGGAGCTCGATGATCTTATTCTTGTTGAAGGAAATATTGAAACTGGTGGTATAGTTAAAGTCTTGCGTTTTTATGGCCTGATAATTTAACTGTACCTCAAAACCTTTATTCTGTGTTTTACCCACATTTTGCTGTTGAGTAGCATAACCAGTAGTTTGCGGTACATTCGCATTTAATAGTAGGTTTTTTGTTTTGTTATCATAGTAGTCTAAACTCAATGATAATTTATTTTTGAAAAGGTCAATGTCAATCCCCGCATTGGTAGAAAGGTTAGTCTCCCAGGTAATGTTTGGATTAGATAAAATATTACCTGTTGCTGTCCCCGAAATTAATCCTGGCTGCACGATATTATCTGCTGTTGCGTAACCACCATTGGTAGAACTGATGTAAAATAATGTTCTGAATAAATCCTGACCAATTCGGTTATTCCCTGCCGCACCGTAACTCATTCTCACTTTAAAGTTATCTAACCAATCTAGCTCCAGGTCTTTAACAAATTTCTCTTCTGTAACTCTCCACGCTACCTGGGCAGATGGGAAATAACCCCATTGCTTGCCTTCGGCGAATAAAGAGGATGCATCCGTTCTAAAGTTTACGGTAGCTAAATATTTGTTTTTGAAACCATAAGAAAGCCTGCTAAATAAAGAGAACTGTCTTGTTCCGGAAACTAAGGAAGTTGGCCTGTCTTGAATGGTATTTGGTGGAATCGGACTAACGAAAGCATCTTCAGCAGAAATGCCAACCGGGAAAAACTTGGTCACTGTCGTTCTCGAATCAATATCAACCATGTTAATCTCCTGACCAATTAAAACATCTAAACTGTGGTTTTTACCAAGATCTGGTTTATAAGAAAGGGTATTGGTATTGATGAAAGATTTTTGTGAAACCGTATCCAATTGGATAGCTGGTAAACCTGCATTATTTCTGGCTACGTTACTTACAGGGCCATTAAAGGTGTTAATGTGTCTGCTTAGTCTGTTATAACCCACAGTACTCTTAAAAGTTAGGTTTTTTAAGATAGAATATTGTGCATAAGCACTGCTGATTAAATCATTTCTATAATCATATTTCAATTCCTGGCCGGCTAGGGTAATTGGATTTGATAAGCCTGTGGTCAGGTAATCTGCATCAAACAAATCGCCACTATCACTTCCGCCAGAATAAGGTTGGTAGCGCACCGAGTTTCTTAAACGATTTGTTCCCTGAGAACCCGTAGAGGTGGTACCCACACCATCTACTCTTTGACGGCTGTAACGTGCATTTAATCCAAGTCTGATTTTGGAAGTTAATTTATGGTCTAATCGCACAGAGGCGAAGGTTCTTTTGAAACCAGAGTTAAGCATAATTCCGTCTTCGCTCGTATTGTTTACCGAAACATTATAAGTTGTTTTGGTAGTTCCTCCGGAAAGGTTCAAAATCTGCGTGTTGCTAAATGCCTGGCGACCGAAAACTTTATCCTGCCAATCGATATTCTGGATGTTCTGATAGATATCTAAATCTTCGAAAGTTCCATATTTTTTAGTGAAAGTATCTTTAACATCTTGCGCGGTATTGTTATTGTAAAGCTCATATTGATATTTCACAAACTCGTAAGGGTTCATTACATCAAGCTTATTAACAATCTGTCTGGCACCAGCAAAGGCATCAAACGAAATAACAAGTTTGCCTGGCTTACCGCTTTTGGTAGTGATGATTACAACACCGTTTGCGCCACGGCTTCCATAAATGGAGGTTGAGGCCACATCTTTTAACACATCGATCGATTGAATTTCATTTGGAGATAAAATAGATAAGGCGTTTTCTACCTGGATTCCATCCACAATATATAGCGGAGAGTTATCTCCGGTTAATGAACTTCCGCCACGAACCTTAATTACTACCTCTGCACCCGGGCTACCTTCTGTAGTAGTTACCGAAACGCCAGCCAGTTTACCTGCCAACGCCTGCGCGGCTGTACTTACCGGAAATTGATCGATATCTTTTCCGGAAATGGAAGAAATAGACCCCGTTAAGGCTTCTTTCCTTACGGATCCATATCCAATATTTACCGTAACTTCTTGTAAATTATTGGCATCTTCTTCTAATGAAATGTCTAATTTAGTTTGGTCTGCAAGCGTAACTACCCGGGTTTTGTAACCTACATAGGCAAAAGTAATAATGGCACCTTTGCCCGGAACAGCTATTTTATAGCCTCCATTGGCATCTGTACTCACGCCAGATTTGGAGTCTTTTACCGTAACACTCACGCCAACTAAAGCCTGTCCGTCGGTTTTGTCTTTCACCGTTCCGGTAAGCTGTCTATTTTGTGCATAAGTGGAGGTAAAACCGAAAAAAAAGAGAAATGATAAAAAGAGTAAAACTCTGCTCATAATGATGATTTAAATTAAATACTTGGTTTGGGCTTTAAGTTGGTTATTCGCTGATAGCGGGAAATTCTATTTCGAAATCTTATTGTTTGTTAATATTTGGTTACGTTGGTATAGCAATTTTACAAACTAAAAATGGATTGAAACCAGATTTAACTAAAAAAGTGTGCAAACGTTCCCGATAACGTGTGTTTAACGTTTATTTAATCCCTGTTCAGAAACCCTGGAAAGAGATATTTTTTGTAACTTGTACGCATCACGAAAAATGAGATTTGAAACTTCTACCATAAAAGATATTGCCAAGGCCTTAGGATTATCCACTTCTACTGTTTCCAGAGCCTTGAGAGATCGCTACGAAATTAGCGAAGAAACTAAAAAACTAGTTTTAGCCTATGCAGAAAAGGTTAATTACCGGGCCAATCCAATCGCACGCAGTTTAAAGGAACGCAGGAGTTATTCCATCGGAATTATAGTAAGTGAAATTGCCAATAATTTTTTCTCTCAGGTAATTAACGGGATCGAATCCATTGCGTACGACCGGGGGTACCATGTCATTATCTCTCAAAGTCATGAATCTTACAAGCAAGAAAAATTAAATGTGGAGCATTTAGCCTCACGCTCTATTGATGGCTTGTTAATTGCACTTTCGTCTGAAACACAGGATATTGAATACCTTCGGAATTTATATGGGAAGGGTTTGCCTATTGTCTTTTTTGATCGCGTACCAGAAGATTTTGAAACACATAAGGTTATTGCTAACAACTTTAAAGGTGCTTTTGATGCCACTGAACACCTGATCCTTTCTGGAAAAAGAATAATTGCGCATTTAACAAATTCTGAAAATCTTTCCATTACCCGGGAGCGTTTAAAAGGCTATCAGGCAGCATTAGCTAAATATAATATAGAATTTAAGCCAGAGCTGGTGAAGTATTGCCAACATGGAGGCATGCACAGTATTGAATTAGAAGAGGCGGTGAAAGAACTGCTGCCTTTAAATCCTGACGGGATTTTTATTTCAAGCGATCGCCTTACCACAGGTTGCATCATGGCGATGAAAAAAACGAATCCCGGAGTAGCACATAAAATTGCCATCGCAGGCTTTACCAATTCGAACCTGGTCGAACTTTTTTCTCCCTCACTTACCTCGGTAAAACAGCCGGCTTTCGAAATGGGGCAGGTGGCCACCGAACTATTAATTTCGATGATCGAAGCCAAGCGGCCAGTTACAGAATTTGAAACCAAAGTTTTAGATACCGAATTGGTGAGGATGCAAAAGCCACTCGGCAACAGGTTTCTTTAGGTTGCATTACGAAACTCCAAACATTTAACTCCAAACTAATTCTTACCTTTGCGCCATGGTAGAAATCGTATTAAAAAAGGGAAAAGAAAAAGCGGCATTACAAAGACATCCATGGGTATTTTCCGGAGCTTTAGAAAAAGTGAAAGGCAAACCCGAAGATGGCGACGTAGTTAAGGTTTTCGCCTTTGATCACGAATTTCTGGCTTATGGTTATTACAATAGCAATTCGCGTGTAGCCGTTAGGTTATTGGAATGGGAGGAAAGCCAAACCATCGATCAAAACTGGTATGAAAACCGCTTGAAGCAAGCCATTGCTTCGCGCAAATTTATCCTGAATGAGGAAACCAATACCTGCCGTTTGGTTTTTAGTGAAGCCGATTTTCTACCCGGTTTAATTGTAGATCAGTATGCTGATTTTCTTTCCCTGCAAATTTTAAGTTCAGGGATAGAAAAAGTAAAAGCGACTATTGTTGAGATCCTCAAAGCTGAATTGCAACCAAAAGGAATATTTGATAAAAGTGATGCTACGGCCAGAACGCATGAAGGTTTGCCCATTGAAAATGGCTTGCTTTGGGGAGAAAATCCACCAGAATTTTTAGAAGTTAAAGAAAACGGAATCGCCTATAATATCAATATTGCGGAAGGTCAGAAGTCTGGTTTCTATTGTGATCAGCGTGATAACCGGAGTATTCTGGCCAGTTATACCAAAGGTAAAAAAGTGCTCGATTGTTTTAGCTACAGTGGTGGTTTCAGTTTAAATAGTTTAGCCCATGGCGCAGCAAGCATTACCAGTGTAGATAGTTCTGCGCTAGCCGTTGAAACCCTGAAGCAGAATGTAGATTTGAATCATTTTGATGCGGCCAAAGTAACCGCCATCCAATCTGACGTAAATAAACAATTGCGCGCGTTTAAAGATGCTGGTGAAAAGTTTGATGTTATTGTGCTCGATCCGCCAAAATATGCACCATCACGTTCGGCTTTAGATCGTGCAGCAAGAGCCTATAAAGATTTAAACCGTTTAGGTATGTTACTTTTAGAAAAAGGCGGTTTAATGGCTACCTTCTCTTGTTCGGGAGCGGTTGATATTGAAACCTTTAAGCAGATTATTGCCTGGGCCGCACTTGATGCTGGCAAAGAAGTGCAAGTGATAAAGCAATTCTGTCAGCCTGAAGATCACCCGGTTAGAATTTCTTTTCCGGAAGGAGAATATTTGAAAGGCTTGTTGTTGAGGGTGCTTTAATCTTACTGTTTCGAGAGGCTAAATTTCGACCTCATCCAGATCTGCAAAATCTTGGTAATCTGCGGGAACAATTAAAACTATAGATGCTTCCGGAATAAAGATTATTTGGATGAAATCTTCAAACTTTTAGATTTCCTTAGTATTCACGCTTTTGATTTGGTAGTTTTATTTTTACCATCCAAATCTGCGGAATCCCTGTAATCTGCGGGAAACCATTCTTGGCAACTATCTATTTAAGGAATGATGGCCAACTTGCGAAGTTTTGGTAGCCTTCGTTGGGGAAAATACGGCGCAAGTTTTAGCGTATTATCATCAAAACTTGCTAAATCTTCGGCGCACAGGCTTTTGAACTTTCGTAAGTTAATTTTTTACCATCCAGATCTGCGGAATCCCTGTAATCTGCGGGAAACCATTTTTGGAAACTATTCTATTTAAGGAATGATGGCCAACTTGCGAAGTTTTGGTAACCTTCGTTGGAGGAAATACGTCGCAAGTTTTAGCGTATTATCATCAAAACTTGCTAAATCTTCGGCGCATATGCTTTTGAACTTTCCTAAGTTAATTTTTTACCATCCAAATCTGCGGAACCCCTTTAATCTGTGGGAAACCATTCTTGGCAACTGTTTAAATATTAAAATCAATCAGCAGGAGACAATTATCAAGAATAGATATCCTCAAAATAACTTACTACAAGCGATTTCATTAACATTTCCTGCTCCAGCATGGTATAAGGTGGAATCGCTTTGACCAATTTCCAGTGTGGCCAGCCATCCTGATCCAACCCCTCCAATTCGTAAAAACCCATTTCGCTCAATAAGCGGCAGGTGGCAATATGCATCAATTCTTCCTTTTGCCTCTTGCTATATTTCTTAGGCCCTTTACCCAATTCCTGTACCCCAATAAGGAAGAGGATCACTTTTAAATCCGGGAAATCAGAATCAAACTCCTTCGCAATTTTCTCCTGCAATACTTTCCATTTGGCATTAATCTCCGACGGTTTCATGTTTGCAAAGATAGTGTAAAAAGGTTTATACGCTAGCTGAAAAGGTTGTCAGTTTAGCGCAAAACTTTAAATCAGAATCGTACTTTTACGTACAATCACAATCTATGAGTACAAATTCAAATAAAATAATAACAGCAGGTTTATTGGCTTATGGCATGTCTGGAAAGGTATTTCATGCACCTTTTTTAAATGCGCACGCTGGCTTTGCCTTAAAGGCGATCGCAGAGCGAAGTAAAAAAAATGCGGTTAACGATTATCCTGATGTTTTAAGTTACAATAGTATAGATGAGTTGCTAAACGATGAAGAAATAGAATTGGTGGTGGTAAATACGCCGAACAACCTTCATTATGAGCATTCGAAGTTAGCCCTTCAAAAAGGCAAGCATATTTTAGTAGAAAAGCCATTCACTGCAACATCCGCACAAGCAAAAGAACTTTTTAGGCTGGCAGATGAAGTAGGCAAGCAAATTTTGTTTTATCAGAACCGCCGTTGGGATAGTGATTTCACGTCGGTTAAGAAAGTGTTGGCAAGCGGTAAACTGGGCAAATTAAACGAAATGCATTTGCGTTACGATCGCTATAGAAATGTAATCGGACCTAAAGCTTTTAAAGAGCAAGCCATTGAGGCCAGCGGATTGTTGTACGATCTGGGTCCGCATTTGCTTGATCAGGTAATCAGCGTTTTTGGTAAACCGGAAACCTTTCATAAGGTGCTGGGTAAGAACCGAAAAGGAACCGTAGTTGATGATTTTTTTACCATCCAACTTCACTATCCGGATAGTGTGAATGTATTTGTTACTTCCAGTATGTTGGTGGTAAACCCGCAGGCTGCCTTTGTGCTGCATGGTGTAAATGGTAGTTTTATTAAAGAACGGGCTGATGTACAGGAAGAGCAACTCCTGGCCGGACAAAAACTAACGGATGCTGATTATGGAATTGAGCCGGATGGAAAACAAGGCTTATTAACTATAATCGATGAACAAGGTAACAAAACGGAAGAAATTATCCCGTCGGAAGTTGGAAGTTACCTGCCGCTTTTTGAAGCTGTTTTTCAGGCAATTGCTCATGAAGAACCGTATCCTGTTACACGGGAACAGGTGCTATCACAATTGGAAATTCTGGAAAGCTAGTACAGCAACAGGCGAAAGTATTTTATAATCTAACCAAAGGCTTTACTGCCAAAACACGCATATGAATTCATTACCTTTTGCCTATTTGATTCCCATTTTTGTGATCGTATTATACTTTATTCTACGCAAGAAAAAACCAGCCATCGAACCGTTAACGGATACAGATCGGAAAATTCTGGATGATTATGTAGGTTATTATCATAACCTCGATTCGACTGATAAGCTTAGGTTTGAGGAAAAAATCGCAGCGTTTTTTAGCGCCGTAAAAATTGAAGGTGTAGGTTTAGAGATGACCACACTGGACGAATTGCTAATTGCCTCGAGCGCTGTAATTCCCATTTTCGGTTTTACCGACTGGCAATATAAAAATTTGAGCAGCGTGTTACTCTATCCGGATACGTTTAATAAAGATTTTCAGTTTGAAGGCGGTGAGCGCAACATTGCCGGGATGGTTGGTAGTGGTTACATGAACGGTCAGATGATTTTGTCTAGGTCTGCCCTTCGACATGGTTTTTCGAAAAGTGCTGGTAAGGAAAATACAGCCATTCATGAGTTTGTACATCTTCTGGATAAGTCTGACGGTGCAACGGATGGTGTGCCGGAAAATTTAATGGGCCATGAGTATACTTTGCCCTGGATAAAAATGATGCATGCAGAAATGGCGAAAATAGAAGATAATAAATCAGACATTAATCCATATGCCATCACCAATGAAGCCGAATTTTTTGCCGTGGTTTCAGAGTATTTTTTCGAAAAGCCAGAACTTTTGAAAGATAAACACCCAGATTTATACCATGCATTGAGCAGAATCTTTGCTCAACAACTTGCATAACCATATTTATTAAATGAATATATTTAAAATACTTCCGTTTATAACGCTTGCGCTTTTAAGCCTTAAGGTAGATGCACAAAAAAGCTATGTGTTAAAGCAAAACTTTCCAATTGGAAAAAAGTACGATTTTACGTTAATTTCTGATCAGGTAATTAATCAGCAAATGGCTGGACAAAAACTTAGCCTCAGCCAGAATATTGGTACGGAATATAGTTTCGATATTCGCAATGGCGAAGGTTTGGAAAAAGATATTGAGGTTACTTATAAGCGGATTTTTATGAAATCCAAAGGGATGGGTAACCAACTGGATATGGATTCAGAAGATGCAGATACTACCAAAGAGAATTCTTTTCGCGGATTAAAAGGTGCCACGTTTCATATGGTGATGTTGCCAAATGGCAGTATTAAGTCCTTAACAGGGATTGAACAAATGGTGACAAATATGGTGAGTAAAATGAAAGCTGATTCTACAAAGGCTGCAAATATAAAAGCGAGCTTAAATCAGCAGTTTAATGCAGAAGGCCTGAAGCAAACTTTAGAATCTTCGCTAAAAATCTATCCGGCACAAGCAGTAAAAATTGGCGAAAGCTGGACGGTTGACACCAAGATGCAGCTTAATATGCCCGTAGAAACCATTACAAAATATACGCTTAAAGAGGTGAAAGATAACATTGCCTATTTAAACATTAACGGTACTTTGGTTTCTAAAGGAAGTTTTCAAAGCATGGGCAATAAAATTGATACTGATTTAACGGGAACCAATATCGGCGATGCAGAGCTGGATCTTAAAACCGGACTCATTCTGAAAAGTCACCTGCGAATGGAATTCTCTGGTAAAATGCAAACTGGCGGGCAGAATATTGATTTTGAATTGCAGGGGATTAACAAAATTGTAGGTAAAGAATCGATTGCTTCAGGATTAAAGTAATTTTTGAAAGTCTCACAATAAAACGTCTTTGCGAAGAAGCAGATTATTCATCTGCTAAAGCAATCTCATTCGAATAGTCTTTAAAAGAGATTGCTTCGTTATACCTCCTCGCAAAGATGATCTGCTAGATGGAATCGTCTTCCTGAACCCACCAATGATCGTCCTCCTGAACTTGATTCAGGATCTTATCTACAAGAACCGGGGTTTGGGAAAGAACATTACAAACTTCCCGTCAACGCCACTAAAAATTCTGTCGGTATTTCGAGATGCGGAATATGCCCGCACGCTTCAAACTCAATAATCTTCGCACCTGGTATCTTAGCTGCTGTTTGTTTCCCCAAAAGCCTGTATTGGCCATGAATTGCCTGTTGATCTGGTGTTAATAAACCTTTACCCACTATGGTTTTATCTTCTTTACCAATAAATAAAATGGTGGGAACTTTGAGGTTTTGAAACTCATAAACAACTGGTTGTTCATAAATCATGGTAAAAGTCATTGCAGCCACTTGTGCCCAACGCGGGTAATCTGCGCTGAAAGTAACCCCGCCCGCAATGTTTACCAAATACTCATATTCAGGTTTCCAGTAAGTGAAATAAGAACCCTGATAATACTTTTTTACACTTTCTGCGGTAGTTTTAAGTTCTGTTTGATACTGTTGAGCTGTATTTACGTAAGGCACAAAAGTTTTATAATCTTCCAAGCCAATTGGGTTTTCAAGCAACAATTTTTCCGTTTTCTCCGGGAACATCAAAGCAAAACGTGTAGCTAACATGCCGCCCATGCTATGGCCTAAAACAACCGTTTTTTGTACGCCTAGGGTATCTAATAATCTTTTATTCCAGGTAGCCATTTGGTGGAAACTGTAATGAATAAAAGGTTTTGATGATTTTCCAAATCCGATCTGATCCGGAACAATTACCCTATAGCCGATGGCGGTTAACGCTTTAATTACGTTTCCCCAATAATAGCCGCCAAAGTTCTTGCCATGGAAAAGGATGGCTGTTTTACCATTCGAGGCACTGGTTGGCGCCACATCCATATAGGCCATTTTAATATCCTGACCTTCGGTATGAATAGGGAAAAACTTAACGGCGGATGGATATTTTACACCTTCGAGCGTAATGGATAGGGTATCTGTTTTTTGTGCTTTTGATTGATTTATAATCAGGAATGAAATGGCAATTAAAAGAAAAAATCTCTTCATATTTTAAATTTTGGACTAATACTAAGCTGGATGATGGCTAATATAACAATTGTTTAGGCTTTTGATTAATCAAAAGCCTAAAAGCGTGCTCATTTTTTATGGATGAAAATGAACATAACAATAAATGGGTATTCTTAAATTATATGAACCGTTTTTTAACAGTTTTGATTTAGGAGACTTATAAAAAATTAAGGTTAAGTCTTATCTTTTACAAAGAGGCTTTAACTATCCAGATTATAGTTTTATTTAAACATTGTTTTTAACATGAAAGCTGGCATGCTAACCTTTGTTGAATCGGATAAATCCCCAGTGGACTTAGCAACTTTTATATCTTCTAAATTAAGAGATGTTTTTCCAGTTGTTTTAATTGATAGAAAATCAATTTGGTATTTATCTTTATCTTGATTGTCGCCTGCAATATCGATATTTGAATTACCAATGGTAACAATATTCAAAGACTTGAAGAAAGATTTTGATGTGCTAAAGTTAGATTCATTTAACTTCATATTAATGTTTTGAATGGTGTTGTTATCCGAAAAAAGTAAGTCTTGCACCTTTTGCATATTTAAATTCAAGTTGTTAATCTTGGTTTCCTTGGTAAAGTTTAGATGATTGACATTTTTTGCATTGATGTTAATAGTATTGGTTGAAATATTTAAGCTTAATCCAGAAGCCTTTCCAATATTCAGCATCTTTACATCGCTGGTATAGATATAAATGGTTACCGAATACTTGAGTTTTTTTTCTGGATGCGTCAACTTAATTTGTAGTGTTTGATTATTATCCACGCTTAAATCATATTGTTCTAATAATCCTACAGGTATTTTAATGCCCGTTTTTTCACTTTTTATAAATTCTAAATTGATGTAAGCATTGTTTCCGTCACTAAAGTTTATGGTCGTAAACTTTGGTAGATTTTTATTTTCATAGCCATCTAAAATCGAGCTTAAACTTTGATTATCTTTTAATTGCTTCCAAAAAACTTTTTTATCAATATAATTCAAATTTACATTGATAGCGAACACTATAATTGGCACAATAATTAGCAATGCTGCAAGCGCTATTAACAATTTATTACTTGTTTTCATATTTCTAAGCGTTAAAGTTTTCGTTTACAAAAGTTTCATATTTGCTTTTTAACTCATCAAAACTGATGTTCAAAAAATAAATATTTCTAAATAGAACAGGTAATTCATGATCCATAAAATGTGCTTTTCTAAAAATTTTTACCTGCTCAATCGCACGTTCGGTTACAAAAAAACCTATTCCTCTTTTGTTATTAATGATGTTTTGATTCTGCAGTAGCTCGTAGGTACGCATAATTGTATTGGGATTAACCTCCAGTTCAACTGCCATTTCCCTAACAGAGGGTACTTTCTCATCGGCTTTCCATTTTTCAAGCAAAATATGTTCGCACACATAATCTGCTATTTGGAGGTATATTGCCTTATTCTCTCTAAATTCCATATCTATACCTGTTAATGTTAAACTTCTTTTTCTTTAAGGCGAATGTAGGTAATCAACCATAAGGTAAGTGTGATGGCAGCAGAAACCAGGAATATCCACAACAGGATTACTTCCTTTTGAATGATAACATTATTCAATACTTTATCTCCAATGAATAAGGTACTTGCTTTGAATATGATGTAGAATGTAACATAACCGAAAATAACAACGGAAATGGCCGTTTTGATATAATGGAAACGATTGAAATAGACTGAACCCAAAAGAAATATACCCATAACCAAAAAAGGAAAAGGAAAGAAACTGCTTACATACATCAGATAATTTCTATCGGTGGCTACCTGTTTAAAAATGCTCTCTACTTCTTTTATACGCGGTTGTTTAACAGATTCCATTTTGAACTCGTTTAAATGTCCATTCAAATATTTAACAAAGCCCAGGTCGATGCAGTAAAAAATGAGCAGATAACTGATTACACTTAATATTGCGGTATAGAAAAGCGCACCAGCAAATTTCTCAAAGGTTGAGGCAGGCAACATTAATTCTTGTATGGCTCTTGGTTTTTGACCTAATATGTTGAAATAACTACTTGAGGTAATGCTGATGAAAAGAAAGCCCAGTAATAGAAATAGGCCATACCTGAAACGCATATCAAGATTACCATCATGATCGAAATTATCATTTTCGATTGGCGATGGAATGAAATAGCAGTAAAATGAAAAGATAACTGCTACCAGAATAATCAAAGTGAGCAGGTAAACTTTTCCAAAGTCGAGCCATTGCCTTTTTACCAAAAATCCAAATCGGTTTAAGTTAAATATATTACCCATAGTGTTTAATTAAAATAAGGTTTGAATTTTGTTTTCTCTTTTAAAACCGCATTAAACAGTAGTTCCATGTCAAGCTTACTATCTTCCTGATGATAGTTTGGCATTACGGCATGGAAGCCCGAGAGCGATGGCTCGGCATAAATGATACTGGCATCCATTTCTTTAACTTTATTAAAAGATAGCTTTTCTGTGATTTCTTCTATAGAAGCTTGCAGGGCGATATTATTTTCATCCAGGATGATTACGGTGTCAATCAAATTATCTAAATCCCTAACCTGGTGAGTAGAAATAATAATGCAACGGTCATCAGTTAGGGCAGAAGCCATAATCTTTCTAAACTGTGTTTTCGATGGAATATCTAGGCCATTAGTAGGCTCATCCATAATGATGAGTTTAGCTTGCGTAGCCAAACCAAATGCAATAATTACTTTTTTCTTTTGTCCGTAGCTCATGTTAATGAGTTTTTGGTTTACCGGAATGTCAAATTCCTTAATCAGATCTGTAAAATAATCATGATTGAAGTTTTTGTAAAATGGAGCGTTGGCTTTGAGGTAAGCATCAATTTTTACAGCAGGTAAATAAAATTCTTCTGGAATAAAACAAATTTGTTCCAGCATAGCTGGCTGCCTCTTGGCAGGGTCGAAACCGAACACCTCAAGCGTGCCACTTTTTGCATAAACCAAACCAGCCAGATTTTTCAGTAAACTGGATTTGCCTGCGCCATTTTTTCCAAGCAAACCGTAAATATGGCCAGCACTTAGTTGAAAGCTCATATTTTTAAATAAAGTCTGGTGCTTGCTATAGCCAAAATTAAGATTGTTAACTTTTATCATGTCTACTGTATTAGTTAAGTAATACACTAATGTATGATTGATTTTTGAAACTTCCAAATTATTTTATTTTTCTTCGGTAGATTCCTTTTATAACATCTTTGTAAAATGTAGCGGTAATTAAAGAGAAGTTAAAACATCATCAACTTGGAGATTGTATGTTTATAAACAATACGATAACAATGGATAGTAAATGGGCTTTTTTATTAAGCAGATTGGCAATCGGATTAAGCTTTTTTGGACATGGTTTAGTAAGGTTGCCCAAGCTTCAGGGGTTTAGCAATTGGATGGTGGAACAATTTTCAAAATCCATGTTGCCAGAAATTTTGGTGATACCCTTTAGCTATGCGCTTCCAGTATTAGAATTTGTGTCTGGTCTCCTGATCTTGATTGGTTTATTTACCAGGCAAGGTTTACTGTTGGCTGGAGCAGTATCATTGGCCCTGATCTTTGGCACCACCATGATCGAAAACTGGGAAGCATTGCCATCACAACTCATTCATGTCGCATTTTTATCGGTGTTGTTGGCTTACCTTCCGCATAACAGTTATGCGGTTGATCACTTTATAAAAAAATAGAAATGGAATACAGGAAAATAGGAAATTCAGATTTAGAACTTTCAGTAATTACTTTTGGCGCATGGGCTGCAGGTGGCTGGATGTGGGGAAGTACAGATAGGAATGATGCCATCGGTGCAATTAGAGCCTCGTATGATTTAGGGGTTACGTCTATTGATACCGCACCAATTTACGGACAGGGCGATAGCGAAGAAATTGTTGGCGATGCCATTAAGGGAATTTCGAGAGATAAACTTCAAATCGTAACCAAGTTCGGAATGCGTTGGGATTTAGATAAAGGTGATTTCGGCTTCAAAAGTAAAAACAACGAAGGGAAAGATATTGATATCTATAAATACGCAGGCAAAGAAAGCGTAATTTACGAATGCGAACAATCTTTGAAACGCTTAGGTACAGATTATATCGACTTGTATCAAATCCATTGGCCGGATGTAACTACGCCAATTAGTGAAACGTTCGAAGCGGTAAGTAGACTAATTGAACAAGGAAAAGTTCGTTATGCCGGAGTGTGCAATTATAGCGCAGCGCAATTAAAGGAGGCAGATCAAACTTTAGAAATTGTTTCTAACCAGATTCCATTTAGTATGGTAAATCGTGGTGTGGAAGAGGAAACCGTGCCTTATTGTATCGAAAATAATAAATCGGTTTTGGCATATAGTCCGATGGAGCGTGGTTTGCTCACTGGAAAAATTACACCAGATTACAAATTCGAAGAAGGCGATCACCGTAAGGGCGTAAAGTTCTTTACCCCGGAAAGCATTGAAAAAACAAACGCTTTTCTGGCGAAGATTAAACCTCTTGCCGATGAGAAAAATGCTTCACTTTCTCAATTGGTTTTACGTTGGACAGTAGAACGTCCCGGAATTACTATTGCATTGGTTGGAGCAAGAAATGCAAAACAATCTGTACAAAATGCAGAAGCAATCAACATCAAATTAAGCAATGATGAAATTCAATTCATTAATACTGAATTGGAAAGTGCGGGCTTTTAATATCATAACAACAATTAACCAAAAGAAAAATGCAAGGTTTCTTCACTATTTTATGATAAAACTTTGGGTTCTTTGCGGTAAATCTTAAATAAATTATGTCAAAATTATTCTCTCCTTTAACGTTAAAGGATGTTACCCTAAAAAATAGAATTGTCATCTCACCGATGTGTCAGTATTCGGCTGTAGATGGTTTTGCAAATGACTGGCATTTGGTTCACCTGGGCAGCAGGGCTGTTGGTGGTGCAGGTTTAATTATCCAGGAAGCCTCGGCCGTAACGCCTGAAGGTCGGATTACCTACGGAGATTTAGGAATCTGGAAAGATGAACATGTAGAAAAATTAAAGCAGATCGTTTCCTTTATTCATGAAAATGGTTCAATTGCCGGCATTCAGTTAGCGCATGCCGGCAGAAAAGCCAGTTGCGAATTGCCATGGGACGGTGGTGAACAAATAGCTTCAGGCGAAAATAGCTGGAAACCAGTTGCCCCTTCACCCATTCCTTTTAAGCAGGGACAAGTTGAACCACATGAACTAAGCATTCCTGAAATTCAGGAAATTGTTTTTGCCTTTCGTGCTGCCGCTAAAAGGGCTTTGGATGCAGGTTATAAAGTGGTGGAAATTCATGCTGCACATGGTTACCTATTACACGAATTTTTTAGTCCGTTGAGTAATAAACGTACAGATGTATATGGTGGAAGTTTCGAAAACCGCATCCGTTTGGTAATCGATGTGGTGGAAGCTGTACAATCGGTATGGCCAGAAAATTTGCCGCTATTTGTACGTATCTCTGCAACAGACTGGACAGAAAACGGCTGGAACGAAAACGATTCCATTCAGTTGTCTGCGGTATTAAAAGATCGTGGTGTAGATTTGATTGATACTTCATCAGGAGGAAATGTGCCTGATGCTTTTATTCCTGCCGGACCAAATTACCAGGTGCCCTTTGCAGATAAAATCAGAAATGAAATCGGCATTTACACGGGTGCTGTAGGCGTAATTGTTGATGCAAACCAGGCAGAAGAAATTTTGCAGGAAGGTAAGGCGGATTTAATTTTTATCGCCAGAGAGTCCCTTCGCGATGCTTATTTCCCAACTCATGCCGCTCAAATTTTAGGCGACGACATTGAATGGCCTAATCAATATGTAAGAGCGAAAAGGGAAGCTAAAAAGTAGGTTCTTAATTGTTATTTTAATAATAGAGTTATCAACTTTAATAGCAAAGTGACTATTAAAGTTGATAACTCTTAGATAGAATTTATTTTTAATTGATCGTCATTTCGTGCGTAGCCGAGAAATCTTTAAGCTAGGTCAACGAAAAACGATCAACGTTCTCCCTATTTCGCCACCATAAACGGTACGTATAATCCAAAAGTGATATTCCTTCCGGTATTGTAAATACCTAAGCTTGGATCTTCAGAACTTAGACGGCCGGGTTTATACCTGCTCAATGCATCATAATATTTCTGGTTTAGCAGGTTATTCCCTGATACAGAAAGTTTAACAGGTTGTTTACCTAAATTAAAGGTTGCGCCAATGCCTGCATTTAATAAAGTATATCCGCTGGTTGGCGTTTCAAAGGTTTCATCCACACGATTTTGTTTAAATGCCGAGTTGATACCAACGGAAAGATAAGCATCGTTAGTGCCTTTAAATTTCGGCTCGAAGCGAAGTTCGTTTCTCAATGTACCTGCAGGGATAAAAGCCAAAGGTCTATCTAAAGTGCTATTGTGTGCATGAACATAACCGAAGGTATTTTCAAAATGAATGAAAGAAACCGGATGAATGGTTAAGCTTGCTTCTGCACCGTATAAATTAGCATTTACCTGGCCATAACGATAAACAGGATACTGCGTGCCTTCTGCAATGGTGGTTTCACCATTGGTTGATGCGTAAATAAAATTGTGGATATAATTATTGTAAACACTTGCACTTGCACTAATGATTTTACCCTCATACTCTAAAGCAGCGTCTACCTGATAACTGCGCTCCGGACTCAAGTTCGAATTTCCAATTTCGTAACGGAAAGTACCTTCATGTACGCCATTGGAAGCCAGTTCTGCCGGGTTTGGCGCACGGAAAGCTGAACCTGCATTTGCCTTAAAGTTTAATTCATCATTAAACTGGTGGGTAAAACCTAAGGCCCCACTTACGTTAGAAAACTTGTTTTGGAAAGGAGCAAAGCGTTCTTCATCATCTACAAACAATTGTTTGCCGTTGTTTTTGCGGTAATCGTAACGGGCACCAATGCTAAAGGTATTGCTTTCCCAATTCTTTTTGGCATAAGCAAAGGCACCGATACCATAAGTGTTGTAATTTGGAATCAAAAATTCATCGTCTGCTTTATTCTGACTACGCCCGGCATCAGCGCTGATACCGAAAACAGGCTGCCACCCATCCGTTTCATTGATGTAATACTTTAAATCAGCATTATAAGTCTTGAGGTCAAAGAATAAAGAAGGGCTTGGTCCATCTTCCAATTCACGACGTTGATTTTGCTGGTAACCGAAATCAGCTTTCAGATTTCCGTTAGCTAAAATAAAGTTATTGTTTAAAGCAATTTTAAAATGCCTAATGTCTTGACGAGGATATTCTAAACTTCTGCTTTTAAAATCTGAATGTAAAAACGGGTCACCATCTTCTTTCACAAAGTTTCCGTTGGCATCTAAACTTGGATCGTAAAAACCAATGTTATTGCGGAAACTGGAAACGTTTAAATGAGAATAGCCCCAGCTTTTGTTTAAGCCAACCATACCACTTAAATCCGTTTCGTTAAATCCCGAATTTGGAAAATATCCGGTAGGTGTTTTAAAAGAATAAGCATTTTTATAAGTTCCACGCGCTCTCCATACAAAGCCATTTTCATTTCCGGTAAGCATTAATGAGTTTGCCGTTAAACCATTGTTGGTAGAATAATTGCTAATTAATTCACCTTTAACCTGGCCGTTTGGTGCCGTGCTTGGTTCCAATAAATTGATTACACCACCTAGTGCATCCGATCCATAAATTAAGGAAGCCGCGCCTCTTAATACTTCAACGCGGTCTGATTTGAACTGATCAATTTCAATTCCATGTTCATCACCCCATTGCTGCCCCTGCTGTTTGATACCATCATCTAAAGTTACAATACGATTATAGCCCAAACCCCTGATTACGGGTTTCGAAATCGATGGTCCGGTGGTAATTTGAGATACACCCGGAATTCTGGTCAATGCATCAATCAAATTGGTAGACGGTGCAAGTAACTGATCTTTTGAAACCACTGCAGATGAAGTACTGTTTCGTTTACTGGTACTACTGATCATGCTACCCGTAATCACCACTTCTCTTGTTTCGATGGCAGTAGGCTGCAAAGCAAAAGTGATGTTTGGTGGCGTAGCAAAATTTATAATTTGAGTGGCTGTTTTATAGCCGATATAGTGCACCTCCATTAGATAACTTCCTTTTGATGGAAGATTGTTGATGGTAAATTCACCATCATTATTTGTTACTGCTGTAACCTTTAAATCTGGAATATAAATGGTTGCACCTGGCAGTGCCTGATTATTACTGGCATCAATAACTTTACCTGTAATGTCTTTAAAAGCAGTTGCAAAAGCAGTGCTGCTTAATAATGTATAGATAATCACTAAGCCGATTAGCTGTAATTTTTTCATTTGTTTTAATGTTGAAACATGATTGAGCATATATGATTTATTTAATCATAAAACTTCATCACGATAGTAAATTGTAAAGGATAATAAATAACCAGGCAAAGCTTATAAAAAGCAATTTGCAGTTATATTAAATAATAGGAGGTGATATACCTCTAAATGATAGGTGTTTAAGCTAAAGGAGGGCCGCGAAGACTGGTGCTGAGCAGTTTAGCGTATGAACTTTTTAAGGTAGATTCTTTCTGACTGGAAATAGTTACGGAAAGAAAAATCCGATACACGTTATGGGTTTGTACGTAGTTTTTCTCAAAACTGGCATTACAAATTAAACAAGTATCGCCATGGGCTTCCACATGTGTAACATGATGGCAATTGACTTCTTTTTTAGGGATTGGAATTTTCTGGTGATGATGTAAAACACTCCAGGGTGTTAAAGCAATAGCAAAAGCGAACAGCATAAATGCTGAAAAATATTTCTTTATATTTTGCCGATGCTTTTTCAATGGTTCAAAAGTAGTAATTATTAGTTATAAACTTCATCTTTGGAAAGTAACATTGCTTATATCAGTCTTTAGGCACAAAAAAATAAAGAATTATTGGTTTGAAATATGAAATGGCTTAAAAAAAATAGTATTAACATTGGTATTGTAACCTTGCTATTGGTAATCATCCTCGTTCCGGATGCAAAAGCAACTTTAATCAAAGGCTTGATGACGATAGGGTTTTTTAAGCCAGATGTTGAAGAAGCAATATCAGCTGCTCCAAATCTGGATGGCCTTAAGTTTAAAGATGTAAAAGGCAATACGGTAGATTTGGGCGATTTAAAGGGAAAAGTAATTTTCTTAAATTTCTGGGCAACCTGGTGTCCGCCATGCAGAGCAGAAATGCCATCTCTAAATAAACTATATCTGCAATTTAAAGACGATGATAAAGTGGTGTTTATCTTCGCAGATGCCGATGGAGAACTTTCAAAATCGAGCAAATTTATGGCCAATCACAACTATCAGATGCCCGTTTATAAGGTTGAAAGCGATATTCCTGAACAAATATTTGCTGGTGCATTACCTACCACCATCATCTTTGATCAGCAAGGTCGGTTATCTTTTAAGCACGAAGGAGTAGCAAACTACGCTGATCAAAAGATTGTGGATTTTCTTCTGAAATTAAAAACGGCCAGATAGTTCACTACAATTTGCAGATAAAAATATATTTTAATTTATGTAGTTGACAACGTATATTGCCTGCGTTATATTTTGACTATGCAGAACGACTTTAAAATTGAAAGGTTAGGTAATCAATCCTGCCCAAAAATCATTGATCTTATCTTACCCATTCAGCAGATAGAATTTAATGTTGAGATTGATTTAGCTGCGCAACCTGATTTATTGGATATTGAAAAATATTATGATGGTTCTGGAGGAGCCTTTTGGGGTGCGATGTTAAACGGCGAATTGGTAGGCACCATTGCCTTAATCGCTTCGCCGGAAAACCAGTCGGCCACCATTAGAAAGATGTTTGTGAAGAAAGAATTTCGAGGTAAGGAACTGGGGCTGGCGCAGATCTTATTTGAAACCCTTTTAGCTTATAGCCAGAAAAACACTTTAAACAAGGTGTATCTTGGTACTAAAGATATCTTGCAGGCTGCATGTCGCTTCTACGAGCGCAATGGATTTCAGCAAATTGCTATGGCAGACTTACCTGCTTATTTCCCCCGGATGGCGGTAGATAACGTGTTTTATCACATAAATTTAGCGTATTCATCATGGAACAAAATGTAATTGACGCTTCTGGATTATTGGCAATTTCTACCCGTTTGCAAAGGCTCAGCGATCAGATTCGAAAGGATGGTTTGATGATTTATAAAGCATTTGGTATCGACTTCCAACCGAAATGGTTTCCAGTGCTGTATACTTTACATAAGAAATCGATAATGAGTGTAGTTTCACTTTCCGAAGAGATTGGCTACGCACATCCTTCCACCATTAGTCTATTAAAAGAATTAGAGAAGGAAAAGTTAATCCGATCAACAAAAGATAAAACAGATACCCGCAAACGTTTGGTTGAACTTACCGATAAAGGAAAAGAACTTCTTTCTACTATGGAGCCCGTTTGGGAAGTAATTGTTAAAGCCACGGCAGAGATTACAAATACTGAAAATAATTTAATGAAAGCCATTAATGAGGTAGAGGCGACTTTAAAAGAAAAAAGCTTCTTGCATAGGGCAGAAGGTTATATTGGAAAATAATTGTTTTTTGAATGGGAGAATGGTTGACTTTCGGGAAGGTTAACCAATCATTTTGTTATTTTTGCCGCCATGATTTCATTTTTCGAGGCTAACTTAAAACAGCTTTCCATCCACCATACCGGAAATAAACTGGTTGAAGAATATTATAAATTATCTGATGCGCCGCTTAAGCTAGACGACGAGGTTTTAGGTAATTTACTGATGCAATATTTTCTTAAACCTTTCGAAAAAGTGAATGAGGTATATCATTTTTTCCATCCGAATGATAACTTAAACTTAAACGAGGTTTACCATTTTGCACATGAAATTTTCGAAAATACCGAGCTTTTTCATGAAGACTCGCAGCAGCTGGCCAAATATTTATACGATGTAGCCAATCATCCGAAAATTAAATCTGGGGAGTTGTATGTAGCCTATTTCGAAAAGGTACAGATTGAAGGGGAACAACTGGATGTATTGGGCATTTTTAAATCAGAAACTAAAGATACCTATTTAAAGGTTTTTCCGAAAGATGATGGCTTTAATATGAGCTACGAACAAGATGCCATCAGCATTAACAAACTGGACAAAGGCTGTTTAATTTTTAATACGGAGAAAGAACTGGGCTATAAAGTGGTGGTTTTGGATCAGTCGAAAAGTAGCAACGAATCTGCCGTTTATTGGAAGGATGAATTTTTAAAGTTGAAAATTCGCAACGATAGTTATAACCAAACCAATAATGTTCTGGGCGTTTACAAGAACTTCGTTACGCAAAAGCTTGATGATGATTATGAAATCAGCAAAGCCGATAAAATTGATTTGTTAAACCGTTCCATGAAGTATTTCAAAGAGAAAGAAACTTTCGATATTGAAGAGTTCGGGAATGAAGTAATTGGAAATGCCGAAGGAATAGAATCATTCAAAAACTATAAAAAGAATTACGAAGACGAATTTGAATCGCCCATTGCCGACAACTTTGAGATTGCCGAATCTGCAGTGAAAAAACAAGCCAGGGCCTATAAAAGTGTTTTAAAGCTTGATAAAAACTTTCACATCTATATCCACGGAAATAAAGACATGATCGAAAAAGGTTACGACGATGATAAATCAATGAACTTTTACAAAGTGTACTTTAGAGAAGAAGAGTGATAGGAGTCATTAGTCCTTAGTCAGGAGTCTTTAGTCCAGTTCTAGCATAGACTACCGACTAAAGACTTTGGACTGAGGACTTCTTCAGGGACACCATTTTCTATTCTCTAAGCTAACCCCGTAACCCTCTAACCTCCTAACCCTCCATGCTTTATTCAAGAATAGACTACCGACTAAAGACTTTGGACTTAGGACTAAATCCTTTGCTGTGCTTTCAAAGCCAGATACTGATTAATCACATTAACCGTTAGTTTTTGTGGGGGCGTAAGTACTGAAAGAATGCCATGTTTACTCAGCTCTTTAACCATCAGCTTTTTCTCGTAAATAAACTTTTCAGCAATGGTTTTGTGGTAAATGCCTTCAATATCCTTAGCTGGTTCGGTGCTGAGTGCTTTAAGTTCGGTGTTTTCGAAAAATACCACCAGCAGTAAATGGTACTTAGAAATTCTTTTTAAGTAGGGAAGCTGCCTCTGGAGAGCAGATAAGCTTTCGAAATTGGTAAAAAATACCAGCAGGCCCCGTTGCTTAATTACGGCCCTCACCGAGCTATATAAAAGTTCGAGATTACTTTCCAGGTACCTGGTTTTCTCTTTATATAACACGTTCATAATGGTGCCTAACTGCCCGGCTTTGCGATCTGCCGGAACAACAGCGCCAATAATTTCAGAAAGGGTGATTAAACCCGCCTTATCCTCTTTAAGCATTGCCACTTTGGAAAGGGCAACAGTGGCGTTGATGGCGTAGTCTAATAAACTTAAGCCTTCGAATGGCATACGCATCACCCGGGATTTATCAATAATGCAATAAATATTTTGCGAGCGCTCGTCAGTATAGGTGTTCACCATTAAAGCACTTTTTCTGGCCGTGGCCTTCCAGTTAATGGTGCGGATATCATCACCACCTACATAATTTTTAATTTGATCGAATTCTGTACTTTGACCAATTTTTCTAATTTTTTTTATGCCAAATTCTGTAAGGTAACGGGATACTGCCATCAATTCATATTTACCAAGATTAATAAATGATGGATAAACAGGAAGCACTTTTGCGCCATCAAAATTATAACGGCGGGTTACAAAGCCTAAGGGTGAGCTGATAAAAACCCTGATAAAACCAAAATCATATTCGCCACGTTTGGTTGGCCGTAAATTATAATGGATGGATTTGATGGCACCGGGCTGTAAACTTAATCTGAAATCTTTATCACGCAACTGAAATTGAAAAGGGATTTCATCAATTACGCGTACCTTAACCGTAAAGCCATATTTGTTCTTTACCTCAATTTCAATCGGATTTTCATCGCCATTGCTTAAGCGTTTCGAGGTTAGTCTTTTCGCCTCAATGCCTTGAAGATTACGGTATAGAATAAATAAATCAATAATCCATAAAATGAATACCATCCCGAAGACAATCTCCGGTATTTCACCCAGCCACCTAAAAAAAAACTTTAGCAGAAAAAGTAAAATACAAAATCCCAGGGCCGCAAATAAGCGGTCAGTTAAAAAGAGATTGGTATAATATTGCTGAAAGATTTTTTTCAAAATGTGGTTAAGTGTTTTTTTATTATAAACTTAGAACTGCCAACTGATTATTGTCAACTGCAAACTGTTAACTGAAAACTGCAAACTGAACTATCTCGGTACCTCAATTTTCTTAATAATTTGATGCACGATATCACTTGTGGTTAAACCTTCCATTTCCTTTTCTGGCGATAGCAAAATCCGGTGGGCCAATACAGGAACAGCAACCGCAATGATATCATCAGGAGTTACAAAATCGCGGTTTTGAATGGCTGCTAGTGCTTTTGCACTGTGTACAATGGCTAAAGATGCTCTCGGTGATGCTCCTAAATACAGTGATGGATTATTGCGGGTTTCATTTACAATTTTGGCAATAAACTCCAAAAGCTTAGGTTCTACAAATAAATTACGGATAATGGCTCTGGCTTCCTGAATTTGCTGAACAGATAACACTGGCTTTACATCTGCCGCCAGACTTTTGTTTACCAGCGTATGCTGTGCCATCAGTATGGCTGTTTCTTCTTCAAGTGATGGATATTTTACCTCAATTTTGAATAAGAATCGGTCTAATTGTGCTTCCGGCAAACGATAAGTTCCTTCTTGCTCAATTGGGTTTTGCGTGGCCAACACCATGAAAGGTTCGTCCATCTGGTAGGTTTCGCCATCAATTGTTACCTGGCGTTCTTCCATCACCTCAAATAATGCCGATTGCGTTTTTGCTGGTGCACGGTTTATTTCATCAACCAGGATAATATTTCCAAAAATTGGACCTTTTCTGAATTCAAAATCCCCACTTTTAGTATTAAAAATAGGGGTTCCTAATACATCAGAAGGCATTAAATCTGGCGTGAACTGCACACGGGAAAACTGTGCAGCAATAGATTTGGCCAGTAGTTTGGCACTTAGGGTTTTGGCTACCCCCGGCACACCTTCAATCAGGATATGTCCATCGGCCAATAAGCCTACAATCAAAAAATCGATAACCTGTTTTTGTCCGATAATGATCTTGCCAAGCACACTTCTTATCTGTTCTACCGCCGCATTCAGGGCGCTTAAATCGGTGCGTTGGTTAAATTGTTCCTGCTCCATGGCGTTGCGTAATTTTATAAAACTGTTCTATACTATCGTTTAAAATAATGAGTTCATGGTCGCTTACGCTTGCCATGGTAGGTATCTGCATAATATACCTGGTTAGGGTTTTTGCAGATGGCTCATTAATGCCCGTTTTCTCCATTAATAATTGCGAAAAATTAGGGTCTATTTCATTCGTTTTCACGTAATACCTCGATCGCAAATGCTCCAGAAAGTAATTGATTTTCTTCATGGCAATATCCTGATTATTCCGTTCATGGTAATACACACTGCCAACTACATTTACAAACTCGACGGAAGAATTTGTCATTGGATCAACAGTAGGGATAATGCGTTGTTTTCGTTTGATTTCGTAAAGCACAAAAATAATCAAGCTGAAAATGGTGAGGTAATAAGCCCATTTCAATTCTGGATGTGCAAAGAAAACCCTCAAAACATCTGTTGTCTCATTTTTTTGAGCCGAAAAGTATTCATCGAGAATAATGGTTTTGCTATTTTGAAGGTAACTTAAAGTTTTGCCTGCATATTCTGCACCATATTTATCGAGCAAAACAAAGTTGGTGTAAAAGCCGGGTTCGGCCAGGAGATAAAGTGATCCTTTGCCTAAATTATACCTAATAAAATTAGGTTGATTGGAAGAATTAATTCCTAAAACCGTAACTCTTTTCAGGTCAAGCGCAGTGAAATACTGACTCCCGATGCCGCGTTTAAAGCCATAGCTGGCATCTGTTTTTAGGTTTGGATTAGTAAAATTCAAAGCACTTCCATTGCCCGACATTGAGCTGGCTGTATTAAATTTCAGCATTTTCTCCAGTTTGCCAAAATCGTAGCTGGCTATAAATACATTGTTGCCGGCCTGAATATATCTTTTAAGTTGTTCAAAATCATGTTTGGCCAGGTCTACTTTCTGTGCCACGATTAAATAAGCAGATTGGTTATACGATTTGTTTTTGAGCGTATTGTAAATAGGTCTTTTTGTCTGGATAACCATTGCTTTTGGGGCAATATCTTTAATCCTATTAGAGAAAATGAAGGTTCCGTAAGGAATTTTATCTGTAGAAAGATAGGTAGGTGCCCAATTTGTTGGCGTAGGCTTGTTGTATTGTGCCACCAGGTAAGCCAGGATGATGATTAGACCCAGTGCGAAATAAATTTTGAAGCCTCTCATTTAATCTGATTGTTAAACTGGTTAAATGATTGTTTGATGGGCTCAAACTTATCTGCATCTATCGGGAAATCTCCATACCAGATATAATCAAACTGGAGTGTGAGGTCGCTAAAACCATTTTTTAATTCTGGTTTACTAATTTCCGTCAGGTAGTTGTAATTGGTTTTATCAGGTTGCCATTGGATAATCTGTGCATCGCTCAGTTTCTTCAATGCGCGTAAATAAAGTAACCTTACTGCAAGGCGAAATTTGCCTTCACCTACCAAACGTTGCAATTCTTTATCGTAATCTATTTCATGGATATTTTCGTTTAAAACATCGTAAGGCAAAATGGTCTCAAGTGGTTTTTTGCTAAAGATATTTTTTGCACCAATCATTTTTACAATAAGGAATACGAGTAATGCGATCCCTAAACCAATAAAAAAATATTTGGAAATCGTATTTGATGCTGCACCGACAAATAATCTATTGATCATTTTCCAAAACCACATCCAGAATCTCTCCCATAAGGATAATTGTCTGACTTCCAGCTCATCATATTGAAACTCCTTTTGTTCTTTGTAATCACTAATGGCACGTTTGTCGAATTTTGCCGGGCTAATCTTACTGCTATCTGTTTTTATTGTTCTTTTTTCAGGCACAGGTTTTACAGCCTGCTCTTGTGCATTACCGATTATTGGTGCAAGACAGAGTGAAAAAAATAAAAAGTATTTAAACAGAAATTTCGACATTTTAATATTCTTCGGGGCGGGTATCGATTGGTTTCTCTGTGTTTCCAAAATTGGAGATGCGTTCCATTAAACCTACACTTTCCTTTTCTTCTACCAGGTTAAAGTACATTAAAGATATCGTGATAATTGGTACAATGGTAAATACCTGGCAAAGCGACTGCAGCACCGTAGTAATCAGGCTTAATGTCAAAGACATTTGCGGGTTCTTGCTCGAGAACATCGAGAGCATATTAAATAGTGAGGTAGGCAGTACAATTAAAGTAGTACAGGCATAAACAATAATCCACACTATGATTAATGTACCGAAGGTAACCCAAAAATTTTCTTTAATAAGGCTGAAACTCCTGCTGAAGGAATAGGATAAACTCGAATTTTCGATCACCATTATGGGGAACATCATCGCAATAAACGGAAAGAGGTAAAATCCTGGCACCAGGCAAAACATAAAGCCGATAATTAACAATAGCATCAATAAAAAAGAACTTCCGAAAACCCTAAAAAAGTAATATTTAAAGAATCCCCAAACTTCATCCAGTGTTGGGGTTTGATTTCCTTTTTGAACATAAATTGCAATGTAAGAGAGTACCGCAACCGTCATGCTGGAATAGCTGGCAAACGAAAAGATAAGGGATAGGAAATACTCAACCCCATAAAGACCTATACCACTCGTATGTCGCATTCCACCTACGGTATTAATCACATTCACCATTTTAAATTGCTGCAACAAAAGTGTAGCCATGCTAGCCAACACAAATAGTCCGCAAAAAGTGAAGTATGTTTTAATCAATGGTTTAATATTTTGCCTGATGAAAGTGAAGGTGTCGTTAATCACCTGTCCAAAATCTCTTCTTTTCTTAAATTCAACGGTTTCGGTCATGTTAATTAATTTGAGCTAATTTTTTATTGATTTTGGCTGGATAGATAAATACGTACCAGATAATAAATACGGCTGATGATAATAAAATGCTTAAGCTTATGGCCATTGGCATTTCGGTATGGCGGGTTACAAAGCTCTCAAAGAATGCGGCTACGATGAAGATAGGAATCAAACCAAGCACTATTTTTAAACCTTGTTTTGCGCCTTTTAAAGTAGATTCCATTCGCGTATAGGTTTTAGGGAAAAGGAAACTGTTTCCAAGAACCAATCCGGCAGCTCCTGCTAAAACGATTGCTGAAATTTCCAGCGTGCCGTGAATCCAGATCACCAAAACAGATTGTAAACCCAAACCCCGGCTAAAAAAGAAATATTGAAAGGAGCCAAGCATGATGCCATTTCGAAATAGGGAAACAATAGAGCCAAAGGAAAAAATAATCCCCAAAACAAAGGTATATAGTGCTACATAAATGTTATTTGCCCCAATTTGCAGAAACATCAAAAACTCATTCTGTTGTTTATAAACCCCAAAGGGATCACCTTTAGCAATATTTTCGTTGGTCATATTTACATACCCATCGCCCATAATCAGCCGAACGAAAGTATCATCATATTTTGCAGATAAGGCACCAATTGCGCAGGAAATAAGAAAAAAAGCCAATGCGTAAAAAATCTGCTTCCTGTACTCAAAAAAAATCAGGGGGAGCTCTGTTTTCCAGAAATAGAGAAAGCGATTTGATTTTTCTTTCTTATTCTTATAAACTGATTGATGAAGTTTGGAGGCTAATCCGTTGAGGTAGGCAGTAGTTTTTGATTTGGGATAAAATGTTTTAGCGTAAGCAAGATCGTTGGTAATTTCAATAAATTGGTTGGCAATTTCATCAGGCTTAGCCTGTTGAGTGCCTTCGAAGTACTTCCACTTTTCTGTATTTTGCTTAACAAATAATGCTTCTCTCATTTAATGGTATTCCAAATCCTGGGTTAAAATAGTTAAATTTTAATAGATACGAAAGGCAGGTGTAAACACTGGCTAACTAAAATGGAAAAAATTGGGCGTGATTAACTACTTTATCCTGAAAAAAAATTATGTTTGAGACATGGATACCATCAAAATAAGCACTGCACAGAATATCGATATTGAATATGAGATAGCAGGGTTAGGCGAACGTATTGCCGCAAGATGTATCGATCTGGCTGGTTTTGTGGTACTCTATTTTTTAGCCATGATTATTGGGGTAATTGGGCTTGTCAGTTTTTCTGGGGCAAGTTTTTATGTTGCGTTAATCGGCTTTGCAATACTATTCGTTTTCTATGATCTGATCTGCGAACTTTTTATGGACGGGCAAACGTTTGGTAAAAAAGCACTGAAAATTAAAGTGATTAGCTTAGATGGCGCTCAGCCTACATTTGGCCAATATATCTTTAGGTGGTTGTTTAGGATGATTGATTTTGGCTTCCCATTTGGTTGGGGCGTAGTCGCCCTGGTATCTGTTGTCGTTACTAAAAATCATCAGCGGGTAGGCGATATTCTCGCAAAAACAACTTTGATAAAAACCAGGCCACGCACTCAAATCGAAAATGTAGCTTTTAGTTTTGCCTTGCCAGATGAATATCAGCCCGTATTTAAAGAAGTGCTCCACCTTAATGACAGAGATATAGAATTGGTTTACGAAGTATTAACAGGTTACTATCAAACCGGAAACCCACAGTTAATTTATGCGATGGCGACTAAAATTAAGGAGCATATTTTAACCACAATTCCGGCAGGGATGAATGAGTTGCAGTTTTTAGAAACCGTAATGAAAGATTATAAGCAGTTAACTTCTAACATGGGTTAAATTTCTGATTTACACAGCCAGAAACTTAGCCCACGATAGATTTTGCTTATACTATTCCAGCGCCCAAGACTAATCTTAATGATCCCAAGAAAATAGCAATAGCGCACAAAACAATACCCGTAACCGCTGCACCGGTAGGCATGTTGATCTGTTTTTCCTGATTGTATCCGAGGATGCTTAAAATTAAACCTACTGTAGCAAATGGAATATTTAACCAGTTAAAGGCTCCAAGGCAAGGGATGAAGCCTAATATCATGCCGAAAATGGATAAAATTCCAAATATTAATCCTATAGTTTTCATAGTTAACTTGTTTTTGATTGAAAGTGATTTATAAATTTAAATGTTGAAAAAGCGATAAAAATGAGGCTATTGATGAACATGGACATAAATAATATGATGCTGCCACGGTTTAATATCAATGCATTTTTGAAGTTCAATAATCCAATTTGGATAAATGCCCTGCTCATGCCACAGAAACTGCATGTTTCATGATTGGCTTTTGCGGTACATTTTGGGATGAATTTTAAATAGTCGGGATTTAAAAATTTACTACTGAATAGGATCATTATCATGACCAACGAAATAATAATCCAGACGGTTTTAAATGCAAAAGTAGTCTCTGAATTATTAAATTTCATTCACTTATAAAAAACAGATCAATAATTAAAACATCAAGACAGCGCAATGGACGAATCAAAAAAAGAATCTGAATAAGCGCTGATTAACAATAATAGGGATTAATATTGTCTTTCTATCATTTACATTATTATTTGTTAAACTACGAAAAATTGTATTACTGATTTAGCGAATTCAAAACCTTTGGTGATAATGCTGAAGCCCAGCTGGCATACATTTTTCCGCTTGGATGCAAGCCATCTTTAGCCACTAGGCCCAAATCTGTAGCCGCATTTCTTGATGCCGGTGTAATATCAGTATAACTCACTCCTGCAGCCACTGTTATTTCTCGGTTTGCAGCGTTAAAACTATCAATCTCCGCAGCAATAACTTGTTGGCTTTTATAGAAACCCTTCGCAGATGGAGTAACGCCCCAATCTGGAATAGAAACCACAAAAACATGATCTTTCCTGCCATTGGCGAAATTAATAGCGGTTTGTAATAGTGCTGAAAATTCTTTTTTATAGGTATCTAAAGGATAACCTCTATATTGGTTGTTTACGCCAATTAATAGTGTTACAAAGTCGTACTTGGTTGTTAAATTAGCCTGCTTAATTGCATTCTGTAATTCGTCAGTTGTCCAGCCGGTTGTGGCAATAATTTGAGGAGTTGCTACATTTACATTTTTTTGTTTTAACAGGTCTTGAAGCTGAAAAGGAAAGGATTCCTGCTGCATTACAGATTCACCAATGGTATAAGAATCGCCCAGAGCAAGGAAGGAGAACGTGCCTGATGGAGCAGGTGTGGTGACTAGAGGTTTTGTTTCTGTGGCGGGCATATTTTTTTCCTTACTGCAGGCCGAAGATAACAAAGAAAATAAAATAGCAGGAAATAAAAATCTCATAACCACATTTACGCAAAACCATTAATAAAGGTTTTAAGTTGATGAGTAGGTTGATTAATTGAAGTTTTTAAACCGCTTCTTAGATAAGTTCCATTTTAAAAAGATCAGCAATATGGTTTTTCAATCTTTCTTTCACTTCCTCCATATCCAACGCGTAACCAAGCTCTTTTTCTAAGGAAGTAACCGCTTTATCGTCGATGCCACAGGGTACAATATTTTTAAAATAATCTAAATTTACATTTACGTTAAAGGCAAAGCCATGCATGGTTACCCAACGACTGCAGCGAACCCCCATTGCACAAATTTTTCTTGCCTGATCGTTATCCGGATCTAACCAAACCCCGGTGTAGCCAGGATAGCGGCCAGCCTCGATGCCATAATCTTTTAAAGTAAGAATCACGGCTTCTTCCAAAGTGCGGAGATATAGATGGATATCAGTGAAAAAATTATCAAGATCGAGGATCGGATAGCCTACAATTTGGCCAGGTCCATGGTAAGTAATGTCCCCGCCACGGTTTATCTTATGGTAAGTAGCCTGTTTCTCTTTCAGGCCTTCTTCATCAAGGAGCAAATTTTCGGGATGGCCACTTTTACCTAAAGTATAAACATGGGGATGTTCATTAAAGATGAGGTAATTAGGCGTAGGTAAGTGAGTGCCGTTTACCCTGTTCTCCGTTTTAATGGCAACAGTTTTATTCAGCAGGTCTTCCTGATTGTTCCAGGCTTCCTGATAATCGGTTAAGCCCCAATCAATAAATTGTGTAGGTACCCGTTTTATCTCCACAGCCTTTTCTTTCCGCTCAGTCATTTTCTAAAATTTTATGCCTTGTTGGCTACATAACCCAACATGTAACCATCTTTTGTTTTAAAATAGTTAACAGTTAAAGCCCTTGTTCCGCCAGGTAATGCTACAGTTGCACTTAAACTACCTTCGGCTTTTAATTTAAACGGTTTAATGTGAATATCACGTTTAAACTCTAGTCCCTTTTTGCCATGCCATTTGTATATGGCTTCTTTAGCGCACCAGGCCACATAAAGACCTTCCGTATTATTGCCTATTTGCTTTTGAGCGAGTTCAATATCACTTAAAAACTTATGTTTAATACTTTTTATTTTGTGCTTAATCAGTTCAATATCCACCCCAACGGCAAATTCCTTGCTAATCATCACTGCTGCATAATCGTAAGAGTGGCTTAACGAAATTTGATACTCGGAGTTTACCAGGTAAGGTTTGCCATCTTCATCGAACTGGCAATCAATGTATTCGGTGGTGTTGAGCAGGGTACGCAACAAAAGCCGCGTGCTTAACCAGTGTAAAAGCCTTTTGCCGTTATTAAATGAAGAAATCAGATCAAGTTCATGTTGCTTTAATTGTAGGCCAGCCAACATTTCTTCTTCAGTTTCTTCAATTTTCCAGATCGCCAGAACCGAATGGTCATCAATATTTTTATTATAAACTATTGGCATTTATAAAATTGGAGATTAGCATGCAAAATTATCTTAATTAATTGATAATTTAGGCCAAAAATACGCATAAAAATGATATTATCTGACAAAAGGATATTAGAAGAAATTGATAAGGGTACAATTATAATTGAGCCATTTGATCGGGAATGTTTGGGAACAAATTCTTACGATGTACATTTAGGAAAATACCTGGCTACCTATAAAAGTCGGATTCTGGATGCAAAGGCACACAATGAAATTGAACATTTCGAAATCCCTAAAGACGGTTATATTCTTCATCCGGGAACGTTATATCTGGGCGTAACTTTAGAGTATACCGAAACCCATAGTCATGTGCCCTTTCTGGAAGGTAAAAGCAGCACCGGGCGTTTAGGTATTGATATCCACGCCACTGCCGGAAAAGGCGATGTTGGTTTCTGTAATACCTGGACTTTAGAAATATCTGTAGCACAGCCTGTTAAGGTTTATGCAGGTATGCCCATCGGCCAGTTAATATATTTTGTGGTTGAAGGAAATATCGAAACCATGTACAATTCTAAAGGCAATGCAAAGTACAATAACAAAACCACACGGCCGGTAGAAAGCATGATGTGGAAGAATAAGTTCTAGTATAAATTTCATGTGATCTTCATCATAATATGCCTCGGGTTTTGTACCTTGAGGCATATTTTTATTTATAGTCACGATAGAATGAAATTCAGAATCACGCTCATTATCAGTTTCCTATTAATCATTTTTGGCTTCTCTGCTTTTAGAATGGATGATGATCCATTTACACAGCTCCTGAAAAAGCTTGATGATTATACCAATAAATTTCCACAGGAAAAGGTTCACCTTCATCTTGACAAACCATACTATGCCATTGGCGATGATATTTGGTTTAAAGCCTACATAGTAGATGCAAAATCCGCTGTGCCATCAACATTGAGTGAAATACTATACGTGGAATTGATCAATGAAAAAGACTCCATAAAAAAGCAACTGAAGCTGCCTGTGGTGAGCGGTATTACCTGGGGCGATTTTAAATTGCCTGATTCTCTTTCTGAAGGTAATTATCGCATCAGGGCATACACCAATTACATGCGGAATTTCGGAACAACATTTTTCTTCGATAAAGCCATAAAAATAGGAAATAGCTGGGCCAATAAAGTTTTTACCGAAACCAGGTACGATTTCAAAAAAGAAAATAACACTGACCGGGTTACAGCTACCATTCACTTTGCCGATAAAGATGGAGCAGCTTATAAAGATAATGATGTCAGTTATGATGTTCAGTTGGATTATAAATCGGTTGAAAGAGGTAAGGCAAAAACGAATTCAAATGGCGATGCAATTATCAATTTTGCAAACACAAATGGGCTTACCAGTAAAAGCGGGAAGATTGTTGCCACAATCACTTTAGAAAATAAACAGAAGGTAATCAAGTCTATTCCAATCACATCTACCTCAAATGATGTAGATGTTCAGTTTTTGCCTGAAGGTGGAAACCTGATCGAAAATCTGCCACAGAAAGTAGCGGTTAAGGCAGTTAATGCTGCAGGCCATGGCGAAAATGTAAAAGGAGTAGTGGTAGATGAGGCCGGTGCTGAAGTAACCGCTTTCGAAACTACTTATTTGGGCATGGGCAATTTTATATTCAATGCCCAGGCGGGAAAAACCTACACAGCAAAAGTGAAATATGCTGATGGTTCTTCGAAAGACATTAAGATGCCTTTGGCACAAAAAAGTGGTTATGCCATTACGATTAATAACCTGGATACAGGGAAAGTTTCGCTTAAAATTATGTCTAGCGAAAACCTGGTTAATGGGGCTGAGTTGAAGATTGTTGCACAACAGGCAGGGAATGTTTTCTATGTTTCTAAAGCGAAAATGGAGAAACAGGTATTAATGGCTAACATCTCCAAAAGCAAATTGCCATTGGGAATTGTACAGTTTACATTATTTTCCAGTGATAATCAGCCCATAGCAGAAAGGTTAATTTTCGTTAAAAATAAAGCTGATCAATTAGATCTGACGCTTAACACTTCGCAGGTGTCAAATAGTAGAAAGGGTAAAACAATTTTCAGCTTCGACGCTACTAATCAACAGAAACCAGCCTTAGGTAGTTTTTCTGTTGCGGTTACAAACGCAGCGAAGGTAACGCCAGATGAAGATAATGAAACAAATATCTTAACCTCCTTACTATTAACTTCTGATTTGACTGGTTATATCGAAAAACCCAATCACTATTTCTTAAATGATGACGTGAAAACAGAAAAGGAGTTAGATAATTTATTATTAACCCAGGGTTGGAGGCGGTTCTTATGGAAAAACATCATCAGCGGTGCTGAACCATCAATTACTTACCAACCAGAAAAATCTTTAGCCATAACGGGTACGGTAATGAAGGGTAATAAACCAGTTGTAGGTGGAAAAGTGATGTTAATGGCTACAAAAGGATCTGTTTTTATTTTAGATACGGTAACCAATGCGGAAGGTAAGTTTGTTTTTGACAACCTCAATTTTGGAGACAGCACCAAATTTGTGGTTCAGGCCAGAACGAAAACTGAACGTAAATTCGTAGATATCAATGTAGATGTGGTTCCCGGGCAAGTGGTAACAAAAAGTAAAAATACCGGCGATGTAGAAATCAATGTAAATAACAGCCTGATGAATTACATTAAAGCAAGTGATAACTACTTTAATGAGATGACACGTTTAGGCTTATTAGAAAGAACAATTAAACTGGAAGAGGTAACCATTACGGAAAAGAAAAACCCGGCGAAGAATTCTGCAAATTTGAATGGCGCAGGCCGTGCAGATTATATCCTCACGAGCGAAAATTTATCAACCTGTATCACATTATCTCAATGTTTACAGGGGCGTTTACCAGGCGTAATCTTCAGGGGGAATATTCCTTACCTCATGCGGAGTCAAAATACGCCAATGTCTATCGTTTTGGATGGAATGCAAGTAGAAGCAGAATTTTTAGATAACATTGTTCCTAACGATGTAGAAACTATTGAACTTTTAAAGAGCATTGGTAATACGGCAATTTATGGCTCGCGCGGCGGAGGTGGTTTATTGGTAATTACGACAAAACGCGGTGGCGGAACATCAAATTACAATCGGTATGCACCGGGAATTGTGAGCTTAAGTCCGAAGGGATTTTCAGTTTCAAGGGCATTTTATTCGCCATTATATGATGATGCAACAACGAATAATACCCGTAAAGATTTGCGTACAACCATTTACTGGAATCCACAGGTGGTGGCTAAGCAAGATGGAAAAGCAAAATTTGAGTTCTATAATGCGGATGAGGCAGGGCAATACCGTGTGGTAATAGAAGGAATAGATGCTTTGGGTCACTTAGCGAGAAAAGTTTATACTTATGAGGTTAAATAAAGAAAAATAGATAAATTTGATTATTATGCAAGCATAGTGATTATTGATATTTAACAGCTATTACCATGAATACAATTAAAGTAAGCGTAAAAGATCGCCTGGCAACCATTACACTCGATAAAGGAAAATCAAATGCCTTAGGTCGTGAGTTAATTACAGAGCTTGATGATATGCTTAAAAATATCGCAGCTGATGCGAATATTGGCGGGGTAATCTTAACAGGAAAAGCACCTTTTTTTTCTGCCGGATTAGATTTAATAGAACTCTATGGATATAATGAAGCAGAAGCAAAATCATTTTTTGAACTGTTTTTTAATTTTACCGCAAACCTGGTTTCCTTTAAAAAACCGATGGTTGCAGCCATTAGTGGCCATAGTCCGGCGGGCGGCTGTGTTATTGCGCTGGCTTGCGATGCGCGTGTAATGGCAGAAGGGCAATATATTATCGGACTGAATGAAGTACCTGTTGGTATCATCGTTCCGAATAGTATTTTCCAGTTATATTCTTTCTGGATTGGAAAGGGAGAAGCGGCCCGCAGTTTACTAACCGGAAAGCTTTTCAGCCCGGAAGAAGCCTTAAAAATTGGTTTAGTTGATGAACTGGTGAAAAACGAAAGTTTACTCACTGCAGCAGAGCGGAAAATTAAAAAGTTTATGGAACAGGAAAGCAATACCTGGTCTCAAAGTAAACTGAATATCCGCGAAGAATTAATTGCAGCCATGACGGCTGATCAATCTGCTACGCTGGAAAAAATGCTGGCACAATGGTGGTCACCTACTACGCGTCATATTCTAGAAACTATCCTGGCTAATTTGCAAAGGAAGTAGTCAGTTTTCAGTTGACAGTTTTCAGTTGACAGTTTTCAGTTAGCAGTTGACAGTTTTCAGTTTGCAAATTGTCGGTTTACAATTGCCAGTTTTCAGTTTGCCTATTTCCATTTCTATCACCTCATTAAAATAATCATATGTTAAATTACAATTCACCCATGCTCAGAGAAGATGCTTTAAAAGGCAAAACCATTGTAATTACCGGCGGTGGTACAGGTTTAGGAAAAGCGATGGGGATATATTTTCTTAAGTTAGGGGCAAATTTGGTAATTACGAGCCGTAAGCAGGAAGTTTTGCAAAAAACAGCTGATGAGATGGAAGAAAAAACCGGAGGTAAGGTATTGGCTGTAGCCTGTGATGTGCGGGATGCAGAACAAGTGGATCATGTGCTGGCGAAAACATTAGAGCGGTTTGGCACTGTGGATGTTTTGCTGAATAATGCTGCGGGGAATTTTATTTCGCCTACCGAACGTTTATCTGCAAATGCTTTTTCTTCGGTTATTGATATTGTTTTAAAAGGAACCGTAAACTGTACCCTGGCTTTTGGAAAACATTGGATCAAGGAAAAACAGTCGGCTACGGTACTAAATATTGTTACTACTTATGCCTTTACAGGTTCTGCTTATGTGGTTCCTTCGGCTTGTGCCAAGGGGGGCGTTTTAGCATTAACCCGGTCTTTGGCCGTAGAATGGGGTAAATATGGCATCCGAACCAATGCCATAGCACCAGGGCCATTCCCTACAAAAGGTGCCTGGGAAAGGTTATTGCCTGGTGATTTAGCGAAAAAATTTGATTTCAAAAACCGTGTACCACTTAAAAGGGTAGGCGAGCATCAGGAATTGGCAAATCTGGCAGCATTCCTGGTAAGTGATTTTTCTGGCTATATTAATGGCGAAGTAATTACTATCGATGGTGGCGAATGGCTTCAGGGAGCAGGTCAAATGAATGGTTTAGAAGCAATTCCGAATGAAATGTGGGATATGCTGGAACAAATGACAAGAAGCGCAAAAGGAAGTTAGTAGAAAGACTAAAGCGGAAAGCAGAAAGACTAAAGCGGAAAGATCAAAGCTAAAAGCCAAGTCTTGAAACGAACAACGGTAAAGGAACAATGATTTGGAGCTTAAAGACAAAGCGGAAGATCAAAGCTAAAAGCCAGGTCTCAAGACGAGCACGGTAAACGAACAAAAATTTGGAGTTATAAGACTAAAGCAAAAAGACTAAAGCAGAAAGACTAAAGCGGAAAGATCAAAGCTAAAAGCCAAGTCTCAAAACGAACAACGGTAAACGATTTGGAGCTAAAAGACAAAGCGAAAGATCAAAGCTAAAAGCCAAGTCTCAAAACGAACAACGACTTGATACTTAATACTCCTGTCTTGCTACTAAAATTTTTCCCATATTCCATCTCCCATTTTTATTTATCTTTGCCCATATGAATATCTTACTTTTAGGTTCGGGCGGCAGAGAAAGTGCATTTGCCTGGAAAATGAGCCAGTCTTCGCATTGCGATAAATTGATTATTGCACCAGGAAATGGCGGTACAGGCGTTTATGGCACCAACATTAACATCAATGTAAATGATTTCGATTCAATCAAAAAGATTGTTTTAGCTGAAAATATTGAGTTGGTAGTCGTTGGTCCGGAAGAACCTTTGGTAAATGGTATTCACGATTTTTTCCTTGCTGATCAAGCCATTGCTCATATCCCGGTAATCGGACCTAAAAAAGAAGGTGCCATTTTAGAAGGAAGCAAAGATTTCTCTAAACAATTCATGGAGCGTCATGGCATTCCAACTGCAGCTTCCAAATCTTTTACTCCAGAAACATTAGCTGATGGTTTAGCTTATCTTGAAACGCATGCATTGCCAGTGGTATTAAAAGCCGATGGGTTAGCTGCGGGTAAAGGCGTTTTAATTTGTACGGAAACGGTAGAAGCACAGGAAGAATTAAAATTAATGCTTGGTGGTAAATTTGGTGCGGCGGGTTCAACGGTTGTAATCGAAGAATTTTTAAGTGGAATTGAACTTTCTGTTTTCATTTTAAGTGATGGCGAAAATTATGTAACCCTCCCATCGGCAAAAGACTATAAAAGAATTGGCTTAAATGATACCGGTTTAAATACAGGTGGCATGGGTTCTGTTTCTCCGGTTCCCTTTGCTACGCCAGATTTCTTGCAAAAAGTAGAAGAACGCATTATCAAGCCTACAGTAGAAGGCTTGAAAAAAGATCATATTGATTACACAGGCTTTATTTTCTTCGGATTGATTAAAGTAGGAGATGATCCATTTGTGATTGAATACAATGCCCGTATGGGTGACCCTGAAACGGAAAGCGTAATTCCAAGGATTGAAAATGACCTGGTAGAGTTATTCCTGGCAACTGCCAATAAACAATTAGATCATGTTAATCTGGTGATCTCTGAGCAAACAGCTGCTACGGTAATGATTGTTGCAGGCGGATATCCGGGAGACTATCTAAAAGGTAAAGCCATTACTGGAATTGAAAATTTACGTCACTCTAATGCTTTCCATGCAGGTACACTTTTAGATAACGACGTAGTGAAAACCAATGGAGGCAGGGTAATTGCCATCACAAGCTTACAAAAAGATCTGTTTACCGCATTACAATCTGCAACAGCTGATGCTGGAAGGATTTATTTCGATGGAAAGTACTTCAGAGAAGATATTGGATTTGATTTGGTCTAATTCTTCAAAATAAAAAGGCCGCAGATTTGCAGATTTTAATTAAATAATCTGCAAATCTGCGGCTTTATCTTGAAGGACTAATTTTATTTAGATTTGCTTCCCAATAACTCCTGAAGTTTGCTTTGTAATGCCTCTTCTCTTAAGCCTTTAGCAATAATTTTTCCAGTCGGATCAATCAGGAAATTTGCAGGGATAGATTGAATGCCATACATTCTAGCCACTTCATTGTCCCAGAATTTTAAATCTGATACATGCGTCCAGGTTAGTTTATCATCAGCAATTGCTTTTAACCAGGCATCTTTTTTACCAGGACGATCTAAAGAAACACCCAGAACAGTAAAGCCCTTGTCTTTAAACTTGTTGTAAGCCACTACCACATTCGGGTTCTCCTGACGGCATGGGCCACACCAGGATGCCCAGAAATCTACCAATACATATTTTCCTTTAAAATCAGATAATTTAACGGGTTTACCAGCAGTATCTGTCTGCGTAAAATCCATCGCCATTGCGCCAACGGCCGTTTTTCTGCCGGCTTCAAATACTTGAGTAAGCTTGGTTCCGGCTGGAGTCGATTTTAATTCCGGAGACAATCCGGCAAAAGCTTTTTCAGCAGCAACGGCTTGTTCTGGGTCGCTAGATAACTGATTAACTGCACTTAAACTGATATATGATTTTGGATTTGCTCCGGCAAATTGCAGCAAAAGCGGAGTCATCTCCGCAGCCTCTTTTTCATAACGAGCCCTTAGCGCATCCATCGTTTGCTTATTCTCTTTCTGCTCCGCAGTATAGCCATTGTATTCAGCGTTAATCGCCATTAACTTATCCTCAACGGGTTTAGTCAACGCTTTTAATTTTTTAGCATCATCATTTACCGGAGAACCCGTAATGTTTGCATTTTTCAGGGAATCTGTTGCAGTTAGTTTGATGTTTCCGGGTTCTAAATAAATGGGCAAACCATCTAATTTCTCCCCTTGTGCAGGGCGGTTAACAAAAGGGTTTTTGTTTAGATATAAACTTCCTTGAGCCGGGCTTGCTACTGTTCCTTTGAACGTGAAAGCACCATTTGCTACTGTGGTAGAATCGGTAACGTTTTTTCCATCGCCCTGGTAAATCAGGTAAATTTTATCTCCGGTTTTTAAGCCTTTGACTTCTCCATTTAAGGCAAAAGGTTTTTGAGCTAGTGCAGCAAGTGGCAGTAGGGCAAATGCAGATAATAATATTTTTTTCATAAGTTGGTTTATCTTAAAAATTTAAGAAGGATAGTGGTTTGATTTAAAGATAATTATTGTGAGTATAACGGAAATTGTAAAGTAAAATTATGAGAGTTTTTGATAAGTTCGCCACCATAAATCTGGCATTTCGCCATTTACTGCTGTTTGGTAATCTTCATAGCGGCAAGGTACCAAATGATAGCGTTCATTTTTAGATTGACCTGAAGGGTATGGAACCTGCATCCACCAGCGATCTGATTTCTTGCTTTTCACGAACGTCATTTCGCCGGAGCCGTCTTTTAAACTGGTTCTGTAAATCATAAATTGCGATTTTGGCGTTAGTGGAAAATCCTTTTTCCGGGCGTAAAAACCATCCATAAAATACCAAACCATTTGTGCTAATAAAAAAGCGGTTTGGCCATTATTATCGTAAGCCGGGTTAAACTCATAGAAACCAATAGATGTTAATTTGTCGTTCATCCCCGCATAACGGGCAATTCGGCAGGCTTCTTCGCCGTCAAAACCATTAGGGGTGGTATTTGCATTTGCTGCGGAATCAGCTGAACGGATGGCACCTAAATCAAAACTGATCATGTTCGCATTGCGGATAATGGGTTCCGTCAGGGTGATATCCTGTGCAAATTCCCCTAACCGATGGACATCAAAATACAGTTTGTCCATTACGCTCAGGCTTTCCTGGTTTACAAAATAGGTTTGATACCCTATGTTACTATAGTTAAATAAGAAGTTAGGTTGATGTAAGAAAATTTTGTTCAGGTAACAGTCAGAGCGGGTCTCAATGCCGTCGCTTTCATCATCACCAATATCAAATTGATTATCAATGACCACCAAATCAACTTTCTGCTCTAAATCTTCATAACCTAAATATTGGGCATAAGTTAAATCTTGTCCGCCGCCAATAATGATTGGAATAATGTCTTTTTTAATCAGCTCAGACACTACCATTTTAATGGCAATATAAGTATCGGCAATGGTTGCCCCATGTTTGATATTGCCTAAATCAACTATCCGGCTGGTAAAAGCACCTTCATTTAATTTATAGAATTTCTCTCTGAAATAATCAGGAGCCAGGGCGCAACCCTCATTGTTTACTGCACCTCTTCCATCAAGAACACCAATAATGGCTAAATCATAGGTGTTCTCTTCAAAATCAGGAAAAGATGTGCTGTGAATTTGTGCTTTTAAACCCAGCTGACTGGTGAAAAAACCTTGTTTGGGGGTGAAACTATCGGGGTTTACCGGGGAAAAGAAATCCGTTAACGACATATATTTAAAACTCTCGCCTCAAATATCTATTTTTGAATGCGTATTTCCACATATAGCTCGAAAAAAATAAAATGATACTGGTAACCGGAGGAACAGGATTTTTAGGTGCTGAATTGTTAAAACAGCTAACCGATCGAGGTTTAGCCGTTCGTGCTTTGAGGCGCGAGAAATCTAAAATTCCTGCTTTAATTCAGCATAATACATTGATTGAGTGGTTCAATGCCGATATTAATGAACCCGCCACGCTCGAAGAAGCCTTCGAAAAGGTTACACAGGTATACCACTGCGCTGCCTTCGTATCCTTGAGTTCTAAGCATAAAAAGCAATTATTTCACGTTAACATAGATGGTACCTCAAATTTGGTTAATCTTTGTATGGAGCATAATTGCCGCCTGTTACATGTCAGCTCTGTTGCTGCTTTAGGTATTGCCAAAAAAGATAATCAGATTACAGAAAAAAATTTTTGGGAATATGATTCCAAAGCACATGCCTACGGACTTTCGAAATATGAAGGCGAAATGGAAGTTTGGCGTGGAATTAACGAAGGTCTAAATGCTGTAATTGTTAATCCGTCCATAATCATTGGTAAAAATGCAGGTTTTGAAGGCAGTGGTGCCATCTTCAAACTGGTAAAAGATGGTTTTTCATTTTATACCAATGGTGCATCTGGGTTTGTAGCTGTTGAGGACGTAGCTCAATCCATGATCCTGTTAATGGATGCTGAAGTATCTGGCGAACGATACATTATCTCCGCAGGTAACCTTCACTATAAAGACTTGTTTACCGAAATTGCAAATGGTTTCGGAGTGAAGGCACCAACCAAAGAGGCTAAACCCTGGATGCTTGGTCTCGCCTGGCGGGCACTAAAATTAGCCTCATTGTTTTCCAAACAAGATCCATCTATAACCAAAGATACCGCCAGAAGCAGTATTACCCTGAGTTACTATAGCAATAATAAAGTAATTGAACAAACTGGGATAACTTTTAAACCAGTGCGTGATTGCATAACAGAAATTACCCAATATTTGAAATAATGCCCAAACAAAAAGCGTATTACATTATCGATTTCGATAGCACTTTTACCCAGGTAGAAGCGCTTGATGAACTTGCCAGAATCTCTTTAAAGAACCATCCTGATAAAGAGGCTATTTTCCAGAAGATAGAAGATTATACCAATTTTGCCATGGAAGGGAAACTTTCCTTTTCTGAGAGTTTAGCACAGCGGGTTAAATTGCTGGAAGCGAATGAAGATCATCTTAAATTACTGATCAAACACCTCAAGAAAAAGGTTTCTACCTCATTTTCCCGTAATGCGGAGTTCTTTAAAAAACATGCTGATGATGTACTGATTGTTTCCGGCGGTTTCAAAGAGTTCATCACCCCAGTGGTAAGTCAGTATCACATTAAGAAAGAAAATATTTACGCCAATACCTTTGTCACTACAGGTGATGGAAACATTATTGATTACGATCATGCCAATCCACTAAGTGAGGAAGGCGGGAAAGTAAAGTTGTTGCAACATTTAAAGTTAGAAGGCATGCTCTTTGGGATCGGGGATGGTTATTCTGACTTTCAATTGCGCGAAAGCGGATTAATTAATAAGTTTTTTGCTTTTACAGAGAATATCGCACGTGAAAGTATTGTGGCGAAAGCAGATCACGTAACGCCAAGTTTCGATGAGTTTTTATATGTAAATGATTTACCACGTGCCATTTCCTATCCGAAAAACAGGATTCTATGTTTGGTGATCGGTGATGTAGATCCGGCAACAATAGCCATTTTAAAAAATGATGGTCTTTCCATCAGACAAAAAACTTCTTTTGAAGAAAAGTATGTGAAGGATGTTGGAATTATCGTTCTGGCAAATGGCGAGAAATTAGATAATGAGCAATTGAAAAATGCCATTAAATTAAAAACCATCGGTTATTTGGGTAGTGCCAAAAATAAATTTGATTTCGATTTATGTACCAGGCAGGGAATAGTTGTCTTTGATGATCCAAAAAATAACCCCCGCAATATTGATTTTATTCCGAAGCGCGTTGCGGATTTTATGAATACAGGCGCTACTTACTTAAGCGGCAACTTTCCTAATTTACAATTGCCAAAAATTGATAAATCTCACCGATTAATTCATATTCATAAAAACGTGCCAGGTATTATGGCAAAGATTAATACTGTGTTCGCAAAGCACGACATCAACATTGTCGGACAGTTTCTAATGACTAATTCGGAAATTGGTTATGCCATTACCGATATTAATGCACAGTATGATAAACAATTGTTCAAATCACTTAAGAAAATTGAACATACTATTAAATTTAGGGTGTTGTATTAATTAAACCTGAAAATCGTTTTTGCGAGGTAGCTTTTTCAGCTACGAAGCAATCTCTTTTTCAAAATAGATTACATTCTCTATTTACTAGCCCGCCATTGGTTGAAACCAATGGCGATGAATACCAGGCAAAAGTTATAAAACACTCGCTATTTGCATCCTGCAATTCATCGCAGTTTGCTTTAGCAAACTGCCATTTATACTTCAAAAGTCTTTGAGCTGAAATAAATAGCTAATGAGTCGCTATAAAACACTTTGAATAATATCGGCTTAAACTATCCCGCCATTGGTTGAAACCAATGGCGATGAATACCAGGCAAAAGTTATAAAACACTGGCTATTTGCATCCTGCAATTCATCGCAGCTTGCTTTAGCAGACTGCCACTTATATTTAAAAAGCTCTGGGTTGAAATAAACAGCAAATGAATCGCTATAAAACACTTTAAATAATATCGCCTTTAACTATTCCGCCATTGGTTGAAACCAATGGCGATGAATACCATCTAAAAGTTATAAAACACTCGCTATTTGCATTCTGCAATTCATCGCAGTTTGCTTTAGCAGACTGCCATTTATACTTCAAAAAGTCTTTGGGCTGATATAAATAGCTAATGAATCGCTATAAAATACTTTGAATAACATATCACTTTTAACTATCCCGCCATTGGTTGAAACCAATGGCGATGAATACCAGGCAAAAGTTATAAAACACTTGCTATATGCATTCTGCAATTCATCGCAGTTTGCTTTAGCAGACTGCTATTTATACTTCAAAAAGTCTTTGGGCTGAAATAAATAGCTAATGAATTGCTATAAAACACTTTAAATAATATCAGCTTAAAATAGTCCGCCATTGGTTTCAACCAATGGCGATGAATACCTGGCAAAAGTTATAAAACACTTGCTATTTGCATCCTGCAATTCATCGCAGTTTGCTTTAGCAGACTGCCATTTATATTTAAAAAGCCTCTGGGTTGAAATAAACAGCAAATGAATCGCTATAAAATACTTTGAATAATATCGCCTTAAACTAGCCCGCCATTGGTTTCAACCAATGGCGATGAATACCAGGCAAAAGTTATAAAACACTGGCTATTTGCATCCTGCACTGCCTCGCAGTTTGCCTTAGCAGACTGCCACTATATTCAAAAAATCTTTGAGCTGAAATAAATAGCAAATGAATTGCTATAAAAAACTTTTGAATAATATCAGCTTTAACTAGCCCACCATTGGTTGAAACCAATGGCGATGAATACCACGCAAAGTTATAAGACACTTGCTATTTGCATGCTGCAATGCCTCGCAGTTTGCTTTAGCAGCCTGGAATCATAGAAAGCCTCTAAATTCAACTAACCTGTAATTCCCTATCTTAAAAACTGATGCTTTTTAATGCGAAATTTTTGAAAACTACCAATGGCCTGTGATTTGTAAATCCCGGAATGACCAGAAAAGAAGTATGCAATGATGCAGGCAAGAGCAATATAAACCGCAGAATCTATTCCAAATAATTCAATACCCATTATTATGCAAGCCAATGGCGTGTTCGCGGCGCCAGAGAAAACGGCCACGAACCCCATTCCTGCTAACAGGCCAACCGGAAGTGGAACGTAGAAACTTAAAAAACTTCCAAGTGTTGCGCCAATAAAGAATAAAGGTGTTACCTCGCCACCCTTAAAACCACAACCCAATGTTAATGCAGTTAAAAAAAGTTTAATTGCAAATGTATAATAGTCTTGTTGATGAGTGAAAGATTCTAATATTACTGGAATACCCAATCCGATAAAACGGGTGTTCCCTAGCAGATAAATAAATCCAACCAGTAACAAACCTCCTACTAAGGGTCTGAGGGGTGGATATTTAAGTATAGCAAAAATACGTGAAAAGGTATGGTTTAAAGCGGAGAAACATCTTGCTGCTAAACCAAAAATGATTCCGACACTCAGCGATAACATCAGGTTAATGATATTCATTTGCGGTACCAGTACAATGGAATAATGTGTATGGCCAACGCCCCAGGCTTTGCAAGTATAATCTGCAATTAAGGCCGTAATTAGTGATGGTAAAATGGCTGAGTACATCAGATTCCCCAATATAAAAACTTCAAGGCCAAAAACGGCACCTGCGAAAGGCGTTCCAAAAACTGAAGCAAAACCTGCACTAATGCCGCAGATTAAAATGATTTTTCGGTCTGCAGGCTGCAGCTTAAATAATTTAGTGAGCTGATCTGCAAAAGCACCTCCAATCTGTACAGCCGTGCCTTCTCTCCCTGCAGAACCACCAAATAAATGGGTAATAATTGTTCCGGCGAAGATTAAAGGTGCCATCACAATCGGAATCACCTGTTTGGGACTTTGCAATTCCTCAATCAGCAGGTTATTCCCCTTTACAACGTCTTTTCCCCAGTAATGATAACTAAAACCTATGGCTAATCCTGCCAGCGGCAAAAAAGCAATCATCCATAAATGACTCTCTCTAAAATCAGTCGCCCAGTTTAGTGAAGCTAAAAATAGTGCAGAAGCAGACCCCACTGTGGTGCCAATAATTGACGAAAAAAATACCCACTTCAGGGTATTCAGTAAAATAGATTTAGAATCTTGCTTTTTAAAGCGATCGAAAGACGTAAGAAGTTCTTCCGTTAAATTTCTAACAGGCATTTGAATTCAATTTTTAATAAAATCGTAGGAGTCATCAGCCTGTCTGGGCGGTTTTGGCGGTACCCCATCGCCTTCAAGTCAAATGTAGAAAATTTCGCCATTCTACAAAAATCTTTATCACCTTTGCACTAATAAATCAAAAGAATGGACTTCACACCAGAGATTAAGAACAAACTGGATCAACTTCAAGAAAAGTATACCGCAATGGGACAGGATATGGCTTCGTACCTGGATGGATTACTTTATGCTGATTTTCTAACCTATTGGGACTATATTCACCTCGATACTTTGTTAAGTCTTCAGAATCCGAAAACGCCAATTCCGGATGAAGAAATTTTCATCATGTATCATCAGATTACAGAGCTATATTTTAAACTTTCTTTACATGAGTGCAGGCAAATTGCTGAACATGAAAGTTTAACAGTAGAATTTTTTACCGCTCGTGTGAAAAGAATCAATGCTTATTTTAATGCCTTAACCACCTCTTTCGAAGTGATGGTTGATGGCATGGAAAAGGAGCAATTCTTGAAGTTCAGAATGTCTCTTTTGCCAGCAAGCGGTTTTCAATCAGGGCAATATAGAATGATTGAGATCTGCGCAACTGATTTTATTCGGCTGGTTGATAAAAGTAAAAGGGAAGAATTAATCAACGCTTCCATTGAAGAGCAGTTTGAAAATATTTACTGGAAATTTGGTGCCACAGAATTAGCCTCAGGAAAGCAGACACTAACTTTAAAGCAGTTTATTAAGAAGTACGCCGCACAGTTTTTGCAATTGGCAAAGGATCGTTCTTTAACTAATTTCTCTGCGCTATATCATCAATTAGAAGCCCAAGGAAATGATGTTTCTTTACTTGCAGAAGAGTTGCGTAAACTTGATTTATATGTAAATGTAGAGTGGCCTTTATCTCACTATAAATCGGCTGTCCGTTACCTGGAGAAAGATCCAATTGATATTGCCGCTACTGGTGGAACCAATTGGCAGAAATACTTGCCTCCGCGTTTTCAGAAAAGAATTTTTTATCCTTTCTTATGGACTGAAGAAAATATGAATGAATGGGGGAAAGGCTGGGTGCTTAGTGTACTCAAAACACTTAAAAACAAAGATTAATATCGAAGAAAACTATTATAAAAGCGGCTTTTTTGCTATTTTGCGCAAAATAAATAATGATTGAATTAGAGAATGCCTGAATGATTGAATTTGCTTATGGCAAACCATTCATATATTCAAAGATCAATCATTCAAAATTCAAATATAATGACCGAGACATTAGAGATAAAAATCACTAAAGCTGAAGAAACTCGTTTAACAGTTACTGATTTTTCTGAATTACCATTCGGTAAGGTTTTTACCGATCACATGTTTACAGCCGATTATGAAGACGGCGAATGGAAAAATCTGCAGATTCTTCCATATGGACCAATTCCAATGAGCCCGGCAATTTCTGCATTACATTATGGCCAGGCAATTTTCGAAGGTTTAAAAGCTTATCGCTTACCCGACGGAAAAATTAGTGTCTTCCGTGCAGATAAAAACTTCGAGCGTTTTAACAAGTCTGCAGCGAGAATGTCTATGGCTACTATCCCTGAAGAAATTTTTATGCAGGGTTTGGCGGCTTTGATTGCTATTGATGAAAAGTGGGTGCCAAATCAACCAGATTATGCACTTTATATTCGTCCGGTAATGTTTGCTACAGATCCATACTTGGGTGTTCGTGCATCTGATTCTTATAAATTTGCGCTTTTAACTACTCCAACAGGACCATATTATAGCTCGGCCCTAAAGGTTAAGATTGAAACTGAATTTACACGTGCGGATGAAGGTGGTGTTGGATTTGCAAAAACAGCCGGAAATTATGCCCGTTCATTATACCCTTTCGAGCAAGCCAGAAAAGAAGGTTTTGATCAGTTGATCTGGACTGATTCTATTGCTCATGAATATATCGAGGAAGCAGGAACGGCTAATTTAATCTTTGTAATCGACGGAAAATTAGTTACACCATCTGTAAGAAGTACCGTTTTAGATGGGGTAACAAGAGATACCATTATCAAATTGGCTAAAGAATCTGGCATCGAAGTAGAAGAGCGCAGGGTTTCAGTTAAAGAGGTTATTGATGGCATTCAAAATGGAAGCTTAACCGAAGCTTTTGCCGCTGGTACAGCTGCAACGGTAACGCATGTGGGCCAGATTGGCTACAAAGGTGAGATTTACCAATTATCAGATCCATCAACCAGAAATATTTCAAATGGAATTGCGAAGAAACTTAACGACATCCGTTATGGTTTGGCACCAGATGAATTTGGCTGGAACTGGGTTTTGTAAAAAAATACAACCGTAACCCCGGTACAAAATGCATCGGGGTTGTGGTTTACTTTGAGTTTAAGTCTTTCCGCTTAAAATCGTTAGTTGTTTACAGTTGTTCGTGCTGAGATCCGGCTTTAAGCTTTAGTTTTTAGTCTTTATTCTTTAATCTTTATTCTTTTAGCTTTTATTCTTTATCCAGTATCACCACGCCTTTAGCCTCAAAAGCTAACTCTTTTTTCGGGTCGGTAATTTTAGCAACTTCTTCTTGTGATTTCTTAGCATCTTCTGCATAATGACGTAACGTTTCTACCGATATGGTTTGTTTTTTCGCTAAGCCATCTAATACAACGTTTTTGCCCACAATATCCATTGGCATAAAGAAAGCATAATCCTTAAAAGTAACCCGCATTGGATCGCCGTTTGGCATTTCCAGGGTCATCCAGCACCCCTTCTTTTTACAAACATCGACTACCTTGCCTTGAATCTTCATGTTGGTTGTTGTCTCGGAACCCATTGTAGCTTCCATTTTTGCCGCAGGTTTAACATTCCCGGGTTTAACTTCTTCGCCAAATTTTTGACCTGTATAGGCAGTTTGAGTAAATCCGGCTAAGCTAAATAGGCAAAAGCTCAGACTTAAAATAATTTTTTTCATGGGGTATGGTTTAGGAATGATAGGATTTGGTTACTGATCTAAATCAAATTTATTTAAAATTAAGATAATTTAGCAAACAAAAAAAATCCTCGCTAGCTCTCACTAACGAGGAAAATCATCCCTATTATCGTAGATCATATCCCATGATCTAGGATACAATACCTTAGGCAAACGTGACTCCAAAAAGTGTTGAAGACTGAATGTGTGTATTCAATAATCTGATATGTAGTGTTTTATGTTTTTATTTAGTCTGTGCCAGACTGTAAGTTCATTTGCGCGTTGGGGAATTTAAATATCAAAGTGGGGAAAACTGTTGAATAATTTCCCCTATTTTGTCGTATTGCTAGCCAAAGATCATCTCAAACACTTCTTCAATTTTGCTTACTGCTTTAATTTCCAGGTTATACTTAGTGATATCAATTCCCTTAAGGTTATATTTTGAGATATAAATGGTTTCGAAGCCGAGTTTATCTGCTTCAGCAATGCGTTGTTCAATCCGGTTTACAGCCCTGATTTCTCCGGAAAGGCCAACTTCTGCTGCAAAACAATTTTTAGATGAAATGGAAATATCCTGATGAGAGGAGATAATTGCGATTAAAACGGCAAGGTCGATAGCGGGATCTTCCACGCGGATTCCGCCTGCAATATTGAGAAAAACATCTTGCGTGCTCAATCTAAAACCACAACGTTTTTCTAATACCGCTAAAAGCATATTCATTCGTTTGGTATCAAAGCCTGTAGCCGATCGTTGCGGAGTGCCATAAGCAGCAGCGCTCACCAGCGCCTGCGTTTCAATTAACATGGGTCTTGCGCCTTCAAGCATAGCCGAGATGGCAATGCCACTTAATTCTTCATCGCGTTGTGAAAGCAGTATTTCAGACGGATTAGAAACCTCTCTCAAACCACTTCCCTGCATTTCATAAATTCCAAGTTCGGCCGCTGCTCCAAAACGGTTTTTAATAGACCTGAGGATCCGGTAAACATGATGCCGGTCTCCCTCGAACTGCAAAACGGTATCAACCATGTGTTCGAGAATCTTAGGCCCCGCAATAGCGCCATCTTTGGTGATGTGGCCAATCAGAAAAACAGGTACGCCAGTTTCTTTAGCAAAACGAAGTAATTCGGCTGTACATTCCCGCACCTGAGAAACACTTCCCGGAGTAGAATCGATATGGGAGGAATGTAAAGTCTGGATAGAATCGACCACTAAAATCTGAGGTTCCAGGATCTCAATTTGTTTAAAAATATTTTGGGTTGAGGTTTCGGTGAGGATGTAACAGTCTGCAGATGGACTTTCTTTAATCCTTTCGGCACGCATCTTAATTTGTTGCTCACTTTCTTCACCCGAAATGTATAATAGCTTTTTCCCTTTGATATTTAATGCCAGTTGTAACATCAAGGTAGATTTTCCAATACCTGGCTCACCACCAATTAAAACCAGCGAACCCTCTACCAGTCCTCCACCTAAAACGCGATCCAATTCCTTATCGCCAGTTAAAATTCTCCGTTCAACAGACGATTGTATTTCATCAACCTTACTGGGTTTACTTAATTTCCTTGAACTTGTTTCGGTTTTCCAGGTAGGTACTGATGTTGTACTTTTCTCAATAATTTCTTCAACGAAAGTATTCCATTGTCCGCAGGATGGGCATTTACCCAGCCATTTTGCAGATTCGTAGCCACAGCTTTGACAGAAATATGCCGTTTTTGTTTTTGCCAATTGATTTTAGTTTTAAAATACGAATTTACCTTTTAGTGCGTGAATGTGCTTTTATTTTTTTAAACATTTGATGTATGATGATTTAACTAACAATGCTGTTAATGCCAAAATAAGCCATGCTGTAAGCTGGTTTCTGTTTTATTGGTAAGGATTTACAACTTAATTGGATGCTTGATTTTAAAAGGCAAACATTTCACTTAACCTAATGGTTTTTAAATGAAATTACAAGTTTGCAAAATTTGTATCTTTGTACATATTACATGGGAAAACAAAAATTTTATGATACTGCGATTAAGCAGGAACGGGCCATTTTGGTTGGTGTGATTACACCAGGCGAGAAGGAAGAACAAACAAAGGAATACTTAGATGAATTGGCCTTTTTGGTTGAAACAGCTGGTGGTAAAGTAGAAAAAAACTTCACGCAAAAGATGTTGAAGCCAGAGCGTGCCACATTTGTGGGTACCGGAAAGCTGGAAGAAATTAAAGCATATGTAAAATCAGAAGAGATAGATACCGTCATTTTTGATGATGAATTATCGCCGTCTCAACTTCGGAATATTGATCGGGAACTTGGTGTTAAGGTGTTAGACCGCAGTAACCTGATTCTTGATATTTTTGCAAGCAGAGCGCAAACTGCCCAAGCTAAAACGCAGGTAGAACTGGCACAATTGCAATATGTTTTACCTCGTTTAACGGGAATGTGGACTCACCTTGAACGCCAGAAGGGTGGAATTGGAATGCGTGGGCCAGGTGAAACGCAGATAGAAAGTGATAGAAGGATTATTTTAAATAAAATCTCATTACTTAAAGAACGGTTGAGGCTGATTGATAAGCAAAACGAAACTCAGCGAAAAAACCGCGGCGAGCTTATTCGAGTGGCTCTGGTGGGTTATACCAACGTGGGTAAATCAACCATCATGAATATGCTGTCTAAATCTGAGGTATTTGCAGAAAATAAACTTTTTGCGACGCTGGACACAACAGTGAGAAAAGTAGTAATCGAAAACTTACCCTTTCTTTTGTCAGATACAGTTGGATTTATCAGGAAATTGCCTCACCATTTGGTCGAGTGCTTTAAATCAACACTAGATGAGGTAAGAGAAGCTGATATTTTAATTCATGTGGTGGATGTTTCGCATCCGAATTTCGAAGATCAGATTCACATTGTTAACGAAACCTTAAAGGATATTGGCGCAATTGATAAGGACATGATTCTGGTCTTTAATAAAATTGATGCTTATGTTTCGCCGGAAACCGAAGGGGATGATGACGATGGTAAACTTAGCTTAAAAGATTTCAAGAAAAGCTGGATGAGTCATGGTAAGGTGCCTGTTTTATTTATTTCAGCTACTGAAAAAGAAAATATAGAAGAGTTTAAAACTTTGTTGTACGATAAAGTAAAAGCTGCTCACACAGCAAGATATCCGTACGATAACTTACTTTATTAATAATAGAAGATATGGAAAGTAAACGTCAGCAAAAATTTGCAGGAGTACTACAGGAAGAATTGGCACAGGTTTTTCAGCGTGAGGGTGGTACATTTTTGCCAAATACATTGGTAACCATTACCCGTGTAAGGGTATCGCCTGATTTAGCCGTGGCAAAGGTTTATTTAAGCTTTTTTAATACCACCAATACCACATTATCCATCAATACTGTTAACGCACATGCTGGAGAAATCCGTTATAAACTGGGTGCCAGAATCAGGCACCAAGTTAGGGTAGTGCCAGAGCTTACCTTCTTTGTAGATGATACAAATGAATATGTAGAGCGTATGGATCATCTTTTTGAAAAAATTGCGAAAGAGCCAAGACAACCAGACGAAGAAGCAGAATAGTCTGTTAATTAATCTGCTTCCTGGCTAAAGATTTTACACCCGCACGGTAAATATACCTGCGGGTTATTTTTTAACACACCACGTCAATATTAATCTATCATGAAAACATTTGAGCAGGTTATTCATAGCAATGCATCTTCAATTAAAAAAGTAATAGATTTTGATGAACATACCGATCAGCTCTTGCCTTTGGATTTTACAGCCCGGAATCTGGAACTGACGGATGAAACTTTAACGGATACTAATTTGTTCTCCAAATGGATAAATGAGAAACTTTTAAAACATCATGCCAGATATGGAATTGGAGGCTACAATGAACACCGAACCATCTATGCCAGAAGTGCACATTTCGATATGGATGAAGAGCCCCGCAGATTACATTTGGGTGTAGATATTTGGGGGCCGGCCGGGACAGCAATTTATAATTTTTACGATGCTACCGTTCATAGTTTTGCAAATAATAACCATTTTGGAGATTATGGTGCGACCATCATTTTATCTTATACTATTGGAGGTTTGAAATTTCATGCATTGTACGGTCACTTAAGTCTCGAGTCTTTAAATGGATTAGAGGAAGGAAGTTTCATTCCTGCCGGAGCAAAATTCGCAACTTTAGGAGCAAAGGAGGAAAACGGGAACTGGCCACCTCATTTACACTTTCAAGTTATCTGCGATTTGGGTGATTTTAAAGGAGACTACCCTGGGGTATGCAGGTTTAGTGAACGGGAAAAATATCTGGCAAATTGTCCGAACCCCAATGTAATCCTAGAGCTCCACTTTAAACATGCAATGCCGGGAAAATGGTAGTATTAATCTTTGGCCTCATTTTTTACGTAAATTAGAACTATGAAAGTGCTTTTCACCATATGCTTTATTTTTTTTAGTGCGCTTGCATCTGCACAAGTTCAATTTCAATCGGGAAAGAAGAGTTTTACAGATTTTCTACGAGAAAACACCATCTATCCTTCATTTTCTAAAGCCAATTGCATTCAGGGTACTGTTAATATCAGCTTTAAGTTGGATGGGAATGGGAATATTTATTCTTCAAAAGTAATCAAGGGGATTTTGACAGATTTAGATGATGAAGCCTTGAGGCTGGTTCGTTTAAGCAGTGGGAAATGGCAGGTGCCATCTGGCTACGATACCACAACGGCAGTGGTTATTCCGGTAAATTTTAAATTAGAAGGTTTTAACTGTGAAGGGAAATCAAGCGCTGCTATGGAAACGGCAATACGGGCATATCAATCAGAAGAAGCCTTAACCAACTCGGTTATCAATTTTTACAAAAACATAGATCAGGCGAAGCCCGGCCAGGAAGTTCAATTTATTAATATTAAAAGGCAATTGGGAATTGATGATGAATACCTCAATTCGAGGATAGAAACGGGACTTCAAAAAATTAAGCAAGGCGACAAGCAGGGTGCTTGCGAAGATTTTTCTTTTGTTAAGAATATGGGAAGTAATTTAGCGGATGCTTACCTCTCGAAATATTGTAAATAAATGAAAAACATAGTAAGGTTCTTTGCAATTCTAGATTTGATCAGTATTATTTTATTGGCGAAACAGTTTTGGGGAATTGTTACTCATATTCATGAAATTCCAGATCAATTGGTTTCGCAGATAAAAGTGTGGTTAACCGTATTTTTGTTTGTGCTGCTTTTTGTTTCTGCAGTCGGATTGCTGATGTTCAGGAAATTTGGTTTTATTACTTATTACGTGCAGTTTACTTTTCGACTAATCGTCTGGATTTTTTCTATTGGCTTCATCACTTATTTACCGGAGTTGCTAAATCTTAGTGAGGTTTGGTTTAATATTCTTTTTCGTATCTGCTTTATTGCAGAATTTTTTAGGTTGTATTATACTATTCAGATTCACAGAAAACATTTTTAAAAGCATAATTAATCAACTCAGGATTTCTGAGGTATCAGTATAGAAGTATTTCCCGCAGATTACAGAGATTTCGTATTTGGATGCTAAAAAAAAATAGTTTTTAGAAACCAATAAGCATAGGTTGAGCTGTTCTATTCCATATTTTCCTTTTAATAAATTAGCTTACAAAATCACAGTTACCGAAGCAGGTAAAATTTCTGCAGTTACTTCATTTACCTTCCCTACATATTCTCCATCAATTTGGAAGTGGGCTTTATGTTTCGAGAATATCTTTACTTTTGAAGTTTGAAAAACCTCAATTTTTTTAGGATTGAAGGGGAGTCTGGTGAGCCAGATTTTCAAAATCTCCAGGTAGGAATAATCTTTAACCACAATAATCTCGAATAACTCATCATCCAGTTTTCCATCCGGATTAATTTTTAAGCCAGTGCCATACATGGTAGCGTTTGCAATAGCTACCATTGCTGCCGCAGATTTAATTGTTTCGCCCTTAATATTCAACTCAATCTGCATCCTTTTATGATTCCATAAGGCATGCCAGGTAGCCTTTGCATATCCCCACATGCCACGTTCTGGCAGGGTGTCGAATTTCTTAACCAAATAGGCATTGAAGCCCAGATCAGAAAGGTGAATGCAAATTTCATTATTAAGTTTTACCGTATGAATTTTATGAGGCGTGCCGGTTAATACTAAGTTGAGTGCCTCTTCAATATCTGTAGGAATTCCCAATTCTTTTGCCATGCCATTCGCTGATCCGGCTGGAATAATTCCTATTGGAACATCTGTATTCAGCAGGCACTCCGCTACAAGTTTTAATGTTCCATCGCCGCCAACGGCAACCACCCGATCGGCATGCTCTTGCTTAATCTTATCTTTAATTTGTTCAATAGCGCAATCTTTTGGAAGTTCAAATAATTCGATAGACACTTCTTTTGTTGCAAAGTGCGAAGAAATTACTTCCTTTAAATTGATATCGTGGCTTCCTGAACCCGGATTTATAATAAACAGTAATTTCATGTGCTTAACCTAATGGCGTATAACACAAACAACTTTTGTTAAACACTGTTTTAATATCAATGAATAAATCTGTAAGTGTAAAAGTTTATCATGGTTATGGGCATAAGCATAATCTGGTTGTTTATGGTCATGTCTTTAAGCGTAAGTCTAAAACCAAACAGATTTATAGTAATAATATCTTCGTTAACATCATTCATCTGCTAAAGCTTTTCATTTTAAAACCTTATCCATCGGTAGCGGTTCAGCTTCAGTTTTTTGGACAAACCATCTATCAGAAAACGGAAAAGGATGGCTTTTTTAAATTTGAGTGGGAGGCTGACGAAGATGTTTCGGCTGGTTGGCATTATGTAAAAGTAGCGGCCGTAGATCAAGATGGAAATATTTTAAATACCGGAGAAGGGAAAGTTTATGTGCCACACATTACTCAATACGCCTTTATCTCTGATGTAGACGATACTGTAATGATTTCGCATTCTGCAACTATTGGCAGGCGGCTTAGAGAGTTGTTTATTAAAAATCCACATACCCGAAAAACGTTTCCACAAGCAGCTAGCCATTACCAGCAACTTGCGTTATCACATACCAATCCGAAGCAGCCAAATCCCTTTTTTTATGTAAGCAGTAGCGAATGGAATCTATATGATTACCTTCTCGAAACCTTTCGGTTTAATAAACTTCCGGATGGTGCCTTTTTGCTTAATACTTTAAAGAAGTGGAGCGATTTACTCAAAACAGGTAAAACGGGGCATGAGGGAAAACTATTGAGGGTGATGAGAATCTTAGATGCTTTTCCAAATCAGAAGTTTGTGTTTTTCGGCGATAATTCTCAGCAGGATCCACAAATTTACACCCAGATTGTGGAAAAATATCCTCAAAACATCGAAGCAGTTTATATCCGGAATATCCGCCCTGAAAACCGCGATCAAACTTTAGAATTATTAAGTAGGGTGCAGGCAAAGCAGGTAAGTAGTTGCTTATTTGATACCAGTGATGAAGCAATTCAACATTCTAAATCAATCGGTCTTATTCAGTAATCAGGGGATACTTTTTTAATCATCTGGCCTTTGGTATGGCTTTTTTTAGATTTTGCTAAACTCGCCTTAATAAAGAACAGGCTATTCCGAAGAACGCCGTTAATCCCAAGGGGTCGGGAAAATCAAAAGAACAATTGTACAATTAGTACATATAGCGCTAACAAACCTATTGAGAAAACGCTTTGGATAATTAGTGCGTTCCAATTACATGCCTCTTAGGCAAAGAGCGTATAAAAGATCTTTAGAAATTAATTATGTCCACATGATAGACCAATTGAGTGGAATGGTCTCTTTCAGCGGGTTGATCGCAGACCGGTGTATAAAAGGCATAAACATTTATCGAACTCAGGATAACAATTAAGAAATTGATTTTCCGAAAGGGGTAAAGGCCAGGTTCATCAGTTTAAAATGTTGTCTTCCGAAGGGAATGCCAATGATGGTGATGCAAAATAAGATTCCGAACAATAGATGAGTGAGGGCAATCCAAAAACCGCCGCATATCAGCCAAATCATATTCATGATGGTAGATAAACACCCCGTATTGGATGATGTATCGGTAATTTTTACGCCAAAAGGTGCAAGACCAACTATAGCAAACTTGAAACATTGAATGCCGAAAGGGATACCCACAATAGTTAAACAGAGAATCAAACCACCAATAATATATTCGAAGAAAATAAAGATCCCGCCAAAAATAATCCAGATAATATTGCCCAAAAAGTTCATTGTCTTTTTTTAATTTAAGATAGCTATCAGTTGTAATTGTTACAGATTGAAAAATGATTTCTTTTTTTAGAAGACTGAATTTCCTTAACTTACAGTCACACACAAAAAGAAACAAATTATGAACAAATTAGTGATTTTGGCTACAACTGTGGCTTGCTTTGCAATGGCCGATGTGAAAGCACAAACCGTAAATGGCGTTCGGTTAACGGATATTAATTCCAATTACATTCAGGTAAAGGAGGTTAAAAGAACATTTGCGCAGAAAGTCTTTGTGACCGTTGAATATGGACAAATTGCAGACGACTTAGATAATACCTTCATTAAAGATGATTTAGGTAAGAAAATGGAATTTAACTCTGCGCTCGACTTTGTTAATAAGGCAAAATCATACGGCTATGAGTTATTCCAGGTTTTTTCAGCGCGCAAATGGAAAAGTGACAGTAACGCTATATATGTTTTAAAACGAAAATAGTTATTGTGGGAGAAACGAAACATATTTTCTTATCCCTGCCCGGGTAAACTAAACCCGATAGTAATGAAAACGCCGGCAATTTTTTCTATTGCTGGCGTTGTAATGAATAGCGGGGCTGCAGTAACCGATGTTCCACTGCCCTGTGCTTTCCAAATTATATAAAATCTAAAGTATTAAACTTTTTATTTAAAATTTCACCGTTATTTACGTCCAGCCACTTATCTAGTACAGTACCATAAACCTGACGAAAATCTAACTGGTATTTTAAGTCGCCACTGTCTAAATCGCTTAAGTTTGGCGCAGCATTAAAGATGCCTTGCTTTTTCAGGCGCCCACCAAATACAAACATGTTATTAGCCGTTCCATGATCTGTTCCATTGCTGGCATTTTGCGCTACACGGCGGCCAAATTCTGAAAAAGTAACCACCAGGGTATCTTCCAGTTTGTTATTTGCCTTTAAATCTTTTAAAAAGGTTGCCATGCCTTCGCTATATTGTTTCAATAAATTCCCTTGCTGGGCGGTTTGATTCACATGGGTATCAAAACCACTGAGCGAAACATAATAAACTCTTGTTTTTAACCCTGATGAAATGAACTTTGAAACGGTTTTAAGCTGGTTGGAAAAGCCCGTATTTGGGTAGGTGGATTTAGACTGATAAATTTTTGAAGTATTTTGGATGTAGCTTGCCGACGACTGGGTTTCGATCATTGTTTTGTACAGATAACCTAAATTGTCTTCATCCAGGTGCTCTTTATCACTTTGGAGCACCGCTTTAAAAAATGGATTATTGGTGTTGCGGAACAATGCTGCCGGGTCTTTCAAAGCAATTCCTTTTTTAGTCTGGCCTTTCATAGCCAAAGACAAGGAATCATCTACCTCTATAGCCGTGTATGGAAATTTACAGGTTTGGCAATTACTATCCAGGTAACGGCCAATCCAACCTGTAGAAAGAAACTGATTGCTGTCGCTACCGGTTTGCCAGATATCCATAGATCGGAAATGTGAGCGATCTGGATTTGGATAACCGACGTCATTAATAATCGTCATCCAGCCCTGGTCATAAATTTCCTGTAGGGCAGCCATATTCGGATTTAACCCTTGCATATCGTTAAGCTTAATTACTTCTTCAGGCTTAATGGCAATGCTTTTTCTTTTTTGGTAATAGATGTCGTTTCCAAACGGAATAACTGTATTTAACCCATCATTACCACCTGAAAGTTGCACCACCACCAGGTTTTTATAAAGGCTCAATTCATCAAGCGCCATGGCTTCTAATGGTTTCATAAATGCAGGAACAAATAGGGAGCCTGCGGCAACAAAACCAGTATTTCTTAAAAAATTTCTTCTATTCATCTCCTTAGGATTTTAAGGGTTTAACTCAATTGATATTCGGGCATACTGGTAATTTCTACAGCAGTACTTCTGAGGCCCTTATTATCGCTCACCATTTTCACTATTTTATCATTCAGTTTAGGCTGCAATAGAAACTCAGAGAGTTCCAGTGGCGAAATTCCTTTAGGTAAAGTATCTATAAACTTAGGCCAATCTGCATTTGCATTAACATATGATTTTGGTTTCGCTTTGGTGTTTGCGTTTGTGGTGGTGTTTTTATTTAAAGCGATTACGGCTTCATCTTCCGGATCTGCTTTCCCGCTGAAATCTATTTCCCCATCATTTAATACCAATGATGGAATACGCATCCGGAGCATTAAAGAGGAACTGTCTATCCAGTTTTGTCCGCCTGGCCAACCGGCTACATTTGGTGGATTGAAGAGGTACTGCCCCAAACTGCTCTGTAATTGAATGAGTATTTGCGGTTTGTTATAGGTGACATAAAATTCCCGGCTCAGGCCTACTAAGAACTCTATAGGCGACTTTATTTTGGTGCCCACATTTTCTGCATTGTAAAACCAATCTGCAGTAAACATCTTTTTTATCAGTTCTGAAATCTGATAATTAGACGCATAGAAATGACTGCCCAGTTCCTTAACATGATCTTCATTGGGTTGATCATTTACAAAGAATTTATAAATTTTTCTGGCGATGAATGTTGCCGTTTCCGGTTTTTCTAAAATAAGATCAATGATGCTTTCTCCATCAAAATTTCCTGTTTTGCCGAAAAAAGTTTTAGGTCCTTCATCGTGCAGGTTTTGGCGGAAGATAAATGTTCCGTCTTTGTCATACATCCAACCGGTAAATGATCTTGCTGATTCTTTAATGTCATTCTCGGTGTAATTTCCTCTGCCTAGGGTGAAAAGTTCCATCAGCTCACGGGCAAAATTTTCGTTGGGTTTGCCTTTTCTGTTTTGCTGGTTATTGAGGTATTGTAACATGGCTGGCGATTTCGAAACTTCCATTAGCAGCGTTTTGAAACTTCCTAATCCATTTGTTCTTTGAATATTATTGAGTTGTTGCGCATACAGCGGATCGTTGCTTCGGCAGGCGAAGTGGCCATGCCAAAAGAGGGTCATTTTTTCGCGGAGTGGGGACGTCGTATTGATCATTTTATTTACCCAGGCAATGTTCAGGTCTTTGCTTACTTCATTCTGCATCCGAACAATTTCCTGCCGCATTTTCTTTTCCTCATCGTTGAGGTCTTTCTTTGCATACAGGCCAGATTGAACCAGCATTTGACGCCTGGATTCCATCCCATCAACCAAGGTTATCGAATCATCTGCTTTTGGTTCTTTGAGAAGACCAGCCACTAACTTATCGATATTTTTTCTGCTAAGTTTTTGTAAATCGGAGTAAGAAATTCCAAATCCTGCTCTGTTATAAAGATGCTTTACCTTGGTGAAATTTTCTTTCGCGCTCATAATAAACATTTTAACTGTATGACATAATTTAAACGCCTGGGTTTAATCATTATTTTCTTTCTTATTTTTGAGGATGTTTTTTCAATTGCCAGACCATGAAATGGTTTTTCCTGATCCAACGTTAGCCGAAGAAGATGGTTTACTCGCTATCGGTGGCGACTTAAGCATGGAACGGCTGTTACTGGCTTATTCAAGTGGGATTTTTCCCTGGTTTAGTGAAGGTGAACCCATTCTTTGGTATTCTCCACATCAAAGATGTGTAATTTATCCCAACCGCATTCTGGTGAGCAAAAGTATGAAGAAAATAATGCGTGATGGGGTATTTACCATCACACTGAATACGGCATTTGAGGATGTGATTTTAAATTGTGCCAAAACGCCGAGAAAAGGCCAGGATGGAACCTGGATTACTGATGAGATGCAAGCTGCCTATATTAATCTTTATCAAAATGGTTATGCCCATAGTGTGGAGGTTTGGCAAAATGAACAGTTGGTAGGCGGTTTGTATGGCCTAAAGGTAAACCGCATTTTTTGTGGCGAAAGTATGTTCAGTAAGGTAAGTAATGCATCAAAAGCAGCATTAATTTACCTGAGCAAGCTGAATATTGATTTAATTGATTGCCAGCTGCCAAACGATCATTTATTGAGTTTAGGTGCAGAAATGATTGAACGCAATATTTACATGAAAATACTTCAGGCTGAACAGCAATTGCTGTAAATCAAAAAACCTGCAAAGGGTATTTGCAGGTTTCAATAATTATAGGTCTCTAATCCAAATGTTTCTAAAACTAATCGGCGGACTTGGATCGCCATGGTCCTGAAGTTTAATTGAAGCTGCACCATGCTTTTTATATTCTGGTGCACCAATCCACCTGGTTTCTCCTTTTACAACGAAGTTATTTTGTAATAACACGCCATTAAGCATTACCGTTACGGTTGCAGGTTTTAATACTGAACCATCTTCATTAAATCTCGGTGCATTCCAGATAATGTCGTAATACTGCCATTCTCCCGGTTTTTTATTTGCATTGGCTAGCGGAATTCCTTGCTTGTACACACTTCCGGTTTGTCCGTTTACATAAGTCTTATTGTTATAAGAATCCATAATCTGGATTTCGTAACCGTTATCTCCAGGTCCTGTAGAAGCTAAAAATATGCCGCTATTTCCCCTGGCCTGACTAGTTCCTGTGATATTTGCAGGAATTCTCCACTCCATATGAAGCTGATAATCTGTAAACTTTTTATTGGTTTCAATATTTCCAGTGCCTTTTTTTACAGTGAAAAAGCCATCGTCTATTGTCCATGCCGCGGCTTTTGAAGGATCATTAACCGAATGCCATGCATCCAGATTTCTGCCATTAAACAAAATTGTCGCGTCAGATGGTGCATCCTGAGGCAAAGCTCCAGGAGTAACAGTTTTAGGAACAGGTTCCCAAACTTCTGTTTTAGCAGCTTCTGTCGCTGGATCAGTTTTTTTATCCTGCGCCAATGCCGACATACCGAATAAAGTTGGAATAATAAGAAATGCGTATTTGCTCATAATTATAGGTTATCTTTTTTAAAGATAGCCAGTTTATTAGGAAAAGGAAATTTAGTATTCAATTTATTACGCCAAATCATCAGCAAGATAAGTTTCTCTTACTATGATTTCATCAGGTGCCAATTCTTCGCGTTGCTCTTGTAAATCTGTTAAGGGGCAATATCCGGTTAAGCCTCTATAAAGTAATCCTGCTCCTGCAGCTGCACCTGTTAAGGCAATTACAGGGTGCGAAAATACATTTGTTAACCCTTTAAAAAGCAGATAAGTTCCAGCTGCACCGGATAACCAGCGTTCTGATCTGGAAATGTTTTGAAATAATTCAGGGTATTTCCAGGCCTCTTTTACATTGTCGATGGCTCTATTTAAATTTTCGTTTTCCATGATAGTAGATTTATGTTAATTACTTAACAATTAGAAAATGATACGGTTTTAAAATTGATGAGGAGAAATTATAGCGTTTGAATCTAAGAACCATTTAAATTTCATGAATCAGATTAATTTGCTGAGTTTTGGTGATCCTTGCTATCAGAAATCTTTCAAAAGTTTTATCGTACAGTCATTAAAACTTGGAAGATTCTTTAAGGCTCAGCCTTTTGAGATTTCGTAACTTTCTAAAATGCAATTTTAGTAAGTTTGTATATCTAGTTTAGAATATCCCTGATGTCGTCTTTACTTAGCGATTTGAAGAAACTCTCTTCGGTGGTAATCAGTGAATTTGCCAAAGTTTTTTTACGGTTTTGCAAGGCAAGAATTTTTTCTTCTACTGTATCTTTCGCAATAAATTTATAGATAAATACTTTTTTATCCTGGCCAATTCTGTGGGTTCTATCAATCGCCTGTTGTTCTACTGCAGGGTTCCACCATGGATCTAAAATAAATACATAATCCGCCTGGGTTAAGTTTAAACCAACACCACCAGCTTTTATAGAAATCAGGAAAACTTTTAGGTCAGTATTTTGCTGAAATTCTGACACAATTTCACCACGGTTGCGGGTTGACCCATCAAGATAGGCGAAAGGAATATTTTCTGCCTCGAAATGTTTCTTAAAAATATCCAGATGTTTTACAAACTGTGAGAATACCAGAACCTTATGGCCGCCTTTAAGTACGTTATCTAACGTATGGATCACATTTTCAAATTTCCCGGAGTCGGAGAGATAGGTACTATCAATCATAATCGGGTGGTTAGCCAACTGACGTAATGCGGTTAAACCTTGCAATAGCTGAACCTGTTTCTGAGCGAAAGTTCCATCATCCATGCTTTGCAATAAATCATTTCGATAAGCTGATTTTGTTTTCTCATAATAAGCCGCCTGATCTTCGCTCATGCCACAATAGATTACCTGCTCCGTTTTTGGCGGTAATTCTGCAGCAACCTGCTCTTTGGTTCTACGCAGTACAAATGGTTTAATAATGCTTTGTAGTTTGCGCGCTTTCTCTTCATCTTTTTTCTTCTCAATGGCCTGTACATATTCCTCATTAAAGAATGCTTGTGTACCTAATAAACCCGGGTTTAGAAAAGTAAGTTGCGACCAGAGATCACCTACCGAATTCTCTACAGGCGTACCACTCAGAATGAGTCTGTGTCTGGATTTGAGGCTTCTTACTGCCTTAAAAGATTTGGATGACGGATTTTTAATGTTTTGACTTTCATCCAGAATGACATAGTTAAAATAGAAATCTTTTAATTCCTCTACATCAACTCTTGTTACGCCATAAGTAGTAACAATGATATCATAATTTGCAAAAATGGCAACGTTCTTATTTCTATTGCTTCCCGTATGCGCGTAAATTTTAAGTTTTGGCGTGAATTTTTTTGCCTCTGTCAGCCAGTTGTATATCAGTGAAGTTGGCATGATAATCAGTGATGTGCTTGGGTTGCCTGCAGCTTGATCATCTTCCTTAACTTTTTGTAGCATGGCCAATGTCTGGATAGTTTTACCTAAACCCATATCATCGGCAAGGCATCCGCCAAAGTTATATTCACGTAAAAAGCTAAACCAATTATACCCTGCTTTTTGGTAATCGCGAAGACTGCCTTTGAAGTTTACCGGCATTTGTGTGTCGGCAATGTCTTCAAAGTCTGTTAATCGCTGAAGCTTACGTTCTAAAGTAACATTAGCCAAACTATCTTCTGCTAAATCATTCAATAAGCCGATGTGGTGTTTCTTAAGTCGAAGGTTTTTACCTGTATCTGCCAGGCTGAATAAACTGCCGTATTGCGTAAACCACTTTTCTGGAATGATTGCCACTTCACCATCGGGAAGTAGGAATTCCCTTCTTTTATGAAGGATATGTTGCTTTAGGGAAAGAAACGGAATCTGGTATTTTCCAAACCAAACTACTGCATTAATGTCGAACCAGTCATTTCCCTCTTTAACCTCCAGGTCAATTTTACTCGTGCCAAAAACAAAGCGTTTCTGCCCGGTGCTTTGTTCTATTTCAAAACCAAGCGACTGCAGCATTTCGATATGTTCATTTACCCAGTTAATTGCGGCGTAACTGGGATTTTCTTCACTGCTTACTACTTCCAAATTGTTGAAAAGTGCGCTGGCCTTTTTTAGTCCAAGAGAGAGGAGCAGATTAAATTGCTTTTTCTCCCATTCTGCAGAACGCTTAATGCGATGGAATATATAATTGTCGGCTGTTTTTTCTAAGCGAACGGTGACTTTGTGTGCGTTCTCTACTGAAAAATTGTATTCGCCATATTTAAAATATAATTGAATCTGCGATATTCCTCCATCAACGTAAAGTACTTTGATTACGGGTATCGCTTCAAACTGTTCTGTCCTTATTTCGAAGCCCTCTGCATAAACGTGATGTTTCTCAATCAACGGCGCAACGAACTTTTCAAAGTAGTTAGCTTCAGTAGATTTCGGGATTGCAATATATCTTTTGGCTAAAAATGGTTGTAGTTTTTTACCTTCAATATCCTGATCAAAAAAGTATAAAACATCATTCAGCAATAGCCAAGCGGGCTTGTTACTGATAATTTGCGCCTCTTTGAACATGAATTCAATGCGCAGATTTTGGTATTTGATGGTAGGGAAGTACCGTGTTTCGGTTTCGTTTCTACGGAAGTGGAATAGAATTGATGCCGGCTCGGTAGCCAATTCTAACTTGCGCTCCACAGGCCACCCATCTTTATCCATTAAATAAAGTTCATCCTGAACCTTTAATATCTCTAGCGCTTCGGCAAGTTTTTTTTCAATTTTAGGTCTAACGCTTTCATAGAATTTATCATCGAATATTTTAGCGAAAAATTCGGTGGGTCTGATTAACTTTTTATAATGTTTTTTGATGATGGAATCTTGTTCAATATCATCAAGTATTTTGATCAGTTTATAATCAATATCCGTTAAACAGGCTTTAAATTCTTGAGCCGTATGCGTAAAAATTCTTTGATAAGTGAAGGAGAAATCTCCATTCGGATTAAGTTGAACAATGTGGGGTTCAATTAAATAGCCCAAATACTCATGTTTACACAAAGAGTATACAATTTTGCAAGGTTTGGAACTATCTACACGTAACATTAATTGGTTATGAAGTTTCTTAAAAGTCCGGCTCTTAAAAAGCTTTAAACTTACAACATTTTTAGTACTACGTCAAAAGATTTGTAACAATTTAAGTGAAAAATCAGTTTGATCCCGGAGGAGGTTGCTTTTTATCAGTTGATTTCTGCCTGAATATTTTTTTAGGCTTGGAAAACTTTTCGAGATCACCTTTTACTTTGAATTTAGTAATTCTGGCGATTAAATTTAAGGGTATTTCCTGATCAATTGGGAATTGAACGGCACCTTTACTCCATTTATAATCTTCAAACTCGCTCTTAAAAGCTTCAATTCCAATTCCGGTTGGATAAAACCCTACGTGCTTTTTATAGGCGGCGAAGTAAACCAGAATACCGTTCTGTTTAAATGCGGGCATTTTATAGCTGATGACTTCCTTTGCATCAGGAGCAACCTGTTGAATCGTTTCCCTGATTTGTTGCAAAATTTTTTGTATCGGTGCCGGGAACCGCGCAATATATTCATCAATTGATTTTGGTTCCTGTTTTTCCATAACGTAATCGTCTTTATATGAAGTTATAAAAAAACAGATATATTATTGACTGATCACAATATCATATTTCGCCAATAAACCCGCTAATCCTGATTGCGAAAACAGGGCTTTTTTTAGCCTGTTTTTATCGGGATCGATTATATAATGAGTAGCAGTTCTAAAATCAGTTTTTTCAAGATTGGTCCTGTCAAATGTGGCATTGAGGAAATCGCAGTATTCGAAGTTTGAATTGCTTAAATCGGATTCGGTAAAATCCACTTCATGAAGTTGATTATTTTTGAAAACTGTCTTCTTTATTTTTAGCTTATAAAAGGATGAATGATCCAGTTTGCAACTATCAAAGCTAAAGGCTAAACCGAAATCGTTACAATTTTCGAAACGTAAGCCCAGCATTTTGCAGTCTTTGAAATTTACATCATTAAATGATGTTTTGGTTAGCGTAGCCAAGCTTAGGTTGCAGGAAATGAACTCACAGCTTAAAAACTTGATGCCACTCAGATCTGAAGCAGAGAAGTCGCAGTAGCTGAATTTGCAATTTTCATAATCGCCTTTTGAAAGTGGGTTTAAGGTATAATCTTGTTTGTTGAAAGTTGTTTCGGATATGTAATTTTCGGACATGGAATGCAGATTGATGATGCAGCGAAGATAAAAATTATCAATCGACTTACGAAGTTTCAATGGGACGTGTATAAGGAAAACTTCGTAAGTCTAAAAATATTGCCTGGTTTGTAAACTTGTGAAGTTTTGCCGCGTTCCTGACCTTTAAAACTGCGCAAGTTAGCCCTCAAAATGATAGCTGTTTAAAAAAGATCGAAATAAATAATGGATACTACAGGAAACGAATAATTACAGAATATTGGTTTTCTAAAAATAACATAAGAAATGGAGGGGCATATAATCTAAGATGGTTAAAGTCTAAAGCAAAAAAAATCCCCCAAATTGCTTTGGAGGATTGTATTTTGAATTTTAGTCTTCAACAAGTGAGGCTAAAGTTTAATGTTATTTTGTAGCGTACATCACTTCTTTAACCGCTTTAACCACTTTATCAGCGTTTGGTAAGCTGGCAGCAATTAAAGTTGGAGAATATGGAAGTGGAACATCAGCACAAGTAATCCTTAAAACCGGAGCATCTAAGTAATCGAAAGCTTTCTTTTGTACCATAAAAGCAATCTCACCAGAAAGTGATGCCAATGGCCAGGCTTCTTCTACTACAACCAAACGGTTTGTTTTCTTAACAGATTGGATAATGGTATCATAATCAATAGGACGAACTGTACGTAAATCGATTACTTCAACATTAATTCCTTCTTTTGTTAATTCTTCTACAGCTGGGTTAACCACGCGGGTTAACATTTTACCGAAAGTTACAATAGTAACATCAGTACCTTCTTTAGTTATGTTCGCTTTACCGAATTCGATGTAATATTCTTCTGCAGGAACGTCGCCTTTATCGCCATACATTACTTCAGATTCCATGAAAATAACCGGATCCGGATCAATAATAGCTTGTTTTAATAAACCTTTAGCTTCGTAAGGAGTTGATGGAATCACTACTTTTAAGCCTGGAGTGTTTGCAAACCAGTTTTCGAAGTTTTGTGAGTGCTGTGCACCTAGCTGACCAGCATTACCTGTTGGGCCACGGAAAACCATTGGGCAAGAGAACTGACCACCGCTCATTGATAAAATCTTAGCCGCACCATTAATGATCTGGTCAATAGCTACCAATGAAAAGTTGAATGTCATAAACTCTACAATTGGAATAAGGCCAGCAGTTGCGGCACCAGTTGCAATCCCAGCGAAACCTAATTCGGCAATAGGGGTATCAATAATACGTTTAGCGCCAAATTCATCAAGCATTCCCTGACTTACTTTGTATGCACCGTTATATTCTGCTACTTCTTCACCTAATAAAAAAACGCGGTCATCTTTACGCATTTCTTCTTGCATGGCTTCGCGTAGTGCTTCTCTAAATTGGATTTCTCTCATTGTAAATTTTAATAACGGTGGCAAATATAATTATTAATCGCTTTGAAACCAAAGGCTATAATGCGTGTATTTTGTAATAATTGTGGTAATTTATCAGCTCGTTTTTTTAATAGATTGCGTTATTTTTTATATAATTCTTTAGAAACTGAAATTTTATTTCGCAAGGATGTCATTAATGTTGTTTTTGTATTAAGATTTGCTGCTTTTCCGAAATATGTGTTTAAAAATTGGTAAGGATTGACAATATGTATAAAAATGCTACTAATTTGTTAATGGTTTGGATTGATTAATCCATAGATCTCACTGTCTAAAAATTTCCCCCTGAAATAATAGTTCTGTTTAAAGAGTGCTTCTTTTACAAAACCATGTTTAATCAGCATCTGCCGTGACGCGTCGTTTGCTACATTAATATAGGCACAAATAGTGTGTAAATTAACTTCTTCGAATCCAAAAGCAATTGATCTGCTGAGTGCTTCGGAGATAATTCCTTTTCTCCAATAATCTGGGTGTAGCATGTAGCCTATTTCTGCTCTATGATTGGCAAAATCTGTACGCCAGAATCCTACCGAACCGATCATTTGTTTCGGATTTTCCTTTAAGGCAATTACCCAAGCCAGGTTTTCGCCTATTTCAAAGCCATTCCTAAAGCGGGAGATAAAATCTTTGATTTCAAAAATATCTTCGGGCCTTTCTCTATCAATGTATTGCATGATATCTTCATTGGTACGCATAGCATATAAGGCTTCTGCATCAGATAGATGATGTTCTCTTAAAACCAATCGTTCGGTTTCAAGAACAGGGAATTTGGTGAAGTTTAGGGCGAGCATGCTTAATCATTTTTTAAATCAAATTTAAACTTATCCGCGAATTCTTTTGCCTCTTCAGCAAAGGATTTTCTCCTGTGGTGTTTCTCCTGATTCTTGATGTAGTTTTTAACAATTTCAACATTTGATTCACTCACCGAAACAGCATAATATTCATTTTGCCACCTAAAGGTTTCGTCAATGAGCTGATTGTTATTGATCCAAAATGCAGATTCACCTTTAATAAGCCTTGCTACTTCTGCTATACTTTGTTCGCCTCGTAATGAAATAAGGCAGTGCAGATGATCGGTATAGCCGTTAACAGCCTGTAGGAAAATAGATTTTTGTTTACAGTTTTCAATAATATGGTTTTGGAGTTTATAACGGATGTTCTTGGTTAAATAGGGATGCCGATTTTTAGTTGAGAACACTAAGTGAACCCAAATTCTTACGTACGACATATTTTAAAGCTTAACTAACCCAAGATAGTTTTTTTTACATAGGTTGATTGTATATTTTTAATTATTTATTAATTAAGGTTGCAATCAGCTTAAGCTGATCGCTATGAAATGGATGGTGGTTATAGCGGTAGCTTGAGGCAATTTGCTTGTATTCATCGCCTTTGGTTTTAACCAAGGGCAATATTGGTTATATCTATTATTAAGGTTGCAATCTGAAGCTTATTGCAATGAAATGGATGGTGGTTGTCGCGATTGCTTGAGGCGGTTTGCCCGATATTCATCGCCCTTGGTTTCAACCAAGGGCACTATTGGTAAATTGCTTATAGGGTTGCAATCAGCTGAAGCTGATCGCAATGAAATGGATGGTGGCTATTGCGATGGCTTTAGGCGGTTTGCCCGATATTCATCGCCTTTGGTTTCAACCAAGGGCAATGTTGGTAAATTGCTTATGAGAATGCAATCAGCTGAAGCTGATTGCAATGAAATGGATGGTGGCTATTGCGATGGCTTGAGGCGATTTGCTTGTATTCATCGCCCTTGGTTTCAACCAAGGGCGATATTGGTAAATTGCTTATGAGGTTGCAATCTGAAGCTGATCGCTATGAAATGGATGGTGGCTATCGCGATGCTTGAGGCGATTTGCTTGATATTCATCGACTTTAGTTTCAACCAAGGGCAATATTAGTAAATAGCGGATAAGAATGCAATCAGCTGAAGCTGATCGCGATGAAATGGATGGTGGCTATAGCGATGGGTTGAGGCGCTTTGCCCGATATTCATCGACTTTGGTTTCAACCAGAGCAATATTGGTAAATTGCTTATGAGAATGCAATCAGCTGAAGCTGATTGCAATGAAATGGATGGTGGCTATTGCGATGGCTTGAGGCGATTTGCCTGATATTCATCACCTTTGGTTTCAATAAAGGGCAATATTGGTAAATTGTTTATTAGAATGCAATCAGCTGAAGCTGATTGCAATGAAATGGATGGTGGTTATAGCGATGGCTTGAGGCGATTTGCCCGATATTCATCGCCTTTGGTTTCAATAAAGGGCAATATTGGTAAATTGTTTATAAGGTTGCAATCAGCTGAAGCTGATTGCAGTGAAATGGATGGCGGGTATAGCGATAGCTTGAGGCGATTTGCCCGATATTCATCGCCTTTGGTTTCAGCCAAGGGCGATATTGGTAAATTGCTTATTAGAGTGCAATCAGCTGAAGCTGATTACAATGAAATGGATGGTGGCTATTGCGATGGCTTGAGGCGATTTGCTTGTATTCATCGCCCTTGGTTTCAATCAAGGGCAATATTGGTAAGATTGCTTAAGAGAATGCAATCAGTTGAAGCTGATCGCAATGAAATGGATGGTTGCTATCGCTATTGTTTGAGGCGATTTGCTTGTATTCATCGCCTTTGGTTTCAACCAAGGGCAATATGGTAAAGCTCATTGCCATTTGTTTTCAGCCAACGATGGTATTAAATATTGGCATCTATTTTATTACTTTTTCCTTATTTCCCAAAAAGCGTTTTATAGATCGAATATTTGTAATTATCCTCTATAGCGCTGGTTACAAAATAGGGTGCCTCAAATAATTCTGTAAGTTTCTTTCTCAATTCTGCTAGAAATTCAGGTTTAATTTCTTCCAGATATTCGCCTGAGAGTGTCTGTTTTCCTGATTTAAACCAAACACCATCGGCCGCCATCGTTTTTACCACGTATAAGTTTGGCTCTACACAGGTTTTATGAGAGAATTGTTCATAAGCGTAAGTATAAAGTAAAGTCTGAACCAATGCCTTATTAATATGCTTTCCATCAGAATTAAATAATTCCGCTACATCTTTAAAGGCTAGTTTATCACTTCCTGTTTTATAATCAATAATTTTAGTTACGCCATCTTTCACATCAACCCGATCGATATAACCGAAAATTTTAACACTCGCATCTTTGCCATATAGAGGAAAACTAATCTCTGCCTCAACTTTCTGTTCTAAACTGATGATATGGAAAGGTGTTTGCGACTCATCCTGATTAACAATGATATTTACATACGCGTATACAATGGATAAAATCACTTTTTGCATGCCTTTATATTCCATTACTTTATCAGGATGGTTAAACATTACGGCATTGAAAGCTTTCTCAATTAGTGTTGGTACCTGCTTTCTTTTTTCTTTTATCCGTTCTGAAGTGATTTCGGCTTTCATCAGATCCTGATAAAAGTATTCCATCACTTTGTGTAAAATAGAGCCAATTTCATTTGCCTCTACCACTGCACTTACTTCTTTAGGCTCTTTAATACCGGCAATGTAATTGAAGAAAAAATCTATCGGGTTGGAAATGTATTGAGTTAAGGCCGAGGGTGAAAGCACCTTTTTTTTATCGAGGTATTTTTGCAGGGTTTCCTGAATAAATACATTATTCGCTTTCTCAATGCGGACCTCCTTAAATGGTTCTGTTTTTACATCCAGGTTAAGCTCATTATAATTGAACCTGAATCCGCTTTCGTATTCCAGTTGTTTCAAAATTCTACTGGCTTCACCAGTTGCTTTGTCATCAGTTAAGCTATTATAAACGAAGTTAATGTTCTTTGCTCTTTGCATCAAACGATAAACCATGTAAGATGAAATGGCATCCAGATTTTCTAATACCGGCAGGCCATAAACGCGGCGGATAGAATCTGGAATAAAACTATTGCCGATGGAAGATTTTGGAATAATCCCTTCGTTGAAACCTAAAATAACAACCTTGTCAAAATTAAGGTTTCTCGTTTCCAGCAACCCCATTAACTGAATCCCTTTGAGCGGATCACCAGATAGTGGTACTGAAATGGCCTGCAAAGACTTTTGCACCAGGTAAATTACAAATTGAATTTCTTCGTTGCCAATGTGTTTACCGAAAGTATCGTGCAGGCGATTTAATTCCTGAATGGTTTTTACAAATAGCTCTGCATCAATTTTCTTAAGCGTTTTCGCATTAGATAAACGAGTTAATATAAAATCTAAAACATCCAGCAGGTAAGGTACGACATGCTTAGGATTATCGATTTTTTTGTAGAAAATCTCGAATAATCCACTTTGCCTTAATAGCCTTTCATGCGCAATTTCTACCTCATTTTCTTTCAATAAAGCAGTTAAAATTTTATCCCTCATTTTCTGACTCAGGCCAGTTAACGGGTGTGTTAGAAAAGCCTCAACATTTTTGTAAGAAATCTTTCCGGTATGTGTGATTTCCAATTGAGAAGAGAACCATAATTCAGCTAAACCAAAGATACTTGATGTTGATAGGGCAAAACCCATAGTTACATTCAAGTTGATGTCTATGCCATGATAGGCCGTTGGAATGGTCTGCAAGGCGGGCAACAGCAAGCTTTCATCTGCCAGTACAACAACGGTAGCACCAATCTCGCTACTTTCAGCATAATCATCTTCTAAGATGTTATTCAGGATTTTTGCCTGCGCCGATTGCCCCTGAACCTTGAAAACATTCACCTGATGTTCGGCTATTTTCATTAAGCTTGGCTTATTTTCGAAAACGTTTTTTAAGCCCAGCTGATTTAGATTTTTTCTCAGAAATAAGCCCGCTTCCTGCAAAGGGTCATTTACATAGTATTCATCGGCATCGAAGTAAAATAAAGCTTGGTCAGCCGCTTGCAATTGCGTAAAAATCTTCGCTTCGGCACTGGTTAATGCGTTGAAACCAACAAAAATAATTTTTCCTTTTTCAAAGTTGACAGGCAGGTCTCTTTGGGTATCGGTTTCTTCAGCCAGATGGCGATACACATAGCCATTAGTTAAATATTCCTGTTCTTTTAATGATGCATGAAACTTGTGATAAAGTTTTGGCATCCGGCGCCACATTTTGATGAAAAGTTCCTGCTGTTTTTTATGTTTTCCTTCAGAATAGGATGTCCAGAATTGTGCTAAGAACTGGTATTGCTCCGGACTTAGGTAATCGAAATCTTTATTAATGACGGAGATATCTTCCAAATCGCGATATAACTTTTCTGCATCAACTAAATCATTGTCTATCTGAGTGAAATCACTTAAAATAATCTTCGCTAAGGGAAAAAACTTGTGGCTTGAAATTGGTTCCAGGTGTTCTTCGGCCAGTAACTGGTTATATATTTTATGAAGCGTAAAGAACTGCAGGTAGAAATCGGCGATTTTAAATTGCGTTGCAGTAGCAAAAAACTCTTGTATGGTATAAAACGATGGACTGAAAAACGGTTTCCTTATAATATTCGCCAGGTATTTCTGCATATAGGCAGAGGGGCGTTTGTTGTTGAAAACAATAGCACAATGCTGAAGATTTGCACCAAATTTCTCGATTAAATCTTCGGCAACTTCTTGTAAAAATGGTTTAATCATTTACACTAATTTTAATTTGCCGCTAACGGCATAAAACAAATAGGTTTTAACATTGTGGTGTCCCATATCCAATAACAGATTTTTATATTTTTCTACCTGCTCAATATGTTTATCGCTTTCGGTAAGCGTAAATTTATAATCCAGGATAATCACTTCTTCGTCATTAAATAAAATGCGATCCGGGCGATGGAGTTTACCTTCGGCATCAATGATATTCTTTTCTGTAATACTATCTGTTGCCTGGTTAAGCACGACTTTTAAGTCTGTGTTTTCCAGTACTTCCATCACTTTTTGTTTCAGGTTGTCTTTTTCATCTTCCTGTACAATTCCATCCAGAATGAGTGTTGTAATGTACTTATCAACTTCTTTCTCCGTACTGGCATTTGCCAAAATATCGTGCAACAAAGAACCTTTTCTACCTGATTTTTCAATATTCACTAAATGCTTTAAATGTTTCTCTTCTGAAGCTATATATAACTCGGCTAACCGCGTAGTGGTTGGGTAATGCCTTAAGTTAATAAAATCCGTTTCTTCTTTTTTACCTTCTATAGCAATATAGTCTACAATTTCATAAACCCCGTTTTCATCAAATTCTCTATCAAGAGTTAAGTTGATCACATCACCCATGTTGGATAGTTTTAATTCTTTTTTAGCCATTGTGGCGATGTAGAGGTAATCTTTGGAACGTGTTGTAGCTACATAAAGCATGTTCAAAGCATCCATGTTATTATAAAGAAGTTCTTCATAATAAGCTTTCGCAATCGCCGAATCTCCTAATGCTTCATTGTACTTTAACGGAATGCCTTTAAGTTCTTTGTAAGCTGTTTCTTCTGCTGATACCCAGAAAGTACCATTTACTTTTCCTTTAATTTCCCAGTTGCAGAAAGGAACAAAAACCGCTCTGAAAGCCAGTCCTTTTGATTTGTGAATGGTGATAATTTGAATGGCATCCGCGCCTTCAGGAGAGGGCAAAGATTTTTTGATTCCATCTTCTTCCCACCAGGTTAAGAACGCAATAATTCCTTTTTCACCTGTTTTTCCGGCTGTGGCTGTTAAATCCCTAAAAGCGAGCAGATAGGGTAGATGTGCCGTTAATGTTTTTAATCCATAACTTTCGATTAAAATTTCAACCAATTCAGGAAGTGGCAATTGCAACCAGCTTTGCCAGTTTTCACATAACGATGGTGGTAAAACCGCAGAAAGTTGATTTAGCGGCTTACTATTCAGGTTAATGTAGTGATTAGCATCTGGTGCTTTCTCTTGTAAGGAATGATATAATGCAATACAATTTGCCTTGTAAAGTGCGCTTTGTGCTTCTAAACCAATGAGAACCTTTAAGGTATTGATGATTAATTGTATTGCTGAGTTATTCGAAATCAATAAGGCATCGCCCGATAGCACAGGGAGGTTATGCTCCATTAACTTGCGAACCGTAAGTAAGGCTTCACTATTGGAGCGCACTAAAATGGCAATGTCTTTTAAAGCGTAATTTTGCTGGTCTTTTAATATTTTGATCTCTTCAATAATATCATTTAAAGCGATATCCCTGAAAACAGTTTCTGTGAATCTAGCCTCATCCGGCGCATGTTCCTTGCCAAATTTTTTGATTTTTATTGTTCCACCTTTTAGGGTATTGGTGGCGAAGTTCTGTGTTGATGCCCGATAAATATCGGTGATGATGCTGGTGTAATTTTCAGCAGCCCACCAGTTTGAAAGTGTTTCTGGTTTGCTCGCTAAATTCGTGTTTAGCTCATTCTGGAGCGTAAGGGGAATGGAATGATAAAGAAAGTTATTAAATGTGATAATGTTCTCCGTACTGCGGTAATTTTCTGCAAGACTGTCTTCTAAAACATTGTCGATACCAACTTCCCGTTTCGCATGTTTATGCAGAATATTCCAATCGCCGTTTCTCCACCTGTAAATAGATTGTTTGGTATCACCCACAATTAAATGATCAATTAAATCTTCGCTAGGCGTGGCCATAGCATTGGTAAGGAGCGATTTAAAACTTCCCCACTGGCTGGTCGAGGTATCCTGAAACTCATCGAAAAGAAAATTACGGTATCTGTTTCCCACTTTTTCCCAGATAAAGGATGGATTATCTCCTGCATCTTCTGTAATCCCTGAAATTAATTTTTGCGCATCGCTAATTAAAAGATTATCATTTTCTGCGCGATACTCTTTTAATAGCATAGCTATTTCTTGCATTAACCTCAAATAGTAAAGGTTTTTATTGAAAGCAATGGCCAGGCCGTAGTTTGGGAGATGTTCGAAGTAATGGTTTTTTATCTGGCGAAGAATAGGGTTTACCACTTCGAAAGCTTCGGGGAAATTTGCATTCTTTTGAAACCATTCATCAGGCTCATCTATGTAGTTAAAAAGCGGTTCTACTTTTGAGAAATCGCCACGTGCAACCAGGATAATCTTCGCTAAACCACTTCTTGATTTGCCCTTAAGGTGCTCGTTTTCTACTCCAATAACATTTAATGCCTCATTAGCTTCTGTTGCTAAACGAATAATTTCTTCTTCAAAATTCTTAATTTCTGCTTTGGTTACACTGATGTATTTTTTGAAAAGTTCATCGATGTTCTCTAACCCTAAAGCGGTAACTGCATCTTCAAAAACCTGAAAGCGTTCAGAGAAAATTTCGCCGATCAGGTTATAAAGTTCAAATTTGTAATTCCAGCTTTTATTGTCACTAATGCGTTCGATAGCCAGATCAATAATCCATTGTAGCAGCTGTTTATTCGTGTCTAAGGCTTCATCCAGTTTATTTACTAAATCATCTTTTACCTTATCATAATTCATCTCTAAACTATAATCGGCATTTAACCCTAGTTCAAAAGCAAAACCACGAATAACCTTTTGTACGAAACCATCAATGGTACTAACAGAAAATCGACTGTAATCGTGAAGAATTTTTCGATAAATCTTATCTGCTTTAAATTGAAGTTCCTGCGGGTTTAATTGAGGGTAAGCTGCCAAAACCAATTTTCGGTAATCATCGATTTTTTTAGATGGATTGCCTTTTGCCAAGCCAAGTAACACCTCCAGAATCCTGGTTTTCATTTCTTCGGTAGCCTTATTGGTAAAGGTTACCGCTAAAATTTCAAGGTATTTATTTTCAGCAGAAAAAAGCAAAGTAAGATAATGTGCTGTTAAACTGAAGGTTTTACCGGAACCTGCGGAGGCTTGAAGAATTTTAAGTGGTTTAGGCATCGTGTTATCCTTTGTTTTTATGTTTTAGCTTATTACACCCTGATTCTAATGAAATGGAATAAGTGTATTTTTTTATCATTTTGATTCTAACTTTTAACACCCCGCCCTTCGGGCACCCCTCTGGAAGAGGGGAATGCTGGGTGCCCAGATTTGCCTACCTAAGATTAGATTGATCCATTTTTCATTATTTTGATTCTGCACTTTGTGATTCCCCTCCCTTGGAGGGGTGCCCGCAGGGCGGGGTGGTTTTTTTCTGAAACTTAAATCATCCATACTGCTCGATAATATACTCTTCTAACCCCATCAATACAAAATCCATATTTTTCATTACATCGTCAACAGATATTCTGTAAACCTTTAAGCCTAAGGATATGAAATATTCTTCTCTAATTTTATCGTAAATTTCTTTATCATCATGGCTGGCTCCATCAATTTCTATAATCAGTCCCAATTTCTTGATGTAAAAATCAACTATATAATTTCCAATAATACGCTGTCTGTCGAAATCTATTTTATGGAAACGTTTTTTAGTTACCTGCATCCAAAATAAAACTTCCGAGAGGTTTTCTGCATAACGTAAGGCTTTGGCTCTTTGCCTGAGATTAGCGTTATATGGAAGTTCTATAATAGGCTGATTATTGATTTTTGTTCCATTGATGAGGTAAAAATCTGGTTTGTCATTTCTAACTTTTAACACCCCGCCCTTCGGGCACCCCTCTGGAAGAGGGGAATGCTGCGTGCCCAGATTTGCCGGCCTAAGATTAGATTGATCCATTTTTCATCATTTTGACTCTGCACTTTGTAATTTTCCTCCTTTGGAAAGGTGCCCGCAGGGCGGGGTGGTTTTTTTAACCTTTCTTCTTCTTTGCTAAAGTTTTATGGCTGATTCTAGCAGGCCTTTCTGCCATTTCTATTTTTAAGCCAAGTAAATCGCGTATTACAACTGATGCGCAGGCACCCCCAAAAGCTGCAGGCAAATAAGAAACAGTGCCGTAAGCCGATCGTTTGAAATTGCTGCCATCCGTCATAATCATGGAATTTTTGTCCATTTCTTCGGTAGAAAATACGGCTTTTATCTTACCAACATTAGCTAATTTATTTAATCGCTTCCGAACATAACTGGCGAAAACACATTGGTAAGTATCAGGTAACATGGCAATCCTCAATCGGGTTGGATCCATTTTTCCGCCGGCACCCATGGAACTTATGATTGGAATGTTTTTTTCTAAAGCAGTAGAAAGTAGCGTAATCTTTGGCATTACGCTGTCAATACAATCCATAATGTAATCGAATTTCGATTCCAATATTTCACGGCACTTCTCTGGCGTAAGAAAGGTATTTACCACATGAAGTTTCAATTCTGGATTAATGGCAAGCAAACGCTCCTGCATAATTTCAGCTTTACTTACACCGTGATTGGTAGCTAGAGCGGGCAACTGCCTGTTTCGGTTGGTTGGATCAACCACATCTCCATCCACGATGGTCATTTCGCCAACTCCACTACGACAAATAAACTCTGCCGCAAAAGAACCAACGCCACCTAAACCAATTATTAAAACGTGTTTCGATTGCAGTATATCAATTCCTTCATTCCCAATTAAAAGGGCCGAACGTGAAAGCCAGGTAGTATCAGACATATTCAATTATATTTTGCCTCGGAATCACAGCGGTCACAGAATGTTTTTTTGTGGTTTCTGTGTTTCCATGGCTACTTTTATAGTAAATTTAATTTTTTCCAGTTGGTAAAAATACATGCTTTAATTTCATCAACTGTACGGTTTTTTAATTTTGCAGCAGTATTGTAAATTTCTTCGATGGGAGTTTCCGAATCATCAGTTTCTAAGAAGAAAGTATCGATCTGCTGAAGGAGCTTTACCGCACCAGCATTTTCTTTCAAAATTTCAGTGCCAAATGAAAGTAAGAAGCCTTTATCTAAAAGCTGTTGGCCTAAAACTTCGTTTTTATTAAATCCATGGATAATCATCGGAACAGTTACTTTTAGCCTGTTTTTTATCTCCATCAATTCTGAAAAAGCTTTAACGCAGTGCAAAATCAATGGTTTGTTTAATTTTTCTGCCAATCTAATTTGGGCTTCCAGAATAATGATTTGATTTTCTAGTTTCTCCCCTCTTAACTTATCCAAGCCACATTCACCTATGAGTTTAACATTCGGCTGACTGGCTAAAACGCTTAGATATTTCATCTGCAATTCCAGTTGATCCAGCGTGGCATACCAGGGGTGAAGTCCAACGGAAATAGACTTCGTTTTTGGCATTGCCAGAAAGAGATCGCTGGTTAGCGACAGACTTTGAATGCTATTTGAACCACTTTGTTGTGCAGTCTTGTGCGTATGTAGGTCTAAAAAATCCATTTGATGTTTCAAAGATAGACTTTGTATAAAAGATTCCTATTGTAAAGAAATTGCGATTAATCTATTAAATTAGTCGGCTTTAGTATTTTGCGTTATTATTTAACGAATATGAAAAGGTTACTCATTTTATTGGCTGCGGTATTTATATCTACAGCTGCTTTTAGCCAGGCAAAAACCGAGGGTGTGCACATCTATAACCCAGAAGCAAATGCAATGGCCGATTTAAAAACAGCAACAGCAAAAGCGGCAAAAGCGAACAAGCACGTATTGGTTCAGGTAGGCGGAAATTGGTGTACCTGGTGTATTGCTTTCCACCAATTGGTAGATACAACTGCTTTGCTGAAACAAACCATCGCTGAAAATTATGAATATGTTCTGGTGAATTGGGATAAAGATCATCACAATGATGAGGCTATGAAATATTTAGGTTTTCCGAACCGGTTTGGTTATCCCGTTTTTGTAGTGCTGGATGGAAAAGGAAAAGTGCTGCACATTGAAAACTCATCCTATCTGGAAACGGATGAATTAGGGGCAAATGGTAAAAAGAAAGTTGGCCACGATGTAAAAAAGATTAATTCTTTTTTAAAAGGCTGGACAGTTGCTGCTGTTAATCCCGAAACTTATAAACCGAAGGCTAAATAACCTGAAAGGTAAAAGACTAAAGCAAAAGCCGCAGATTAGCAGATTTTAGATCTGGAAATCTGCGGCTTTATTTTAATTCTCTTCATCAGCTTTCAAATCATCTACATTTAATTCGTAAGATGGTCTGGATGCTTCATCAGCCTGTTCTAATTTATCTTTATCGTATGCTATATTGGCATCATCGCCAGCAATCTCATTGATGTTATCCACATCGTCTTCTCTGCGCAATGCATCGTTCGGGTCTTCCGAATAATTATCTTTTGGGTCTATCATAGTCTTAATGTTTTATAATTAGGTAATGACTTTAAGAAAGAAATTGTTTTAGCTTTTTGCCTGAACACTAAAAATACTTCAGTAAGGCAAAAGTGTAAAGCCAAAAGCCAAAAGCGAAAGGCGATCGTCGATTTATTCAATAATTTCAAAATCTTTGTAATTCATCCAGCTATGTAATCAACCCGAAGGCAAAAGTGACCGAACATCTAATATGAACGAACAACAAATTTACAACCCATCACCAAACTTATAATTAGGCAATATGCTTACCGGCAATTTCCCCGTTGGCACTAGCCTATTATTAATTACTGCTGCCGCAGAGATTTGCATGTAATCTTCTTTTTGATAAGCTACTACCAAACCTTTACTTTTTTCTAAGCCGGGTAAACCTGCCAGGTTATATGGATTGGCAAAGAGTGCAAATACAGTATTTTTACCTGATAATTCTTTAATGAAATTTTTAACACCTGCATTTAAGGGAATATTATTTGCAGGTCTGGCACGAGAATCGTGAATACCGACAATTACCTGATCAAAAGCACCAATTTCGCGGGCAATGTTAGAAATTTTTGTTGCACTGGCATCCTTATCCAAAACGTAATAAACAGAATTGTAAAATCCTTTAGATATCTCTTTCTGGAATTTAGTTACCGAAGGAACGCCGATACTAATAATGGCAGTTCTTCTGATTGGAATCATATTTTTAATATAATCTTTACCCTTAATCAGTGTAACAGATGCATTTGCAAGTTCTTGCACTAAGGCATTACTGGTATTCCGATTTACGCCGGCAATAAGGCCTTTGGTAACCACAGTATCGCGTTTTGCCAAACCTACCCAATATTTAGCAGTTAAGATTTTTCGCACACTTTCATCAATGGTTTTCATGTCAATTCCACCATGACGCACAGCTTTACGAACCAGTTTAATGGCCCTGTCGCTATTTTCTGAAAGCTCCAGGATATCGTTTCCTGCTAAGATGCCCAGTAAATCTGCCTCGCCATTTTTAAAATACTTCACTACACCTTTCATGTCCATCGCATCAGAAATAATCAAGCCTTTAAAACCCAGCTTCTGTTTTAAAATGCCGGTTACAATTGGCTTAGATAGGGTAGAAGGTAGGTTTTTAGTAGTATCTAACGATGGAATATTCATGTGCGCGATCATAATGCCTGATGCACCTTGCTTAATAAGCTCTTTAAATGGATACATTTCCAGCGTATCTAAACGCGTTGGTCCGAAAGTGAGCTGCGGCAAATCGTAATGCGAATCCACATCGGTATCCCCGTGGCCTGGAAAGTGTTTAAGGGTAGTGAGTAAGCCTGCATCCTGCATGCCTTTCATATAAGCACCAGTTTTAGTGGCTACATTGTATTTATTTTCCCCAAAAGAACGATAATTAATGACCGGGTTTTTAGGGTTGTTGTTAATGTCAGCATCAGGAGCCAGGTTCATTTGCATCCCCATGCGTTTAAAATCTTTAGCAACTTCCTGCCCCATTCTATAAATTAAATCTTTATTTTGAATGGCACCCAATGTCATTTGATAAGGAAAAGATATGGTACTGTCCAGGCGCATTCCCAAACCCCATTCTCCATCGTTAGCCACAATTAATGGCACATGGCTTAGCTTTTGATAAGCATTGGTGGCGATTGCTTGTCTCACCGGGCCGCCCTGAAAAAAGATTACACCACCCAATTGTTCTCTTTTAATTACCTGGCCAACTGAGTCAGTGTACTTTTGCCCTAAATTGGTATGTGCACGTACGAAAAACATTTGTGCAATGCGCTCCCGACGATTTAACTTGTTAAAAACAGAATCTACCCACTTAGGTTGATTGGCTAACATTTCTAGATAGGATTGCTTCTGTGCATTTACAGAAAAGGTAATCATGCTGCAAATAGCAAGGAATAGTAAGTTTTTTTTCACAAATGTGTTTTGTTGATGTGCTAAATTAATAATCAAAACCCAATAACAAAAACCAATCCATTAATTGATTTAACACTAAAGTTTTATTGAAGGAAAGGCCTGTTTATTTAATTAAGCTTTTCAGCAATGGAGACTGTGGAAATAAACATCCCTAAAAAAATAAAAACCTAATGATTGATTATTGGTTAATATAATAACGCTCAGCAAATATTATTCACTAAATTTTATAGTTATGAAAGATTCGGGCACACCAAAAAACAATTCAACTGTTCAGGGAAGTTCCATTGCAGACAGAGCAAATCACGACGTTAAAACCGATAAGAAAATTCAAGGTATTACAAATGGCGGCGGTCAGCGTTCTGATCAGACTTCGAACAAAGATAATCAGCGTAAAGTTGACAATAAAAAATAATTGATTTTATTTAAAATGGATGATGGTTTACAAAAGCTATCATCCATTTTTGTTTAAGCGGGTTCGTTGGCTAGCTTAATAATATCACTTCCCTCCAAAACTTTTCTTTCGTTATTATGGCTAAGCACATTAATCATGGCATCTCCAAGTTCCTGCATGGTGCAAAATCCATTTTTAGAAATTGCTCTTCCAAGTGGAAATAGCCAGTTAATAAATTTATAAAATTTATGTGCGTACTTTTGTTCTTTAATCGGTTTAATAAAATCGGGGCGAAGATTAAAAACCTGCTCAAAAGGTAACTCCATCAGTTCATTTTCGGTTCTGCCTTTAACTTTTTGCCAGCTCAATTTGCCATTTGGGTTGGTGCCACCACCAGAGACATAACAAAAAGTCATGCTTTTATTTAATCTGCTCAAAGTTTCTGCAACATGCATGGTTAAAGTGTAAGTCATCTTAAAATAAACATCTTTATCTGCACCAACAGATGTAATCCCTAAACAAAAGAAGCAGGCATTGTAACCACTAAGCTGATTTTCGATAGGAGCAAAATTGAAAAAATCCTGGTGGATAATTTCTTTGAGTTTTTGATGCACATAACCACAAGGTTTCCTGTTAATCACTAAAATGCTGTCGATTTCAGGACTATTTAGGCAGCGAATTAATACGCCTTCACCAACCATTCCGGTTGTTCCTGTAATGATTACATGATTTGCACTTCTTGTTTTTCCCATGTTGGTTTTCCTTAATGTTCACCAAATAAACTCATAACCTGAGAATTGGTTTTCAGCTAAGTAATAAAAAAGGCTTCGATATCCCGAAGCCTTCTACTTTATCTTATTTCTGTGCCTTGCATTTTATAATCTTTTGGCGGTTCTGCACCTAAAAGATGATGCACAAAATAATCCCATCTGCGTCTCATCATATATGCAGAATAGGGACCATAACCATGTGCACTGTTCGGGAAGATCACTAAATCAAATGATTTGTTCGCTTTTTCTAAAGCCTCTACCACCAATAGTGTATTGTAAGGGGGCACATTATCATCCATCATTCCATGAACAAGCATTAATTTCCCTTTTAAATTTTTTGCATAATTTTGATTCGCTTGCGCTTCATAATCAACATTTTCTGCCAAGCCGTTATAACGTTCGCCCCAATCGTCCTCGTAATTTCTATTGTCGTGATTCCCTGATTCAGAGATTCCTACTTTAAAGAAGTCTGGATAACGGAACATGGCGGTTGCGGTTGCAAAACCACCACCAGAATGCCCCCAGATGCCAACTTTAGCGGTGTCAATCGGGTATTTCGTAGCCAATTGTTTAATGGCTGCAATCTGATCTTCAAGCGTATTGGTAGACATGTTGCCATAGCTCATGTCATGGAAACTTTTCGAACGCCCAGGGTTGCTGGTACCTTCGATTAAAACCACAATAAAACCTAATTCTGCCAATGCCTGATGGTCTCCGCGTGATGCGACAAATCCCCAATTGCCCACACTTCCACCTTGCGGGCCAGGATAAATGTAATCAATTACCGGATATTTTTTACCTGCATCCATTTTCGTAGGTGTAAACACTAAACCATAGATATCAGTTTTATGATCGCCCGCTTTTACCGAAACAGGGATGGGTGCTTTCCAACCTGTTGCCACTAATCTGGATACGTCAGTTTTCTCTATTGGAGTAATCAGTTTCCCATTGAGGTCTCGGAAAGCACTACTTGCTGGTACATCTGGCTGAGAATAGTTATCAACGAAATATTTTCCAGATGGCGATAAACTTATCGTGTGGTTTCCAGGTTCAGGCGTTAAATCTGTTAGGTTTTTTCCATCAAAATCAATCTTATAGAAATGGCCGAAATAAGGATTAATCTTATCTAATCCGTTTGCCATGAAATAGATGGTACGGTTTTTTGCATCAACGTTAATAATGCGGCTCACTACCCATTCACCTTTGGTTATTTGGTTTTTTACTTTACCTGTTGTAGCATCATAAAGGTATAAATGTCCCCAGTTATCGCGTTCAGAGTACCAGATAATTTCTTTAGATTCTGGTAAATATCTCCAGTTAATGGCGCCACGCCCAGATTCGAATTGGGTTTTTACAGTCTCTTCAAAAACCTCTCTAACCGCACCTGTTTTGGTATTTGCAATGCGAAATTTCTCGTTTTTATGATCTCGTGACGTAGAAACGAATGCCACTTCTGTACCATCAGCTTTCCAGTCGATATCATCAAAAGTTCCACTGCTGGAAATGTCATCACTTAAGGTTGCACGGTGTGGATCTGCCGGGATATTTAAAGAAACAACCTTTGGGGTTTCCACATCAATTACCACCCGCCTGATGGTGGGAATTTGTTTGTCGCCAGGTAATGGGTATTTCCATGCTTCCAGCTTTGGGGCACCAACATTGGTGGTAACCAGATACATATCCCTTGAGTTTCGCTGATCTTGTTGAAAGGTAGCTATCTTTTTAGAATCTGGCGACCATCTGAGAATTGGTGCATTGCTATGTTTCCAACCTGCGTTATCAGTGGCGTATCCGTAATCTTTAATTCCATCTGTGGTGAGTTGTGTAAGTTTTCCACTGGCAACATCTTTTACATAAAGGTTATATTCTTTAATCAGGATTGCTTTTTTACCATCTGGAGAAATGACTTCATTGCCACCGCTCCTTCTTCGGCCAGCTGGTGGAGCATCAACATCGCCATAGGCTTTGGTTAACGTTTTGGTTTTTTTTGCAGGATCTACCAAATAGGTTTCTAATCCTTTAGCCGTTTTTTTGGTGTACCAGAATTGATCACCATCCAGCCAATTGGGAGGTGAAATTGTATTGTCAATAAATTTTGCGGTATTGTAGCCCATAAAACTTTCAGCTTTTTGATAGTCTTGAGCGGTAAGTGCCTTTTGCTGCGCGCTGGCTGTAAATACCATTGCACAAGCAGTTATGGTAAGCCAATATTTGTCCATCATCTTAGTTAGTCTCCGCTGATAAAATTAGCACTGTTTTGTTAATCGCTAAGTATTAATGCTGATACAAAAAGATAGACTTGGTTAAGAAAAAAAGAGTCTGTATTACATCGATGGGTAACTTTCACCTAAATAATACACACTCTTTCTGATGCATCATAAGTTTAAATCGCAGTATAACCACCATCAGCAATGATATAACTTCCAGTAGTAAAAGACGATTTATCTGAACTTAAAAAGGCCACCAAATCTGCTATTTCCTGAGGTGTACCAAGTCTGTTGATCGGGCTTTTGGCAGCGATGGCATCCTGCGTTTTTTGATCCAGGTTTGCCGAAAGAAGTGGCGTTTCTATATAGCCAGGGCCAACAGCATTACACCTGATGTTTTTCGTAGCATATTCAGCAGCTATATTTTTAGTTAAACCAACAACAGCATGTTTTGAGGCCGTATATGCGGGGCTATTTGGCGCCGCTACCTGCCCATGCACAGAAGCAATATTGATGATCGAACCTCCACCATTTTTTTCCATTTGTTCAAGCTGATAACGGCAGGCGTAAAACACACCATTTAAATTAAGTGCAATTACTTTATCCCATTCTTCTGGCTCATATTCGCCTGTAGGTTTGGCCGGACCGCCAATTCCTGCGTTATTGCAGGCAATATCAAGTTTGCCATATTTTTCAACGCTAATTTCGACCAGTTTTTTGTTTTCTGTAGCTATTGATGAATCTGCTTTTACGGCAAAAGCATCTCCACCATTTTCCTGAATCAATTTGACTGTTTCATCAGCATGAGCTTCATTAATATCAGCAACAATAACTTTAGCACCTTCATTCGCATAAGTTATTGCAATCGCACGACCAATTCCTGAACCTGCTCCTGAAACAATGGCCACTTTATCTTTTAATATTGACATCATATAGTGTATTTAATTTCTTAAATATCAACGTAGCGAAAAACTAAATGTTTGTCAGGTGAGCGTTAATTAACCATTAGCAGGTATTTGTTTGCGAGGATCTGGAATGAAAATAGTTACTCACTTAAAGCATCCGCCCTATATTCTTTTCCGTTAAACGGATTGATGTAAAAGTAATCCCATTTCTCACCATTAAAAGTACCTGCCTTAGCATTTTCATTTAAGCTGTTGTATTGCGGGTTAACAGTAATCTTAGTGGTGATGAGATCAATTAATCCGTATTTTTTCATTCTATAATCGGTTTCGCTCCCAAGTTCGAAACGCCACAAGTTAGGGTAGGAGTAGAGTTTTTCGAGGCTGGTGTATTTTAAGGGTAAAATCCACTTCCGGGAGGCAATATCAAAAATACCCGATAGGGAAACGGAATCAGTTTTATGAGTTGCGGTAACCTTAAACCATGACTTATTGATCTGGGTTGGTTCAATCCAATTTACATGGAAGCCTTTAGGTAATGCGCCCTCAATTCCCATTACATTCGCATCGGGATACAATACCCTGCCACTGTTAGCTCTGATCAAAAAATCTTTCGTTTTCCTTCTGTCGCTTTCCCAGGTGCCATTTTGGTGGAGGATATAAAATCCTGTTTTATTATTGAGAAAACTTCTGATAATAAAATAGGCTGTGTTGGGTACTGAATAAATTAGTTGCGCCTGGCTGATGATGGTTTCTGCATCGGTTTCCTGATTAAAGTATTCATCTATTTTTTTTGGAAAGGTCTTGCTTAGATCACGATAGGCAAAAATATGCTGCTGCTGATCCTCCATGAAATTGAGTTTTACCTTGGTACCTGCGTCTACGGTTTCTGTTTTTAATTCCTCTTTCTTTCCATTTATTTCAACGGTAACTTGAGCAGGAACTCTAAAGCTGACATTGTTGGTTGGCTTTAGATTTTTATCTAAGATTCGATAATTATCACCTCTTTTTTGCAACAAGGTGCTATCAGTGAGGATAGTGATTATTCCTGAGGTAATTTGCTTTATTTGTCCATTAGTGTTGCTAAACAACCGATCGTTAATTAATATTTTATCCTGAAATTTGTAGATTTCAGATGCTTGAAAAGGATATTGATTAGGGTTATGGTCTGAATCGATTATGGTTTGATTGGTATTTAGGAGAATGACCTTCCAGTTAATTTTAGTTACTTTGGTGTCGACTATTCTTTTATCTTTTGTGCCGCCCATCACTGAAAAACCTGGGAAAAAGCTCCATTTATGAAATTTCCACCATGCATTATAGCTTTTACAGGTAATGGCAATGGTTTCATTCCCCCAGGCTGAGAGTTCTAGTTTTTCGTATTCAAAACCTAATTTTAATACTCCAGTATGGTCTATTACGCCTTTTTTGTTGTTTTTCTCAACAATAGCAAATTGGTTAATAAAACAGTTGGCCTCATCAAATTGCGGATCAATTTTCAGTTTCCCATCCGGATTGCTATACCCAAAGAGGCCCGATTTACTTTTCCAAGGATAATAGGTTTCTTGAGGCAGTTCCTGCCCTGCTGCTGTTAATGTATTGATCATGAAAAATAGGAATAGGCTAATTATCAAACGAGGGATGCGCATGTAAACAATGTTGATGATGAATTGGGTTCGCAACTAATATGCCATTATTTAACTAATAATGAGTGACGAGGGGTTTAGATACATCAGCAAATATTGATTAACAAGTTTGTTTGTGCTTCAAACCGTGGTAGAAGTAGCGATCCAAATAAGCTTGTTTTAGTTTTTGATGTAAATCTAAAATAAGCTTTATCTTAAATTAATTATTATGAAAATCTTCAATCCAGTTATTCTGCGCATATGGTTGCATTTGTAAAAGGAGTACCTGCAACAGGTTGTAACGGGGGGTGAATTGTATTTGTTTAAAGATTTTTTAGCATATTTTAATTGGGTGCAATCTTACATAAGGCTGTAAAACCAAAAAAGCCTCAACTTTTTAAAGTTAAGGCTTTTGTTGCGGAATGGACGGGGCTACAATCGAACCCTTAGCTCCTCTTTTATTGCTTTTAAACGACCTTGGAAAAATTCAATTAACTGATAATGAATTAAATGGCGATTTACTCTATCCTTCAGCCAGAGAGCATGGGTCATCAAAATCTGTTAAGAAATTAAAAAAGCGAGGACCCAAAATCTAAATTTGTGTTCTAAAAAAATAGTGAACGGGTAATTATCGAACAAATCCGTAATGCAAGATTTTTTAAGTCAATCAATGATTGAGTCACATCCCTGCTATAAATGTGATAATTCTTTATAAAGCTGGCTTCTGCTTTCGTCCGTCACCGTTAGATGAAAATTGCATCTATCTTTCAATAATGGAATCTCCTGTTCAACCTTGTGGGCATTCGCATTGTCGAAAGATTCCATAGTTTTAATAGAATCACTTTCTTTATTTCTAAAGATGAATCTCTCATAACGGATTGCATCTGGTGTATCACAGAAAATGAAGTAATGGCTATTGAAAGAATTTACTATTGCATTTTGAATGGAAAGATGACGGACACCTTCAATAATAATTTTGTCTTCAACTGGAGCAGAATATTGAATGACATTTTGAAGGAATTTTTCAGCATCTTGTTTTATGAATTTTTCACCCAGATCCTGCAAATCTGCCCTCTCAGTAGAGAGATTATTTTCTCTAGAGTAATTTACAAGGTACTTGCCAAACGAGACAATAGGAATATCTAATTTTTTACTTATTTCGCTTGCAAGATAAGATTTCCCCGAACTAATTTGCCCTATAATACAGATGACGTTTTTCATATTATCATGTTAACTGAATAGAGTTCCATTTAAAGTTGATCTGATTACAACCCATGATGTTCTATCTTTCTTTTCAGATTTAATTCCAGAAAAAGCCACGAGTTCTGAAATCCATAGTAAGGTGAGAAATTTAGCACTTTTTTTTTGGTTTAAAAAATCTGGGTCTTTATCCCATTGAATTTGTTTTCCCCAATTGGCGTTTAGTTCACTGATTTTTTCGATCTTCAGATTTGAATAATAATTTACCAATGAAACTCTGAATAAACCACAGATATCTCCACCTGAATTTTTTATAAGAACTATGTCATTTGGTAGCACCTTTCCATAAGGGGTGATTTTGTTGACTGAAAAGCGCGACTCAATTGTTTTGTCACCAGAAAAAAGCAATGATACAAAAGGTTCGGAGAAGATGGCCAGGTGTACATTCACGGACGCGTTCGCAATATCATCAAGAATAGATTGGGGGATTTCTAGTGCTGATGCAGAAGAAATAAGATCAATGAGTAGTTTCTCTTTCCATTTCATAATAGAGCCAATCAATAAAGTCGTTAAATTCCTTTTTCTCTAAGTTGGTAATCATTTGAAGAAACCCATTAACTGTTTCCAATTCACTCGCTTCAAATAATGACTCTTTTCCAGCTTGAGCAGCGTCGTAAATACTTAGAAATTTATAAGTGTCGTTCGTCCAAAAAATTCTATTTCCTGATGTCCATATATTTGCTTCTCTTCGCCTTTCATCTCTTGAACTAATGGTGGGCAATATATCACCGTGTACGATAGATTCAATTTTAAGATTTTCGGTTGTATCAACGGATTTAGGATCTTTTTTTACTCGCAATCTGACCCCTTCTATATTTATTTCTGTCCAATTTTCTTGATTTAACAATAAAGCTGGCCTTTCCTCGTTGGTATCAATCAGCTTTTTAAAAATCACAAAATCCCCTTTTCTCCAAAAAGGAAGAATGTCCGTTACTCCTGCTGCTCTGAACGCATTAAACTCAAAGAAAGGCATAGAATATTGAAGCTGGTTGGGCTGTAAAGTTTCAATGCATAACCCCAGCTTTAGGCAATATGAAAACCACTCTATCCTTTCCTCCATTATTGAGGGTCTTGTATTAATTGGTGGAATACTGATAGCGACAGTTCCTCCGATTTTAATACTCTTTGCCGCCAACCACATAAATTGTTTAAAATGAGGTGTATACCATGGCGGATCCATAACAACCAGGGATTGAATACCTATTTTGTTAGGTTCTATGGTGAAGATATCCTCTTGAAGAATCTTGAATCGCTTTTTTTCGATCACCAACCTCTTTAGACCTGCAACTATTGGTTCGTTTCTTTCAATCAGAGTAACCATATTGGGTATATCTCTTTCTATGGCAGTTGCAAATAGTGTAGGCATGCCAAGGAATAAGATATTGTCGTTTGGCCCGGTCAACTGAATTGCCTTGGTTATTAAGTTATTTAAGCTTTTGGTAGTGTTTCTCCACTCGAAATCTAATGGATGAGGTGTTTTAAGAAAATCGAAATAGCCCATGTACTGTTGAAGATAGTGCTTTGCCTCTTCTTGGTACAAACTCAAAGTTGTGGATATGGGTATTTTTTTTATCACCCAAAAGTCATCGATATGCTGAATTACGTTTTCTGCCTCCAGCGATTCCAGAAATTTTATCGTTTCAGTGGGCTCCAAACCAGATAAATTATTGCTGATATATTCAAATGTCCTTGGCTGCCGACAAAGCTTAAGTACTATGGATTTAACGTATTCATGGTGCATAGGAGGGAATTTAGATCATATAAATCGGAGTTTGTTTTTGTTCATGTGTAAACCTACGATCAATTTCTTTTTGCCAGATTTCTATTGCCTTTTCTTGTCCTAATAGTAACTCAGTCTGGTCAACAGATGTTCTATCTTTCATCGGAGTGAATGTAAATATTTTTAGAGGGACAATTCGAAGAGGAAACTCATTTTTTATTTTTTGTATTCGATCAAGGAACTTTGGAATTGAGGTCTCAGGTTGAGTTCGCTTGTCCGCAGTCAGAGTTATATAAGCATACATATCTATATTTGTTGCTGCAAAGCGTTGAAACAACTCTAATTGGCGATGAAACAAGCTTCCATCAGCTTGAGTATTTACTTCGAATGAAATTTCATCAACACCTTTGAAACAACATACTTTAGAGTACATTTCGTAGGATTCAATGTCTGATATCTGTTCATCACTTAAATACTTCCAAAAGAAGTCATTACTAAGGTTATCATCTGACCAAAGGAACACCTCCTTCTCCAAGCCTTTTTTTTGTAAAGCTGCCATCATCCATGGAATCCACTCAGGAGTCAAATCTGGCTGTCCACCAGATAAGTCTATCATTGAAGGCCGGTCTTCATTGGATAGATACATATCGACCAATTCATCGCAGTGTAGAAATGATGAATATTTTTTCGACCCGCTTAACAGCTTAAAATCAACGAAGCAATACCAGCACCTCCAGTTGCATATTGAGTTCTGAAAAACTTGAGCACTAATTTCATTGGCTTTATCTTTACCTAACTTGTGTAAAGCCGGAACAATTGGCAATGGGTTCGCAGGCCAATCGCTTGAATTTTTCATTTTGAAATGTCTAATTCTCCCAAAGCCATCGCAGTTAGCGGGTTCAGTTAGATCTTTTTCTTGATCCGACCCGGAAAAATTGGTAATTGATATTTTTTGATTAGAGGTGTCAATTCCTTTTAATCTAAGCTTTTCTGAAATGTCATCAGTATCAATTATATTCATTTTCAAGAATTTTTACAGCCTCATCTTCGCTTAAAGATTCGTCAGAGATTTGAGGAACACGTTCCTCAACATATTTCATTACCAGAGAAACACAAAATTCTTTTTGAGCGTCGGTTAAATTTTCTTCCATAGGTATGTTATGCCATGCTTCAAGACACTTTCTGCAGCACGTCGCAGTAGCGTGTTGCGCATAGTTGACTATGATCTCTTCCCCCATTGGAGTTTGTCGACCATCCATAAAGGAGTTATACTTACCGATTCTTTGAGTGATGAGCTTGTGCGCATGAGTTCGAACGCCTGCCTTACCTTTTTTGAGTGCGTCTAAAATAGCTTCGTTTTCCATGGGCGTGTGCCAAAAGACATGTCGAATTATTTCTGTTTCTAACTGCTGAAAGGTAAAATTGGAATCATTAATATCATTTTTATGTACACGTTCCCAGTCAATCAAATCAACACCACATTCTCTGCATACCCTTTCTTTTCCATGTTTTCTAATTGTTGACTTCTTTTGGCTGTAGCAATGAAAACCGTCTTCACATTTTGTTGTACCACAAACAATGTCTTCAATTTTAAGATCATCGACATTTATATCTTCGGGAACAACTCTCAAAAATTTTTTTCGTTTATTCATCTTCTGTGTTTTATTGGAGTGCTGAAGTTAATATATTTCTGTCTGTGATATTCATAGCGGTTAGAGATATTTTCTCCTTCAATTTTCTAGCCGCTACTACAAAGGGAGCATCCTCGTGACGTTCAAAGCTCTTAGCAGTTGCCCACCAGTTAGTGTGATTGTTTTGTAATCTAAACGCTAGATTATTAGCTAAAAATTCAGGGTTTATTGAGTGTTTCTCACTTACTGTTAAAACAGCTTTTTTAAAAAATTCAATTTGGTAATTAGCAGTCTCTAACACTTCTCTAACCACGCGCTCTGAGTTTTGTCCAAAAACTACCTGATTCGCAAAACTGTTAGCTTCTCTTTCTTCCTGTGACTCATTGTTGTCATATGGATCCATCTCAGAAAGTTCAAGTATGCTGGTACCTGCCTCTTCTAGATGAACAAAAACATGATAAACTTCGTGTAGCAGATCGAATATCCACCTGGCATGTGATTGTGATTTCTGTTTCAAAACAATGACGTGTTTGTCTCGGATGTTCCAGGAGGCACCATGAAATATTCCGGGATCATTCAATGGGACAACTGCGATTCCGAGGTCCCAAACATAATCAAGCAAATACTCTAAATTTAACTCAGAATAATTATTGAAGAAAACTTCTTTAAATTCATTTACATCTCCTGGATATTCAAATTTTGGTTGACTATTATTACTGCTACTAACAACTTCGGCTAAGTAATACGCATAATGCGAATATGCCCTCAATTGACTTAGGTTGCCTCGTTTAGGCGTTTTGAAATAGGCTAAATCTGCTGGTGCAGGAGATAAAAATAAATCCTCCGCGTAAAAGCCTCCACTATTTTCAAGCTTGAAGACCCGGCTTAAATAAGTAATTATTTCCTTTAAGAGGAGAATCGGCAAAGGCGACTTAGTATCGGATATTCTTTCAATAATATCCTTAGGAATTATTTTCTTTAGTATAGGGAAACCCACGCCAATTTTCGACATTCGGGAACTTAAATCCATTAAACTTAATTCCGACTGGGGTGAGACTTCAAGCGTTGCTAAGTCTTTCAACCCATAGCCCATCGCAGCTAGAATTTTTCTTAATGTGGCAAAACTAAGGTCGGTATGACCGTTTTCGATTCTACTTATAGTTTGCGCAGTTAAACCTGCTCTTGACGCTAAATCTGACGACTTTATATTTTTGTTTTCGCGTAATGACTTGATTTTAATTCCAATGGATTTCGCTGATTCCTCTGCTTTTCTAGCCATTGCATTTGCAAAATTCGAATCAGTAACTATCCGAATTTTATCCCAAGGGATCACATGCCGATTTTTACCGATTAATGTAATTGTATAATCGTCGAAAGTCAATTGACTAATAGCTTCTTCTTCTCTTGAAGGAAATAAATTTGAATGAAGTAGACTAATTCGGTCACCATTGTAAAAAGTAACGTCAACGGTTTTCTCGTTAAGTTGAGCGTTAATTATTTTCTGATACTCTAAAGTATTCCAGTTCTCCATTTTATTCTAAATGTTTTTTCGGATTATAATGATCAAAAGTGTCACATAAATCATCCAGTTTTTCTAGAAGTAGATCAAGTGCCTCTTTAGTTAATTTAGGCCCGCTCAAAATCTCTAGAGTTGGCAGAATAACTCTCGTTTCCACCTTATTTATTATTACATGACAGTGTGGAGGTGGATGGTCATTTGCATATATGAAAATTTTCACTTTACTATCACCAAAGTTCATAACAAGATTTCAGTTAACATAAATGTTAATAAATCGAAGTTAGCAATCATATTTGTTAACTGCAAATAAAATTATAGCGCATTAAACGGGTGAATGCAAAATACCAAGACGTTCTATGAAGATCAAGTTTGGCAGGGCAGAGGTAATTAATTTTATGCGGCAGATACGAGCTCTATTTTGTATTCGACTTCGTCATCGCCTCACTTGATACCGTTTTAGTAATGTCTACAGTATGGTAATTACAATATCCGAAGATTATCCAGATGTAGCGGAAGGCTTTGCTCATGCGTTTTAAATATTCAAGATCGATATTGAGTATTGAATAGCGCCAATGAAAAAATGCAGAGCTAAAAGGAAGAATAAGTCCGAAAATCACAAATCTTCCCTCACTGGCACAGAAGAGAAACTAATCGAGTTGATCGCCCAGATCATAGTGGATATAACCTTTAGGCAGGTTGAGGAACAAAATAAAAAAGACTTATCAAAGTAAATTAGAATAATGAACGGGACTCGAAACCCGATCAATATGTAAGTAGTTGATTTTAAAAAAATTACAAAATAATCCTTTGAATAGAAATTGAAAAGTACAGGATTTTAAAAAAAAAAGTAACCATCTAAATATCAAGCATTTAGATGGTTACTTTTTGTGTTTCTGCGGAATGGACGGGACTCGAACCCGCGACCTCCTGCGTGACAGGCAGGCATTCTAACCAGCTGAACTACCACTCCGTTTTTGCTGTTTTATTTAGAATTTATTCTCTTTCGAGGATGCAAACATAGAAACTAAATCTCGTTTATTCGCATAACAAACCATTTTTTTAGTCATATTTTCATAACTCATTGATTGCTATTGTATATAATTTCTAAACAACGATTTGCCAGATAAAAAACTGACTGTGTAATGCGGAGAGGGCGGGATTCGAACCCGCGGTACCTTGCAGTACACACGCTTTCCAAGCGTGCTCGATCGACCACTCTGACACCTCTCCTGTAGTGGATTGCAAAAATATAGTTTTTATTGACATTTACATCAATATTTTAAGAATCAAAATCACTATTATTTTAGCTTATTAAATGAAAAGCTCATCTGCATGGGCCTTAAACTTTATAAGCTAAAATAAACCTTAAAATCAGAGGCAAAAAAAACGCCTTGCAAAACAAGGCGTTTAATCTATATTTATTGGTGATCAATTAATCAATCACAGTGATTTTTAACATGTTCGTTTTGCCCTTTGCATCAATTGGAATTGCGGCAGTATTAATAATAATATCACCTTGTTTAACCAGTTTCTTGCTTTTTAAGAATTCATTAACCTCAATGATGGTATTGTCTGTACTTTCCCACTTATCGTAGTAGAAACCCCTAACACCCCAAAGTAAGCTTACTGCGTTTAACAAAGATCTGTTACTAGTAAAAATGAATGTTAATGCTTCTGGTCTGTGGCTTGAAATTTCAAATGCAGTGTAACCGCTTAAAGTCATTGATACAATTCCAACAGCATTAGTTTGTTTAGCTAAGAAACAAGCTGAATCGCAAATCGCGTCACTTAAGAAAGATGGAGATTTTGGTTTTAAAAACTTATCCGGATTAAAAGGATAATTGTTTTGTTCGATGTTTTGAATAATTTTCTGCATCGTTTCGATTACGATTAATGGAAATTCTCCAACCGAAGTTTCCCCACTTAACATCACCGCATCAGCACCATCCAAAACCGAGTTAGCCACATCATTTACTTCCGCACGCGTAGGGCGAGGAGTAGTGATCATGCTTTCTAACATCTGTGTAGCCACAATTACAGGTTTAGAAGCCGCTCTACATTTAGCAACAATCATTTTCTGTAATAATGGAACTTCTTCCATCGGACATTCCACACCTAAATCACCACGTGCAACCATAATACCATCAGAAACAGCAATAATTTCGTCGATATTGGCAATCGCTTCTGGTTTCTCAATTTTAGCAATTACACGGGCTGTTTTACCACGTTCAGCAATGATTTTTTTAAGCTCGATAATATCATCTGCTTTACGAACAAATGATAAACCAATCCACTCCACATCGTTTTCCAGAACAAATTCTAAATTCTCCCGATCTTCTGGAGTTAATGATGGAATGGAAACTTTTGTATTAGGAAGGTTTACGCCTTTTCTTGAAGTTAAAATACCTCCATGAACAATTTCGCAAACTACTTCATCTTTTAAATTGGTAGAAATAACTTTCATTTGCAGCTTGCCATCATCCAAAAGGATAATTTCGCCAGCCTGTACATCCTGAGGAAAACTTTGGTAAGTAATGTAAATACGCTCCTCATTGCCAATACATTCGTTAGTAGTAATAACAGTAGTTTTACCGTTAATAAGATTAATACCACCTTCTTTTACTAAACCAATACGAATTTTTGGACCTTGTAAATCGGCAAGGATACCAACATTATAGTCATATTTTTTGTTTAGATCTTTGATAGTATCTAGTACCGCCTGGTGATCTGCTTGCGATCCATGTGAAAAATTTAGACGGCAAACATCCAAACCAGCGTTAAACATACTATATAATACATCTGGTTTTGCTGATGCAGGCCCAAGGGTGGCAACAATTTTAGTTCTCGAATGAAAAGGTTTCATTTAATTAATTGATTTTAACAATGCAGTTAATTGTAGCGCTAATTATTATCAAAAATAATTAAACTGCATTAAGTTTTATATATTTTGTTTTTTGTTTCGTCGTTTATAACCATCAAATATAGTGTATTTAATACACCAAGTATATAATTTTTATATTACCAAATTCTCTTTACTCTTGAGTTTGGTTGGGTCTATTTTTGCAGCCACCTGAATATCAGGCAGTTTGTTAAGTCCGTTTATTAAATAATTCAAATCTTCCTGATCAATAAATTCTTTTATGATGATAAAAAAATCAACATTTCCCATCTCCGGAACGAGCAGTCCGTCGCTGCTTCTGTTGCTGATTAGATAGTATTCTATCTCGCCTTGCTCAACAAAAAAGTAATATTTAGAGAAAGACCAGGCTGGTTCATCGACGTTAAAAAATATTTCATGGTCCTCAATTTTTTCAAATTGAGTATTCAAACGCGTATTAATTTTGTGGCATAGTACGTAGTCTTTCAGGGGTGCTGTAATCGCAATGAGTATAAAATCAAGGTCTAAGGTTAATTTCAGGTAAGTTCTGTTCAAATCGAAATAAATTATTTACAGAACGAAATTAAAAAACTAATTCTATATTCGCTTGTTATTTCAGAGCCAAATTACGGCAGTGAAATAAAAACATTTGAAAATTGTAAGAATTTATTTTTCTTTGCACAGAATTATTTAACCATTAAATTATAAAATTATGTCTGATATTGCTTCAAGAGTTAAGGCTATTATCGTAGAAAAACTAGGTGTTGACGAAAGCGAAGTTACGCCAGAGGCTTCATTCACCAACGATTTGGGTGCAGATTCTTTAGATACCGTAGAATTGATTATGGAATTTGAAAAAGAATTTAATGTAGCTATTCCTGATGATCAGGCTGAAACCATCGGTACAGTTGGTCAAGCAATTGCTTATTTGGAAAAAAACGTTAAATAGAATTACGCTTTTTCAGTATAAATGGAATTAAAAAGAGTAGTAGTAACAGGGTTGGGTGCGCTCACTCCTATAGGCAATAATGTTCCCGAGTTTTGGGAAGGATTGACTAACGGGGTGAGTGGCGCTGCTCCTATTAAAGGTTTTGATACTGAAAAGTTCAAAACTAAATTCGCATGTGAGGTGAAAAACTTTAATCCTGAAGATTTTTTGGAGAAAAAGGAAGCCCGCAAACTTGATCCGTTTGTACAATATGCTTTAGTAGCTACAGATGAGGCAGTGAAGGACGGTGGTTTTGATTTTGAAAAATTAGATACCAACAGAATCGGCGTAATCTGGGGTGCTGGCATAGGTGGATTGAAAACTTTTCTTGATGAAATATCAAATTTCGCCAAGGGAGATGGTACGCCAAGATACAATCCATTTTTTATTCCTAAGATGATTATTGATATTGCTCCAGGGCATATCTCTATCAAATATGGCTTACGTGGGCCAAATTTTGCAACTGTTTCAGCATGTGCTTCTTCAACCAATGCAATGATTGATGCATTTAACTATATCCGTTTGGGTATGGCTGATGTAATTATCAGTGGTGGTTCTGAAGCCATTATCAATGAAGCAGGAATGGGTGGTTTTAATGCCATGCATGCATTATCTACACGTAATGATGATCCGGCTACAGCTTCCCGTCCGTTCGATAAAGACCGTGATGGATTTGTTGCAGGAGAGGGTGCAGGTACAATTATTTTGGAAGAACTGGAACATGCCAAAGCAAGAGGTGCAAAAATTTATGCAGAACTTGTAGGTGGAGGAATGAGTGCTGATGCTAATCACATCACGGCGCCACATCCCGAAGGTTTAGGTGCCAGGATGGTAATGACCAATGCACTGAAAGATGCAGGAATGACAACCGCGGATATAGATTATATCAATGTTCATGGTACTTCTACACCACTTGGTGATATTAGTGAAACCAAAGCCATCGGAACCTTATTTGGTGAAGATGCTTATCGCTTAAATATTAGTTCCACCAAATCAATGACAGGCCATCTTTTAGGTGCTGCGGGTGCTATAGAAGCTATTGCTGCAATTCTTGCTGTGAAAAATGATATTGTTCCTCCAACAATTAATCACTTTACAGATGATCCTGCTTTTGATCCGAAATTAAATTTTACTTTCAATAAAGCTCAAAAACGTGAAGTTAGAGCGGCATTAAGTAATACTTTTGGTTTTGGTGGTCACAATGCTTCCGTTATTTTCAAAAAATACGAAGATTAATTAAAGCAGCGTTGCTATATAATTTTGTATGCTAACTAAAAATAGATAACTTAGTTCAATATGCTCATTTGCCGTTAATTGTGTTATTTGTTTAATGCCGATATTTAAATTATATAAACTTTATCTTTCTCCCGAAAAGGAGTTTGTTAAAAAGCTGAGAAATATTTTAGGCTTTGTGCCGGGCAATGTAACGCTTTATAAAATGGCGTTCAGGCATCGTTCTGTAGCAAAAGTTCTTAAAAATGGAAGCAGAAGCAGCAACGAACGTCTGGAATTTCTCGGTGATGCGGTATTGGGTTCAGTAATTGCAGAATTGCTTTTTAAACATTATCCTTACAAGGAAGAAGGTTTTCTAACCGAAATGCGCTCCAAAATTGTAAATCGTGCAAATCTTAACCAGTTGGCTAAAAAGATTGGTTTTGATAAGATGATTCAATTCGATCAAAGGTCTGTAAGTATTCAAACTAAACATAACTCTATGTTAGGTGATGCTTTTGAAGCCATTATCGGAGCCATTTATATTGATAAGGGTTATAACTTTACGAAAGAATTCTTACTACGGAGGATTGTTAAGCCGCATATTGATATTCATACTTTAGAGCTTACCGAAACCAATTTTAAAAGTAAACTCATCGAATGGTGTCAGCGCCATGGCAAGGATGTGATGTTCGAACTGGTTCAGAATGGCGAAGGTGAAAGTGCTAAGCTTTTTACCATTAGCGCATTGGTTGAAGGGGAGAAGTTCGGTACAGGCAGAGATTATAATAAGAAAAACGCTGAGAAGCTAGCCGCCGAGAAAGCCTGTGAAGCTTTATCTATTTAATTGGATTTAAATCATTTGCCTTTATAGGTGTCTCTTCGAACTTTTTTGCAGATTCTTTAATGTATTTGATGTAATCATAAACATTCCAGTGTTGTGCTTTTTCAAAATCAGGGCGGTAATTTAGCATGAAGGTTTCCAGATCTTTTCCCCTTAAATCAGTATTCTTCTGAATAATGGTGCCATTAAAGTATTGATCAATTTGTGTCTGCTTTAATTCATTATCTGCATAACGGTTAAATCGACGGGCATTTTTCGGATCCTTTCCTACTAAATTATACAATCCATTCAGTGGGTTAAAAATCGAAGATAAAACGGAAGATTTACCGCCATTATAAACACCTTTATTTTTAAAATCTCGTTTAAGATCTTCTAAATCTTGTTTTTTTGTACTACCAACAATGGTTACTTCATCAAGCATGGTGCTATTTCTGACTAAGTAAATCAGAATGTCCTGGCTTCCTTTTACTACAATTTGCTGATCATTAAGATTTCTCTTCGTAATTAGAAGGGTATCACCCACATTGGCTCTTATTTGAAAGAAGCCCAGATCATTGCTGCCAACACCGAGTTGTGTTCGCTGGTTAGTAATTTCGGCAAGTGCTACTCTTAAATTAGTCCCTTTTTCAAAAACTACTCCTTTTATAATCAACTCTTGCGCTTTAACCAGGTTCCCGGTAAATAAGAACAAAAGGAGTAGTAGTGGTAATTTCAAAGACTTTATTAAATTTATATTATTCACGTTTTAAGGTATCAAGGTAAAAAGTAGCCGATTTTCTAATATAACCAGCTGCATCATAGGTATTCCAATTTTTTATTTGCTCATGTTTTGGCCTAAAGTCCACCATAAATTTCTCTAACGCTTTTCCCGTTAGGTTGGTATGTGCCTTAACCAGACTTAGATTAAAGAGCCTGTCTACCTCCACCTCCTGCTCTTCTTCATCTAAATGCCGATCAAAACGTTTTGCATTTCTTCTTTCTGATCCAAAAAGCTCCATTATTCCTGCAATTGGATAACGGAAATAATGAAGTGGATTTCTCTTCTTGCCGTAAAAGTAAGTTTTCTTACGGTGTTCTAGTCTAACAGCTAATAAGTTTTCTTGTTTGTTTTCGGCCTTAATTATTACGTCTTCTAAAATCATGTCGGCTCTGATCAGGTTAATCACCATATCTCTTTCGCTGGAGACAACAGCAAATTGATCTTGAAAATGCCGTTTAAAAAACCATAAAGTATCACCAACTTTCGCCTTTATCTGGAAAAACCCCATATCATTGCTGCCAACGGTAACATGATTATTGGTATCGGTTACCAAGGCCAGTGCGATGCGGATCGATGTTCCTTTTTCTAAAATAACACCCTTTGCGGCAATATTCTGTGCGCTGCTTTTTCCAATCGTAAGCAGAAAAAACAAGATAGATAAGACCGCTAACTGTGTTTTCATCTTTTGAAGGCATTTTAGGTAAAATTAATAATTGTTCATCTTTCCAGTTGTTAAATAACGTTAAGGTGTAGGTGTATTTTTTATTGGAGACTATTTTTAATAAATCTTAAACCTAAAAGTGCATCTGCAAACTCTAAAGTAATTTTTCTATCTTTGCGCATGATAAAATCCATGACAGGATACGGCTTAGCAACAGCCGATTATGCTAATGCAAAATATAGTGTCGAAATCAAATCGCTCAATAGCAAATTCCTTGAGCTAAACTTAAAATATCCAAAAGCTTTTTCTGATAAAGAATTGATTCTGCGTAATGTATGTAGTAAAGACATCGAACGCGGAAAAGTAAGTTTAAGCATTAATATAGAACGCGCCAATGGCGAGGTTACAGGTGCCACTATAAATGCAGCTTTATTAAGTCATTACTACAATCAATTAATTGCTGTTAACACGGAATTAGGCGCAAACAGTACTAACCTTTTGCAAACCGCTTTAACTTTTCCTGATGTAATTTCTTACAAAGAAGAGAGTGTAAGTGAAGATGAATGGAACCATTTATATCAACTATTCACTTCGGCTTTAGGCAATTTCAATAATTTCAGGGCTGATGAAGGTGCTGTTTTGAAAGCAGATCTAGAGCTCAGAATTACTAATATTTTAGGTTATTTTAAATCTGTTGAAGAATTAGAGCCTAGAAGAATTACTGCCATTAGAGATAAATTTGCACAGTTTTTAGACGATGCTGTAGGCAAGGTAAATATCGATCAAAACCGTTTTGAACAGGAACTGATCTATTATATTGATAAAATAGACATCACAGAGGAAAAAACGAGATTGAAAAGTCACTGTGATTATTTTCTCCAAACCCTGGCCAGCAAAGAAGCTAATGGCAAGAAATTAGGTTTCATTTCTCAGGAAATTGGTCGGGAGATCAATACTATGGGTGCTAAGGCAAACGATGCGCAAATGCAGCAGTTTGTAGTAGGCATGAAAGAAGAATTAGAAAAAATTAAAGAACAATTACTGAACGTACTATAAAAAGCTCAAAGCAAAAAGTTCCAAAGATTAGAGCTTTGGGCTTTTTGTTTTAGTCTTTAAGCTTAACAAAATGAAACAAGGTAAATTAATCATATTTTCAGCGCCATCGGGAGCAGGTAAAACAACAATTGTACATCATCTGTTGAAGAAATTTCCGCAATTGAGTTTTTCAATTTCAGCTACAACGAGGGAATCAAGGGGCGATGAAACCCATGAAAATGATTATTATTTCATTACCAAAGAAGAATTTTTACATAAAGTTGCACATCAGGAATTCGTAGAATTTGAAGAAGTATATAACGGAACTTTTTATGGCACTTTGCGTTCGGAAATTGAACGCATTTGGGAAAATAACCAGCACGTTATTTTTGATATTGATGTAGAGGGCGGAATTCGTTTAAAAAGGAAATATGAAGAAGATGCTTTGGCTATTTTTGTTCAGCCACCATCTTTAGAGGTTTTAAAGGAACGCTTAAGTGGTAGAGGAACAGATAGTCAGGAAAAACTTCAGGAACGTTTTATCAAAGCCGAGAAAGAGTTGCTTTATGCTGATAAATTTGATGTAATCTTAAAAAACTTTGATTTAGCCACGGCCTGTGCAGAAGCAGAGCGATTGGTTCAAGAATTTTTGGAAAAGTAAGTTTTTTAGAATGGACAAAATCGTTATCTTTATATGATGAGTGATTTCCAATTATATAGTCAGATATCATCCTTGCCTTTAGAAATGAAGAAGCAGGTTTCTGAATTTATTGCCTCTTTAAAGAAAAAGTCTACTGTAGAAAAAAAAAATAAAGAAAGACAATTTGGCTACGCTAAAGGTTTTTTTAAAATGGCCGATGATTTTGATGAGCCTTTAGAGGATTTCAAAGAATACATGTAGAATGCCATTTCTTTTAGATACTCATACTTTCATTTGGTTTATCAATGGCGATACGTCTTTGCCGGATAAAGTAATTGACAAAATCAGAAACCTAGATAACCAATGCTTTATAAGCATTGCAAGTATTTGGGAAATAGCCATTAAAGCCAAGCTTAACAAACTTTCAATTGTTTCAAGCTTTGATAAAATAGTAGAATTTTTAGAAGAAAATCAAATTGAGATTTTACCAATAACATTTGAAAATATTTTAACGTTGAACAAGTTAGAATTTCATCATCGGGATCCATTCGATAGAATTATAATTGCTCAGGGCATTTCTGAGGAACTAACAATATTAACGAAAGATCAAAACTTCAAACTATATGGAGTCAATATTTTCTGGTAAATCTATGAAAACTGGTCTTTTCTTCGGTTCTTACAACCCAATCCATACCGGACATTTAGTGATAGCCAATTATATGGCCAATCATACCGAACTTGATGAGGTGTGGCTGGTGGTTTCTCCTCATAATCCTTTAAAGGAGAAAAGTGGACTAGCCAATATGTATGATCGATTGGAAATGGCTAACCTGGCTACCGAAAATACAGAGCACATACGTGTTAGTGATATTGAATTTACTTTACCCAAACCGTCTTACACTATAGATACTTTAACTCATCTGCACGAAAAATTTCCCTCTAAGCAATTTGTATTGATAATGGGGGCTGATAACCTTGTTTCTTTTAAAAAGTGGAAAAATTATGAAGTGCTGTTGAAAGACTATCAGATTTATGTTTATCCGCGGCCAGGCGCTGAGGTAAGTGAATGGAAGGATCATCCATCTATCATTTTTACCGACACCCCGCTAATGGAGATTTCATCCACCTTTATTCGTAAATCTATAAAAGAAAATAAAAATGTACAGTTTTTCCTTCCAGATAAAGTGATCAGCTTTATTGATAACAAGGGCATGTACAAGTAATAAAATGTGCATTAAACAAAAAAAGCATCATGGATTTTCATGATGCTTTTTTTGTTTAGTCAAGGAAATGGATTATTTCCAGCCACCGCCTAAAGCACGGTATAAATTAACAACCGATTGTAGCTTTTGTAATCTATCATTAATCCCATTCAATTGAGCAGTTAATAAACTTTGTTCTGAAGTTAACACATCAGTATAATTTGTTGCTGAGCTATAGCGTAATAATTCTTTAGTAAAATCTACAGCTTTGGTTAACGATGCGATTTGTTTTGCTCTGGTTGCTTCCTTTTCTTCTGCAGTTTGGTAGGCATATAAAGCGTTCGATACTTCTTGTCCGCCCGTTAAAAGCGTTTGCTGGAAAGTATAAAATGCAATTTGTTGATTAGCCTGAGCCGTAGTTAAGCGAGCTTTGTTCGCTCCTTTAGCAAAAATTGGTTGTGTTAATCCACCAACTAAATTATAAAAAATTGAATTGTCGAAAAAGTTATTGAGTTGCAAACTGGTTAAACCGCCAGCGGCAGTTAAAGTTAAAGCAGGATAGAAATATGTTTTAGCCACATTGGTGTTTTCAAATGCTGCACGGAAACCAAATTCAGCTGCAATAACATCCGGACGGTTTTGTAATAACTGAGCAGAAACGCCTGTTTGTAAATTTGAAAATGCCACTTGCTGATCTAAAGTAGTACGGTTAACTGTTCCCGGTGCTTGTGCCAATGCAATGTTTAATGCATTTTCTGCTTCTTTAATACTTCTTTTCAAATCAGGAAGTGTTACTTCAGCGGCGTATAAATTTGCCTCACTCTGAACTACAGCAGCTCCATTAACCACAGCTCCTTCCTTCAGCGCTTTCATGGTTTCTACATCCTGCCTTCTGATTTTGATCGTCTGTTCGGTAATAGCAAGCTGTTTATCCAAAGCCAGTAAGGTGTAGTAACTATTAGCAATGGTGGCAATTAATTGGGTTTGAACTGCACGTTTAGCGGCATCGCTTTGTAATAAAGTGGCAAATGCAGATCGCTTTGCGCTGCTTAATTTTCCCCAAATATCTGCTTCCCATGCCGTACTTAATTGCGCCCTATAAGTTTGGGTTTCTAAGTTAATGTTAATTCCCGCCGGAAAGTTTAATGCAGCCGCAGCTTGTTTGGCATCTGTAACCGAAACGTCTGCCTGTAAGCTTGGTAAAAACGCTGCACGGCTTTGTCTTAAAGTCGCCTCAGAAATTTTAATCCGTTCAATCGCTTGTTTTAAATCTAAATTTTGATTTATTCCTTGCTGAATTAACGACTGCAAAGTGGTATCAGAGAATAAAGTTTTCCATGGCAAATCTGCCATGGTAGTTGTATCTGTTGTGTTTTTATCCCGGTATAACCCTTCACTTTTAACCTGCGGGCGTTCGTATTTTTTAGTCACACAAGCGCTTAAGGTTAATATGGTAAAGCCGATTAAAATGGAATACTTATATCTGAGTTTCATATTTTCTTAAAAAATTAATGTTTCTTCTGACTGATTGCCAATTCATATTCTTCTGGTGTTTGCTCTTTTTCAATTCCCTCTTCGAAAGGAGATTTACCACTGATTCTCTCCTGTAAACTTTGAAAAACGATGAACAAGGCAGGGATTACAAAAACACCAAACAATGTTCCGATTAACATACCACCTACTGCACCGGTACCAATTGAGGTATTACCTGCAGCTCCAACACCAGATGATAACATTAAAGGCAATAAACCTAAAATAAACGCAAAAGATGTCATTAAAATCGGACGCAAACGAGCTGTAGCCCCGTCAATTGCAGCATTAACAATACTCATTCCTTTTCGCCTTCTATCAACTGCATACTCAACAATCAGAATAGCGTTCTTGGCTAAGAGACCAACGAGCATGATAAGTGTAATTTGCGTATAAATGTTATTATCTACACCAAATATTTTATCGAAAACAAATACGCCAGCTAAACCGATAGGTAATGATATTAACACTGCCAATGGTAAAATATAACTTTCGTATTGAGCAGCTAACAAGAAATAAACAAAGATGATACAAAGTAAGAAGATAAACACTGTTTGACTTCCTCCACTTATTTCTTCTCTTGATAAACCAGAGAATTCGTAACCATAACCAGCTGGTAAAGTTTCTGCTGCAACCTCTTGTACGGCTTTTAAGGCATCACCAGAACTAAAACCAGGATTCGGATTACCTGTTACTGAAATTGAAGTAAACAGGTTAAAACGTGAAATGGCTTGTGGACCATATACCTTAGTTAAAGTGATAAACTCAGAAACTGGCGCCATTTGTCCGCTCCCGTTACGGACGAAAATTTGGGTTAAAGTTTGTTCATTTGCGCGATATTGGGCATCAGCCTGATACATTACCCTGAATTGTTTACCAAACTTGTTAAAGTTGGAAGCATAAACACCACCGTAATAACCTTGCATTACACCTAAAACATCAGCAACGGTTAAGCCAGCCTGTTTTACCTTTGCCACATTTACATCAATTTGATATTGCGGGAAATTAGGGTTGAAGGATGTTGAAGCATATTGAATTTCTGGTCTCTTACTCAATGCTGCTAGAAAGCCAGTGCCAATATCATTGAATTTTTTAATGTCGCCACCAGTTTTATCTTGTAACTGGAATTCAAAACCACCACTTGTTCCGAAACCCTGAATGGTTGGCGGAGCAAAGAAAATAATTTTAGCGCCTTTAATATTTGCTGTTTTGGCAAATAGTTCGCCAATGATAACTTTTACATCGCGGCCTTTACGTTCATCCCATGGTGTTAATCTGGAAATTACCATCCCGTAAGAACTCCCCGAACCACTAATTAAACTTCGGCCAACAACTCTTAAGGTATTTTTTATCTCTGGAATGCCGTGAGCAACACTGTCTATTTTGGCAATGATAACATTTGTTTCTTCTTGTGATGTACCTGCAGGAAGAGAAATATCAGACATGATGGTTCCTAAATCCTCATTCGGTACGAAACCTTTTGGTGTGGTATTCATCGTCCAAACAAGAAGACCTGTGAAAAACAAAATTCCTAAACCAACGATCCATTTTTTATGAGATAGGAAACTAACTGATTTTTTATATTTATTCGTTACCGCATCAAAAGAAGTATTAAATGCAGCATAAAAACGCTCTAAGAAATTTTTCTTTTTTCCATGATCATCAGCATGTGGTTTTAAAAATATAGCACACAAAGCCGGACTTAATGTTAATGCGTTAATCGCTGATAAGATAATCGAGATCGCAAGTGTTAAACCAAACTGTTTGTAAAATACACCCGAAGATCCCTGGATAAAACTTACCGGGATAAATACAGCAGCCATTACCAGTGTGATCGAGATAATCGCGCCGCTAATATCGTCCATTGCATCTACTGTAGCTTTTTTGGCATCGGTATAACCTTCGTCCAGTTTCGCATGTACAGCCTCTACCACTACGATTGCATCATCCACCACAATACCAATAGCAAGTACAAGTGCAAATAAGGTTAACAAGTTGATGGTAAAACCAAACAGACTTAAGAAAAAGAAGGTACCGATAATTGCCACCGGAACACTAATTGCAGGAATCAGCGTAGAACGGAAATCTTGTAAGAAAATGAATACTACCAAGAATACCAGAATAAAAGCTTCGATCAAAGTATGAATTACCTTTTCTATCGATGCATCAAGGAAGTCATTAACGTTTACCAAAGTGGAATAATGAATCCCTTTTGGAAAAGTTTTTTGCGCTTCATCCAGTGTTTTAATAGAGTTTTCAATAACTTCCTTCGCATTAGATCCTGCAGTTTGGTTAATGGCGATACCCAATGCTGGTTTACCATTAAAACTTACCGCACTTGCGTAACTCTGTGCACCTAATTCAATTCTTGCGATATCTTTTAACCGAAGTATCTGTCCGTTATCAGCAGTTTTGATAATGATATTGGAAAATTGTGCTTCGTCTTTTAATCTTCCGGTATATTTCAAGGTATATTGAAAGGCCTGATCACCTTGCTCTCCAAATTGGCCTGGAGCAGCCTCCACATTCTGATCTGCTAGTGCTGTATTTACATCACTTGGAACAAGACCATAAGTTGCCATTACATCTGGTTTCAACCATATACGCATGGTATAATCCAATGTTCCGAAAGCACTTGCATCACCTACACCATTAATACGTTTAATTTGTGGAATGATGTTAATATTGGCATAATTCTGTAAAAACTTCTGATCATAAGATGGATCATCACTATAAAGACCAAAGATTAATACGTTACTGGCTTGTCTTTTAGCAGTGATTACTCCTGATCTGGTTACCTCTGCAGGCAATAAACTGGTTGCACGGGCAACCCTGTTTTGAACGTTTACCGCAGCTAAATCTGGATTGGTTCCTAATTTAAAGTTGATTGTTATGGTTGCTGTTCCATCATTACTAGCAGTCGAAGTCATGTAAGTCATATCTTCTACACCATTTATTTGTTCTTCTAGCGGAACAACTACGCTATTCATTACCACATCAGCATTTGCACCCTGGTATGAAGTGGAAACCTGCACTGTTGGTGGCGCAATTTCTGGGTATTGTGAAACCGGCAAAGTGGCTAAACCTAAAACACCGAGAATAACGATGATAATGGATATTACCGTTGATAAAACCGGTCTTTCTATAAATTTTTTAAACATAATTAATATTGATTACACTGGAAATAAGTGTGATTGCACTGATTATATTATTATTGTTTGATCTCTGCATAAACTGAATCAGCACTTTGCTCTTCTGGTTTAATTTTAACACCATCTTTTAAAGATTGGAAACCTTCCAGAACAATTTTATCGCCTGCTTTTAATCCTTTAGTTACCACATAAAATTTATCCTTTGCTAAATCCATTACCTGAATTTCAGTGCTTACAATTTTAGCTGAATCACCCAAAACATAAACAAATTTCTTACCCTGCAAATCAATAGTAGATTTTTGCGGAACTAGAATGGCATTTTCAACTTTTTGTGGAATTCTTACGGATGCACTTCCGCCGGATTTTAACAAAGAAATAGGATTGGGGAAAGTTGCTCTTAGGCTTGCAGATCCGGTATTGGTGTTAATCTGACTGTTAATTGATTCAATTTTTCCATTCTGGGCATAAACAGTTCCGTCGGCCAATACCAAACTAACAGCAGGAATGTTAGCCATTTGCTTTGCCAAAGTATTGCCTTTATAAGTTTTAGAGAAATCTAAAAGCTGTTTTTCATTTAGAGAAAAGTAAGCATAAACTTTAGAAGTATTAGCTATAGTTGTTAAGGGCTCTGTGCTAGAACTGCTTACCAAACTTCCATGTCTGAAGGGGATAGAACCCACCACGCCATTTACCGGACTAGTGATAGAAGTGTAACCTAAATTTACCTGAGCGTTTGCCAGTGTTGCTCTTGCCTGTGCTAAAGCTGCTTTCCTGCTTTGTAAGGTAAGTTGGGCAGCATCTAAATCATATTTACTAATAATGTCTTTTTCAACCAAGGGTTTAGTTTTGTTGACTTGAAGTTGAGCTGAGTTAACATCAGCCTCTGCACTACTTATTGCGGCTTTAGCTGTTCTAACCTCCTGCTCATATTGGGGTGCCATAATGGTGAAAAGTAACTGACCTTTCTTTACCAAAGCACCTTCATCAACCAATATCCGTTCAATAAAACCATCAACCTTAGGGCGGATATCAATATTTTGAATTCCCTCCATAGTGGCAGGATAATCTGAATTTAATTCTGTTGTTTGCGATTTAACGGTAAAAACCGGGTAAGCTTGTGGGCCAGCTGCCGCTGCTGCTGCCGCTTTTTTTGCATCGTCGTTATTTCCGCAGGATGCCAGAAGCATTCCAATGCTCATGCTAACAAAGAGAGTTGTTACTTTTCTCATGGAGTATTCGTGTGTGTTTTAAATTAATTCCGGGTTGAAATCGTCTTCACAAAAGGATTTTGAGTTCTCGATTTCTGCCCAAAAATAGGGCCTAAAAAAAAATAAATCTGTCCAAATTCTGTCATTTAATCAATCGATTGATTTATTTTCATATTAAAAATGAATTGGAATGATATTAACGGCTTATTTGTGAGGGGTTTGGGAAATAAATAATTGTATTTTTTATGTGTAATGATCTTGAGACAGATTGTTAATTGGTGTTAAAATGTAGCAAATATTAAATTTTGATCAAAGAATTGTAGCCGAATTCGGTCGAATAGTTATTTCGTTAGTGTATGATTTACACACTTCATGTTTAGGGTTAGAAGTAGCTTTGAATTAAAGTATGAATTGTGATTAATCTACCTCACCTTCGAAAACTAATTTAGCGGGGCCGCACAAAAATACATTCGTGAAATTTAATCCATCATAATCAAATTCAATTTTAATATCGCCGCCCAAAACTTTAATATCTGTTTTGATGTGTCCGTTTTGGTTTTTGTGTTTAGCCATTGCCATGGCCACAGCAGTTACTCCCGTGCCGCAGGCATAAGTTTCATCTTCAACACCACGTTCATACGTGCGTACAAAAAGGTGGTCGCCTCTGTCTTCTACAAAATTTACATTAATACCTTTTGCACTGTAAGTCTGATTATAGCGAATGTTTTTGCCTTCATTAAATACGTCAAAATCTTTTAGGTTATTTTGTATGGCAACGTAATGTGGCGAACCTGTATTTAAAACGTAGGCTTCCTCATCACGATCAATACTGCTTACATCAATCATTTGAAGGTCAACCCATTCGCCATTTTCAGAAATTCTGGCATAATGCGGTCCGTCAACTGCCAAAAAGTTCGTTTCTCTATCGATAATACCAAGTTGTTTGGCAAATGCAACGATACATCTGCCACCGTTACCGCACATGCTGCCTAGTTTGCCATCTGCATTAAAATAATGCATTTCGAAATCATAATCTTTATGTTTGGTCACGAACATTAATCCATCAGCACCAACGCCAAATCTCCTATGACAAAGATGCTCAATATGTTGTTTATCAGTATTTTCTAGTATGGAATGAGTGTGGTCTATTAAGATAAAATCATTTCCTGCGCCCTGGTATTTATAGAATTTGGTTTTCATTGAATCTTCATTTTTTTATGCAATCTTTAAATCACAATAGATGTTAAGCATTTTAGTGTTCCTTCATTTAACATTTTTTAACACGGACGTAGATGCTTTAGTTATGCAAATATCGTTGATATGGTATTAAATTTGAATAAACTTACGAAAGAAAATTTAAGCAGATAAGAAACTGCTGGAGCAATCTGCTTAAACAAAGTAAATAAAAAGCTCCTGCCGAATTTTACAAATTTAAGAACCTGACGCATTACAAGTGAATCAAACAATTTGCCGGCAAAAGAACTTGTAATTAATTGAGGGGGATTAAAAACAATACACAAAAATTTGAAACCGTTAAAGGCGTTTAATAAATTCGATAGTCGCATTTAATAGCTTCATGACCATTAAAAAACAATATATAAACACATGAAACCATTAAAAGCCTGCTGTACTAGAAAAATAGAAAATGGCTTTTAATAGCTTCATGACCATTAAAAAACAATATATAAACACATGAAAAAAATACTAGGAATTACCGTGTTAGCTGCTTTTATAGGTGGGGCAGCAGCAATTGGAGGTTATAAACTATTTGAGCGTAACCAAACTGGAACCACAATTTCTGAAAAACAGAATTTGTATTTCGCAAATAATCCACTTAAAGTTACATCGGCTGGCGCAACAGATTTTACGCAGGCAGCAGCGGCAGTTGCACCAGGCGTGGTTCACATTAAAACAACCTATTCGGCATCAGGTAGAAGCCAGGGAAGTTCTTCTCCTTTCGATATGATGGAAGATTTCTTTGGTGGTGGCGGCCGCCAAATGCAACGTCAGCCAAGAGCAGCATCAGGATCTGGAGTAATTATCAGTCAGGATGGCTATATCGTAACCAATAATCACGTAGTTGAAAATGCAGAAAAAGTAGAAGTAGTATTAACAGATCGACGTAAAGTAGAAGCCAAAGTAATTGGTCGCGATCCAAATACCGATTTAGCTTTAATTAAAGTAAATGCTACTGGCTTACCAGTAGTTAAAATGGGTAACTCAGATAATGTACAAGTGGGAGAATGGGTGTTAGCTGTTGGTTTTCCACTAGACTTGCAAACTACCGTAACCGCTGGAATCGTAAGTGCAAAAAACCGTAGTATCGGAATTATCGGTCGTGAACAACAAGGAAACGAGATTACCGAAGAAGAATATAGAGAATATCAACGAACAGGTAAAAGACCAGAGCGTCCGGCAAATACCAGTATCGAATCATTCATTCAAACCGATGCGGCAATTAATCCTGGCAACAGTGGTGGTGCATTGGTAAATGCAAATGGAGAATTGGTTGGAATAAATTCTGCAATCGCATCTCAAAGTGGCTACAACCAAGGTTATGGCTTCGCTATCCCGGTAAACTTAGCCCGTAAAATTGTAGATGATTTTATGAAATACGGTTCAGTAAAGCGTGGTTATATTGGCGTTAGCTTTGTGCCTTTAAGTGGAGACGAAAAACCTGAAGGAATTAAAACTAACGAAATCAGTGGGTTATATGTGAATGATGTAGTAGCCAAAGGTGGGGCAGAAGCGGCAGGTTTAAAATCTGGTGATGTAATTAAGAAAGTGGATGGAGTAGTGATTAACGATTCACCTGATTTACAGGAAAAGGTTGGTCGTTTAAACCCAGGCGATAAAGTTAAATTAACAGTATTAAGAGATGGTGCACTAAAAGATTATACGGTAACCTTAAAAGGTGAAGCGAGTATAAATCCGGAAGCTAATACTGCTGCTACTAAATCTGCAGAAGTTTCTAAACTTGGTGCAACTTTTACCCCGGCAACCCCTGCCCAAAAATCGAAATTAAGAATTAATAGTGGTGTGGTAGTTACCTCGGTTACTACCGGAAAAGCTTTCGATAATATTGGGGTAGAAAAAGGATTAATTGTTACTAAAGTAAATGGACAGCCAGTAAATAGCGTAGCTGATGTTCAAAAAGCTTTACCTCAAACCAGAAACGGCATGGTTTATATGTCGGGTGTAACGGAACAAGGTGCTTTTAACTTTAGTTTTCCAGCACAATAATTAACATTTAAAAAGCATAAAAAAAGATCCTGATAAGCGTCAGGATCTTTTTTTATGCTTTTTAGTCTTGCTTAATTGGCTCGTGGTTCGCATGGCATGCATCTGCACATTTTTCGCAAGCTATTGCACATTGTCTGCAATGCTCATGATCATGTTGGCCGCATTCTTTTGCACAAAGCCTGCAGATTTCTTCGCAAAGCAATAGATACTGGCGACTAATTACTGAATCTCTTTGTAGAAGTCGGGCTGCCTGCGTGCAAATGTCTGCACAATCCCTGTCTAATCTAATGCAATCAATCATCATTTGTAAATCTTCTTCTTTTAAACATGATGAGGCACAATGTTCGCAAGCGAGTGCACATTCTAATAACGCCTGGATTAGGTCGTGGTTATTCCTGGTTTCCATATCTTAAATTATTTCGTTAAAAAAAGTTTATTACTTTAAATAACCCATCCTTAACCAAACAGTTTTAATAACCTGATTATTCGCGAAACGAAAATGGCTTTATCCTGTTTAAGGAGTAAAGCCATTATTTCTAACAAATGAATCTGTAAAGTATTATTAAGAACTAGCTATTCATAATATCTTCAATCTCTTCTGCCTCTAGTGGAATATCTGCCATTAAATCGATATTTCCATTAGCCGTAATCAGGATGTTGTTCTCCAGGCGAATGCCCAAACCTTCGTCAGGGATATAAATTCCAGGCTCAACGGTTAAAATGTTTCCTTCAGCGAAAGGCGTGTACCTGCCTGCAAAATCGTGTACATCAATACCTAAGTGATGAGAAGTACCATGCATGAAGTACTTTTTATAGGCAGGGTAGGCCGAATGTTGGTTTTTAACATCAGTTGCAGATATTAACTTTAGGTTGATTAATTGTTCTGTCATGATTTCGCCAACAATTTCATGGTAGGTATTCCATACTGTACCCGCAACTAAAAGTTTTGTCGCTTCTTTCATTACCTGTAAAACGGCATTATAAACGTCTTTTTGTCTGGAAGTAAATCTTCCGCTTACAGGAATAGACCGGCTCATGTCTGCATTATAATTGGCATATTCTGCTCCAAAATCAAAAAGAATCACATCTCCTGCGTTACAAGTTTGGTTGTTATCGTTATAATGAAGGATATTAGCATTGTGGCCGGAAGCAATAATAGGTGTATAAGCATGGCCGGTTCCGCCCTGGCGGATAAATTCGTGAATAATTTCGGCCTCAATCTCATATTCTTTTATTCCTGGTTTAGTAAATTTCAACACCCTTATAAAAGCATCGCGGGTAATGGCACACGCTTTTTTAGTGAGGGAAATTTCGACTTCTGATTTTACAGCTCTTAAATTACGCATGATAGGCGCAGCGCGTTCATATTGATGCAAGGGATACTTTGATCGCATCTGTTCGATAAATCTTAAATCGCGATGAGGAACGGAATGAGCATACCGGTCATTTTCATTTGTATTCAGGTAAATGTGATCTGCATAATGAACAATGCTGTGTAGAATATTATCGAAATCTTCTAACCAATAGATACTGGTAATGCCTGATGCAGATTTTGCTTGCTCTTTTGTATATTTATAACCTTCCCAAACCTTAATGTAGTCGTTTGTCTGTCTTAAAAACAGGACTTCTCTATACAAAGGGTTAGGACAATCCGGATATAAAAGTAATATTGTCTGTTCCTGATCGATTCCTGATAAATAAAATAAATCTGGATTTTGCTTAAAGATAAAGTTCTGATCACCACTTCTTGGAAATTCATCACTAGCATTAAATATAGCTAACGAGTTGTCTTTTAGTTGCTTGGTGAAGTTTTTTCTATTTAAGGTGAAAAGTAATTGATCAATTTGAGGATATTTCATAACTTATGCATTAATAATTATATGAGGATCAAATGTAATAAAATCCCTTTTTCGGACGAAGTTTGGAACGGAGTTTGTGTAAATGTTTGAAAATTTAAAAATTTGTTTAATTTTGCGATTACAAAAAATTATACAATTAAATTGTTTAACCCTTAAAAAAGAAAAAAGATTATGAATTATTCTACTTTAAAGAAAAGTGTTGCGCTTTCTTTAGTGGCATTAACAGGAGTTGCTTCTCTTGCTGTCGCTCAGGATGCTCCTGCAACAACTTCTTCAACCAAGGTATTTGGTGGAAGAGGACAGTACAGAACTTGGTCAATCGGTGTTAACGGTGGTGTATTAGCACCAGTTGTTGCTATTGGTGGTACCAATGATTTTAACAAATGGGATGTTAACTTAGGTTACGGTTTAAACATCCGTAAACAATTAGGTCACTCTTTCTCATTAGAGTTAGCTGGTGTACGTGGTAAACTTTCTGGTTCAAATGATGCAACTTCTGGTCCAGTAACATCAACTGCTCGTGATTTCGAAACTCAATTACAATATGCTGTAGATTTACGTGGTGTTGTTAACTTAGGTTCTATCGATTTCTTACGTCGTGAGAATTCTGTAGGTTTCTTCTTAACTGCTGGTGCTGGTTATTTAGCTTATGCTCCAAAAGTAACTCAAGCAAACGGTACAGTTATTGACTGGAAAGGTAATGCTACTGGCCCTGCTGGTGACAAACACGAAGCTAAAGACTACGTAAAAGGATTCTATATTCCAGTTGGTGCTGGTGTTAAATTCAAAGTTTCTGAGCGTGTTAACTTCAACTTAGGTTACACTATGAACTTTGTTGATGCTGATAACTTGGATGGAGTTTATGCAAATGGTACTACTAAAGATAAATTCTCTTACGGTTATGCTGGTTTAGAATTCTCTTTAGGTTCTTCTGCAAAACCAAGTTTAGAATGGTCTAACCCATTAGCTACTATGTACGATGAGTTAAAAGATCCAACTTTACGTCAAGAAGTTGAAGCTTTGAAAAACCGTGTATCTAACGTTGAAAAATCTGTTGAAGATTTGAAAAAAGATACTGATGGTGATGGTGTTGCTGATCAATTCGACAAATGCCCAGGAACTCCTGCAGGTACTGCTGTTGATGGATCAGGATGTCCACTTCCAAAATTCACAGCTGATTCTACTAACACTAACGTAACAGGTTTCGAAAAAATCTCTTTTGATTTCAACTCATCTGTATTAAAAACTGAATCATATCCTACTTTAGATAAATTATCTTCAGTGTTACGTGAAAACGGTGGTAAAGTAACTGTAAACGGTTACGCTTCAAGCGAAGGTACTGCTGCATATAACATGAAATTATCTAAAGACAGAGCAAATTCTGTTAAAACTTACTTAGTAAACTCTGGCGTAACTGCTAGTCAAGTTGCTACTAAAGGTTTAGGTGAAGCTAATCCAATTGCTTCTAACGATACTGAAGAAGGTCGTATCCAAAACCGTCGTGTTGAAACTGCTAGAAACTAGTATTTCAATATAAAGTTTAAAAAAAGTCCCGATGCAAATCGGGACTTTTTTTATGCCTTTTAATTTCTGCATTATGCTTTTTTAGCTAAGTTTGTAGCATGTACTTCTTTAGAAAAAAAGATCCAAATCGCCCAAATAACATCAATATAAAAATTATGCATTTTATTAATGCACTGGCGATTACCATTTTTCTGGCTGGTATTATCTATAAGCTCATTCAGTGGCTTGCTAAATAAAACTTAAAATCTTATGAAAGAAATTATTAATACAACAAGTGCTCCTTCGCCAATCGGACCCTATAGCCAGGCGGTAAAAGCGGGTAACTTTTTATTCGTATCGGGCCAGGTAGCTATCAACCCTGAAAATGGCGAATTAAACATCAGCAACATTGAAGACGAGACGCATCAGGTAATGCGCAATCTGAAAGCTGTTTTATTGGAAGCTGGCTTAACTTTCGATCACGTAGTGAAGTCAACAATTTTCTTAAGTGATATGGGTACTTTTGCGCAGGTGAATGAAATTTATGGTCAGTATTTTACAGCAGATTTTCCTGCGCGTGAAACTGTTCAGGTATCTGTATTGCCAAAAAATGTAAACGTAGAAATTTCTGTAATTGCCATTATAGCATAAATTGGCAAGCAGCAAGACCAAATACTTTCTCGCAGGCATTGTTCCTTATATCATTTGGGGAACAATGTCTATTCCCTTGCGTAACATTAAAGGCTTTCTACCACAAGAAATCCTTTACTATAGAATATTTGTTTCCATTGTAATGGTTTGGACGACCATTCTTCTATTCAGGCGGACCGCACTGAGAAACGATTTTACTTTTTTAGCCTCATTATCCAAGAGCAAAAAAATACAAATATCACTCTTAACCCTGCTGTCAGCATTTTTAATAACCGGTAATTGGTTTACCTATATTTATGCCGTAAATAGCGTTAGTTTAAAGGCTGCTGCTTTCGCTTATATGGTTTGCCCTTTGCTTACTGCGTTGTGTGGTTTTCTCATTTTAAAAGAACAATTAACTAAAACTAAGATAGTGGCTCTTTTAATAGCTTTTATTAGTATTCTGCTATTGGCTACTGGTTCTCTACATGAGGTGTTGTGGGCCGTTCTGATTGCATCATTTTATGCAATTTATGTTATCGTATTAAAGGTGATTCAGGGAGTAGATAAGTTTAATTTTTTGGGTGTTCAACTTATCCTTTCAGGATTAATGATTTTGCCGCTTTACGTTTCGCATGCTAATGCCTTCCCTGTAGATCCCTTCTTCTGGTCGCATATTTTTCTAATTGCAATTGTTTTTACCATTATACCGCTATTTTTGAATTCTTATGCGCTCCTGGGGATGCCATCTTCGGCACTTGGTATTCTGATTTATCTGAATCCAATTGTAGCATTTGCAGTAGCCTTTTTCTATTTTAAAGAGAAAATAGATATTCATCAGCTCTTTGCTTATTTGCTTTTGCTCTTCTCTATCGTTATTTTTAACGCACAATTGCTAAAAAATCTAGTTTATAAAAAACAATAGTTGCCTTGTTCAATTCGATTTTAGATACACCTATAGCGTTTATTAAAGGCGTAGGACCAAGTCGTGCAGATGTTTTGAAGAAAGACTTAGGTCTGTTTACTTTTCAAGATATGCTGGCGCACTATCCTTTTCGCTACATCGACCGTACAAAGTACTTTAAGATTAATCAGATCAATCCCGATTCGCAATACATTCAGATTGTTGGACGGGTAATTAATAAAAAAGTAATTGGCGACAAACGGGCAAAACGCATCGTAGCTGTTTTTAAAGATGAAACCGGAATCATGGAGTTGGTTTGGTTTCAAAGTTTAAAATGGGTAGATGAAAATATTGTTGTTGGAACGGCTTACGTAGCTTTTGGTAAGCCTGTACTCTTTAATGGTACATTTAGTATTTCGCATCCTGAAATGGAGTTGTACCAGAACAAGCCACAAGGCAGGGGCAATTTAACGCTACAGCCCGTTTACAATTCTACAGAAAAATTAAAGAAGTTTACCTTGGATTCTAAAGGTATTCAAAGGCTAATAGCCGGCTTGCTTGATCAGGTAATTCAACAGGTGCCAGAGAGCTTGCCGCAGTATATTATTGATAAGTACCAGTTGCCGGATAAGAAAACAGCATTATTAAATATCCATTTCCCCAAAAACCAGCAAGATTTAAATGCAGCAGAAAGGCGCTTAAAATTTGAAGAACTTTTTTTTATTCAATTACAGTTATTGCACAATAAGCAACTACGCCAGCTGAAATTTAAAGGCGCCAGTTTTGAAAAAGTTGGTGAGAAGGTCAATCGGTTTTACAAGGAGTTTCTACCCTTCGAATTGACTAACGCCCAGAAAAGAGTAGTGAAAGAAATCCGGATAGATACGCAGCGGGCGGTGCAGATGAACCGGCTTGTGCAAGGTGATGTGGGAAGCGGTAAAACTGCTGTAGCCTTGATGAGTATGTTATTGGCCAACGATAATGGCTATCAGGCTTGTATGATGGCGCCAACGGAAATTCTGGCCAGGCAACACTATGCATCTATCACCGAATTGGTAACGGATGACTTGGTTAAAGTAGCCATCCTCACCGGAAGCACGAAAAAGAAAGACCGGACCATTTTACATGAGCAGCTGGAAAGTGGTGAGATTGATATTCTGATTGGAACCCATGCACTGATTGAAGACAAAGTGAAGTTTAAAAACCTTGGTCTGGTCGTAATTGATGAACAACACCGTTTCGGTGTGGAGCAACGCGCCAAACTCTGGCGTAAAAATATTATTCCTCCTCATATTTTAGTGATGACGGCTACGCCAATACCACGTACGCTAGCCATGACTTTATATGGCGATTTAGATGTCTCTGTGATTGATGAACTCCCTGCCGGAAGAAAGCCTATAGAAACTAAACATCTTTTTGAAGGACAGCGTCTCAGAATGTTTGGCTTTATGAAACAAGAGATTGCAAAAGGTCGCCAGGTTTACATTGTTTATCCATTAATTAAAGAAAGCGAGAAATTAGATTTGTTGCATCTGGAAGCAGGAGTAGAACAATTAAGTTATCAGTTTCCGCGGCCCGATTATCAGATTAGTATTGTGCACGGGCAAATGCCAAATGCCGATAAGCAATTTGAAATGCAGCAGTTTATTGATGGTAAAAGCCAGATCATGGTGGCTACCACAGTAATTGAAGTAGGTGTAAATGTTCCAAATGCGTCGGTAATGGTGATCGAAAATGCGGAACGTTTCGGACTTTCTCAGTTACACCAGTTACGCGGCCGTGTTGGAAGAGGGGCTGAGCAATCTTTTTGCATTTTGATGAGTGGTAATAAACTTAGCAGGGAAGGGAAGGTGCGATTGGAAACTATGGTGCGTACTAACAATGGATTCGAAATTTCGGAGATTGATTTGCAGCTTCGTGGCCCCGGTGATATTACGGGTACTCAACAAAGCGGTGTGCTCGAATTGAAACTTGCTGATTTAGCAACTGACCAGGCAATTTTATCAGAAGCCAGAAATACGGTAATTGAACTATTTGAAAAAGATCCTCAATTATTGCAGCCTGAAAATGCAATGTTAAAGGCACACCTGCAAAAGTTGGAACGCGGAATTTCTTTCGATAAAATTTCATAAAACCAATCTCTTGGTTAGTTCGTAAAATTATTAATCTTACTACAAACGTATTTTCTAAACGTTACAAGAATAATTTACTTCGTATTATTAATTCTGCAAAGCTCGGTTTTGTACGAGTAACCCCCCTCCAAATTATCATTTTGCCCCTTTAATTTAAACTGAAGTATTCTTATATTGCGTGTAACCAAATATAAAAGTGCAATCACTAACGCTGATTACGCAAACTATTTAAGCAATTATTTTATCTCGAAAATTTAAGTTTTTGTGCTACAGCTCATATAACAACGAGTATATAAAAGCTTGCAATACTGAAATTCGATAGATTATCTTAAGATAGCGATCTTTTAGTTGGTTAATTCAGGTGTCTTCTTTATAGGAGTGCAGCTGATCAAAATTTGTGGATTTTCCACAAGTATTAAAGTGTATTACAATCAATATCTAACCAAATAAATTGTAGAACTATGAAAAAAAATCTGTTGAGGGATTTTGCCAGATCAAGCATTTTTTTCGCTTGTGGCAGTTGTCTCATTTTTTCTCCAGTTAGCAGTATCGCTGCTAAAGCGCCTTTAAACAAGAATTTATCATTTGGTCTTAGTCGTTACCTTTTTGCTGATATCATAGTAAGGGGTGCTGTTACTGATGCAAAAGGCCCAGTTCCGGGGGTAAGTGTGAAGCTGAAAGGTGGAACCGCCGCTACCGTGACAGATGGTGCAGGTAAATTTAGTATTAAAGTACCCGAAGATGCCACCCTGGTATTTAGCTACGTAGGCTATACCGATCAGGAAGTGGCGGTAAAGAATCAAACTAATCTTACGGTTCGTTTATTAGAAAACAACCAAAACTTATCCGAAGTGATTGTAGTGGGTTACGGAACACAAAAGAAAGCAGTGGTTTCTGGAGCAGTAGCCGCGGTTAAAGGTACCGAACTGGCTAAGTCTTCTTCTGTAAACTTATCAAATTCACTGGCGGGTCGTTTACCTGGGGTTACAGCACTGCAAGGGAGTGGAGAGCCAGGTTATGATGGATCAACTATCCGCATTCGCGGTATAAACTCCTTAGGTAATAATAATGCCCTGATTGTAATTGATGGAATTCCTAACCGTGCGGGAGGACTAGACCGAATCAATCCAAACGATATTGAAAGTGTTTCGGTGTTGAAAGATGCCTCTGCAGCAATTTATGGTTCGCAGGCTGCCAATGGGGTAATTCTTGTTACCACCAGGTTGGGTAAATCCGGTAAACCTCAGTTTTCTTACGATTTTAGCTATGGCTTACAACAGCCTACGCGAATTCCTAAAATGGCTAATTCCACTCAGTATGCCGAAATTCTGAATGAACTTAATATTTTTGGTTCAGATCTAAATCCTAACGAATGGTCGGCTGCATGGAATAGCTTTAAATCTACGGGCACCTATCAATCAACCGCCGGCAAGACAATTAATGCGGCATACAAGCCAGATGAAATTCGGAAACTAGGTGATGGATCTGATCCATTACGTTATCCAAACACGGATTGGTTTGATACCGTTTTCCAAAAATGGTCTCCACAACAAAGGCATAACGTACAGATAAATGGCGGTTCTGAAAATGTAAAATATTTGGTTTCGCTGGGTTATTTAAATCAGGATGGTTACTATAAAAATTCTGCTACGGGTTATAAACAATACGATATGCGTTTTAACCTTGAGGCGAAACTGAGTAAATACATCACGGCAACGCTTGGGGTTACGGCAAGAGAAGAGAGCCGGAATTTCTCAACGGTAGCTGCTGGTGATATATTTCGCTTTTTAATGCGTGGAAGGCCTACAGAGATTGCTAAATGGCCAAACGGATTGCCAGGCAGGGATATTGAATATGGTTATAATCCCGTGGTATCAACAACTGATATAACAGGATATAATAAAGATATTAGAGATTATTTCCAATCAACAGGTAAGGTAGAAGTTAGGATTCCGGGTGTTGATGGATTAAAAGTAACGGGTACGGCAGCTATTGATAAATATTCTGGCAGGCAGAAAAACTGGCAATTGCCCTGGACGCTTTACGATTGGGATAAAAAGACTTTTGAAGCAGATGGTGTAACACCTGTTTTAACAGGTACGATCCGTTCACAGTACACCGACCCAAGGCTTAGGGAAACTGCGGGTGGGCAGCTGGCCACGAATTTAACCGGAATGATCAACTACGATAAAAAAATAGGAGATCATACGATTGGTTTAATGGCTGGTGTAACAAGAGAGGAAGTTGCGAATGATGGTTTTACAGCATTTAGAAGATACTTTCTCTCATCAGCAATAGAACAGTTGGTGGGCGGAGATGAACGCGAACAGAGCCTTGGGAATAATCCAGGTGATCCGAATAACTTATTTAATCGTGCACGACTTAGTTATTTCGGTCGGGCGGGTTACAACTATAAAGAGAAATACCTGGCCGAATTTCTTTGGCGTGTAGATGGTTCCTATATCTTTCCAACTAACAGGCGTTTTGGCTTTTTCCCAGGTGTATCAGTCGGCTGGCGATTATCAGAAGAAGATTTCTTCAAAAACAATGTCAGCTTTGTTAATAACTTAAAATTAAGGGCTTCTTATGGTCAGATGGGTGCTGAAGCTTATTTTGGAGATGCTTTACAAGAGTATCAATACCTGAGTTTAATGAACTTTGGCAGTTATATTTTTAATGATGTAATCACGAAATCTTTGTCTGAAGGTAAAGTCCCTAACCTGGATTTTGGATGGGAAGTGGCTAATAATATGAATGTTGGTTTAGATGCATCATTTTTAAATAACAAACTGGCCTTAGAATTTGATTATTTCTACAATAAAAGAACAAATATTTTAATCAGTCGCGGCAGTTCTGTTCCGGAAAGTTCTGGGATAACGGATCAATTACCACCTGTTAATCTGGGGAAGGTAAATAATAAAGGTTTCGAGTTCAAATTAAGTTATAACGACCAGGTAGGCGATTTAAATTTCGGCGTAAGTGTGAATGGTGGTTATGCTAAAAATAAAATCGTTTTTTGGGATGAAACACCTGGCGCCCCAGAATGGCAGCGTTCTACCGGAAAGGTAACCAACTCCTGGCTAGTATACGATTATGACGGCGTATTTAAAGATCAGGCCGAGATTAGCGCCAATACTGTAAATTATAGTGCCTTAACCAATAATCTTCGCCCTGGCGATATGAAGTTTAAAGACATTAATGGTGATGGCAAAATCAATGCTGATGATAAAATCCGTTTAGATCAAAATGGAACACCAACATTTACAGGTGGTTTTAATTTAAATCTTCAATACAAAGGGTTTGATTTATCGATGTTAATTCAAGGTGCTACAGGCGGGATGCAGATTGTAGGTGTTACCGAATCGGGTGATATTGGTAACTTTTTAGATTGGTCTTATCAAAACCGCTGGAGCATCGATAATCCTAGTTCAGTAGATCCACGTTTATCAAATCGGGGAGCAACTTATTACACAGATACCAATAATGCCTTAAACAATACTTATTGGTTACGTAGCAATAATTACATCAGGCTAAAAAACGTAGAAGTAGGTTATACGCTGCCCAATAAAGTGGTAGAAAAGGTTGGGCTAAATGCTGTTCGGGTTTATGTGAACGGTCTTAACCTGGCTACGCTGGATAAAGTAAAAGTATGGGATCCTGAATCAACCAATTCCAGCGGACAGTACTATCCTCAGGCAAGGGTAATCAACATGGGAATTAAAGCCTCTTTCTAAAGATGTTCGGCTGTTTATCAATAATAAAGAAAAATATGAAAGCAATAATTCAACATAGAACGCTATATATATTAGTTTTAATCACCTTGTTTGCAACGGCTTGTAAAAAGGAATTTATGGATGTGGCACCGCCTGATAAGATCTCTGCAGATTTGGTCTGGAATGATCCGGCACTGGCCCAGGCCTTTGTAAATGATATTTATAATGGTTTAAGTAGTGGCGGTTTTTCAGAGCAAATGTTAGCATCAGTTTCTGATGAAGCACTATTTACGCACCCTACCCGCGGGATAGATTTGGTTAACAACGGAACGATAAATCCTTCTACATTGGGCTGGGTAGATGATACCTGGGGTTATAAACAAATGTACAACAGAATTAGGGCATGTAATACTGTTATCGAAAGAATTGCCGGAGGAACTAATGGCTTAAACAGTCAGTCTATCAAAGATCAGTTACTGGGTGAGGCTTATTTTCTGCGTGCCTACTATTATCAGCAACTTCTCCGTTTTTACGGTTCGGTGGCCATTATCACTAAAACTTATGCATTGAACGATGATTTTAATGTGAAACGCAATACTTACGAAGAATGCGTCAATTTTATTGTAAAAGATTGTGATGAGGCAGCAAAATTACTAGCCGGAAAAACTTTAGATAAAGGACGTACAAATGCATTAGCTGCATTGGCGCTGAAATCCAGAGTATTAATTTATGCCGCAAGTGATCTTCACGACCGGACAAAACTTACCGCTAAAATCAGTGGAATAGCAGCGCAAAAATTAGATTTCCTTTCTTATGCATCGGGTAACCAAACTGAACGGTACCGGTTGGCACAAGCAGCGGCAAAAGCTGTTTTAGATGCTGGTACAGGTTATAAATTAAATCTTTCCGCACCAGCTACCGATGGTCAACTTAACTTTAAAAGCATTGCTATGGGCGGTGGCAGTAAAGCACCTGGTATTGATGCAGCAGCAGCAACAGAGTTAATTTTTGGAAGATATTTTATCACCCTAAGCAACAACAGGCATGGGCAACAAAACGGCCCCAATGGTTACCACAACTGGGCTGGCAATACACCAATTGGTTTACTGGTTGACGATTTCGAAATGAATGATGGTAGTAAGTTTAGCTGGACTAATCCCCTGCAAAAGGCCAATCCATACCAAAACAGAGATCCACGCTTCTATGCTACAATTCTGTATGATGGTGCAACCTGGAAACCACGTGATAAAGCATCCGGAAATGTAGATCCAGCGAACCAGATTCAAACTGGTGTTTACGATTTAGCCAGTGGTGGAACGGTAACTGAATTTAGAGGTTTAGATACCCGGGCCAGTTCAATTGAAAACTGGAATGGCAGCTGGACAGGCTATTATTATCATAAATTCATCGATCCAGATCCAAATCTTGTAGAGGCATCTGCACCTCAAACCATTCCTTGGCCATTTTTTAGGTATACTGAAGCAGTATTCAACTACATTGAGGCCAGTATCGAATTGGGTGAGTTAGATAATGCCAGGACCTGGTTAAACAGAATTCGTTACAGGGCTGGTATGCCAGCGATAACAGCAACCAGTCAGTCAGATTTGAGAACAATTTATCGCCATGAGCGCCGAATTGAAATGGCTTATGAAGAGCAGCGCTATCATGATACCCGCAGGTGGTTAATTGCTGAAGAAACTTTAGGAAGAAAGGTAACTTACATTAAAGTAACGGGTAAATTTAAGCCTGGTAAAACGATGTCGGCCCCTTATCATTATGACGCTACTGTTTATGATTATACCTATACTCCGGTAGTTGAAAATGCTCAGGAAAACCGCAGTTGGGACAATAAACTTTATTTCAGGCCATTTAGCCGGGATGAAGTGAATAAAAATAATTTACTGGAGCAGAACCCAGGATATTAATATTTGATTCACGCTTATTAAACCCGATGTTAAACCAATGGTTTATTCATCGGGTTTTCTTGTTTTATTGATTATTCATATACTACTATTTTACTGTCTGATAGAAAAATAAAACGTTTAACTGATAATAGTATTTAATTCTAATCTTACTTTTGTACATAAATATTCTCTAGTGTCAGATTCAAATTCCGTTATTGTAAAACAAGATCCATTCGCAGCTTTGCGTTATAAAGAATTTCGTTCTTTTTTAGGCATGCGTTTCTTTTTTACACTTGCTTACCAAATGCAGGCTGTGGTAATTGGTTACCACATTTATGATTTAACACACGATCCGTTAAAGCTAGGCTTAGTGGGTTTATGCGAAGCAATTCCTGCTATTGGCATTGCACTGTATGGAGGTTACATTGCCGATAAAAGTGAAAAACGGGGTTTACTTCTTAAAATATTTTCGGGTGTATGGCTGGCATCTGTTTTAATGTTAATTGTGACCAGTAAGTTCCTCCATCTAAAGGAAGATTTAATCGTGCTGATTATGTATGGTTTGGTTTTTTGTATCGGGTTGGCACGTGGCTTTTTTGGTCCGGCAACCTTTTCGCTAATGGCAGAAATTATTCCGAAAGAATTATATCCAAACTCCAGTACGTGGAGCAGTAGCAGCTGGCAGTTGGCTACCATTATCGGTCCGTTAACAGGTGGTTTAGTAAATTGGCTTTGGGGAATCACCGCTGCCTATAGCGTAATTGTAGCATTGGTTACCATTTCCCTCGTTTGCATTTTCACGTTAAAGAAACATCCATCTAATTACGTACCTAAAGAAAATATCTTTCACTCACTAAAAGAAGGAATCAATTTTGTTTTTAAAACGAAAATGATGGTTTGGGCAATGAGTCTGGATCTTTTCTCCGTGTTTTTTGGTGGTGCGGTTGCTTTGCTGCCGATTTTTGCGAAGGATGTGTTTCACTTAGGCTCATTTGGTTTAGGCATGATGCGTGGCGCAGCTTCATCCGGCGCGGTAATTACCATGCTGTTAATGACTCGCTTTTCGCCGATGGGCAAACCATGGCGAAATTTACTTATTGCGGTAACTGGTTTTGGATTGAGTATTATTTGTTATGGATTGTCCAGGAATTTTTACCTTACCTTATTCTTTTTGTTTTTAGAAGGTTCTTTTGATAGTGTAAGCGTAATTATCCGTCAAACGATTATGCAATTGCTTACGCCAGACAATATGCGTGGGCGTGTTTCGGCAGTAAACAGTATGTTCATCGGATCTTCTAACGAAATTGGTGAATTTGAATCAGGCTTATCAGCGAAGCTATTAACTTTGGTACCTGCCGTAGTATTCGGTGGTAGTATGACGGTGGGAATTGCCTTTGTAACCTGGTTAAAAACTAAATCGTTAACGAAGCTGAGCCTGCAAGATATTAACGAACAAACTGCAAATAACGTTTAGTTAGTGGCAGAATCATAATTATCTATTTACATGAGGGTTGTCATGTTGGGTTTGTCGGAACACGACTTGTAACAAGCTATCGGTCGTGTTTGCCGCTGACCAAAATGATGATCAAGGAATAAATGACTAAAATGGTGCGTTTTGGTTGGTGAAGACGCAAGACCGATGATTAGATTACCAGATTAGTTTTAAAACTTCCTGTTCTTGCCCCAAACCAGGTAAGCGATTGATCCTATAAAAGGAGCGAAGAGGATAATAATAAACCACAGTGCCTTCACCGGAAAAAGCATATTGCTATTCCTTGATAGGTGATATAAAGTAACCAATATAAATGCCAGCCAGAGTATGGCGGCAATTATGATAATGATCGCTATTTGATTGCTTTCTACTTGTGCTAATAACATGTGATGAAGATTTATTAAACTTCAACAATTCTTTCGCCAATTTGTTGGCGCCACATGGCTTGATATAAACCATTTTGTGCAATTAGTTCTTCATGTTTACCTTGCTCAATGATATGACCTTTTTCCAACACGTAAATCACATCAGCATGTTTAATGGTTGATAAACGGTGGGCAATCAAAATGGTGATGTGATCTGTTAAATCAGAAACCGAACGAATCGTTTTAGTAATTTCCTCTTCTGTAATCGAATCGAGTGATGAAGTGGCCTCATCAAATACCAAAATATCCGGCTGACGTAATAATGCCCTGGCAATTGATAACCGCTGTTTTTCGCCACCAGAAACCTTCACGCCACCTTCACCAATTAACGAATCCAGGCCTTTATCTGCCCTGGCCAATAAAGTTTGACAAGCTGCCTGATTTAAAACCTTAAAGCATTCTTCATCAGTTGCCGTTGGATTAACGAACAGCAAATTCTCTCTGATCGTGCCAGAAAAGAGTTGGGTGTCTTGCGTTACGAAACCAATTTTTTCCCGCAGGGCATCCAAATCAATGTTATTGCTTGGTGTGCCATTATATAAAATCTCGCCATCTTTTGGCTGATATAAGCCTACCAATAATTTAACTAAAGTTGTTTTTCCAGAACCCGATGGGCCAACAAAGGCAATGGTTTGACCATTAAAGGTTTTAAACGAAATGTTTTCTAAAGCGTTCCGGTTTGCCGTTTGGTGTTTGAAGCCAACATTGCTAAACGTTAAGTCTTTTATTTTTTGGATAGCAATAGGGTTTTCTGGTTTTTTATCAATTGGGGTACTTAAAATCTTTTTAAAATTGCCTAAAGAAACCTCCGCCTCACGCCAGGCTAAAATCACATTTCCCAATTCCTGCAAAGGACCAAAAAGGAAAAATGAATAAAAAAGGAACGTTAAATATTGGCCGGCAGTAATGGCGTTATCGAAGATCAGTAATAACAAAACCAAAATCATGGTGCTTCGTACCAGGTTAACTGTTGTGCCCTGAACAAAGCTCATGCTCCGCACATATTTTACCTTTTTAAGCTCCAGACCTAAAATTTTATAAGTGGTTTTGTTTAATCTTTCAATTTCCTGATCGGCCAAGCCTAAACTTTTTACCAGTTCTATATTTCTTAAAGATTCTGTTGTAGAACCTGCCAGCGCCGTGGTTTCGCCAACAATAGAACGTTGAATGGTTTTGATTTTACGACTTAAATACCAGCTTACAAAACTAATAATAGGGATGGCTGTAAAGTAAACCAGCGTAACTTTATAACTGATGGAAACGGAATAAACGATTACGAAAATCATCCCGATTAAGCTCACAAATAAAATACTGATAAATGAGGTGATAAACTTTTCAGAATCCAGGCGTACTTTCTGTAAAATCCCCAATGTTTCACCACTGCGTTGATCTTCAAAAACCTGATAAGGTAATTTTAAAGAGTGTTGTAAACCATCGGCATACATTTTTGCGCCAACTTTTTGCACAATTACACTGGTAAAGTAATCCTGGAAGTTTTTCGCAATACGCGAAACCATGGCGGCACCAATGGCCAGGCCAATTAAACCTAACGAGCCCCAAAGGTACTGGCTATACGTTAATTTATCTTTTTGATTGATGAAGCGATCTAAAATTCTTCCGGTAATATATGGATCTAAGAGTGAAAAACCGATATTGAAACCTGCCAGCAATAGCGCCAGAGCCACAATCCATTTGTGGTTTTTCAGGTAGTCTAATAATAATCCCATTAAAGTTTTGTTGTTTATTCTTACAAACATAAAAAAAGGGAATGGATAAAAATCCATTCCCTTTTTTTATGACTTTTTGAAAAGATACAGGGTATCTTTCGGTGACTAAAATCCGTATCTCAAACCGATTTGCGCCTGCCAAGGGTTACCCGTTGGTATTACAATACCGGTGTTATTTAACCGATAGTTGTAATTAGAACTTGTAGCATCGAAGCCCGTAACTGCGTATAGCGCTTGCGTACTTAAAGTTTCTGATGTACCCCAGGTTTTCTTAAACAAGTTGGCTACGTTAAACAAATCTCCAGAAATTTCTAAGCTTTGTTTTTTATTTGGGCCAAATTTAAACTGATATGCTAATCTTAAATCAACTGTACCATAAAAGCCATTTATGCCACCATTGCGTTCCGCAAAAGTACCTTCGTATTTTGTAATATAATCTTTTAAACTTTGGCTTACCTCGCCATTTGCCAATAACTTTTGTAAGTCTGTTCTAAGTGTTGCCGGTACATTTGTATTTGATGTATTAAATATGTATGCCAAATCGTTTGTGGCTACAAAATCACCATTGGTATTGCCACCAGATAATAAACTATATCTGGTACCACCAATTCCAGAATAACGAATACCTGCTTTAATTCCATGAAACGATGGTAAAGTACCATAAACTACCACTTTATTGCGGAACTGACCATTTGAATAAGTCATTTTATTCAAATTGCGAGGGTCATCAATAACAGGTAAAGATAGTGTTGCTGAATTGGCTACGTTACCATTATATGAAGTGTTATCTTTTGTATCATTCCAGGTAAAGCTGGCCGTAATTTCCCCATCTTTAAAGTATTTCCACGTACCGTCTACAACAATAGCAAATTGATTTACTTTGCCTTTGCTGTTCATTTCCAATACCCTACCAAATTTATCAGTTAAACGACCTCTTTTCCAATCGGTAGTTCCATTAACAGCAATAATACTATTTGCAGGTACATAAACTCCCCTGTTTCCTTCATTTGATAATCTGAAAAAAGGATTGGCAACCATATTTCTATCCACATACATATAGTTATTACGTGCCAAAGTTGCATAACCCGTAACGCCTATTCTTATTTTATCATTTATTAATTTGTTATATGATAAGTTTGCTTTATATACTACTGGTATTTTGGCATCCTCCGCATAAGTATTGATGGTAGGAATTTGTTGAGCCGGTAGTGACGGTGCTGAAGCACTTCCATTTCTGTAACCAATAAAATTTGGAGTAGGCACGCCCGTACCTGTAACATCAACTGTTGCAAAATGCTTACCATCAAATGTTAAGTTGTTAATGGTAACATAATTGTTCACATCTGAGCCAAAAATCCCGGCTCCTAATCTAACGTAATCGGTATGGTTTTCGTTTACATCCCAATTTAACTGGATACGAGGTTGAATCAAAAATTGCTTTAATTCATTATCTGTTCTTACACCAATTGCATCAAACAGTTGTTGATTAAGTGGCGATGTTGGGTATTTGCTATAGTCCAAACGTAAACCACCTGTAAAATCTAAACCTTTACCAAGCTTAGTTTGCATTTGGCCATAAATTGCAGTATTCCATAATTTACCTACAACAGTTGGGTCTGCCACTAAAGGTACTTCTCTGTAATAGCTGATAGGTATTAAATTTTCGAAATTTTGTAAAGCAGTTTGAGTATCACCCGATCTGTTAAAGGTAAATCGTCCATTTACTTCACTGCCATACAATGATTTTGCATGGGTGTACATAATGTCCACACCAAAAGTGTATTTAATTTTATCCGTGTTATAGTAAAGATTGTCTACAAATTGCAAAACGTTATTGGTGAAACCTTCCTGCCCGAAACGGTGCCCGCCAATTTGAACCGCAGTGTATTTATTGCCAGCAGGAGTAATAGATTCTAAGTTAGAAACAACAGCTCTTGGGATGGCAAAACCTAATTCATCGTTTTGAGTACTGGCCTGGTAGGTGTACAAATGCTGTACTTTTAACTCGTTGGTTACTTTACTGCTAATGGTTGAACGTAAAGTGGCTAACAAGCTATTGTCAACATTTTTATCATTTCCGTAGCTTTCGTAAAAGTTTATCGCTGTATTATCTGCTAAACCCAATGGGTTTCTATCATTGGTGTAATTATCTCTAACTGTTAATAAGTTCTTATCATTAATTTGCCAATCTAAACGTAAGAAACCAGCATCCGTTCCTCTTTTTTTGTCGAAAGAACCATATTGAGGCGTATTCGCTACACCATATTTGTTTCTGGCAACATTTAAAAAGTTATTAAGTGTGGCATTGGTAACATTGAAACGGGCTTCATCTGCTGGTGAATTGATATCTGCAATAATCAATGGACGAGAGTCTCTTTGATGATCCCAAACGGCAAAGTAGTGTAATTTGTCTTTTATGATTGGTCCACCTAAGCTAAAACCATACTGGTAAGTAGAGAAATCATTAACTCTTTTGTTTCCTCTGATATCATATTTGCTGGCTAAAAAGTCAGCCCTGTTATATGCAAATGCACTACCTGTAACTTCATTTGTTCCTGATTTGGTAACCGCACTGATGGTACCACCACCCGAACGACCTAAACTTACATCGTACTGGTTCGTTACTACTTTAAACTCTCTTACACTTTCTATCGAGATGGAATACGGTGCACCACTTCGGCTGGTTGTACTACCTGCTGATGTAGGATTTTTTGCCGTCATACCATCAATAGTAAAGTTGGTAGAAGAACCCAATTGACCAGCAATTCCACTTGGTCCGGCCAGTGGAGATAAGTCTGTTAAGCTGGAGAAGTTACGGCCATTTACGGGTAAAATGTTCATTGTTTTTGATGAGATTTCTGTAGAGGCACCAAATTGCTGAACTTTATTTCTTAATGAAGATCCATTAATTTCTACACCACCAAGGTTTTGAGAAGTCTCCTGCATGTTAATGACTACCGATACTGCATCGCCCTGGTTTAACATAAAGCCTGTTCTGTTTTGCTCTGAATAACCAATGTAAACTGCCTTAACAGTATACGGGCCTCCTAAAGGAAGTTCTTTAAAAGTGTATTCTCCTTGAGCATTGGTTGATGTTCTGGTGGTAAAGCCAGTAGAGTTGTTTTTAATTTGAATGGAAACGCCTGGAATGGGTTTCTTTTGATCATCCGTTACAATTCCGGATATGGATGCCTGAGTAGTTTGGGCAGTAGCAGTATTTTTTGCAATGCAAAACAACAGCACAACTGCAATAAGTAAATTTTTAATCATGATCAGTTTTTGATTTGTTATCTGACCGCAAAGGTGTTATTGTTGTGTTAAGTTGATTTGGATTTTATGTTATGAAATGGTTTACAAATGGTTCGGAATTAGGGTTGATGTTAAATTAAAGGTTTCTGTTTTATTAAAATTTTAGTTGATGTTTACGAGCGGGTATTTGGATATTTCGTTTGGTGTCTGCCGAATGAGTAGTTGGATATTTCGGTTGGTGAGACACGAACCGGAAGCAGCATAAGCTCTGTGGTAGGCAACATAAGCTTTGCAATAAGCAGGCAGTAGTAAAGTAGATTTTGTCGGGTGCTGAATAGTTTCTCAACCACCTAACACATCTTAGTTGTTCTAAGGTGTCTTAGGTGGTAATAAAACTACAATCCTGCAAATTTATCCTTGTGTTCTAACCTTGTTTTTGGCAAACTTTCAGGGTAGTTATTCTGAATGAAAGTAATCATCGCTTCCCGCACATTGCAACGCAAATCAAAGGCTCTGGAAGAATTAGAGGCACTCATTAAAAATCTAATCTCAATAGAACCATCTTTATTGGTATCCGTCACCTGAACCACATTTACCCTTTTATCCCAGAGGGGATTACTAGTTAAGAGCTTGGTTAGTTCCTGGCGAAGTGGCTCAATCGGAATGGTATAATCCATATAAAGGAAAACCGTACCTAACAAATCTGCAGAAACCCTTGTCCAATTTTGGAAGGGTTTTTCAATAAAATAGGTAATAGGCAAAATAAGTCTCCGCTGATCCCAGATGCTCACCACCACGTATGTTAAGGTAATCTCTTCCACCCTTCCCCATTCGCCTTCCACAATTAACACGTCGTCAATTCTGATAGGTTGCGTAAAGGCAATTTGAAAACCAGCCAATAGATTTCCGAGAGATTTTTGAGCAGCAAAACCGATGATAATCCCGCCAATTCCCACACCGGTTAATAAACCTGCACCAATTTTACGCATGCTTTCGAAGCTTAATAAAATAATTGCTGCAGTAACGATAATAATTAATGAAACAATAAACTTCCGTACAAACTGAAGTTGCGTCCGGATCTTCCTTTCCTTTAAATTGTTTTCTTTATTAAGGTCATATTTGAGGTAGAAAAAATCCTCTAATACATTGATCAACCGAATTAAGATTAAAGAAAAGGTTATGGTTAAAGCAATTTCAAGAGCCTTTTCTATCGGAATCCTCACTTTAAGCGGCATTGCCATGAGGTCCAAAGAGAAGTTCAGTAACAATAAAGGTATGAATACAGCAACCGGCCTTTTGAGGTGCTTGATAGTAGATTTAATCAAGATAGAATCCCACCATCGGGAAAGCAGAATGAAAGTTTTGCTTAAAATAAATTTGATGATGATCCCCAATAAAATGGCGATACAAGCTATAACGATGTTTTTTAAAAATAACGGAATTGGATAACCAAAAACATGGTCGAGATACTGCATAAGAAATTTGTTGGTTAAAAGCTTGAAGTTACTCTTTTACCTAACAACAAAATTTATTGATTGTTTGACAAATCAGTCATCGTCATCAAATGCGGGAATCAGTCAGTGATAGTTATCGCATCAATTGTCATCGGGTGAATATAGGGCACGTTAATGATATTCATCCGACGACGCTTTTCTAAATCTGTGCTACAAAATCCTTTATTGCCGCTCCAGGGTTTTCAGTTTTCATAAAGTTTTCACCAATTAAAAAACCATTGAAGCCAGCGTTTTTTAATTCTTTAATTATTTTCGGATCGCTAATCGCACTTTCAGAAATTTTCAAAAACTCATCCGGTATTTTGTTTACCAAATTGAAGGAGGTTTGAATGTCGACAGTAAAATCGGCTAGATTTCGGTTATTTACACCTATCGCATCTACATTCGGACAAATGCTCCGTTCCAATTCTTCCAGATTATGAACTTCCAAAAGCACATTTAAACCTAAATTATGGGCGAATTTTCCAAAATCAATAATTTGTTGTGGTGTTAAAATTGCTGCAATAAGCAAAATAATATCTGCGCCCCAGGCTTTTGCCTCCAAAATCTGGTATTCATCAATCATGAAATCCTTTCGTAAAATCGGAATTTCATTGGCGGCTCTTGCTGCTAATAAATCATCCTTTTTACCACCAAAGAAATCCACATCAGTTAAAACAGAAAGTGCTGAGGCACCTGCCTGATTATAGGCCTGTGTAACCTCGGCCACATCAGCAACGCCATTAATTAAACCTTTCGAAGGTGAACGGCGCTTAAACTCTGCAATGATTCCCGTACGGTTTTCCGCCAGTAAAAACTCTTTAAAAGAATATGGCGTACGGTTAAAATAAACTGATTGCTCGAGATCATGAACCGAGATCAAACGTTTTGCATCAGCAATTTCTTCTTTTTTTCTTAGTACAATTTTATCTAATACAGATCCAACCCCTAAAGGCGAACTTAAATTTCTATCGTTCATATCACTATGCATAATATTTTATTATTTGCTATTTCCAACCTGCCTGTCGCCCCCAATTAGGGGCTGGGGGTTAGGCTGTCAACCAGTTTTCCATCATTTGTTTGCCATGCTCGGTTAATACACTTTCCGGGTGAAACTGTACGCCACGAACATCAAGCGTTTCATGCCTTAACGCCATAATCTCACTTTTATGATCTCTGGCAGTAATCTTTAAACAAGAAGGGAAATTTTCTTTACTCACCACCCAACTGTGGTACCGACCAACTTTGATGGTTTGCGGACATTCCCAAAATAAAGGTTCGTCTCCATCTACTACAGTAACCGGCGTTGCAATGCCGTGCATTGGTCGGCCTAAATTTAACAATGTGCCACCAAAAGCCTCTGCAATGGCTTGCTGACCTAAGCATACGCCAAAAATACTTTTTGTTGGCGCATAAGTTTTAATTACATCGAGCAACAAGCCAGCCTCTTCCGGAATTCCCGGACCCGGAGAAAGTAAGATTTTATCGTATTGCGCCACATCAGCCAGGTCGAATTTATCGTTTCTCCAAACCACAGCTTCGTAACCCACCTCATTAATTAAGTGAACTAAATTGTAAGTGAAACTATCGTAGTTATCAATTACTAAAACCGTTTTTTTATCTTTATTTTCCATTTAATTTTTCTCTGCCTCCAAAGTTTATACTCCTTACTCTAAACTAGATACCCTCTGCCATTGCAATTGCTTTACGCAAGGCCGCAATTTTATTATTCACTTCCTGCATCTCCATTTCTGGGACTGAATCTGCCACAATACCTGCACCCGCACGGTAATGCAATTCATTGTTTTTGCTCATAAAGGTTCTGATCATAATGGCATGATTAAAATCTTCATTAAAGCCCATAAAGCCTATTGCACCAGCATAAAAATTCCGACCTAGTTTTTCATTTTCATCGATCAGTTGCATGGCTTTATACTTCGGTGCTCCACTTAATGTTCCTGCCGGATAAGTATCTGCAACCACTTTAAATGCACTTACATTTTCTTGTAAATGGCCGGTAACCTTACTCACCAGGTGTATGAGGTGAGAATAATATTGAACTTCCTTGAACGATTTAACCTCCACCCGGTTGCAATGCCTGCTTAAATCATTCCGCGCTAAATCTACCAACATTACATGCTCTGCACTTTCTTTTGGATCTTGCTCCAGTTTCTTGGCTTGTGCCGCATCTTCAATATCGTTTCCTGTTCGCTTAAAAGTACCGGCAATCGGGAAGATATTGGCAGAGTTATTTTCGATAGTGATTTGTGCCTCCGGCGATGACCCAAATAATTTGAAATCACCATAATCAAAATAGAATAAATAAGGGGATGGATTTATGGAACGCAAACAGCGGTAAACATTAAATTCATCACCAGAAAAAGACTGTTTAAATGCTCTCGACGGAACAATCTGAAATACATCGCCACGATAAATATGTTTTTGCAGTTTCTCCACCAGATCCATAAAACCCTGATCGGTTAAGTTTGAACTTTCTTCTCCGCGAAGCTGAAATTTATATTCAGGATAATTCTTATTCTGAATCAGGTATTCCATCTTCTCTAAGCCACCTTCGTCTTCGCCTTCAAATGTATTTTTGAAGAGCGTAATTTCATTTTTGAAATGGTCGATGGCAATTAAATAGCGATACAAATGATATTGCATTTCGGGGATCTCTTCACCTTCCGGTGTTTCCGAAACGAATTTAATATCTTCAAAATGCTGAACGGCATTCCAGGTGAAATAACCGAATAAACCACTCGAAATAAACTTAATTTCAGGAATTTCAGTCTCTTTGAATTTGCCTTTAAAATCTGCTATTTCCTCAATTAGGTTTTTACTTTCTTTAATTTCAACCGTTCCATCAGGGAAATAAGTTTCCAGCCTGGAGCCTTTCAAAATAATGCCGGCAACCGGATCAGCACACACAAAACTCATTGAATTCTCGCGACTATGGTAATCTGAACTTTCCAGTAAAATACTATTTGGATAGACATCGCGTAAGCGCAAATAAATGCTCACCGGCGTTGTGGTATCTGCAAGCATTTTTTTGTAAGTGGTATTTATTTTATACATGATAAAGGTAAATGGTATAAGATTTAAGGCGTATGGTTTGTATTCTTGTTTTTTTCTAAAAATAAAAAAGCCCGGCGTGTGGTTCTACGCCGGGCTTTAATGGTTCTTTTAAGGTTTAGGTTGATAAACTATATTTTTCTCATACGCAGCCAGCGCAATCCGTTTTCGAATTACTTTGCCAAAGCCATGTATGTATATTGCTGATCATGAGCAGCAAAAATATAAATAAATTTGAAAAAAGGAAATTTTTATAGAAATAAGTTGGAAGGGGGGGTAACCACAAAGATCAGCAGACCAAAGAAATGAAGCCTAAACTTTCAATTTTAACCGCAAAGAATGCAAAGAAAAAAGCGCAAAGCACGCCAAGCCGGGGTTCGGAATAGAAAGTTTTATAAGTATGAAAAATGGTATTTAACTACAAAGAATACAAAGGAAAAAGCGCAAAGCACGCCAAGCCGGAGTTCGGAATAGACAATTTTATAAGTATGAAAAATGGTATTTAACCACAAAGAGCGAAAAGAAAATCCAATTCGGTTTTTCTTTTCGCTCCTATTATATGTAAAAGCTTTATGTGATGTGGCTACACCTTCATGTTCTCTGCGAAAAACTTTGCGCCCTTTGCGGTTATATATCGATTAAGAAACCCCGAAAAATGTTCTTCCCGGTACCGCCTTGGTCATCATAAAAATCGAAACAATAATGATGAGTAAAGCTAATCCGAAGAAGATAGCTATAGTGCGGTGCTTTGCAGCAGCTTCTACTATTTTTTTAGATTTGGAATTGCCAATGGTGATTAGGATAATTGCAATTAACATCATGGAGGTATGCTCTGCTTTAAAGTACCTGCCAATGGTTTCACTCATCGGTAATTTGGTTAAAGGACTCAAAAAGAAAAGCACCAAACCCAGTAAAAATTGGATGTGCGCACTAATTAAAGTAAACACATTTAATTTACGGTTGCCTTCTGTATAAGTTTTTTTGCCTAACCAGCCAGATAAAGCATTGATTACAGCTGCAACCAATAAAATTAATACGATGTAGCGCCATCCGGAGTGCGCAGATTTTAAAATACTATACATTTTTATAAAATATGTTTCCTCAAAAGTAGGCATTAATTGTAAAAAATAGGATATCCAGCAGAACGATCGCTAATTTATATTAGTTTTAAACAAAATAAACCCCTAAACTTATTATGAAGAAAATTTTACTCGCCATTGGGCTGGTATTTTCTACTACATTGATGTTTGCACAGCAAACCACCTTTCCTGTTAATGGTTCATACGATACCAGACCCGGAATGTTTGCTTTTACCAACGCCACCATTGTAGTAAGTGCCAACCAAACCCTTACAAATGCAACACTTTTAGTAAAAGGCCAAACCATACAGGCTGTTGGAGCCGGCTTATCTGTACCGAAAGGTTACGTGATCATAGATTTAAAAGGCAAATTTATTTATCCATCTTTAGTTGATGCCTTTTCAAGTTATGGTATTACAGAGGCGCCTGCACAGGCACGCGGCTTCGGCGGACAAAGACAATCCATCTTCGTTTCTACTAAAAAAGGTGCTTATGGTTGGAATGAAGCCATCAGACCAGAAACTTACGTAAAAAACATATTCACTGCAGACAGCAAAAAAGCAGATGAGTTACGTAAAGTGGGTTTCGGAAGTGTGAATGTAATTAACCGCGATGGAATTGCCCGTGGCGTATCTGCTGCAGTTACCCTAAACGAAGATGCTGATAACAGTTTAATTTTAAAAGATCAGACCGCAGCGAACTATTCTTTTAGCAAAGGTTCGTCTTCTAACGATTATCCAACCTCTTTGATGGGTTCTATTGCTTTATTACGCCAAACTTATTTTGATTCGCAATGGTACAGCAAACAAAAAGAAGAGTACAATATCTCTTTAGATGAATTTGCAAAGCAACAGACCATGCCACAATTATTTGAAGTTGATGGTTGGGCAAACGTGCTTCGCGCGGATAAAATTGGTAAGGAATTTGGCAAAAAGTTTATCATTAAATCTGGTGGTGATGAATATCAACGCATTAATGAAGTAAAAGCAACCGGCGCAAGTTTAATTATCCCTTTGGCTTTCCCTAAAGCTTACGATGTGGAAGACCCGGCGGAGGCAAGAAATGTAACCCTAACACAAATGAAGGGCTGGGAGCTGGCACCAACAAACCCGGCTGTGTTAGAAAAAGCAGGGGTTAAATTTGCATTAACGGCTTTTGGGCTGGAAAACAGCCGCGATTTCTGGACAAACATCCGCACTGCGATAGACAATGGTTTAACAGAAAAGCAAGCGCTCCTGTCTGTAACTTCTGTTCCGGCAGAACTGCTTGGCATTAGTGATAAGGTAGGTTCGCTTGAAAAAGGCAAAGTGGCTAACTTCTTAATTTCTTCTGATAATTTATTTAAGAACGGTAACATTATTTTCGAAAACTGGGTACAAGGCAAGCGCTTCATTGTTAATAAAATGGATGTGAGCGATGTTCGCGGAACTTATAATTTAAATGTTGATGGTGCTGGCGCATTAACCTTAAAAATAACCGGAACAGGTGGTGGCACTACTGCTGCGATTGAAAGAACCGGAGTTGACAGTGTTAAAACAACGGCAACTTTCACTAGAAATGGGGATTGGGTGAGCATCAATTTCAATTTAAAGAAAAATCCTAAAGGCGATGTTCGTTTAAGTGGCTACATCACTTCTGCTAATCCAATTACCATTAAAGGTGAAGCAGCTTTGGCTGATGGTACAACAGGAAGATTCACCGCTGCTTACAAAGAAGCTAATAAGGAAACGCCTAAAAAAGATGAGCCTAAACCAAGCCTGGCAAATGGTTCGGTAATTTTTCCTTTTACCGCTTTCGGTGCAGCAGAACTACCAAAACAAGAAACTGTTTTAATTAAAAATGGCACCGTTTGGACCAATGAGAAAGATGGTGTTTTGCAAAATGCTGATGTTCTTTTAGAGAACGGAAAAATCAAAGCCGTAGGTAAAAACCTTTCTGCCGGAGGCGCAAGAGTAATCGACGCGACTGGCAAACACATCACCGCCGGTATCATTGATGAGCACTCGCACATTGCTGGTAGTGGCGGTATCAACGAAGGTGCACAATCAGTTTCTGCAGAAGTTCGCATTGCAGATATTATTAATTCTGAAGATGTAAATATTTACCGCCAGTTGGCTGGTGGTGTTACTACTTCGCATATTTTACACGGCTCGGCAAATCCGGTTGGTGGGCAATCGCAACTGATTAAATTACGTTGGGGTAAATCGCCTGAAGAATTGAAATTTGCTGGTGCGGATGGTTTCATCAAATTCGCTTTGGGCGAAAACGTAAAGCAAAGTAACTTCGGTACGGGTGCACGTTTCCCGGTAACGCGGATGGGTGTAGAGCAAACTTTTGTGGATGAGTTTACCCGCGCTAAAGAATATGCAAAAGCCATTTCTGTTAAAGGAAATAATGTGCGCAGAGATCTGGAATTGGATGCCATTGTAGAGATCTTAAACAACAAACGTTTCATTACCTGTCACTCTTATGTACAAAGTGAAATCAATATGTTAATTCATGTTGCAGATAGCTTAGGATTTAAAATCAACACCTTTACCCACATTTTAGAAGGCTATAAAGTGGCTGATAAAATGAAAGCACATGGCATTGCAGGCTCTACCTTTTCCGATTGGTGGGCTTATAAAAACGAGGTGGCAGAAGCGATTCCTTACAATGGAAAAATTATGCATAATGTTGGTGTAACCACGGCTTTCAACTCTGATGACGCAGAAATGGCCCGTCACTTAAATCAGGAAGCCGGAAAATCAGTGTTATATGGCAACGTTCCGGAAGAAGATGCTTTAAAGTTTGTTACGCTTAACCCGGCAAAAATGCTTCACATTGATGATAAAGTAGGCAGTTTAAAAGCGGGCAAAGATGCAGATGTGGTGATCTGGACAGCAAATCCACTTTCTATTTATGCCAAGGCAGAGAAAACATTTGTAGACGGAATTGCGTATTGGGACATTGATAAAGACGCGCAGATTATGAAGTCTCAACAAACGGAGAAAGCACGTTTAATCCAGAAGATGCTGGAAAGCAAAAGCAAAGGTGGTAAAATGCAACGCCCGATGGGAGATGCTCCACGCTTGTACAATTGCGAAACTTTAGAAAATTATTCAGCAGAGTTAACCGAAAAAGAACATGCACACTAATATGAAAACCTATTTAATGAGTCTGGCTTTTTCGGCAACAAGCCTGATGTGTGTTGCGCAAGCAAACATTTCGCCAGCTAAAAAACAAAATAAAACCATTGCCATTACGGGTGCAACCGTGCATGTTGGCAATGGCACCATTATCGAAAACGGAACCATTGTTTTTAGCAATGGAAAAATTATGTCAGTTACGGCTAATGGTCAGGTACCACAAGATGATGTGCTGAAAATTTCTGCAACTGGTAAGCATATCTATCCGGGTTTTATTGCGGCTACGACCAATTTAGGCTTGGCAGAGACAGAATCTATCAAAGCAACTTTGGATTTTCAGGAAATTGGTGATTATAATTCACATATCCGCTCTATTGTGGCATACAATACCGACTCTAAAGTACCGGCCACTTTAAGAAGCAATGGGGTTTTAATGGCGCAGCCAACACCACAAGGCGGAGTAGTTTCCGGCAGTTCATCAGTGGTACAACTGGATGCCTGGAACTGGGAAGATGCAGCAGTAAAAACTGATGATGCCATGCACATGAGCTGGCCCGTTACACCACGCTTTAGAGGCGGTTTTGGTGGTTTCGGCAGGCCGCAGCTTTCGCCAGAAGTATTGGCAGAAAGAACGGCTAGTTCCATCAATCAGTTAACTTCTTTTTTCGCAGAAGCAAAGGCTTATTCAGAAATGGGTAAACCCGAGGTCATTAATACGCGTTTCGAGGCTATGAAAAGGGTTTTCTCAGGTGATGAAAAGCTATTTATTGCGGCCGATAGCCAGAAAGATATTTTAGCAGCCGTGAACTTCGCAAAGAAATTTGGCATCACTCCAGTAATAACAGGCGCTGATGAAGCTTACCTGATTATTGATTTCTTAAAAGAAAATAACGTTAGTTTAGTGGTAAAACAGCCGCATGCTTTACCTAATAACAACGATGATGATGTGAACATGCCATATAAAAATGCAGCAGTTTTAGCCAACGCTGGCTTAACCGTGGCATTAAGTATTGATGGCTACTGGCAACAGCGAAACCTGCCTTTTATGGCCGGAACGGTTACTGCCTGGGGTTTAGATAAAGAAAAAGCATTATCTACCATTACCTTAAACGCAGCAAAAGTAATGGGGGTTGATAAAACCACCGGAAGCATTGAAACAGGCAAAGACGCCACATTCTTTATTTCTGCTGGCGATGCTTTGGATATGAGAACCAATAAAGTAGAACAAGCTTTTATTCAAGGAAGAGATATCAACCTGGATAATTTGCATAAGCAACTGGACAAGAAGTTTAGTGATAAGTATGCTACTGAAAAGAAGTAACTAGACATAATTTTACAGAAACGGCCAATATTAATTTATTGGCCGTTTTTTGTTTAAATCATTTAATCTATCGGTGTGGTGTCTCACCAACCGATAAATAATGTTTTTCCCGCAGATTTCGGAGATTCCCACAGAAGCAAGTAGCAAAATCAGCGAGATCTGCGTATTCAGCGGAAAAAGCTTTGCACGGTGTCTAACCAACAGAAATATTTAATATTGGTTACTGATTGGCGAGCTACCTTATAAATTAATAATTATGTACCACCTAAGACACCTTAGTTGTTCTAAGGTGTCTTAGGTGGTACATAAAACTATTTAAACATCCCTTTCAGTTTCGCTAACTTCTCCTGCAAATCCCCATCAGCATCTTTTTTAGTTTGTTGTTGCGGTTTTGCTGAATAATTTTTAGCTCCCTGCTCTTTACTCCTTGCTCCTTGCTCCTTATTCCTTGCTCCTTGTTCTTTACTCCTTGCTCCCTGCTCTTTATTCCTTGCTCCTTGCTCCTTAATCTTTGCTCCTTGCTCTTTACTCCTTGCTCTTTCCGGCTTTGAACTATTTTCTGTTTTCATAGACAGCGAGATCCGTTTACGCGCAGCATCTACTTCCATTACAGTAACTTCTACTTTCTGATGAACTTTAACCACATCATTCGCATTGGCTACAAAACGGTTTGCCAGCTGACTGGTGTGAACCAAACCATCCTGATGAACACCGATATCTACAAAGGCACCAAAGTTGGTAATGTTGGTTACAATTCCAGGAAGTTTCATGCCAATTCTAAGGTCTGAAATTTCGTTTACCCCATCTGTAAAACTAAAAGCCTCAAATTGCTCACGCGGATCGCGACCAGGTTTGGCCAGTTCTTTCAAAATATCGTTTAAAGTAGGCAGTCCGATTTCATCCGTTACATATTGCTGGGGCTTAATTTGCTTTTGTAACTCAGAATCCTTCATTAAAGCTGAAACGGTTGTGCCTAAATCTTTCGCCATGCGATCAACAACGGCATAACGTTCAGGGTGTACACCACTCGTATCCAATACGTTTTCGGCATTGCGAATGCGCAGGAAACCAGCAGCCTGTTCAAAAGCTTTATCGCCTAAACGCGGAACCTTTTTCAGGCTCGCCCGGTTTTTGAAAGCACCATTCGTGTTTCTATAATCTACAATATTTTGCGCAAGTGTTGGTCCTAAACCAGAAACATAAGCTAGAATTTCTTTGGAAGCCGTATTTAATTCTACGCCCACAGCATTTACCGCACTAATTACAGTATCATCCAGGCTGGCTTGTAATTTATTTTGATCCACATCGTGTTGATATTGTCCAACACCGATGGATTTCGGATCAATTTTTACCAATTCGGCCAATGGATCCATTAAACGGCGACCAATCGAAACTGCACCACGAACGGTAATATCCTGTGTGGGGAACTCCGCCCTGGCTACATCAGAAGCCGAATAAATGGATGCACCACTTTCATTTACCATTACAATGGTAACGTCTGGTAAATTTAAGCCACGAACAAAAGATTCCGTTTCTCTACCTGCGGTTCCGTTGCCAATGGCAATCGCCTCTACCTGATGTTTTTCGCAAAGTTGCTGAATGGTCGCTGCGGCATTTTTTACATTGCCTTGTCCGGTATGTGGATAGATGGCTGTATTCTCCAACAGCTGACCTTGTTTATCCAGACAAACTACCTTGCAGCCTGTACGGAAACCAGGATCAATGGCCAATACATTTTTTTGTCCCATTGGTGCTGCCAATAACAATTGACGGGCATTTTCTGCAAAAACCTTAATAGCTTCTTCATCAGCTTTTTGCTTGGTTAATACCCGAAGTTCAGTTTCCATTGCTGGCTCCAATAATCTTTTATAACCATCTTCTAAAGCTTGCTGAACTTGTTTTGCAGCAGCATTTTTTGCAATAATAAATTGGTTTTCTAAAATGGCAACCGCATCTTCAGCAGGTGGTAAGGCATCTAACCTTAATATTAACTCCTTCTCGCCTCTACGCATAGCCAGAACACGGTGTGATGCCGCTGTTTTAACAGGTTCGTTCCACTCGAAATAATCTTTATACTTTATGCCTTCCTCTTCTTTTCCTTTAATTACTTCTGTTTTGAATACGGCTTTCTCTTGGAAGTAAGTACGCATCTTTGTTCTTACTTCTGCGTTTTCAGATATCATTTCTGCAATGATATCTCTTGCGCCAGCCAAAGCTTCTTCCAGGGTATTTACACCTTTTTCGGCATCTATCAGTTTCGCTGCTTCAGCATTCAGATTAAAATTTTTCTGATCAAAAATTTGTAAGGCCAGAGGCTCTAAACCTTTTTCTCTGGCTACAGATGCCCGGGTTTTGCGTTTTGGTTTATAAGGAAGATAGATGTCTTCTAAATGTGAAATAGTTGCCGCATCGTTAATTTGCTTTTCCAGCTCAGGCGTTAATTTGCCTAAGTCAGTCATCGATTTTAAGATCGCTTCGCGGCGTTTATCTAAATCGCGTAATTGTAAAACTCTATCGCGGATAGCAGCTACTTCAACCTCATCCAAACTACCGGTTAATTCTTTCCGGTAACGGGAAATGAAGGGCACTGTTGCACCTTCATCTAATAAGCTTACGGTGGCCGTAACCTGTTTTTCTGCAATTTTTAATTCTGCAGCAATGATTTTATGATGAGCTAACATATTCTTTTTTAAAATTTCGAGGGAGCAAAGCTAATCAGGATTTGTGGGATTAAAGCCTTTTTGAAATCAAGTTTTCCACCAAAAAATGTGGGGAAAATTTTTAGGAAATAATAGTTAAAGTAGCTTTGATAAATTTTTCTAATGCGCTATAGACAGTGGCCAAAGCTTTAAAAACAAAAGCCCATGTTAAAAATAACACGGGCTCGGATATCCTGATACATTTCTATTAATACAACAAAAATATTGTTGGTTTTTTATGAAGATCAATTTCTTCTTTTCGCCAGTTGTAAACACTTTGGGTTTTGATGTATTCATCTTCGCCTGTTAAATTACTGGCCACACAAATCTGCGTGTTTGGCTTACAGCTTTTCAACACTTCTTCAAAAAGCTGATTATTGCGAAAAGGCGTTTCGATGAAGATTTGTGTTTGTTTATAGCGACTTGCCGATAAATCTAAATCCTTAATCCGTTTAGTGCGTTGCTCTTTATCAATAGGTAAATAACCCCAGAAAGCAAAACTTTGTCCATTAAAGCCAGACGCCATTAAAGCCAGTAAAATTGAGCTCGGCCCAACCAATGGTACCACTTTAATCCCACGTTTGTGGGCTTCTGCAACAATATCTGCACCTGGATCTGCAATACCCGGACAACCTGCTTCACTCATTAAGCCTACATCTTTCCCCGCAGCAAGTTCCACAAAAAACTGACCTAAATCGGTGCGGTTATGTTTTCCATAATCGTGAACGATCAAATCTTTTTGAGCAGTTTTCAAACCCGCTTCTTTTAAAAACCGACGAGCTGTTTTGCTATTTTCTACAATATAGGTATCAATTTGGTTGATGGTATCAACCAGGTAGGGAGTATAAGTTTTATGTGCTGCTTCTTCTGCCAGAGGAACAGGAATAAGATATAAGGTGCCGTTTTGCATAGTGCAAAAATAGTTACAATAAATAGGATTTAAGTTTTAAAATTCACTGCGTTAACGGTATAATCTTTTTTACAGGGATTGGTGTAGCAAATTTTATTTCAAAATGCCTTTTTTTTAGCACAATTAATAATTGCTTAAACGTTAAATAAGAGTTAAATATGGCCTGGGAAGCTATATTTTAAGGAAAACTAAAAAACTATGCAAGCATATTAAACCTTAAAGTTTTTTGGTTCTCTAATTGATACACACAAATTAGGTTATTAAATAAACACACAAATGAAAACACTGAAAAAATCGGCGATTGTGCTGGGGCTTTTCACGCTCCTCGCCGGAACCACCACCTTAGTCAGGGCACAAGACTATCAAAACGATTACCAGGATGATGGTTACAGCACTGGCAACGTTTCCTTGCAAACATTTTATGATGAACTAACACCTTATGGCACCTGGATTCAGGATCCACAATATGGTTATGTTTGGCGTCCGGATGTAGATCAAAATGAATTTCGGCCTTATTATACCAATGGACGATGGGCCATGACAGAATATGGTAATACCTGGGTTTCTAATTATGATTGGGGCTGGGCACCTTTCCACTATGGCCGTTGGGTAATTAACAGCTACCGCCAATGGATATGGTTGCCAGATACCAACTGGGGCCCTGCCTGGGTAGATTGGAGAAGCGGTGATGGTTATTATGGCTGGGCACCAATGGCACCGAGCATTAATATTAACTTAAGTTTCGGTCGCCGCTATTCGGTACCTGAATTTTGCTGGAACTTTATTCCACAACGTAATATCTATATCAATACTTTTCCAATATATGATTACGGAAGAAACAATGTTTACATCCGTAATACGACAATCATAAACAATACTTATGTTTATAACAGAAGAAATTATTATGGTGGTCCAAGAGTGGAAGACATTAGACGTGCAACCAACCGTAATGTAACGGTATATCGTTTTGATCAGAGCAGTAGACCAGGAGCCAGCAGAATTGGCGGTAGAGAGGTATCTATTTACAGACCAAGGCCAGAGCGTAATGCAGCAGTAAGCAATCGCAGTGCGGCACCAAGAAAATTTGAACAAGGTAATGTAGGAATTAGTCGTGGTGGAAGAAATGATAATAACGTGAGCCGTGATCAGCGCGGAAACAACAACGAGCAACGGAGCAATAATGATAACCGTTTTGGATCAAGAAATGATAACCGCAATGGTCAGCCAAACCGTGGGACTGATGCTGGTGCAGGCAGAGATAATAATCTGCCTAATAGCAGGGGTGAGGCTTATGACAGGAATTCAAATGGTAGAATTAGTCGCGGGAGTACCAATGGTATTGATCAAAGAAATGCACAGGAAAATATAAACAGGGGTCAGGATCAGCAGCGATCGGAGCAGATTCGTCAACAGAGAAGTCAACAAGACCGGATGAGTCAGGATCAGCAACGGGCGCAACGAGATGTTCAGATGCAACAGCAAAGAGGGCAGGTTGATCAACAACGTGCGCAACAGATGGAGCAGCAAAGGGCACAACGTAATGAGCAAATGCAGCAACAGCGTTCGCAACAGTCACAAGCTCAGCAACAGGAAAGAGCACAACGAGATGCACAAGTACAACAGCAGCGTTCTCAACAAATGGAGCAGCAAAGAGCACAGCGTAATGAGCAAATGCAGCAACAACGTTCGCAGCAAGCACAGGCTCAACAACAGGAAAGAGCTCAACGCGATGCACAAGCGCAACAACAACGTTCTCAACAAATGGAACAACAAAGGTCGCAGCGCAACGAGCAAATGCAACAAAGACAAGAGCAGAGACGAACTGAATCTGCCCCGCCACAGCAGAGAGGAAGTAGTGGTGGCGAAGGCGGGGGAAGACCATCAAGGGGTGGAAGAGGATAAATTGGAAAGTCCCAGTGAAAGCCGGGACTTTTTTGTATTTACTGCCCGGCTGCCTGATGCAGGTTACTTAAGTCTGTTCCTTTAAAAGTGGTTTCGGCATTTGGATACCGGTTCTCAGGATCTAATAAAAAAGTCTCTAAGCCCAATTCCTGGCCATATTTGATTTCTGATTCCGCATCATCGCCGATAATTAAGATTTCATCTTTATTTAACTGGTATTGATCAATTAGTTTCTGAAAGGCGTCTTTTTTATTAGAAATAGTTACATCAACTACATAAACTTCTTCGAAGTCATCAGCAATACCAAGCATTTTAACTTTCGAAGTTTGTTGTTTGTAAAACCCTGCCGTAACGATAAATTTTCGTCCTTTTAGTGCTTTTATTAGATGATAATCATCCGAGGGCTTCAGCGGTTTGGTAACTTCACGCGTATTCAGGTATTTGATAATATTTTCCATTGCCTCTTTTCTGAAGCCATACTTTTCAGCAACCTTTTGGAAAGGGGTACGCAACATTTCGTTTTTCGCGGCCTGAAGCTGATTTGTGGAAATTCCCAAATCCTGCTCATCTAAAAACTGGTATAACCCACTCATTAGTTGTTCTTCGTTGGGTTTTGTAAAGTATATGGTATTATCTAAATCAATAAAAAATATTTGCTTCATTGTGGATTGGTTTTTGTAAGATAAAAAAAATAAAACACCTTATGGTGAAATATGTTTAACTAGATAAATAACTAAGACCATGAAAAAAGAGACAAAACTTATAGTAGGCGTATTAGCCGGAGCAGCATTAGGTGCAACTATCGCATTAGCATTATCTTCAGATTCTTCTAACGATATTAAAGGTAAATTATCAGATTTCTTTGCAGATCTATTAGATGCCTCAAAAGATAAATTTGCTGGATTGGCAGATAAAGCATCTGGCGTAGCCGATAAGGTAAAAGATAAAATTTCAGAAGTGAAAGGTTAAAAGAAATAAAAATGCCGGATATTTCCGGCATTTTTATTTCTTTGTATTTCCTAACCATATCTAAATGAAGATTGCTTTTCACGGTGCAGCCCGTACCGTTACAGGTAGCAAGCACCTGATTACGCTAAAAAATAATACCCAGATATTATTAGATTGTGGCCTCTTCCAGGGAATGGGGCATGTAACTGATAAACTCAACGACTATTTTGGTTTCGATGCCAAAAAAGTAACCTACCTCATCCTTTCTCACGCACATATAGATCATTGTGGATTACTTCCAAAATTAGTTGCTGATGGCTTTAATGGGAAGATTTTCTGTACAGCTGCCACCATGGATTTAGGAAGAATTTTGATGATGGATTCTGCAAAAATTCAGATGCAGGATGCTGACTTTTCTAACCGACATTTGCGCGAAGGCGAAGAAATGGAGGAAGCGCTCTATACTGATGAGGATGTGACGAAAACTTTGAGTTTGATGAAGATTGTGGCGTATGAAGAGGATTTCAAAATCGATGAAAATATCAGTTTAAAGTTTACAGATGCAGGCCATATTTTAGGAAGCGCTGCCGTTCACCTAACAATTAATGAAGAGGGGAAAACTTCACGTATCACTTTCTCTGGCGACGTAGGACGATATGGTGATTTGCTGTTGAAGAGTCCGCAGCAATTTGATCAGGCCGACTATATTTTAATGGAATCTACCTATGGCGATTCGTTGCACAAAGACCTGGATCCGATAGAAGATATGCTGCTGGAAATTATCAAAAATACTTGCGAAGTTAAAAAAGGGAAGGTAATTATTCCTGCTTTTGCCGTTGGCAGAACGCAAGAGTTACTTTATGCTTTGAATGGCTTGGAACTAAAAGGAAAGTTGCCCGATGTTCCATATTATGTGGATAGTCCGCTGTCTTCTAAAGCGACTGAAATTTTAAGGAGCCATCCGGAAGTTTACAATAATGGCGTAAAAGAGATTTTGAAGGTAGATCATGATGTTTTCGGCTTTAAAGGGCTCCGGTTTATCGAAAGTGTTGAAGAATCTAAAGCACTAAATCAAGATCCTCGCCCTTGTGTAATTATTTCTGCATCAGGCATGGCCGATGCCGGAAGGGTGAAGCACCATATTCGCAACAATATCGGCAACATAAAAAATACCGTTTTAATGGTGGGTTATTGTGAACCTAACTCACTCGGCGGACAATTAATTGCGGGTAAAAAGGTTGTCGAAATCTTTAGGGATGAATATAATGTGAAAGCGGAAATTCAGTCGATTAAATCAATGAGTGCCCATGGCGATTATGATGATTTGTTGAAGTTCCTTTCCTGTCAGGATCCCGCACAAGTTAAACAGTTGTTTCTGGTACATGGAGAATATGAAGTTCAGCAGAGTTTCGCTACGCGATTAAAGAATCACGGTTTTAAACATGTGGCTATACCAGCGTACCATCAGGAGTTTGAGATTTAAATCGTCTAGTACCTTCGGGTTGACCTTCGGCTTGATTACCTTCGGGTTGATTACACGGATGGATGGATTACACAGATTTGGAGGTTTGTTTGATGGTCGTCTAGTACCTTCGGGTTAATTACACTGATGGATTGATTACACAGATTTGAAGGTTTGTTAGTCGTGTATTGCCTTCGGCTTGATTACACCGATGGATTGATCACACAGATTTAGAAGTTCGTTTGTTTGTCGTCTAGTGCCTTCGGGTTGATTACACTGATGGATTGATTACACAGATTTGGAGGTTTGTATGTTGGTCGTCTAGTGCCTTCGGGTTGATTACACCGATGGATTGATTACACAGATTTGGCGGTTTGTTTGTTGATCGTCTAGTGCCTTCGGGTTGATTACACTGATGGGATTGATTACACAGATTAGGTTTGTATGTTGGTCGTCTAGTGCCTTCGGGTTGATTACACCGATGGATTGATTACACAGATTTGAAGGTTTTTCTATTGGTCGTCTAGTACTTTCGGGTTGATTACATCGATGGATTGATTACACAGATTTGGAGGTTTGTTGGTCGTCTAGTACTTTCGGGTTGATTACATCGATGGATGGGTTACACAGATTTGGCGGTTTTTAGTTAGTCGTCTATTGCCTTCGGGTTGATTACACTGATGGATGGATTACACAGATTTAGAAGTTCGTTTGTTTGTCGTCCGTCTAGTGCCTTCGGGTTGATTGCACCGATGGATTGATTACACCGATTTGAAGGTTTTTAGTTGGTCTTCTAGTACCTACGGGTTGATTACACCGATGAATGGGTTACACAGATTTGGAGGTTTTTAGTTGGTCTTCCATTACCTTCGGGTTGATTACACCGATGGGATTGATTACACAGATTTGGAGGATTACTTGCTATTCGTTTTAGTTTAGGCCTTTAATCTTTCCGCTGTGGTCTTTACTCCTTGCTCCTTATTCTTTGCTCTTTAATCTTTCCGCTTTAGTCTTTACTCCTTGCTCCTTATTCTTTACTCTTTATTCCTTGCTCCTTATTCTTTGCTCCCTAATCTTTCCGCTTTAGTCTTTATTCTTTGCTCTTTATTCCTTGCTCCTTATTCCTTGCTCTTTGCTCTTTCTGCTTTCTTTCTATCTTTGCAACATGGATGTTTTTGGCAAAGCCCTTACTGATCTTTACGAAACCGGCGAAGCCGATACACTTTGGCTTCACAATTCTTATGGCGAACCAGAAGAAATGCCTTTAGAATTTTTCTTTCGTGATGATGAAGACATGCCGGTTTTAGAACTTCAGGCGTTGCATATGTGTGAAGGAAAGGTCTTGGATATCGGCGCGGGCGTTGGGAGTCATGCTTTACTTTTGCAAGCGTTTAATATTGATGTTACCGCTATTGATATTTCAGAAGCCGGGGTTAAAATTATGAAAGACCGGGGCGTAAAAAAAGCCCTGCTGCAGGATGTTTTTACTTTCAACGAGAAGTTTGATACCATTTTGATGTTGATGAATGGCATTGGATTGACAGGGACATTATCCGGATTTAAAGACTTCCTGATTAAAATAAAAGAATTACTTCTTCCTGGTGGACAGGTAATTTTCGATTCTTCTGATATCGCTTACTTATATGAAGACATGCCGAAACCATTAAATCAATACTATGGTGAGGTTTCTTATCAATATGAATATAAAGGCGAAAAAGGCAATTGGTTCAATTGGGTGTATGTTGACGAAGAAACCATTAAAGCAATCGCAGTGGAGACAGGCTGGGATTGTGAAATGATTTTTGATGATGGCGAAGACCAGTATCTGGTTAAGCTAACTTTAGCATAAATTCGCCATTGTGGAGCACGAAGCAATCTCATTTGCCAAAAAGATTGCTTCGTGCCTCGCAACGATCTGGTAAATTTAGAAATTAAACATGGTTTGCCTTCCGCCAACTTTTTGTCCGAAGTTTTGGATGTTATAAGTCAGTGTTAACATTCCATATCTACCTAAATTATTACTTTGCGAATCTACAATACTGTTTCCGGTAATTTGAATATTGCGGCGCACATTGCTTTGCAAAATATCATTTACAGAGAATTTCAATTGTGCCCTGTCGTTCTTCAAAAATAAATAGGTAACAGCTGCATTCCAAAATTTAATATTATTGTTATAACCTGCAATTTGCTGGCTATTGATGGTAAGGGCATAGGTGGTTTCAAAAACAACTTTTTTAGGATACCTGATAATCAGTTCTGAAGAACTATTATGTGTGTTGTACCTTAGGTTGGTATAAAAGCTATCATCATAATGGCTGCGGTTTAAATTTACCGAATAGGTCTGGTTAATTTCTACAACATCATTAAAGTTAACCTTCAAGTTTCCATTTGGTCCGATATAATAAACATCAGCGTTGCTTCGGATATTATTAACAATCACTGGAAAATGATCAAAATTTACCCAGAAGCCCAGCCCAGCCTTCAAGGTTGTTTTATTGATTTTGAAATCTTTAGATCCGTTCGCCCCACCGTAAAAATTATAAATGCCACTTGCATTGATTGGCGTAACTACCTGAACACCATTGTTTATTGTCGTAGTATTGATGATGCCGTTTTTGGTAAAGTTTCCATAGCCATATAAATTGTAATTGATCAGGCTTTTAGGGTCGTACTTATACATGTTCAACCTCAGGCTTTGCATTCTGGCAGGAACGAGATTAGGATTTCCATTTCTAATGTATAAGGCGTTGGTGTTATCGGCAACTGGCTGCAGGTAATTTACATTAGGTTCTGTAAATTGTGCTGAATAATTTATAGTAAGAATTTTGTATTTAATTGTTAATGTTGGCCACACGAAATTGAATCGCTGATCAATATTATTGCCTATGGTGAAACGATTGTTTAGCGAAATGTAGTTCTGCACGAAGCCGGGTTGCACGTATAAATCTTTATTAATTTTATAGCGCAGACTAACGTTTGCGTTGGTTTTAAACCCGGTTTGCTTTACAGTTTGTGTAAGATTTGGTATAGCGATATCATACAACTGGTTGGCAGGGTTTCTGTAAAAAGTTCCCAGCGCATTTTCATTGTTGATCAGGTTACCACTTAAATCGATCTTAAAACTGAGATCCTTTGTTATTGGTTCAGTGAAATTGGTGTAAATATAAGTCTTCAGATTTTCAATGGAATTGTTCCTTAACTGATCTATTTCATTGCTCGATGGTGTTAAAAAGAATCTGCTGTTGCTGCGGTTATAGGTTACAATTGGATTTGGATTATAAGATGCATCAATGCCGAGATTAAATGATCTGCCTGCTTTTTCGAAATCTTTTGTATAATCTGCAATTAACTGATAGGTATTGTTTGAAGAATTTCTATCGTTCAGGTTTTGCAGGGTATTGATTAGCTGTCCGTTTGCATTATTATTTGTTGATGATAGGGTACTTACTGCATTATTCGAGCTTAAAATTATCGCGGGCTCAATGGTCAATTGCGTTAACGAATCAATCTGCCAATCGATTTTTCCTCTGATGTTATGTTTTAATGTTACGGCACTTGTGTTTTCGTTTGCATTCGTAATTAAACGGTCGGAACCTAAAATTTGGTTGGTATTGGTGAGGCGCTCCAATAGGTTGTCAGATTTTCCGAAGAAATATTGAGCGTTTAATTTAAGGCCTTTTTTAGTCATGGTATTAAAGTTAAAACCACCGCCAGAAGAAGTTTGCACACCACTATAACTCCCTCCGAAACTAATGCCGTTAAACTCGAAATAACCACCAGAAGTCATCATCATCGAATTTACGCCACTGCGGTTAAAGCCACCAATCCGTTGTACGTCGTTCGGATTAAAACCAGGTTGGTTAATATTGTTGCCATAGGCCAGTATACTCACTTGTGTGGTATCCCTAAAAAAGTTCATCAATCCGCCAGCCTGATAGAGATTTTTAATACCAGTGCCGGCATACAATTTCCCAAAGGCTCCCTTCTTAATTGCCTTTTTCAATTTTAAGTTAATAATTTGTGGGATGTCTGCTGCTGCCAGATCGGGGTCCCGCCTTTTGGCCTGTTTATCATCAACTACCTGAACCTTATCTATAATATTTGCAGGCAGATTTTTAGTAGCAATTTGCTGATCGCCACCGAAAAACTCTTTTCCATCAACCAGAATTTTACTTACCGTTTTGCCATTTACCAGGATGGAACCATCTGCCGCAATTTGAACACCTGGTAACTTTTTTAACAGATCTTCTACTACTGCTGAGGGTAAGGTTTTAAAAGATTCAGCATTAAATTCGATGGTATCCTTGCGGACGATCACAGGCGGTCGCTCTGCCGTGATTACGATTTCATTCAAATCGTTAGATTTTGTAGATAGATAAAGCGTTCCCAAATCTATTGTTGGTTTTTCCTGAGTTAATGTTACATCCTTCCTAAACGTACCGTATTGCCAGGCGGTAATGATCAGGCGATATTTAAGGCCGATTGCCAGGTTGTTGATTTTAAAAGCTCCCTTATCATCAGAAAGTTTGTAAGTGCTGAGCACGCTGTCACCAGCTTTGTAGACCGAAACGGTAGCATAATTTAGCGTGGTTTTGTGGTTCGCGCTATCGGCCAAAATTCCAGTAATGCTTCCATTTTTTTGAGCAAGGAGGTTAAGAAATGCAAAGCAAAGCGTAACAGAGAGTAAGAGTTTCTTCATATACCAACTAAGTTATTTGTATCGGTTATTCAGTTTTTGAAAATGTGATGAATGCTGCATTTTATGTGATGTATGATCTGAGTATGGTTTAAACTTAGAGACGCAAAACACAGAAAACGTTGCACTAACAAAACAACTAAATATTTAGTTAAGGTAGTGTTGAAAATTGAAATTTGCAAGAAACTTCGTGAAATATTGCTTTTATTACGAATCAGCTTTTGGTTTCGTTGATTCGAAGATGAAAAAAAGCCTGGGAAAGGAAGAATTAATTATTCCAACGGCTTAAGACATCACCAGAAATTTGATAGTTATAAATTATAAATGAAGCTCAGATTTTGAGGTATTTATTCTATGGAATGATATTTACTGCATCATTTCTTTATTGAAAGTGACGATCAGTTTAAACAAATCTTTATACTCGGCGAGGGGTAGGGTTTCTGGTCTGTCGAATACATCATGATAGGCTGTAGGACCTCCCTGAGTGTAAATAAAAAAAGCCGGAACACCTTTCTCTGTAAAAAAGTAATGATCGCTATTTGCTGCTTTACCGCGTGGATTGATTTTTGAAATTAACCTTTGTTGGTCATTAATTTTATTTAATAGTGAAAATGCTTTTGGGTAAAGACTTGCATTTACAACAGTCATTCCGCTTTCCCCCGTTCCCACCAAGTCTAGGTTAATGAGGAATTTAATTTTACTTAAAGGGATCAAAGGGTTTTCAACGAAATACCTGGAGCCGATTAATCCGGCCTCTTCACCAGCGAAACAAATGAAGCCAATGGAATAGGGTTGTGGATTGGATTTGTAGTATTTCGCCAGGCTTAACAAAGTAGCTACGCCTGCAGCATTATCATTGGCGCCTGGGAAATAGGTAGCTGTCCCCATCCCACCCAGATGATCATAATGGGCAGTAATCACCAATAATGAATCTGGATATTTGGTGCCTTTTACAAAACCGCAAACATTTGAGGCCTGGAAATTTTCGATAAACTTATTTTCTAAATCGACTTTTATTTGCTTCGGGATACTTGTAAAATTTTTACGGTTAATTTCAATCGTTGTTTCACTTGAAACTTCTGTTGCAACAGACCAGGTAAGCTTATCTTTCAACTCCACTTTTAGATTTGGGTTGACTACAAAATGTGTACTATCTATTTTCTGTAAACTTCCAGTTTTCATAGTGGATGGACTGGCATTGCCGATGATAAAATCTTTTCCCGGTCGAAGCGATTTTCCGTTTATTTCAACCAGCATTTTACCTGGAAACGTATTAACAGGAAAAGAAAAACTCTGTTTAAAATCATTACCCATAGGCGATAATCCAATTTTTTTATATTCAGCAGATAAAAAATCAGCCGCTTTTTTCATTCCATCTTTAGTGTAGCCTCGTCCCCACATGGCAGATGAACTCAGCGTATTTACTGTTTTGCGTACATATAAAGAATCCTGGGCAAAACAAGTTGCCGATAAAAGTAATAATAACAGGATAGCGATTTTTTTCATATTAAGTATCTGCTGCAAAGCTTTAATGATCGGATGAATACCTAGCAAATTAGCTAAATTCATCCGATCCTTAAAAAACTATTTTGCCAGATAAGGCTGCAGTGCCGCTTTAACTTTTTCTTTATTTTGGGCAGAAGTCCATTTATCTTTAATGGATTGATCACCTAAAGCGAACAGCGTTTCGTAAAGTAATTTATCTTTTACTTTCGTTTGTACTTTAAAATCAGCTGGTGTAGCTTTAGCTAAGTCAGCCCAAACCTCACGTACATCTGCCCAGTAATTTTTCTGTGTATCCCACCATTTCTGCGCGTATTCAAATTTCTTCGGATCTATTTTTGTAAATTCTTCATAGCCCTTTTCTACAGCCAATAACTGATCGCCTTGTGGCGTACGAAGTATTTTTTTGTTGTCTTGCTCAAACATCCAACCATCTTTTGTAATGGTAATTCTGCTACCCCGGTTTAAAACATTATAATCTTTGCGAACGGTAGATTCCCTTCTTGGGAGTGGGGAATCGGTTTCACTCGACCAGGCATCATGACCACCAACATGGCTCCAGGTTCCGTAACCCTGATACCGTGGACTATCATCTACCTGGTAAACTTTTTGTGTCCATTTTCCTTTTACTTCGGCAGGAGTTAAGGTTTTTTTCTTCCAGGCATTGTCTTGCGTGTAAAGCATAATGTCGGGATCTTCATAAGTCCAATCCTGGCGCCAGTGTTTAATTACAGTAGAATCATTGATGGCTAACATGTGTTGGATTACGATTCGTTTAGGTTCATCAACAATAATTTCCGCCCACTCATTTCCATGGCTACGGTAAGGCTTACTGAACTGATAAGTTGGATTTGGTGACGTTACCTCGCCATAATTAAAGGTCACTTTATAAAAGCCAGCTAAAGATTTAATCGCTTTGCGATCTTGCTCCAAATTATCCTGGGCATGTACGTTGACGGTTAATAATGCTATGAGCACAAAGAAAAGGTTCAAGGTTTTCATTTTATATATTTAGGTTTAAGGTGTTATTTACTTTTCAACGGCTGCGGGATTTTTCTTTTTTTTCTTTTTTCCCCACCAGATAATGAAACCAGTTATGGGTAAGCTGGCGGCAATTAAACTCCCGAAAAAAGCCAGAATTTTTCCAGGCAAGCCGAGGATGGCGCCAACGTGGATATCGTAATTCATCCCAATTAATGCTTCTCCAGCATTTTTATCCGATTGATTTTTACGATGGAGTAATTTTCCTGTGTATTGATCAAATTGTAAAACATCGAAATTCCAGTAAGTTTCATTGCCGTGGTAGCCTGTTGCGTAGATGGTGCCTGCGCTACCTGCTGCCGGAGACATACCAATTCTATCAAAATCTTTAAACTTCAATTGGGCGGTATTAAAGGCGACATCGAATGGGTTTGCGGTAATATTTTTTGTAGTGTCTGATTTAACATCAGCTTGAACTGGAGGGGTGATACTTCGAGATGCAACTACATAAACAGTTGTTTGGAACCATTGGAAGGTCCAAACCATTCCGGTGAGTGCCAACACGAGGCAAATGACCATTACATAAAAACCGAGCACATTATGCAAATCGTAATTAACCCGCTTAAATTTTGCCCGCCATTTCACTTTGAAGCTTTTATCGAAGTTAGATTTTTTAAGGTTTTTCGGCCACCACATGACCATTCCGGAAATCAGTAGGAAGACAAAAATAAAGGTGGACCAGCCTATAATTTGTTGCCCAATGGGGTGGTTAATGAGAAAGCTCCAATGAAGCATTTTGATGACGGCAAAGAATTCATATTTATGATCTGCAACCAGCGTTACTTTTCCGGTGTAAGGATTAATCAATACTAAATCATAGTAATCTATGGAGTCGAAATACCAGAAAGCTTTTGGATCTCCGGCTTTATAGGTGCCAAATTCCCAGGCCCGGTCTGCTTCTTTGTAGGCTGAAATAAAGCTGATTTCTTTCTTGCCCCCCAGTGCTTTTTCTGCTGTTTTTTTTAACACTCTGAGCGGAAACGTTTGTCTGTTAATAGGTACCTCGACGAAGATTTCTTTCTTGTGAATAAATTCAGTAATCTCCTTTTGAAAAGCAAAAATACAGCCGGTAATACCCAGGTGGAAAACCACCAGGCCAGAGGCGATGCCAAGCCACAGGTGAAGCCAGTCGCTAATTCTTCTGATCTTCGACTTATTGGGTTTCTTTTGTACAGGTTGCTTTTGTGCCATCAATCTCATTTAATAACAATAACCAATTGCCAGTTTTAGCTGCCAATTGGTTATCAATAAATTCGGGTTTTCTTAATTAACCTGAGTAGTATAGGTAACCAGGTGCCAAACTTTTTCATAATCCTTACCATTCAACTTTCCGGCAGTTTTATCTTCTATAAAAGCTTCTACAAAATAATTGCCTTTTGCTGCTGGCTTGAAGGTGAATTTTCCATCTGCATCCGTCTCTGTCGGAATCGCTTTTCTTTCAGGATTTACGAGCGTTAGCTTTTGCTTTGCGAAAGGCGCTTTATTGTAAATAACCTGGTGAGCCGATGATTCGCCAACTTTTAAAACCTGCTTTTCTGGTCTGATGGTTAGTGCAGCTTCAGAAGGGAAAGTTGCGTTTATTTTTGATCCGCCAACGGCTACATCGGCGAAGGCATAATACATCAATTTGCCTTTTTCGTAAATATCGGCTACTTCATGTACAACCGATAATTTATAAGTGCCATTTTGATCAGGAGTAAAGTTGGCTTTGTAGAATCTTACCTCCGGCGCAGCCGATAGCACAGTGGTTTTTCCGTTTGGAGCAGTTAAGATTAACTTGAAAGATTTTAAGTTGCTGAACCATTTTGCTGCAGAATCCGGTTCATTGGCTTCATATTCTCCGAAGAAAATTTTCACTTCCTGTGCCTGTCCTTTTTTTCCTATTGATGAAGTTTCAATCCACATGGCATGTGAAAAAGCACTGGTTACGCTAAACGCTAAAAAGAAAAATAGTAATGATAATTTAGTTTTCATGTTATTTTGATTAAAGGATGAAGCCGGTAAAAACTATCTGACCAATTTTTACCGACATGATATTAAAATTTATAAGCTACAGTTACCCTATAGTTTCTTGGTGCCTCAGCTTGCCACGAATATGCAGGTTGATTATAATCAGGCGCATTCCAATAGCTGGTGTAATATGATCCGCTGTAGAGGTATTTATCCAAAAGGTTAAATGCATTTGCACTGATTCTTAATTTCTTATTTGCCCAGAATAAACCACCATCCAGCTTAAAATAATCCGGCAAGTTTTGCTCTGGGTTAGAAGGACTGAAGTTTGCCGTTGCACGATCAACCAAATAAGTGAAACCTCCGGAAATACCGAAGCCTTTTAGTGCACCATTTTGTAGGGTATAGGTTAACCAGGCGTTTGAGGTATGTTTAGCAAAGCCCGGAATTACCTGCCCCACAAAAAGCGTAGATTGTTGTACGCCATCTGCAACTTTGGTTACTTTACCATCGGTGTAAGCATAATTGGCGATTAAGTTTAAGCCCTTTACAATTTCACCGCGTAAATCAAATTCAATTCCCTGTGCCCTTTTCTCGCCCACCACAATACTGAAATTTTCTCCGGCAGCATTGAAAGGATCGGAAGCCAATTCATTTTGTTTCATGATTCTGTAAACTGATAAGGTGGTATTCCAACGGCCATCAAACCAGTCTTTTTTAAGGCCTATTTCTTTGTTATTTCCAGTGATCGGTTCGGCTGTAGAACCATCACGTAAGAAACCAGATTGAGGGGTAAAAGCCTCATCATATAAGGCATAAACTGATGTGTTTTTATCTACAGATACACTTAAGCCAACCCTTGGTGTTACGTGTTTTGCTTTATCTGCGGCGCCGCCATACGCAGATTGACTTACATAAGTGTATCGGCCGGCAAGCGTTAAGCGAATCCTGTTTTCCCAGAAACCTAACTCATCCTGAAGGTAACCGCTCAGGTATTTTGAACTAATTAATCCACCTGCATTAATTGCTCTTTGGGTAAGACTGGTATTGCGGTCAAAATTTGGATAGCCATTCGCCGGGAAACCATAATTTGGATTAGCTAAATCGAATGGGGCAGAGGGTAGATCTAAATCATGCGATTGACCCCAATCGGCCATATAATTTTTCTCGCCGCCATCAAAACCAGCAAGAATTCTGTGTACAATTCCACCAGTTTTTACGGTGCCATTAACAAATAACTGTGCTAATTTCATAGAACTTTCTGCATCCCAGATACCTACATTTCTGATAATCGTTCCGTTATTGTAGACTGCAGATGGCCATGAACTGGAACCGGTTTGTAAATACTTGTAATAAGCCGCCTGTGCAGTCAATTTCCAGTTTGAACCTAACTGTTGTTGCAGGTTTAAAGTGATGCTGTGGTCATTAATGCGGGTAGGTTGCACGCCTGGCTGCGTTAACGTGAAATCTCTTGGTAAGCTTGCATAGCCTTTTGTGCTAAACAGGTAGTAAGAACCCACTTCAGTCATTTTAGCATTTTGCAAAGTGTATTCTGCCGTTAATTTTGTGCTGGGTGTAATTTGATAACTTAATACAGGTGCAAAGCTATAGCGATCGTTATGTTCAAAAGGTCTGAAGGATGCTTTATTTTGTGCTGCTGCATTTAAGCGGAAGAGGAACTTTCCATCGGCAGTTAATTTATGATCAAGATCTATCGTTGTTCTGTATAAATCAAAGCTGCCAGCAGTGAATGAAACTTCACCCTGGTTTAAGCCAGTAGGTTTTTTGGTCACTACATTATACATTCCACTTGGGTCGCCGTTGCCCAGCATAAAACCAGCCGGGCCTTTTACAAATTCAATGTGATCTACAAAACTTAAATCTTCTGTTAGTGGCCCCCAGTAAGATGAAACCACATTAAATCCGTTTCGCATCGCCTGAATTTGAGATCCTCTCATTAGAATATTGGTATACATATCGCCCCAGTGTTCCAGGCGAACCGCGCCACTCACGTTTCTGATCAAACCATCGCTCATGCTGATGATTTGCTGATCTTTGATGGCTTGGTTACTCACAATCTGAATGTTTTGCGGTGCCTCTAAAAGCGGCTCATTGAGCCTCAGGGTTGCAGATGGCAAGCTTACCTTGTATTTTTCGTTAATACCGGCAATGGTTACATCTTCCAGCGCCTGATCATTTTCTTGCAGAACAAAATCGACAACAACATTTTCACCAGCCGCTATGGTTAAGCTTTTTTCTTCAGGCGTAATGCCAACAGCCGATGCTTTAATTAAATAAGTGCCTGGTTTTACACGGTTGATTCCATATTTTCCTTCATTGTCAGTAGTAGCACCCTGGCCTTTACCTTTCAGGCCAACAGTAATGTAGGCTGCAGGTTTGCCGTTAGACGTAGTGACCTTTCCTTTAATTGATCCAAGTTGTTGGCCGAAAGAAATAATGCTAATGAGCAGCATCCCTGCTGTTAAAGTAAAAATTTTCATTTTCTTAGAATTTGTATGTAATTGAAGCTGCATAAGTTCTTAAACGTTGTGGGTTTTGTGTGGTGAAACCAATCCAGTATTTTTCGTCGGTTAAATTGTCAACCTTTGCCGAAAACCTTACTTTTTTAAGGTCGTAAAAAGCGGAAGCATTAAGAACAGTATAAGCTGGCAAGGTATAAACGCCCATGCTTACGCTATTGATAACCTTGTTGTCGCTGGCATAATTACCACCAATCCCAAACCCTAACCCATTTAAGAACTGGTTGCTAAAACGGTAGCTGATAAATAGATTTGCAACATAAGGCGACATCGATGTGCCTGGTCTTCTGTTCAACACGTCAGCATCGGCTTCCGTAAATTTCGCATCGTTATATGCAAAACCTGCGTTGATATTTAATCCCGTAAAAGGGTTGGCAATTAAATCCACTTCTATTCCTTTACTTACCTGCGTGCCATCCTGAACCTGGGCATTAGCCGGATCTCGTGGGTCTGACCGCAGCACATTTTCAACCTTGATGTTATAGTAGCTAATTGTCGAAGACAGTTTTCCATCAAAGGCATCTAATTTAACACCACCTTCGATCTGGTTTGCACGTTCTAGTTTAGCTATTTCGGTAGCCAATACACCATTTACGGATGCCCGGTAAGCACCTTTGTTTGTGAAACTATTCTGGTAATTGGCGAATAAGGAAACCTGACCTTTAACTGGTTGGTAAACCAAACCAAATTTTGGAGAAAGTGCTTTTTGTGAGTAAGGCGCTACAGGGCTATACTCCAAACCACCTTTATTATCAAAATAATCAAATCTTAAGGCAGCTAAGGCAATTAGATTATCCGTAAGGTTTAAAACATCAGAAACGTAAGCACCATAAATATTGGTTTTAACATTTACGATATAAGGTGGAGCCATGTTTTGCTCGCGGTAACGTTGGGCTACAGTTAATCCGTTAAACTGGCTGTAATCAAACCCTGGAACATTAAGTGGCACAACATCAAACTGGCTGATTCCATTGAAATTGATAGTTGGGCTTTTTCTAAAAAAGTCAAATCCTATAACCGTTCTATTGCGAAGGTGACCAATGTTAAAATCGGCATTAAAATTTTGTTGTACGCCATATAACTGGCTGGTAGAACTTTCAGTAGATTGATCTGCTCTTACCAAATAATTGCTTTGGCCGGTAGCAGCAGGGTTTCCGGTTGCTACACTGTTAGGAAGCAGGTAAAAATAAGGTCCGTAGCCATTGGAGAAACTATGGCTGCTGGTAAATACCGTACTGGAGCTAAAATGATCTGAGAATTTATAATCTGCCTGTGCAAAAAAGTTGGTACTTCTGGAGGTATTTAATAAACCTTCACCCCGATAAGGCTGGTTATAGTCTAGTTTAGTTTCAGATGGAGAGGATGCGCCTAATGCTGCTGTTGGATAATAGAAGAAAAAAGCCTGTCTGCCAGAACTAACGGTATTAAATAATTCAGCATCTAAAGACAGTGTTAACTTTTTAGTAATCTTAAACAATAAGCTGGGTGCAACTGCAAAACTTCTGTCGAAGCCTACCCCCTGGAAATCATCAATATAATTATACGCTGCATTTAACCTGAATGCGATGTTGCTATCCAATGGTTTATTAAAATCCACACTCACGCGGCTAAAGTCAGAATTTCCCAATCCAACGGTAACTTCACCTGCTGTTTTAAAGAAAGGCTTTTTCGTTACCCGGTTAATTACACCACCGTACGAAGTTAATGCGCTGCCGAATAATGTGCCCGATGGACCTTTTAATACTTCAAGCCTTTCTAAATTGATGGCATCTATGCCACCAGTTACCAAACCTGCAACACCATTTCTTAGTGATGATTGTACGGTAAAGCCACGTAAACTAAAGAAGCTCCCGCCATCGCCACCTCGTCCGGTTGGTTCCCACATCTTTTGTAGACCTGGGATATTTCTGGTGGCATCATCAACAGAAAAAACCATTTGATCAGCCAATAATGCCCGATCTACAGCATTGTAAACTTGCGGATTTTCCAAATTATTAAGCGGCATTTTGGAAACGTACTCACTTTTTTTGGTCGCATATTTATTTGGCTTTCCTTGCTTAATGTTCACCTCATTCAACTGGTTTGAATTCTGGTTAATTACAAAGTCAACAGTTTGGTCTTCACCTGCAATAATCACAATGTTTTTTTCGATGGTTTCTACACCAACTGCCGAGACGCTGAGCGTGAAGGATCCTGGTTTTACCCGCTGAATTTCATAGTAGCCGTTTTCATTGGTAATGTTGCCTAAGCTTTTTCCTTTTAATCCAACGGTGATGTAAGCTGCTGGTTTTCCATCTGATGTGGTCACTTTACCTTTAATGGTTGCCACCTTTTGGGCAAAGGCCACTGTAGTGAACAGCAATAGAAGGGATGTAAAACTAAGGAGTCTGATTTTAAGCATGCTAAATTTATTTGGATTAATTCTAAACAGCCGCAAAATAACGGCAGAAAAAACTATAATCCAAATAATTTGTAACAATTCTAAATAGTGTCCGTTGTTGAAAACACGCTGATGTCCTTTACCTGCTGATGATCAGCGCTTAATGATAATTTTGGTTTTGATGATTTATAAATTGATTGGAAACTAAATGGCTTTAGTAAAAAGCAGGGAAATCGTATAAGCAGGTGCTTTTTATGTCTGTTTAGAAAGTAAATGCACCTGCTTTATGAAAATTATTTGATCTGTAATATTCTTAAAGTAAGTGTTTGTTCCGTATCATTAGCTGGGTTGGCCAAACCTCCGGCAATGATGTCGTAATGATAGCCAGCAACAAAGGCAGTACTTTCTGAAACCGCTTTGATTGTTCCGTTGGTAGTTTCTTTTAAATCGAGGGTAAATGTTCCCGGATCTACTGCTAAAAATCCACTTGCTGTTTTAAAGGCTTTATTAGTAATTAAGCTGGTTGTTGCACCTGTTTTGGCCAGGTCGAATGCAGGTGCATCTGGCGAAACATTAACTAATCTGATATAAGCTTTATCGGTAGCAGGTACACCTAAATCGTCTGTAATGGCCAAAAGGTCTAAACTGCCTGGCTTATTAATGAGGTAGAATGACTGGTAGGCATTGGCGCTAAGCGTAATTGTTTTGTCGAGTAAGCTTTCGGTAGAATTTTCTGCAGTAAATTTCAAAGTATAGGGGGCAGCGTTTTTTGCTATATAAGCTGTAGAACCTGTAAATGGCAATGCTGCGGTGGTAAGAGCAGATCCATTTAAAAACGCAAGATAAGTGCCGAGGGTCGGTGCCGTGTTGATCGCTCTAAAATTAGATAAGGTAGAATCGACAGTTTCTTGCTTTTTACAAGCAGTAAGACCGATTAAAAATGACAGGGCGAGGAAGGAATAGCATTTAAACTTTTTTAGGGTAAACATCATCATGAATTTTGGTTTTTAATTATACAATATGGTACTGCTGTAAACGACTATTAGTTGGTAATCGCTACAGCTTACAAATATTGAATTTGCAATGCTGATGCAGTGTTAAATGGTGTTAAGCAATGTTAAAGTTTAATTTGGTTTTTTAACAATGTTAAATTACTGGTGCGGTTTATTTTTTTAAATAGCGCTTAAATGGATATGCAAAAGGCGTTAGGAAATAATCACTTGAAAAATAATAGTCAGGATAGTTTAAAAAATTGTTACCATTTAATAAAAAAAACAGTTTATTATTGTGGAACTCAATTATTATTTAAACCTTTGCACCTCAATAGAGTTAAAGCCGTTTTTATACGCAAGAAATGATTAAGCAAATTTTACATAAACTTTCTGTTTTTTCAGCACAATTAGTGCCTGGGAAAAGTCTGTTTATTAATCGTTTCCAACCCGTATTTTACTATCCCACAAGCCGGCAAAATTTTACTCCACGTATTTAGTACTCCACTAAACGTAATGAGGAATTGATCCTCTCTAAAAACCCAATTAACAAGAATACTTATAATTTTTCGTTAGAAAACGAATGGATATTAACGAATTTATTGTGCAGGTTGCACTTCCTGAACATCGTGTATTTGCAGAAGAAATTGTAACCGAGATGGCCGAATCTGCGAAGGCAAGGGGTACAGGTATTGCAAAGCGCTCTCCAGATTATGTTGCTGGCAAAATGATCGAGGGCAAAGCGGTTATCGCTTTCCATAAAGATGGCACATGGGCTGGCTTTTGCTATATAGAAACGTGGAGCCACGGTCAGTTTGTGGCCAACTCCGGATTAATTGTTTCTCCCAAATTTAGAAAGGCAGGTTTAGCACACGCCATTAAAGAGCGTGTATTCGAACTTTCGAGAAGCCTGTATCCTAAAGCAAAAATTTTTGGTTTAACTACCGGTTTAGCCGTGATGAAGATCAACTCTGATTTAGGGTATGAACCTGTTACCTATTCTGAATTAACACAGGATGAAGAATTTTGGAAAGGTTGCCAAAGCTGCGTGAACTTCGAAATTTTAAAAATGAAGGAGCGTAAAAACTGCATGTGTACGGCTATGCTTTACGATCCGGCTACGCAAAAGCACGATGCTGCAAAGAAATTTGCTGAAGAATTACAAAAGAAACCTAAATTATACGAGCGCTTTATGCGCATTAAGCAACGTTTAGTTGTGAAGCCTAAACCAAGATCCGGTTTTAAGGCACTGATGTTTTTATTTACCCTATTATTTAATAAATAATGAAGAAGAAAGTTGTTTTAGCCTTTAGCGGAGGTCTTGATACCTCATTTTGTTGTATTTACCTGGCACAAGATCGTGGATTGGAAGTTCATTCTGTAATTGTAAATACAGGTGGTTTTTCTGACGAAGAATTGCAGGAGATTGAGAAAAGAGCTTATGCTTTAGGTGTTGCATCTCACGCTGTGGTAGATGAAACCGAAAGTTATTATGATGAATGTATCAAATATTTAATTTTTGGTAATGTATTAAAAAATGCAACTTATCCGCTTTCAGTAAGTGCTGAACGCGTAAGTCAGGCAACGGCTATAGCCAACTATGTGAAAAAAGTAGGTGCTGATTATGTGGCTCACGGAAGTACAGGTGCAGGGAACGACCAGGTGCGTTTCGATATGATTTTCAATATCCTGATTCCGGGAGTAGAAATTATCACTCCAATCAGAGATTTGAAATTATCCCGCGAAGCGGAAATAGAATATTTAGCCGAACATGGTGTAGAATACAGTGCAGAAAAAGCAAGATATTCTATCAATAAAGGTTTATGGGGAACTTCTGTAGGTGGAAAGGAAACGTTAACCTCTAATGAAACTTTACCTGAAAGTGCATGGCCAACCCAGGTTTCAGAAACAGAAGCCCGCAAAATCGAATTAACCTTCGAAAAAGGTGAATTAGTAGCTATTGATGGCGAAACATTGGAGCCCGTAAGAGCGATTCAGAAATTACAAGCCATTGCACAACCATTCGGTATTGGCAGAGATATTCATGTTGGAGATACCATTATTGGTATTAAAGGCCGGGTGGGTTTCGAAGCTGCTGCACCTGTCTTGATTATTAAAGCGCACCATACTTTAGAGAAACATACCTTAACGAAATGGCAGTTAAGCTGGAAAGAGCAATTGTCTTCTTTTTACGGTAACTGGCTACACGAAGGTCAGTTCCACGATCCGATTATGCGGAACATTGAGGCTTTCCTTACCGATACACAGAAGTTTGTGAGTGGTAAAGTGTTTGTTGAGCTATTGCCTTATCGTTTCCAGATTATTGGAATTGAATCTAACCACGATTTAATGAGCAACAAATTTGGTAGCTATGGCGAAATGAACAATGCATGGAGCGGAGATGATGTGAAAGGTTTCTCTAAAATCTTCGGTAACCAGGTGATGATTTGGCATAAAGTAAATAACGAGGCCTAGCCTCGGAGGTTTGAGGTATAAGGTTAAAGGCGTAAGGTTTAAGCGCCCAAACCCTAAGCCTTAAACCCCAAACCTTAAACCTTTTTAAATATGAAAATTAAAGCAGGAATAATAGGTGGGGCAGGGTACACAGGTGGCGAAATGCTTCGTATTCTGGTGAACCATCCAAATGTGGAGATTGCCTTTGTAAACAGTACCAGTAACGCTGGAAACTTAATTTCTGATGTACATACTGATTTAATCGGTGAAACAGAGTTGAAATTTGTGAGCGATATTCCGCAAGATATTGATGTATTGTTTTTATGCGTTGGGCATGGCGATGCTAAGAAGTTTTTAGCCGCAAATCCCATCAACGATAACATTAAAATCATCGATTTATCTCAAGATTTTAGGCTTGATGAAAATCGTAATTCCAAAATCTTAAATCGTAATTTCATTTACGGTTTACCGGAACTTAACCGCGATCAGATCAAATCTGCTAAAAATATTGCTAATCCAGGCTGTTTTGCAACCTGTATTCAACTGGGTTTATTGCCTTTGGCTGCAAAAGATTTAATTAAAAACGAAGTACACATTAATGCTACAACTGGTTCAACTGGCGCTGGGCAAAGCTTATCTACAACTTCTCATTTTAGCTGGAGAAACAATAATCTTTCAATTTACAAAGCCTTCGAGCACCAACACTTAAATGAAATTGGCGAAAGTTTATTGCAGTTGCAACCATCGCTATTACACGCGTTAAATTTTATCCCGCAACGCGGTGCGTTCCCTCGCGGAATTTTAGCCTCGATGTACCTGGAAAGCGATTTGACTTTAGCAGAAGCCCAAACGATCTACGAAGAATATTATAGCGCACATCCTTTTACCCATGTGAGCCGGAAAAATATCGATCTGAAACAGGTTGTAAATACCAATAAAGCATTGGTTCATCTTGAAAAGCATGGTAATAAACTTTTTATCATCAGCAATATTGATAACCTCTTAAAAGGTGCCAGCGGACAAGCCGTTCAAAATATGAATTTAATGTTTGGGCTGGAGGAAACGGCGGGGTTGAAGCTGAAGGCATCGGGGTTTTAGTCTAAAGCTGAAAGACCAAAGACTAAAGCGAAGGGAGCGAGACGTTAATAAAAAGATTGATAACAGGTTTTAAATTGCAATGAGCTTTAGTCTTTTTGATTTTACCTTTAAGCTTAAAAGAATGAGAGATTATCAAAAATTAGACGTTTGGAAAAAATCACATTTGATGGTATTGCATATTTATAATGTTGTTTTACCTTCATTTCCTGCTCATGAGAAATACGATTTACATAGTCAGGTAAAGCGAGCTGCTTACTCCGTTCCACTTAATATTGTTGAAGGTGCAGGACGGCGAACTGAAAAAGACTTTGCACACTTCCTTGACAATGCTTTAGGGTCAGTTCAGGAAATGGAATACGCATGTTTTCTTGCTAAAGATTTAGATTACTTAGAAGAAAGCAAATATTTGGAAATACAGAAAATGGCTGGAGAAGTCAAAGCGATGTTAATTGGCTTAATTAAACATTTGCGACCATAATATTCATCGATTAAATGCTACTGATTTTGCTTCCTGCTATATGCCATACTACAGGAGCTTTGGTCTTTGGTCTTTAGTCTTTAACCTCAAAAAAAATGAACCTATTCGACGTTTACCCACTTAACGATATAGAAATTACTAAAGCAGCAGGCAGCAATGTCTGGGATGCGAATGATCAAAAATATTTAGACCTATATGGCGGCCATGCGGTGATTTCCATTGGGCATACCAATCCGCATTATGTAAATCGCTTAACAGACCAGCTAAATAAAGTTGGTTTTTACTCTAACTCCGTTAAAATTCCTTTGCAAACGCAATTGGCAGAAAAATTGGGTCAGGTTTCTGGTAAGAAAGATTACCAACTGTTTTTAGTTAACTCTGGAGCCGAAGCCAATGAAAATGCTTTGAAACTTGCGTCATTTTATAATGGCAGAAAGAAAGTTATTGCTTTTACCGGTGCTTTCCACGGACGTACCTCTTTAGCAGTTGCGGTAACTGATAATCCAAAAATCGTTGCTCCGGTTAATCAGACTGACAATGTAATTTTCCTGCCGTTCAATAATGAAGTGGCTTTAGAAGAGACCTTTAAAGCACAGGGAAATGAAATTTCGGCTGTTATTATAGAGGGTATTCAGGGTGTTGGCGGAATTAAGGAAGCCTCAAAAAGCTTCTTACAAAAAATCCGTTCCCTTTGCGATGAATACAATGCTGTTTACATTGCAGATTCAGTGCAGTGTGGTTATGGCAGAACAGGTTTGTTTTACTCCCATGATTATGCTGGTGTAGAGGCAGATGTTTATACCATGGCAAAAGGAATGGGCAACGGCTTCCCGATTGCAGGCATTTCCATTGCTCCAAAATTTAAACCTTGGCATGGCGAGTTGGGTACTACTTTTGGTGGTAACCATTTGGCCTGTGCTGCGGCTCTCGCAGTTTTAGAAATCATAGAACAAGAAAATCTGTTAAAAAATGCCGAAGAAATCGGTAACTATTTAATCACTGAATTGAAGAAATTTGAACAAGTTGTAGAAGTTCGAGGTCGCGGGTTGATGATTGGCATTGAGTTACCTGCAGCACTCGCTCATGTTAAAAAAGAACTATTGTTTACACACCATATTTTTACAGGCGAAGCAAAACCAAATGTAATCCGTTTGTTGCCAGCGTTAAATCTAACTAAAGCACATGCTGATGAGTTTTTGGCGGCTTTTGCAAAGGAGGTAAAAGGTGTAGGGATTAAGGCGTAAGGTGATGAGAGACTACAAAAAACTCGACGTTTGGAAAAAGGCGCATGAACTGAATATGTTTGTCAAGAAAAACATTGCTACAAAGTTTCCGAAGGAAGAAAGATTTGAACTAACGTCTCAATTAACACGAGCTTCTTTATCAATCCCTTTAAATATTGTGGAAGGTTGTGGTCGATTTACTGATAAAGATTTCGCCCATTTCCTGGATACAGCCTTAGGTTCGACAAATGAAATAGATTATTGTTGCTTATGTGCTTCAGAATTGAGGTATATTAGTGAAGAAGATTATAAAAAAGTAAACCAGTCAATTAATGAGGTTAGAGCAATGCTAATCTCCTTCTTGAAATTTTTAAGAGCAGGCGCAGGGAAACCTTAAACCCTACACCTCAAACCTTATACCGTAGTAAAAATGAAACTTTTCACTTCCGTACATGATGTTCCAAGCATCAAACAATTTGTAAATGATGCGCTAGAATTAAAGGCAAACCCTTATGCGCATCAAGATTTAGGTAAGAACAAAACCCTGGGTTTGGTTTTTATGAATCCGAGTTTACGCACCCGGTTAAGTACCCAAAAGGCAGCTTTAAATCTGGGTATGAATGTGATGGTGATGAACCTGGATAAAGAAGGCTGGGCTTTGGAAACACAGGATGGCGTGATCATGAATGGGACCACTGTGGAACATATCCGTGAAGCTGCGGCAGTAATGGGGCAGTATTGCGATATTTTAGGACTACGCTCTTTTCCAAAATTGATTGATCGTGAAGAAGATTACAGCGAAGATTTCTTTAACAAATTTGTTAAATATTGTGCGGTTCCGGTAGTGAGTTTAGAAAGTGCTACACGCCACCCGTTGCAGAGTTTTGCAGATATTATTACCATTCAAGAAACGTGGACAGAAAAAGCTGATGGCGCAAAACCAAAAGTTGTGCTGGCCTGGGCACCCCATGTAAAAGCATTGCCTCAGGCAGTTCCAAATTCTTTTGCCGAATGGATGTGTAAAGCACAGGCTGAAGGAATGATCGATTTTACTATTGTCCAACCTGAAGGCTATGAACTTTCAAAAGATTTTACTAATGGTGCCGATATTCAATATAATATAGACGAAGCTTTAGCTGGCGCAGATTATGTTTATGTGAAAAATTGGAGCAGCTATGAAGAATATGGAAAGGTTTTAGCCTTCCCTGATGGCTGGATGATGGATAATGAAAAGTTAAACCTGACTAACGATGCCAAAGTGATGCATTGTTTACCTGTTCGTAGAGATCTGGAATTATCTTCTGAAATCCTTGATGGTCCAAATTCATTAGTAATTCATGAAGCTGGGAACCGTTTATGGGCTGCACAGGCAGTAATTAAGGCGATTTTGGAAGAATTATAAAAAGCAGAAAGACCAAAGCTTCCAGCATTTTGCTTTAAGCTTTAAGCTCAATAAAATGAAGCAACTTACTATTATAAAAATCGGCGGAAACGTAATTGACAACTCCGAAAATTTACATCAATTTTTATTAGATTTTACAGCTTTGCCCGGCGATAAAATCCTGGTTCATGGGGGTGGTAAAATCGCAACCGAACTTGGCGAAAGCTTAGGCATTGAAGCCAAAATGGTAGAAGGTAGGAGAATCACCGATATCGAAACGCTTCGGATCGTTACCATGGTTTACGCGGGGTTAATCAATAAAAATATGGTTGCCCAGTTACAGGCGAAAGGAAACAATGCGATCGGATTAACTGGTGCTGACGGAAATATCATTAAAGCTAAAAAACGTCCGGTAAAAGAAATCGACTATGGCTTTGTTGGTGATTTAGACGAAAATTCGGTTTCATCTGCTACTTTAGATAGTTTGTTAAAGGCAGGTTTGGTGCCTGTATTATGCGCCATTACACACGACGGCGATACACAATTACTTAATACCAATGCCGATACCATCGCATCGTCGGTTGCTGTGGCGATGTCTGCTTTATATGAAACGCGTTTGGTATATTGCTTTGAGAAAAAAGGGGTTTTAAGAGATGTTGCAGATGATGCGACGGTGGTTAGAGAGATCAGGGCAGATGAGTTCGAAGGCTTAAAAGCTGATGGAACAGTTCAAGGCGGAATGATCCCAAAATTACACAATGCTTTTGAAGCGATTAAAAAAGGCGTCTCTGCTGTTTATATCGGTAAAGCCGATGAATTGCCTGAACTTGAAAGTGGAATTTTTGGGACGAAAATGCTGATGTAAAGGTAGAGGGCAGAAAGGCTGAAAGCGGAGGGTTTTGGGATTAGAAAGGAAAAAGAAACCGATGAATTCCTGCTTTTGCCATTAAACCTGATAGTAGTGGAAAGCTCCCGATTTTTCATCGGGACTTATAACGAATAGCAGGACTGAACCTTAATAGAACTACTGACATTGCTTTCCCGTAAAAATAAATCTGTGTAATCAAATCATTTGTGTCATCAAACCGAAGGAAATTTAAACGAATCATATGAAAAAAATAGCCATAATTGGTAGCGGAAACATCGGCTTGTCTTTAGCAAAAGGACTAGTAAAAGCCGACTTTGCTCAGGCAGCTGATATCACATTAACCCGTAGAAATATTGATCATTTAAAATCATTCGCTGATAATGGATTTGTAGTAGGCAACAACAATAAACAAGCGGTTGCTAACGCTGATGTGGTAATTTTAGCGGTGTTGCCTCAGCAATTAAATACAGTGTTAGATGAAATTCATTCTTCAATAGATCCGGCTAAGCACCTGGTAATTTCCGTGATCTCGGGCGTAAGTTGTGCTGCTGTTCGTGAGAAATTAGGAGAAAATGTGGAGGTTATTCGGGTAATGCCGAACACGGCAATTGCGATTGGACAATCAATGACCTGTATGGCCAGCGATAATGCCTCTGCTGAAAACATTGCAGACGTGACTAAAATGTTTGAAACTGTTGGCTCTGTAGTAAAAATAAACGAAGACCTCATGACTTCTGCTACGGCACTATGTGCTTGCGGTATCGCCTTCTTTTTAAGAGCAATCAGGGCAGCCTCTCAAGGTGGTGTTGAAATCGGTTTCCATGCAGATGAGGCTTTGAAAATGGCCGTTCAAACAGCAAAGGGTGCGGCAGATTTACTTTTATTGCACGGTACACACCCGGAATCAGAAATAGATAAGGTAACTTCGCCGAAAGGTTGTACCATTGCTGGTTTAAATGAAATGGAACACAATGGTTTTAGTTCATCTTTAATCAAGGGCATCAAGCTATCGGCGTTAAAAGCAGGAAATTTATACACTAAAGAAGGTTAGAGGTGTAAGGTTTAGGGCATAAGGTCTTAATCGCAAACATAAAATTGAAAGCAAAATAAAAGGTAGAAAGTTTAATGATGGGGTTATTCCTGATATTTGCTACTAATCACTCGATACTATTATGTCATTAGAAAATATACAAAAGGAAAGTCTGGATTTATTGCGGCAGTTAATTCGCATCCAGTCTTTTAGTAAGGAAGAAGATAGAACGGCAAACTTAATCGCCCAATTCTTAGAGGAAAGGGGCGTAAATACCCAGCGTAAAATGAACAATGTTTGGGCATATAACAAGTATTTTGATGCCAGTAAGCCAACTTTGTTATTAAACTCACATCATGATACGGTTAAACCAAATTCTGGGTACACCCGCGATCCATACGATGCCGCCATTGAAGGCGATAAGCTTTTTGGTCTTGGAAGTAATGATGCCGGAGGCTGCCTGGTTTCTTTAATCGGTGCCTTTTTATATTACTATGAACAGGAAAATCTAAAATATAACATTTGTTTGGCCGCAACTGCGGAAGAAGAAATTTCTGGTAATAATGGCTTGGAACTGGTGCTGCCAGATTTAGGCGAATTAGAATTCGGAATCGTTGGCGAGCCTACGGAGATGAACCTGGCCATTGCAGAAAGGGGATTACTAGTAATTGATTGTGTTTCGCACGGTAAGGCTGGCCATGCAGCAAGAGAAGAAGGAGAAAATGCCATTTACAAAGCCTTAAAGGATATTGAATGGTTTAGAAATTATCAGTTTCCTAAAGTATCGGAAGTTTTTGGTCCGCTTAAAATGACGGTTACCATTATCAATGCAGGTTCGCAACACAATGTTGTACCTGCCAACTGTACGTTCACGGTTGATGTTCGCGTAACTGATGCTTACACCAATGAAGAAGTACTCGAAGTTATCCGGGCAAATGTTGATTGCGATGTTACCCCGCGTTCTATTCGTTTAAAACCATCATCTATTGATAAAAACCATCCGGTTGTGCAAGCTGGTGTTGCATTGGGTAAAACTACTTATGGCTCTCCGACAACATCAGATCAGGCTTTGTTGGATATTCCTTCAGTCAAATGTGGACCAGGGTTTTCTGGCCGCTCGCACATGGCTGATGAATTTTTATATGTAAGGGAAGTTGCAGAAGGTGTTGAAGGATATGTAAATATGTTAAAACCGGTAATTTTGCCATAAAAACTTAAACAGCTTTAAAACAAAAAATGCGGATTTTAGGTCCGCATTTTTTGTTTTTAATTTTCTTCCGTTTCAGTGAAGGCCCTCGTCTCTAAATGTTTTTCCATATCTAGTCGGTTAACACCTTTACTCCACCATTCGGGAGCAGATTTTCCTTTCAGTTGATAATCAAAATATTCCATCATCCGCACGGCATAGTCTTTACGGTTTGGCATCTTGGCAATCCCGTGATTTTCTCCTTTGTAAGTGATCATTACTACAGGCTTGTTTAGTCTTCTCAGGCCATTATAATATTCGATGCCCTGTGTAAAATCAACCGCACCATCTTTATCGTTGTGTAAAAGTAGTAGTGGAGTTTGTACCTTCTTAATATGGTAAATTGGAGAGTTGCGCGCAAAGGCATCCCAATTATCCCAATAACCAGGCGTTAATCTTCCTTGACTTGCTTCAAAGATGGCTTGGTTTGTACCGCCGCTATTCCAGTAAATAAGGCTGTACATGCTAATCATATCTGTTAAAGGCGCACCAGCAGCTGCGGCTTTAAAAATATTGGTTTGCGTAATTAAAAATGACGTCTGATAGCCACCCCATGAGTGTCCGTGGATGGCAACATTTTTCTCATCAACAATTCCGGTGGCAATTGCAGCTTTTACAGCCGGAACTACACAAGCAACGGATGACATGCCCGGATCATTCAGTTTGTATTTGATATCTGGCATAATTACCGCGTAGCCATTGCTGGTGTACATCGCCGGGTTGAAACCACCACCAGGATAATTAGGCATTTGATAGGTGTTCAGGTTATCTGTAAGCCTTTCATAAATGTAGGTGATGGTTGGATAGGCTTTTCCTGCAACATAATTAGCTGGCAAATAAATTGCTGCTTGCAAACTGTCGCCATTTGTACTGATGTAATCGATCAATTTTACACCAGAAGTCCAGGCATATTTAGCTTGATCTGGCGTATTGGAAGTAACTTTTGTTGCAGCCGATAAATCGTTGGCAGTGCTTACATAGTATTCTGGCGACTGCTGCGAATTGCTTTTAGTGTAGGTAAAAACCCTTGCGTTTTCAGCCTTATCAAGTGTTTGATAAGCATTGTCATCAAGGAACAGAATCTTAATTTTCGATTGCCCGGCAGGCAGGATCCCTATGCCGCCTTTTTTGTTTGTGGAATTGAAAACACCGAAATATTGATCCTTGCTTAAATCTACACCTTTCTCCTTACTATCTGTTCTAAAGCGCATGGAAACGCGGGTTTTTCTACTTTTCCAGTTGTCTGAAAGTGCTGTCACATTACCACCATCTGCACTTATTTTCCATAAATCGTAATTATCTTTAATTAATGCATATTTAGAATCTGCCGACCAGCCCATGTTTGACGTGGCTGGTTTGATTACATTATGGTCATCTAATTCATCAATAAAAGAACTTTTAATTTTACCTGTTAAATTATACGTTTTGCCCGTTTCTAAATTGATGCTGTAGAAAATACCATCAGCATAATAGCTGGCCAACTTCCCATTTGGTGCCACAATCAATCTTCCTCCATTGGTGGCATACATTTTCTCGAAAAGCAATTTCTTTTTAAACGTTTTAAGGTCGACTGAATAAATGTCTAAATAACTTTGCCCATCCAGGTTGCCCATTAATTCATATTTCGAGTTATCATACCCAATAGCGTATAAGCTCTTTGGATTTACATTAACTGAGCGCATGTTACTGTCTGCCAGTTGAACGAATTTTCTGTCAGCCACCCGGAAAGCACTTAAATAACTAAAATTTTTATCGCGTGTTTCCTGCGTTTGCTGTGCAGATTGGAGTCTTTTATCCTGCCAGTTCCAGATAATCATGTCCGGCTTTTCAATATCTTCTTTTTTTACTTCAGGCTTTGCTTTAGCCAGTGAGTCCGTTTTCTTAAGGTCCTTCGAGTCGTCCTTTTTAACGTTTTTATCGTCTTTTTTATCTTCTTTCTTTGTTAAAGTGTTGATGCCCAGAAACAAAATGCTTTGATCATCAGACCAGAAAGGCGTTGCGTTGGTATTAATGCCCAGTGTTGCCGGGAAAGTTTTATCATCAATTGCATTATAAATCACTTTATTGGATAGGTCGCCATTGAGTTTGTTAAATCCCAGAAGACTAAAAACATCATCCTTATATTTCTCATTTTTATTGCCTTTGAGTAAGGCAAAGGCTGTTCCATCATCATTCCAGTTAAGCTTTTGATAAACAGCCTTGTCATTATCAAGCGCAGCTGTGGTTCCCGTCTTCATATCACGAAGAAATATACCATTTCCATTTTGTCCGGCTGCATCGATAATGTAGGCGAATTGCGTGCCTGTCTTATTGAAGGAGAATTCAGAAACGTTACCCAAATTATAGCTTTTCTTCGTATTTAAGTTATAAAGTAAAACATCAGTGCCTTTCGGGGCATCTTTTTCTTTAGACGCATTTTCTGCGGGAGCAAATTGAATAGCGATCCATGCTGATGACTTTTCTGAAAAATTGAAGCTTTTCACCTTTTCAAAAGTGGTTTGTTTATGATCAGGGAGCGAAACCAACAAGAGTTTATCATAAGTTGGCTTACTTGTTTTCTTCGCGGCTTTTGCTTCTGCGTCTGTTGCAGCTACTTTAAAGGCAGCGAATTTAGAATCGTTCGAGAATGAGATGGCATTTGCAGTTGCACCAATTGGATAGTTGCGCGTTAGGGTGTCGTTAGTTCTGCGAATGATCATCTTCAAATCGCCTTCAACCGGGCCAGTGGCCATTGCGATCCATTCGCCACTTGGTGACAGGGTTGCGGGCCTGTTGAAGTTCCATTTGGAAACGTCTTTCCAGCTCAATGCTGGCTTTTCTTGTGCCTGCGCATTTTGTAGCGTAAATAGCAGCAATACAGAGGAGAGAATTTTGAAAGATTTCATGTAATAGTTTAAGGTAGGCTAAAATAATGTTTTAAGTTTATAGTATGGGATACGCAAATGGAATTGATTTAGATATCAGTTTAATTGTTACGGAAAACCAAATGGATTCCCCTGTTTCTAATCAATTTATTGTATTTTTGCGGCTATTTAAATCGCTTGTAGAAGCGCAATCAAAATCTCAGTATTAGCATGAAAATCTGGCAGAAAAATATAGATGTGAATCAGTTTGTAGAGCATTTTACGGTTGGAAAAGACCGTCAACTGGATTTGCAAATGGCAAAATTTGATGTTTTGGGCTCTTTGGCACATACCCAAATGCTAGAAACCATAAATTTGCTAACTGTTGAGGAATTGAAAACCGTTCAACAAGAGCTGAAAAACATTTACGCTGAAATTGAAGACGGAAATTTTACCATCGAAGATAGTGTAGAAGATGTACACTCGCAGGTAGAATGGCTGCTGACTCAACGCATTGGCGAGGCAGGTAAAAAAATTCACAGTGGCCGCTCGCGTAATGATCAGGTTCTGGTTGATTTAAAATTATTCTTCAGGGCTTGTATTGAAGATATGGTCAACCAAACATCAACTTTGTTCAATCAATTGATAGAACTGAGCAATACACATAAAGACAAATTAGTACCAGGTTACACGCATTTGCAAATTGCGATGCCCTCATCTTTTGGTTTATGGTTTGGTGCTTATGCCGAAAGCCTTGCCGATGATTTGGAGTTGATGCTTGCCGCCTGGAAAATCACTAATAAAAACCCCTTAGGTTCTGCCGCAGGCTATGGTTCTTCATTCCCTTTAAACAGAACATTAACAACTGAATTATTAGGTTTTGAAAGCTTAAATTATAACGTAGTTTATGCGCAGATGGGCCGTGGTAAAACCGAAAGGATTTTGGCGCAGGCCATGAGTGCTGTGGCTGCAACATTGGCAAAAATGGCTATGGATGTTTGTTTATTTATCAATCAGAATTTCGGATTCATCAGCTTTCCGGCTGAATTAACAACCGGATCCAGCATTATGCCGCACAAAAAAAATCCTGATGTTTTCGAACTGATTCGTTCGCGTTGTAATAAAATTCAGGCTTTGCCAAACGAAATAGCCATGATGATTACCAATTTACCATCTGGTTATCACCGCGATTTACAATTGTTAAAAGAAAATTTGTTCCCCGCGATTACTTCTTTAAATGAATGTTTGGAAATTGCCACTTTTATGTTCCAGAACATCACCATCAAGGATGATATTTTGAAAGATAAAAAATATGACTATCTGTTTAGTGTTGAAGTAGTTAATGATCTGGCCTTGCAAGGTGTTCCATTTAGAGAGGCTTATAAAATTGTTGGTGAACAAATCGAAAATGGTACTTTTGCTCCATCTGGCCAGATACATCATACCCACGAAGGAAGCATCGGCAACCTTTGTAATGAGCAGATTACTGCAGCAATGCAGGATGTTTTGTCTCAATTTGGCTTTGCAAAGGTGAATAAAGCAATTGAAGATTTGGTTAAATAAATTTTGCTAATTTTATAGTTATGACAACTTTAACTATAGAAATTAATGATAAGGATGCAGGATTTGTAAAGAGTTCCTGAGCAATATCGGCGCAAAAATTAAGGTAGAACCAAGGAGCCATATCAAATCAGAAATTGCACAGGCACTAAAAGAAATTAAAGAGATGCAACAAGGCAAGCGCGAACCCTTAGGCTTAATAGATATTTAATGGCAAATAGCATTGTCTATTCTGCTGTCTTTATTAAAAAAGCTAAAATCTATAAAAAGCAGTGCTCTTCTCTGGTTGAGGACAGAAGATAATTAACGCATTATAAAATTGCTGACATCAGCATTGAATTTACAAATATGAAAGTTTCAGTATTAGCCAGCGCATTAATTGGCTCAGAGATTATAAAAATTGGCAACGAGGTTAATGAGATGAAGCGGAAAGGTGCCTCTATCGCTAACCTAACCATCGGCGATTTTGATGCAAATATCTACCCGATCCCAACGGAGTTAAAGGCTGGAATTGTAGACGCCTACAATGCCAATCAAACAAATTACCCACCAGCTGATGGTGTTTTATCACTAAGGGAAACCGTTTCTGAATTATTGAAAGATAGATTCGGATTAGCATATAACACAAACAGTATTTTGGTTTCAGGTGGCTCACGTCCGTTAATTTACGCAACCTATCTAGCGCTAGTTGATCCTGGAGATACGGTGGTGTTCCCTGCACCGTCTTGGAATAACAATCACTATTGCCACCTTACTTCGGCAAAAGCAATTGCCGTAGAAACAGATGCAGCGCATAACTTTATGCCAACCGCTGCACAGTTGAAACCTCATTTAAAAGGTGCAACATTATTAGCACTTTGTTCTCCATTAAACCCAACAGGGACAATGTTTGATGCCGATTCTTTGGCAGAAATTTGTGATGTGGTTTTAGCAGAGAATGCATCCCGCGGAGCGGATGAAAAACCACTTTATTTAATGTACGATCAGATTTATTCATTGCTGACATTTGGGAAAGAACATGTTAATCCGGTTTCTTTACGTCCTGCTATGCGTGAATTTACAATCTTTGTAGATGGAAGCTCAAAATGTTTGGCAGCAACAGGTGTGCGTGTAGGATGGGGCTTTGGTCCGGAAGATATTCTGAACAGAATGAAGGCTTTGGTTGGACATATGGGTGCCTGGGCACCTAAAGCCGAGCAAGTGGCCATGTCTAATTACTTTAACGATAAAGCACAAGTTGATACTTTCTTAACCAGTTTTAAAGGGCAGATTCAAGATAGCTTAAATGCACTTTATCATGGTTTTAACGAATTAAAAAGTGAAGGTTTTAATGTAGAAGCGGTTGAGCCAATGGGCGCAATTTATTTAACCATCAAAATCGATTACATTGGAAAAACTACAGCAGATGGTCAGTTATTAAAGGATAGCGCTGACGTAAATTTCTACCTGATTAAAGAAGCTGGAGCCGCATTGGTGCCATTTTCTGCCTTCGGAAATGAAGACAGTATGCCTTGGTTCAGGGCATCAGTAGGTGCTTGTACTTTACAAGATATTAAAGACATGTTGCCGCGGATTAAAACGGCTTTGAGTAAGTTAAAATAGATAAAATTGGACACCCATTCAAACAATTATGGGAGATGGGTGTTCAAATAGAATCTCATTTTACGCTTTATGGAACCCAAATACACGCCTCAAGGATACGCTTCTCCACCAGCTATTCTTACTTCACTTGCCATCGGTATTTTGGCATCTTTTATTCTGCCTCTTTTTTACATTATTCTCGGCAGGCTGATTCCCAATATTTGGTTCATCGCTATTATCGCTTTGCTTTTGGGAATTGGATTAGGTTTTAGCATTGATATTGGTGTCAGAATCGGAAAACTCAGGAATAAAAAGATCGTTACCATCATTGCAATCTTCTGTGCGCTATTCGCCTTTTATATTCAATGGGTATTCTTTGATACTTTAGCTTACAGTAATAAGGGTTTTACCTTTAACCTGGATAGTGCAGATTTAAAGGTTTTGGCTTCTGATTTCTTTTTCCTTTTTACCCACCCTAATATTTTGATCCAGGAAATTATTAATCTGAATAAAATAGGTACATTTCGCATCGAAAGTACAGGTACCATTAGTGGCGTATTGTTATGGATTATTTGGGCGGGAGAGTTTGTCGTTATTCTTGGGGGCGCCATTTTTACCGTTCTGAATGGTCAGGCAAGCATGCCATACTCGGAAATAAATGACCAGTGGATGAAAAGACGTAAAATCCATAATCGTATTCCTGTAGTTGTAAATAAAGAAGAGATTTTAAATGAGCTTGCTAAAAGAGATTTTACGGTCTTGAATGATCATCCTTCTTTGCATAATGAAACGAATTATGCCGAGGTAATTGTTTTCGAATCAACTGGAGATCCAACAAAGTATATCAATATCATAAACGTGACCAACCTAACGGGTAAACCAAAAGATAAAAAAGTGAAAAGTGTAGTTAAATATTATCCGCTGCAGAATGCGAATATTTAAACGAGCTATTTCAGGTCAAAACCATAATTCTCAAACAGAATTAAATTTTCAGGCTTTTTTATCAAAAATGACTTTGAGACAGCCTAATTTATTTTGAATCCTCTGACAGCCACTATTTAATTTCGATACATTTATTTAATAATCTTTAAATTTGTATATTAGTTTGAAATCACGTTGATATGGAAACTTACCTTGTACACCCGGATAAAATACAAGAAAAGGCTTTAAAGGCATTTCTTAAAGCTTTTGATGTTCCTTATGAAATAAAAAAGAACGATGCCTTGCCCGATCATGTTAAGTTGGGAATAAGGCAAGGACAAGATGATATCAAAGCAGGAAAAAGCTTTTCTTTAGCAGAATTTAAAGAGAAAATCTCTACAATCTAATGGCGCCTCTGCCTGTAGTCATATCAGAAACAGCATTAAAAACTTTTGAGTCAATCTGTGCTCAGATAAATGAAAGACTAGGGGCAAAAGTATTAAGTGATTTTAAAAAGAATACCCTTAAAACATTGGAGTTAATTGGCAATTCGCCATTCATCTATAAAGAGACTGAATTTGATCCTAATATCCGACAAGGATTAATTAAAGCTTTCCTCTGTATTTTATGAGATTAAACCCGATAGAATTGAAGTTCTTTTCTTTTGGGACAATAGGCAAGAACCAATGTTTTTCTAATTTTTTTATTTGAAATAACATAAAAACCCCGCAGGTTTTAAAACCAACGAGGTTAATTTAGAATTTTGACTAAAGACTAAAGACTAAAGACTAAAGACTAATCCTCCCTGCTTCCATCATCAGCCATTCTCACCATTTTAGGTTCAAATTTGGCCACTACATCAACCAGCTCGGTTTGTGCCGCCATCACTTTGTGAATATCCTTGTAAGCCATTGGCGCTTCGTCTAATCCAGCGCCGATCAAGGTTACGTTGTGGTCTTTCAAAATGGCCTTCATATCCGATTTCGTAATCGATTGAATCGCTTTTGTTCGGCTCATTTGTCTACCTGCACCGTGAGAGGCAGAATTAATCGCAGTTTCTTCGCCTTTACCTCTAACCAAAAATCCTGGAGCGGTCATACTTCCCGGGATAATTCCCATTACGCCTTTACCAGCTGGTGTAGCTCCTTTACGGTGAACAATCACTTCTTCGCCATCAAACATTTCTTTCCAGGCAAAATTATGGTGATTTTCTACTTTGGCCAGAACTTTTGCGCCAATGGCTTTAGTCAACCTCTTATGGATCACCTCATGGCAGGCAGAAGCATAATCACCAGCTAAGTTCATGGCAATCCAATACTCTTGTCCTTCTGCAGAATTTAAATCCAAATAAGCCAGGTTTGCAGCCTCTTTAGGTAGTTTACAGATATCTTTTGCCAGTTTGGTATAGTGTCCTGCAACAGTCGCACCAAATCCACGGGAACCTGAATGGGTCAACAATGCTACGTAACGGCCTTTATCTATATTTAAAACCTCATCACGTTCGGCAAAATCGATAATTCCCCATTCTACAAAGTGGTTTCCACCACCCGAAGTTCCTAGTTGTGCCCAGGCTTTTCCGTGTAAGTTTTTAAGAAAAGGAGAGGAATTGAAAGCGTTGCTTTCTAAGACCTCATGATCTGCTCTTTCATCTCCTTTAAAATTTTGTCCTGCACCAAATTTGGTAAAAGCAATTAATTCGCGTTTGTACATGGCATCTTTACCAAAATAATGCTTCTCTGGAATGTCGAAAATGCTCAAAGCCATACGGCAACCGATATCTACACCTACGCCATACGGAATAATCGCATTTCTGGTCGCCAAAACACCACCAATCGGCAAACCATAACCTTGGTGGGCATCGGGCATTAATGCACCTGCTACCGTAACCGGTAATTTCATGGCGATATCCATTTGGTTTCTTGCGCCTTCCTCAATGTAATCAGGCCCAAATACCGCGTAGGGTTTCACATGGTTTACCAGTTCGATAGTTTCATCTTTTGGTGCATTAGCTTCTTCAATCACAGCAGTTGCAAGTGGGTTTAATACTTCATCATCCAAAAAACTTTCCGGATAATCTTTTACTTTTTTAAATAAGGCCAATAATTCTTCTTCTTCGATATCTGTGAAATTTTCTTTCAGAATGTCTAAAGCTAAGCCTAATATCTTTCCTTCGGTATAACCTATTTCGATCAGGTTATTACCTGTTATGTTGTTGTTCATCTTATTTCTTAATCAATCCCCGGCAGGCAACATTCACCTGACCGAGGGGTTTCTAAATTTAGTTTATTTCACGAAGATTTGTTTCAATTGATCTACAATTTGTCCACTGCCCGATAAGCTGATGTTGTTGATTTTCTCTGCGATTTTCTCCACGTATTCCATCTCTTTCAACTTATATAACATGTTGTTGTCTTCCATTAATTTGGCGGTGTTTAACAAACTTCTGGTCGAGGCCGTTTCCTCTCTTCGGGTAATGATATTGGCTTGTGCCCTTTTTTCGGCAACTAAAACCTGGTTCATAATCTCCTTAACATCACCAGGTAAAACAATATCTTTAACACCACAGTTCGTTAATTTTACACCTAAGTTTTCAACGTTATCCAAGGTGATGGCCATTACCATTTCGGCAATTTTTTCTTTGCTTTCCATCAATTCGTCAAAAGTCATTAAGCCAATACATTCTCTTAGCGCCAATTGCATGGTGATATACAATTGTTTTTCAAATTCTTTGTTCTCCAATAAGGCTTTGATGATGTCATCAACTTTGTATTGAATGCTGAAATTTACCCTCAATTGTGCTTTATCCTTTGTTAAGATTTCTTGTCCGATAATCTCCATGTTTAATTGTCTCATATCGGTTTTTAAAACTTGAATGGTAGTACTGTTTTTCCAGTAAACATAGTTTCCGGCTTCCAATACGTTTTCAAATTTACCATCAATAAACAATAAAGCTTTTTCGAAAGATTCTACTTTATAAGCCCTGATACAATTTAATAATGGCGCTTTTTCCAATAAATTTTTATCAATGGTTTCGTCAATATTGATATTACTGGTGTTTACTTTAACAAAATTGTATTCTGATAAACCTTTCCAAATGGCATGTCTGCCAGCGGTTAAAACGGATTTGAAGTTTTTATTTTGATAAACCAAGGCTAATTCGTTGTCGGCGACGCTCACCAGGTGAATCAAATTCACAAAATCTGCATTTTCCAGCAAAATATCCAATTCAGCGACCGAGTAATAGTACTCTTTAGCCATATCATACAATGTCATGCTTTCGCCAAAGCCTAACCAGTAAGTTCCTGCGGTTAAAACGTTTTTTAATTTTCCTTTTTTAAACACCAATCCAACATAATTGGTGTTAATGGTTACTCTTCTCATGTTTTCTGGAGTTAAAATTTATTTTTATAAAATTTATTCTTTTAAAAGCGTTGCGGAAGAACATTTACCTGTTTTCTGCGGAAGTAAAAGTTTATCAAGCTTGTTTAAAAATGAAACCAGTTTCTCTAATCGGGTTAGCGCTCCTGAGAACATTTTGCCATTTAGATTTAACCTTTTTGATTTTTAAATCTCTTCTTGCTGCGCTGATACTTACTGAGCAAATGCAGATTTGCTTTTGGATTTCGAAAAATCCTAAAGCCAAATGCGGTTGCGCAACGCTGGTTTTTTGGGTAATTTGAAAAGTTGCCCTTCTTTTTGTTTTGGATTTTGAGCCCTAAACGCTTACCAATTAGCTATTCCAAGTGGTATTTGGAAGCAGGATTCGAACCTGCATGATTTGGTTGTTACTCTAACCCCTGAGCTATTCCGATTGCCCGGAAGTGGGATTCGAACCCACGACTCACAACGTGACTAGACAATCTATCATAATTTCTATCAGAATATTCTGCGCAACGGCGTGAATACTTTGGGGCCGTTTCGAAACCCGCAACTATGGATAGTGATTATTTAGGCTGCCATCCCTTTCGGGATATCTTATATATAATGATTAATATTTCTCAAAGAACTTTATCGACTGGCGACATTACAAAGATGCTACCAGCACTACGCGACGGATTTGCGCAATAAAAGATGATCCTTGTATTAATATTTAATCAATTGATTGTTAGGGGAATAAAATTATAAATATATTAAAATTTATCGTTTTACACTTCAATTGCGCAATTGTATTGCGTAGTTGCGTAAGACTTTTCTATATTTAGATAAGCTAAATCATCACATTTTTAGCCAAAAACGAAATTCATTTAAAATGGCTGTAAATAAATTAGCGCTTATCCGGTATAAAACCATCGACGATTGTTTGAAAAACCGTTTTCGTAAATGGACATTGGAGGACCTTATAGAAAAGGTGTCCACAACCCTCTACGAACTCGAAGGCATTACCTCAGGAGTAAGCAAGCGTACGATCCAGGCGGATATTCAACTGATGCGAAGTGATAAGTTGGGCTACAATGCACCGATTGTAGTGAAGGATAAACGCTTCTATGCATACGAAGATGCTGGTTTCAGTATTACCAAAGCGCCGATCAATAACGCTGATGTAGATAAGATGAAAGAGATTGTTGGTGTATTAAAACAGTTTAATGCCTTCAATTATTTCGATGAAATGAGTGATATGATTGCCCGTTTGGAGAATAATCTTAACAAGTCAACTAAACAAAGTGGCAACCACATTCAGTTGGAAAGCAATAAATTGGTAAAGGGCTTGGAGTGTATTCCACCTTTATATCAGGCCGTATTAAATAAGAAATCGATACTGATTGAATATAAATCTTTTAAGGCGCATCAAGCGCAGCAAGGCATCTATTACCCTTATCTATTAAAGGAATATCGGAACAGATGGTTTTTGATCTGTAAAGCGAAAAAACGGCCTGGGATCTTAAATTTGGCATTAGATAGGATCGTTGAATTTCAGGAATTGCCAAATGAAGTCTTCTTGGCCTATGATGGAATTGATTTTGATCGTTATTATTCAGATTTAATTGGTGTAACAAAAAGCGAACGGGATAGGGCACAGAAAGTTGTCCTTGAATTTACCAACGATCATGCCCCCTATGTGATGACAAAACCTTTGCATCAATCTCAGATAGTATTAAGTCAAAACGAAAAAACAACCACCTTTAGAATAGATGTGGTGTTAAATTATGAACTGGAGCGCGAAATTTTGGGTTTTGGCGAATGCGTTAAGGTGCTTTCGCCTCGGTTATTGATTTCTAAATTAAAACGACGATTAGCGCAAACTTATCAACAATATGAAACCCAAGAGGATATTAAAACTATTGAATAAATGTTTTAATGAATGAGAGAATATGGACAGCTATGCTAGCACGCTCTAAATTCTCTCATTCTCTCATTCTCTCATTCAATTATTCTATCATTTGATCACGCTCTCATTCAGACCTAACTTTTAAACTCACTTGTTTTGTGGAATTCGATATCAGGGTAATCTTGTTTTGTTAAGTTGATCATGTATTCACTATCCGCTAAATAAACCGGATTGGCTTCCTTATCGAAACCGATATGTTGTTGTTTACGTTTCACAAACTCCTCTAGTTTTTTCCTGTCGGATGAAGTAACCCAGCTCGAGCGTGTGTAACTTAATGTTCTGAAGCGACATTTCGCACCGTATTCATGCTCTAAACGGAAATTGATTACCTCAAACTGAAGTTCCCCAACCGCACCGATCACTTTTCTGTTTCCAGGCTGCATCACAAATAATTGCGCAACACCTTCATCAGTTAATTGCTCAATCCCTTTTTCAAGTTGTTTGGTACGCATAGGATCCATATTTTCTACCTCTTTAAAGATAGATGGAGAGAAACTTGGGATGCCTTTAAATTGTAGTTTTTCACCTTCGGTAAGCGTATCTCCGATTTTAAAGTTTCCGCTATCGTATAAACCTACAACATCACCTGGCCAGGCTTCCTCTACAATACTTTTTTCATTGGCCATAAAATCCATCGGGTTAGAAAACTTTAATTTCTTATCCTGACGGGTATGGTAATAAAATTTATTTCGCTCGAACTTGCCAGAACAAATCCTTAAAAAGGCAATCCTGTCGCGGTGTTTTGGATCCAGATTGGCGTGAATTTTAAATACAAATCCACTAAAATTTTTCTCTTCTACTAATACATCGCGCTCTTCAGCCTCACGATGCCTCGGACTAGGCGCAATATCAATGAAGGTATCTAAAAGCTCTTTAATTCCGAAGTTGTTAATGGCACTTCCAAAAAATACAGGTGCAACCAAACCTTCGGTATATAAATCCTTATCAATTTTACCATAAATACCGTCAACCAACTCAACATCGTCTTTTAGATTGTTGATTTCGTTTTCTTTAAGGTAATTTAATAACGATGGATCATTCAAATCATTTGCCGCTACTACTGAATCCGTTACTTTAGTTTTATCCGAATTGAATAAATTTAAATGTTTATTATAAATGCTGTAAACCCCTTTAAAAGTATGCCCCTGCCCAATAGGCCATGAAAGCGGACATAAACTAATGTTCAGCTTTTCCTCAATTTCATCCAGTAAATCATAAGCTTCTTTACCTTCTCTATCCATTTTATTGATGAAAATAATTACCGGGGTATTGCGCATTCTACAAACCGACATTAATTTTTCCGTTTGCTCCTCAACACCTTTCACACAATCTACAACAAGAATAACGCTATCTACGGCAGATAAAGTTCTGTAAGTATCTTCCGCAAAATCCTTGTGGCCAGGGGTATCCAGAATATTGATTCTTTTACCACTGTATTCGAAACCCATTACAGATGTGGCAACGGAGATACCACGTTGTTTTTCAATCTCCATAAAATCGGAAGTATTGCTCTGATTTGCCTTGTTACGTTTTACCGCACCAGCCGTGTTAATTGCTCCACCAAAAAGCAGGAATTTTTCTGTCAATGTGGTTTTGCCCGCATCGGGGTGACTAATAATGGCAAAGGTTTTACGTTTTTCTATTTCAGGATGAAGCATAATAAAATTTTGGGTAAAAAGGCGATGAAACCAGGTTAAAGGAATTTAACTGCGATAAGATTTGAATAATTTTGTTTCATCAGGCTGCAAAGATAAGAAAAGCTTTATGATTAATTGTTAGGTTGTTGTATTGTTTTATAGCGGGTTAAATTGACATTGAATAGTTTTTATAATTTGTAAACCAGTCGTAGTAGTTCTTTTGTTTGTATTGTCCTGGCATACACCTTAGCGCCAATAGAAAAATCGTAGGCTACTGTTTCTGTGAGGTTTAAATCATGCATATCGGCAGTTCTTAGGTTGTTTACTTCTGTTTTAAATGTTAACTGCAATCTTTAAGTTAAACATCAGTGGTGTGAGCTTAGGGGATACAAATTTTAGTTTTAGATTGTATCTGATTGATTAAATTATGCCTTGGTTCAGTGGCTAACTGAAAAAATTATCCACTCAAAATTAAAATTTCTAGCTTATCATTGTTTAATTTTGTGCTAAAATGTTTAGCTTTATTTATCCCTCCGTTATGCTAAACTAAAATTTTACTGCCGATGCCCACTCTAGAAGAAACCTCTATGCCAGCAGAAATTGCTGCAAAATTTGTGAATTACACCTCGAAACATGTTTTCTTAACAGGAAAGGCAGGTACGGGTAAAACTACTTTTTTGCGAAAGTTAATTCAGCTTACGCATAAGAAAGCGTTGATTTGTGCACCTACTGGTATTGCTGCTATCAATGCTTCGGGGGTTACTATTCACTCTCTTTTTCAGTTGCCTTTCGGTGCATTTTTTCCAGATGCGGCAGCCAATATCATAAACCAGAATATCACTTTTAATTTCAATACACCCAGAACGATTGTGAAGCATTTAAATATGCAAGGCAATAAAAGGCGCATGATTCAGGAATTGGAATTGCTGGTGATTGATGAGGTGAGTATGCTTAGGGCAGATATGCTGGATGCCATTGATTTTACCTTGAGATACATCCGTAGAAATCGGAACGTTCCTTTTGGAGGTGTTCAGCTACTTTTTATTGGCGATTTACACCAGTTGCCACCAGTGGTTAAAAACGACGAATGGCGGGTAATGGCTGGTTTTTATAAAAGCATTTATTTTTTCGATGCATTAGCCTTAAGGGAGAATCCGCCAGTGTATATTGAGTTAGATAAAATTTATCGCCAGGATGATTCGGTTTTCATCAACCTACTGAATAACCTTCGGAATAATCAGATTACTGCTGAAGATACGGCTTTGTTAAGGCAACATTATAAACAGGATTTCAAACCACAGGCAGATGATAATTACATTACGCTAACCACCCATAATAATAAGGCTGATACCATTAACAGGGAAAGGTTAACGCAATTAAAAACCAAATCTTATTTCTTTGAGGCTAAAGTTACCGGCGACTTTAACGAATACGCTTATCCTAATGATAAAAGCCTGGAGCTGAAAGTTGGCGCACAAATTATGTTTATCAAAAATGACATGACAGCCGAAAAACGATATTACAATGGTAAAATTGGTGTAGTACATCACATTGAAAAAGATGTAATTGAGATTGAACTTCCAGAGGAAAAAACCGTAATTACTGTTTCGCCGTATACCTGGGAAAATGTTAAATATAAACTGAATGAAGCAACCAACGAAATTGCTGAAACGGTTGCAGGTTCATTTATACAATATCCAATTAAACTAGCCTGGGCTATTACGGTTCACAAAAGTCAGGGTTTAACATTTGATAAGGCTATTATTGATATTGGCGATGCTTTTGCACCGGGGCAGGCTTATGTTGCACTTTCACGTTTGCGCTCGCTAAACGGTTTGGTTTTAACTTCTCATTTAAGGGAAACAGGTTTGCAACAGGATCAGAATATCCATTATTTCTCTAAAACCAAGCAAACTAATGAGGTACTCAACGAGCAAATCAGTTTTGAGAGCTACGATTTTATCAAGACCTATTTATTAGGGGCCTTTGATTTAAATCTCGTTCGCTATTACATAAAAGAGCATGTTCAGACCTTTGATAAAGGGGAAAAATCAACCAAGCAACATTATGATGATTGGACAATGGAACTTTATCGAGATTTCCAGAAAATTGCCGCTACGGGAGATACATTTATTAATCAGTTAAAGGGCTTGTTTGGTGAGCAAACAACACATACACTATTTAATGTATCAAAAAGGGTGGGGGCTGCATTAAAGTACTTTAGCCCGTTGATTAAAGGAGTTTCAGATCGTCTGTTGAATCATATTGAGACTATAAAGCAAGAAAAACAAGTTAAGACTTACTTAACTGAACTACTGGAATTAGAGATTTTGGTTTATGAGCAGTTGAAGAAGATGCATAAAAGTAAGGCTCTTTTACAAGCTATCATTGATGGGAAAGAATTTAGCAAAGCAGATATGGATGCATTATTAAATGTTTCTGCACGTAACCAACAATTGCAAAAGGCCATTCAACTGAAAGGCGAAACGCTAAAAGTAAAATCTGCTGTAGAAAAGAAAAAGAAAGAGCCAAAGATTGATACGAAATTAGTGAGTTTTGAACTTTATGAACAAGGGAAAACATTAGCAGAAATAGCAAAGGAGCGTGGCTTTTCGGTGGGTACAATTGAAGGTCATCTGGCTTATTATGTTTCTACGCAACAATTGGATGTTTCTAAATTGGTTAAATCTAATAAAATCAAAAACATAGCAGATGCTGTAGAAAGCCAGAAAACGAAATCTATGGCAACGATTCGCGAGTTTTTAGGGAAGGATTATTCTTTCGGGGAGATTAAGATGGTGCTGGCTTCGCTTTTTCCATCGGAGGAATAGATGTGTTTAACCGCAAAAAACGCGAAGAGAAAGGGCGCAAGGAACGCTAAGCTAATATCAAAAATATGGGGGAGAATGAAATATCAAGAATTGTAATCGGTTTGGCAATCGAAGTACATAATGCTTTAGGCCCAGGCTTATTAGAAAGTGCTTACAAGGAATGCTTATTCTATAAAATTAATAAATCAGGATTATTCGTAGAAAAGGAAAAAATAATGCCGTTATTTTTTGAAGAAGTTAAATTGGATTGTGGTTATAGAATTGACCTTTTGGTAGAGAAAAAATTAGTTTTAGAACTGAAGAGTGTTGAGGCTTTGAATGACGTTCATTTGGCTCAAACTTTAACTTATATGAAACTTGGTAAGTACAAGCTAGGTTTATTAATGAATTTTAATGTTAATCGTTTAAAAGATGGACTGAAACGAGTTGTTAATGGTCTGTAACCAACATTTATGGAATCTAACTTTTTTTCCGTCTTTGCGAACTTTGCAGTAAGATACACGAAAGGATGATTAAAAAGGTTAAGTAATCTAACATTTCTTTCCGTCTTTGCGAAAAACTTTGCGAACTTTGCGGTTAAATGGAGAAAGTCAACATTTTAGCGCAATACATGCCCGAACCAGCGGCACCGCTAATTGCAAAATGGATAGATTATTTTCAATGTGAATTTAAGATCGCCAAAACCCGTTCAACGAAACTCGGCGATTACCGCCATCCTTATCAGAGTAAAGGCCATCGCATTTCGGTAAATTTCAATCTCAACCATTATGCTTTTCTGGTTACCACAGTACACGAGTTTGCACATTTACTCACCTGGAACGATTTTAAAAATAAAGTAAAGCCGCATGGTTCTGAATGGAAAAAAAACTTTCAGCGGATGATGGTGCCTTTCTTTGAAATGAAGGTTTTTCCTGAAGACATCCACAAGGCGATCACTAACTATATGTCAAACCCCGCAGCGTCCAGCTGTTCGGATCTCCATCTTGCCCGCGCTTTAAAAAAATATGATACCAATAAAATGGACACCTTACATCTTGAACAGCTGGCTGTAAACACTCCATTCAAAATCAAAGACGGCAGAAGATTTACAAAAGGAGAACGAATCAGGAAGCGGTACCGATGCGTCTGTTTAGATGATAAACGCATTTACCTATTTAATCCTTTAGCAGAGGTTTTTGTATTATAGTATTTAGGTGTTTGGTTTTTATTTGTTCGGAGACTTATAAATTAAAATCTGCCTGCCCGAATTACTAAACTACTACAAACTAACTAACTAACAACCTAAACTCATCACCATCGAATAAACCCTTATCACTCAGCTTTAACCTCGGAATAACCAATAAAGCCATAAAAGAAAGCGTCATAAAGGGTGCCTGAAGCGTAGAGCCTAAGTCTTTTGCAAACTGATCAATAGACGTATAACAATTTGCCACCTCGTAGCCGTTTCGGTTACTCATTAAGCCTGCAACGGGTAGGGGCAAAACCTCTTCTGTGCCATTTCCTAAAGCAACTATGCCACCTTTTTCTTTGATAATCAGGTTCACCGCTTCGCATATGCTTTGATCATCGGTACCAACAGCAATAATGTTATGGCTATCATGCGCTACGCTTGAAGCAATAGCACCTTCTTTTAGACCGAAATTTTTAACGAACGATACTGCAATCGGTGCATCATGATAGCGGTTAACCACCACCATTTTCAACACATCATTTTCCAGATCACTGATGAGATTTTTATTTAAAACCTTAGGTTTCGCGGAAAGCCTATTGGTAATCAACTGGCCATCTAATGCCTCGATAACTAAAATCTCTTTTTGACCTGTAAAAGGAAAAACAAAATCACTTTCCGTTTTAGCACTACAATCAAACTGATTAACAGCTTCCCGATCATCTACATGTCTTACCCAATCTCCCTGAACTTTTCCATCTTCTGCAATCAGAATGCCATCAATATAGGTTTGATGTACCTTGAAATTTATTAAATCTTCCGCTAAAATAAAATCTGCCGAATCGCCGATTTTCAATGCGCCGACATCCAATTTATAATGGGTGATGGGATTGATACAAGCGGCCTGCAGTACATTAAATAAGTCAATTCCTTTGGCAATCGCTCTTGCGCATAAGGCATTGATGTGGCTTTCTACTAAACTATCCGGATGTTTATCATCACTGCAAAACATCATCATATCTGGCCAGTCTTGCAATAAATCAATTAGGGCCTCGAAGTTTTTAGCAGCACTCCCTTCTCGGATCAGGATTTTCATTCCTCTTTGCAATTTATCCAGTGCTTCATCCGCTGTAAAACATTCATGATCGGTAGAAATCCCTGCATTGATGTATTGTTGAACGGCCTCGCCACGTAATCCCGGGGCATGTCCATCTACTGTTTTCCCCAACTCATGTGCAGAGGCAATTTTTTTTAGCACCTCTTCATCCTGATGAAGCACACCTGGGAAATTCATCATTTCACTCAGGTATTTGATCTCCGGGCGTTCCAATAGCGTTCTAACATCATCATGATTTAGTTCAGCGCCGGCGGTTTCAAAAACTGTGGCGGGTACGCAACTTGGTGCCCCAAAATTGAATTTAAAAGGAACGGTATTTCCGTTCTCGATCATAAATTCTACACCTGCCATTCCGCAAACATTAGCAATTTCATGTGGGTCGCTGATAGTGGCAACAGTTCCATGTGTTACAGCTAAGCGAGCAAACTCGCTCGGGATAAGCATGCTGCTTTCAATATGAACATGACTATCTATAAATCCAGGTAAGATAAAATAAGTTTCATCTTTAGCCGCTGCAATTTTTCTAACAGCCTTTATTTTTCCCGCCTCCACTTCCACTTCACCAAAAAAAATGTTCCGCTTGGTGATATCAACTATATTTCCTTCAACTTTAAAATTGCTCATTGGTGTTTGTAAATTAGCCACGGAAAAACAAAATAACGGAACTAATATTCTATGTTATTGCTGTCTCTCCGGGGGCAAAATTATTTAATATTTTAATAATTTATCTATCGTTTCTGCTAATCTGGCTTTGGCCAGAAAATTATCTTCCAAATCTTTATTCATTGGAATTGCCGTATCCAAACTGGCACATCGCATTACCGGAGCATCTAAATCTTTAAAGCAATGCTCCCCAATCCATGCGGAGATTTCTGCACCGAAACCATTGCTTAAGGTATCTTCATGTAAAACTAAAACTCTTCCGGTAGATTTTACGGCTTGTGCTACGGCATCCTTATCCCAGGGTTGCAGTGTTCTTAAATCAATTAAAGTAGAATCGCTTTCAGGATTATTTTTCAGGTAATCTAAAGCCCAGTGAACACCTAAGCCATATGTTATAATAGAGAACTTACTACCCTTCTTTAAAGTAGTGGCTTTGCCAATTTCTGTAGTGTAGTAACCGTCAGGAACGGGAGCGCTTAAACTTCTATACAAATACTTGTGCTCAAAATACAATACTGGGTTTGGGTCTTCTATCGCAGCCAGCAGTAAGCCTTTTGCATCTTCCGGAAAAGCCGGATATACAATTTTTAATCCGGGCGTTTTAGTGAACCAGGCTTCATTGCTTTGGGAGTGGAAAGGACCTGCGCCCGTTCCGGCACCTGTTGGCATCCGAACGACAACATCAGCCTTTTCTCCCCATCGGTAATGTGTTTTAGCCAGATTATTTACTATTTGGTTAAACCCAACTGTTACGAAATCGGCAAACTGCATTTCAACTAATGCCTTATATCCATTGATGGATAGCCCCAGTCCGGCTCCTACAATTGCAGATTCGCAAATGGGGGTATTTCTAACCCTGCCTTTGCCATACTTTGCGGTAAATCCATCGGTAATTTTGAAAGCACCACCATATTCGGCAATATCCTGACCCATTAAAACGAGATTTGGGTATTTTTGCATAGCTAAATCTAAAGCATCTGTGATGGCATCCAGGTATCGCTTTTCTGATGTCGACTTTCCAGGTGCAGCTACTTTTTGTTCATGAGGGAAATACATCTCACTTTCCTCTATTGCTGCGTTAACTATCGGTTCTGGCTCGTCAAACGCTTCTTCCACATCCCGTTCAATCTCTTTCTTGAACCGAATTTTGATATCAATAACAGAATCAGTTGTAAGTATGCCTTCTTCAATTAAATAGCATTCGTAATTGCTTATCGGATCTTTTTGTTCCCATTCGGTCAATAGTTCTTGTGGAACGTATTTTGTTCCTGATGCTTCTTCATGTCCTCGCATCCTGAAGGTAAGACATTCTACGAGCACCGGACGTGGATCTTTTCGGATCTCTTTGGCCAATTGATTGATCGTGTCATAAACTTCGAGTACATTATTTCCATCTATCTGAATGCCTTCTATGCCATAACCAATGGCCTTATCAACCAGTTTTTTACACCTGAATTGCTCAGATTTGGGAGTAGAAAGACCATAGCCATTATTTTCAATTAAAAAGATGACAGGTAAATTCCAGACTGCTGCAACATTAACCGCTTCATGAAAATCCCCTTCGCTTGTCGCACCTTCACCAGTATAAACCAGCGTGGCTCTTTGTTTTTGAGCCAGTATATCAGCCAAGGCAATTCCATCTGCTAAAGCCATTTGCGGACCGAGATGAGAGATCATCCCAATGATTTTATAATCTTGTGTGCCGAAATGGAAGGAGCGGTCGCGGCCTTTTGTAAAGCCTGTAGCTTTGCCCTGCCACTGCGCCATTAATTTTTTCAAGGAAATATCCCGGGAGGTAAAAACACCCAAATTGCGATGCATGGGTAAAATGTATTCATCGGGTTGCATAGCCATAGTGGAACCCACTGCAATAGCTTCTTGCCCGATGCCGGAAAACCATTTTCCAATTCTCCCCTGGCGTAATAGTTTAAGCATCTTATCTTCAACCATTCGTGGATAAAGCAATCTTTTGTATAAATTCAATAAGAATTTGTCGTCTTTATCTCCGCGATTGAATTGCATAGTAAACTTTTGAATAATATCTTAAGAAATTTCCCATGGGTTGAGAAAATCGAGATCAGCAATTTTTTTAAAATCAGAAGTATTTCTTGTGATTAGTGTAAAGTTATTGACTAATGCTGTAGCGGCTATTATGGCGTCAGGTAGTTTAATTTTATTTGCCCTACATATTGAAATTGTTTTCTCAATGATATTTTCGTTTAAACTAAAAACATAACTGGAATTAATAAACTCAACCAAAGTTTTATAATCATTATCTGGTGAGTTAAATCTCAGAATTTCAATTTTGTTTATTACTGAGATATTAGGTATTCTATCGATAATCGGGTGCAAAAAGGACATTCCCTTATTTTCAATTTTCCCATCTAAATACCCGATAATAACGTTAGTATCGATTAAATATCCCTTTCCCATTCGTTCCTGCTATTAGCAACGTGTTGCTGGAATTCTTGATACTGTTGATCTGTGAGGTGTAAAGAACCCGCGAATTTTTCCGAGAGGCTTTCTTTTGGCTTTGTGTTTTTCTCTAAAATTTTAACAATATCTAAAGCTTCTAAATCTTGTATAAGTTTATAAGCTTTTTCATTTGTGATCTCTAACAAAACCGTATCCATATTTCTATATTTTAGTCTGTATATCAAATATACAAAATTTACAGGCTGATTAAAACTGCTTTTCAGTCTGCGGACAATTTAAAGCTAAAATTCTAAACCTAACCCTCTTTACCTTTTTTCAGTTCTTCCCACTGTTTGGCGAAAGATTTATCGGCTACTTTTGGCATTTCACGGTATTTCCCCCAGCTTTTCTTAAAGAACTTTTTCAGCATAAAGTTTTTAAACTTCCCGCCAAAAAAATCCATCCACTTACGTTTTTGCATCATTCGGTTAAACATTCCCCAGCCCATTTCTTCTACTTTTCCATTTTCATGCGTAGCTGCGGCATCCCTGCGATTGAGCAATAACATTTTGTGAATATCAATTTTAACCGGGCAAACTTCAGAACATTTTCCACAAAGACTGGAGGCATAGCTTAAGTGCTTAAACTCTTCCATACCTTTTAAATGTGGGGTAATTACGGAGCCAATTGGTCCGCTGTAGGTGGTGTTGTAAGTATGCCCACCTATATTTTTGTAAACAGGGCATGCATTTAAACATGCGCCGCAACGGATGCAATATAAACCCTGGCGCTGATCTTTCTGTGCCAGTAAATTGGTTCGGCCGTTATCTAAAAGGATTACATACATTTCTTCGGGACCATCCGTTTCATTTGGCTGGCGCGGTCCGCTAAGTATGGTATTGTAAACCGTTAAATTCTGGCCAGTTCCATGAGAAGCCAATAAAGGCCAAAACAAATCAAGATCTGCCATCGATGGAATGATTTTTTCAATGCCTACGATGGCGATATGGATTTTAGGGAAAGTGGTGCTTAACCGGGCATTTCCTTCATTTTCAGTGATGGCAATACTGCCCGTATCAGCAATCAGGAAATTTCCTCCACTAATGCCAATGTCCGCATTCAGATATTTATCCCGGAGCAATTCTCGGGCTTTCTGCACAAGTTGAGGAGGCGTGGCATCTATTGGCGTGCCAAATTTATCGTGAAATAGTTGGGCAATATCTGTGGCACTTAAGTGCATGGCAGGCGTAACAATGTGGTAGGGTGCCTGACCAAGCAACTGAACAATATATTCGCCTAAATCGCTTTCTAAAGATTCGATTTGGTTGCTTTCCAAAAAGTCATTTAAATGGATTTCTTCGGTAGTCATCGATTTGGATTTGATGACCGTTTTGCCATTATTTCTCTTTATGATGTTTAAGATTTCTCTTTGTGCTTCTTCTGCATCATTAGCCCAAATCACCTTGCCGCCACGACGCTGAAAATTTGATTCAAATTCTGGCAAGAACTTATCAAGATTTTCCATTACCCGCCATTTGACCACATGTGCTTTTTTCTTAGATGCTTCGAGGTTTTCGAACTTTGATAAGCCACGTTCAACAGCCGTATTATACTTTCCAATATTAAAATTTATGGTTTTACGATGCGGTAAATCGAAAGCTTTCTCATCAGATTTCTCTAAAAATTCCTCGGCAGTTTTCATCATAAATCAAAGATAAGAAACGAGGTGAGTTAATATTCAGAAAATTTAATATTCTAGACTTCGGTTTACTCAATTAATTGAATAATTTCGAGGTAATATCCTGGTTTATAGATTTACCAGACTATATTGGCATCGTATCTATGTAAATTTAAATCTTTTGTAATAAGATTAAAGTTCATGTCTATTGCTGTGGAGACAATAATTCTATCAAAAGGGTCTCGATGTATAAAAGGTAAGTTTTTAAGGATGTTAAGTGCACTTAATTGTATTGGAAGAACGAGTATATTATTTGATAAACAGGATTCTGAAAGTTCATCTAATGTATATTCTAACTGCAGTTTACCAAGAGATTGTTTTATAGAAATTTCCCAGAAACTTGCAATGCTAAGATATAAATTGCATCTACTATCTTCAAGAATTTCTCTTGCTGTTGTAGATAGCGTCTTATTATCATCTTGCATCCATAGTAAAGTATGCGTATCTAACAGATATGACCTCACTACATGTAATCTTTAAAATCATTTAGCGGTTCATCAAAGTCTGGGCTCATTTTCATTTTACCCTTAAGCAATCCAATCTTTCTTTTTTTCTTTTCCTCCTGAATACCTTTGTTATTTTTCTGCAAAATAAAATCAATAAAATCCTCTACCTCTTGTTGATAAGCTACAGGTATCATTTTTATCTTCTCAAAAATTTTAGCTTGACTCATGACCGACTATTTAATCAAAAATAATAATTTATAAATAATATTTCAAATGATTAGAAAAGGGCATTAAAGCAAAAGCCCCGATAAGTTATCGGGGCTTAATATTTTAATAAAAAATTATTTCTTTAAATTACCTTTTCCATCTGAATCTACAGCCGGTCTTTTCGCTCCATTAGCTAACTCCCAGGCGGTATAATAAGTTAACTGCGCTCTTTTAGCTAACAATGGGAAGTTGATTTTACTTACTTCATCCCCAGGCTTGTGGTAATCCTGTTCTAACATTCCATCATAATAGAAAATAATTGGAATACCTAACTTTGCGAAGTTATAGTGATCTGAGCGGTAATAAATGCGTTGTGTATCTTGTGGATCATCATATTTATAATCCAGTTTCATTTTTGTATAGGTGGCATTTACGCGTTCACTCAACAAGCCAAGTTCAGAACTTAACATTTTTGAACCTACAGAATAAATATAATTCGCAGAATCTGGTTTGCCTAAATACTCTTCGCCAATACGGCCAATCATATCGGTATTTAAATCTGCAATTGTATTTTCAATCGGGAATACTGGGTTTTCAGAATACCAGTCTGAACCCCAAAGCCCTTTTTCTTCACCGACAACAGTCATGAATAATATGCTCCGTTTCGGACCTTTTCCAGCTTTTTTTGCGTCAGAAAATGCCTTCGCCATTAACAATACACCTGTGGTTCCAGAACCATCATCATCTGCACCATTATTAATTTTATCAGGACCTGGTGCTTCCGGGGTGATGCCAATATGATCATAGTGACCAGTTAATACCAGCACTTCTTTTTTCAACTTTGGATCAGAACCTTCTAAAAAGCCTAATACGTTTTCGCAGCGAAGAGGGGTTTCCTTTTTCATTGCACTTGCAGATAAAGCAATATTAATGGTTTGAGACGCCGGTTTTTTCGTGTCTGCAATTTTTTTCTGAACAGCTTCAACCGAGGTGTTCGCTACTTTTAAAATTTCGTTTGCTGTAGCCGTTGATATTGAAATGGAGGTGAATGGATTCGTTTTTTCCATCCGCTCTAAAGTTTCTTTCGATTTCATCACCATTTGGCCAGACTGGTAAGCTGCTTTTCGTTCTTCTGACAAGCTATCTAATGTTGGGTCTATTAAAATTACCGCTTTCGCTTTGTTTTGGGCCAGGTAATTGATCTTCTTTGATCTTGCCATCATCGTAGCACGGCGATCCTTAGGGTCAATGGTTTTAGTTGGATCTCCGTTTACGAAAATTACCACAATTTTACCTGCAACGTCTATCCCGTCGTAATCATTATAGCTATCATTAGTTACTCCATAACCAGCGAAAATCAAATCATCGCCACTAAAAGTAAAGCCTTTAACCCCAACGGCATTGCTGGCAATAACAAAATCCTTATAGGCAACTTTTGGTTGCCCGTTAATGGTTAACATGCTTTCGCTTACGGCATAACTCGATAAATCTATTTTTTGAAAATAGCTTCCATCAACAGGACCTTTTAAACCTAGTGATTTAAAATAATCACGGATGTAATCTGCGGCCATCCAGGCGCCTTTTTTGCCAGTTTCACGACCTTCATAGGCATCAGAAGCCAATACAGAAAGATGTTTATAAGCATTATCTTTATTTATGGCCTTGCTGAAACGCATGGCATCTTTGTTTGGTACAAGCGGTTTAACCTGTGCGTAGCAACTCAGCGCAAAGAATGACGCTATGCCAAGGGTTAGAAATTTTTTGTTCATTATTGAATAAGTTAGATTAGTTTATTATTAACAAGAAATTTTTTCCACTCTGGTTTGATGGCGACCGCCTTCAAATACAGTATTTAAAAACGTTGTGGTAATTTCTTTTGCCAGTGCTTCTGAGACAAACCTAGCAGGGATACATAAAATATTTGCATTGTTGTGTTTACGAACTAAAGCGGCCACTTCATTCTCCCAGCATAAACCGGCCCTGATTCCACTGTGTTTATTCGCCGTAATGGCTACACCATTAGCCGAGCCACAAAGTAAAATGCCGTAATCAAATTCGCCATTTTCTACAGCAGCCGCTAGGGGATGAGCAAAATCCGGATAATCAACCGAGGCAGAAGAAGATGTTCCAAAATCTTTTACATCATAATCTTTTAGAAAATCCTTTAATATCTCTTTATACTCAAAGCCTGCGTGATCTCCGCCAATTGCGATTTTAACTTTTACCTCAGACATGTGCAAATTTATACAGAATAATAAAATCTGTTCGTAATGTTTTTGTTAGTTAGCGTAGAATGCTTTTTCGGCCTTTATCTTTTTTCTTTCGATGTATGCAGATACAAATATACTCAGCTCATATAACAAGAAGAGTGGAGTTGCCACGATTAACATCGTCATGATATCTGGTGTTGGGGTAACAATTGCTGCGATAATCAAAATAATAACTGCGGCATATCTTCTGCTGGATCTCATCAATTTTGGTGTCATTAATCCGAGTTTTGACAGGATAAAAATGATGACCGGAAGTTCGAAAATAATTCCTGTTCCAAGCGTTAATGTAGCCACCGAAGAAAGATAAGAATCGACAGTGAACGTATTTTTAATTTCAGCACTTACGGTGTAACCTGTTAAAAAGTTAACAGAAAGTGGACAAACAATAAAATATCCAAAAAGAATACCTACAATAAAAAGAAATGATGCGAAGAATACAAAACCGCTGGCAGATTTTCTTTCATTTTCATGTAAAGCCGGTTTAATAAAGCGCCAAATTTCCCAAAGTAAATAAGGGAAGCCAACAACAATGCCACACATTACACACACATTTAACTGCAAGTTAAACTGGCCTGCCATTTCTGTATTGATGATTTCACCATTTATCTTAGTGATACACATATCCGCACCAAGGGATGGAAACTTATCAACCAATTGGCACATCATCCTGTATGTCCAAAAATCGGGCTTTTTTGGTCCAAATATAATCTTATCTAAAATGAACTCATTGAAGTAAAAGGCGATACCGGTAAATACGCCGATGGCAATTACGGCTCTGATTAAATGTTTGCGGAGTACATCGAGGTGATCGAAGAAAGACATTTCTGCCTCAAGGGTTGTACTCTTCTGTCCAATTGCTTTTTTAAGGGATGTTTTTTCTGTAGTGTCGCTCATGTTGAAAACAAAAATACCATTCTAAATGAATAGAATGGTATTTACGTGTTAAATATAGAAATAGTTTAGATTATTTTCAGAATTGCCTGCAAAAATAGAATATATCTTTACTCAACGTTGTTTTGATTGACTATAACTGATCATCTGGGCGCTGGTTAGCAGCCGTGAATATTGAAGTTTAGTTCAATTCTATAAAAAAAATGAATGCAAAAAAAAAGCTGCTCCAATATTTTGAAGCAGCTTTAAATAAGTATTAAATATCGAAATTATTATTCTTCTGAAAATTCAAACGTTTCCATAAACTTAGTTGTGAAATTACCTGCTCTGAAGTTAGGATCTTTCATCAATTGCAAATGGAAAGGAATAGTGGTTTTAACGCCTTCAATTACAAATTCGCCTAAGGCACGTTCCATAGTACAAATTGCTTCTTCGCGGGTTTGTGCCACACAAATTAACTTTGCAATCATCGAATCGTAGTTAGATGGAATAGAATAACCGGCATATACATGCGTATCTACACGAACACCATGTCCACCCGGAGAGTGAAAATTGGTAATTCTTCCAGGAGAAGGACGGAAATTATTAGCCGGATCTTCTGCATTGATACGACACTCAATAGCGTGCATATTCGGGAAATAGTTTTTACCTGAAATTGGAATTCCGGCAGCAACTTTAATCTGTTCTTTAATTAAATCAAAGTTAATAACCTCTTCCGTAACCGGATGCTCTACCTGAATACGGGTATTCATTTCCATGAAATAGAAGTTACGGTGTTTATCAACCAAAAATTCGATTGTACCCGCGCCTTCATAACTTACAGCCATTGCACCTTTAATTGCAGCTTCACCCATTCTAACGCGAAGTTCTTCTGTCATAAATGGAGACGGAGATTCTTCTACTAATTTCTGGTGACGACGTTGAATAGAGCAATCACGCTCAGATAAGTGACAGGCTTTACCAAATTGATCACCAATAATCTGGATTTCAATATGGCGCGGATCTTCGATGTATTTTTCTAAATATAAGCCATCATTACCAAATGCAGCACCAGATTCCTGACGGGCACTATCCCACGCATTTTCAAAATCCTCATCTTTCCAAACTACACGCATCCCACGGCCACCACCACCGGCAGTAGCTTTAAGAATAACCGGATAACCCATTTCATTGGCAATTGCGATACCTTCTTTTACGCTTGAAAGCAAACCTTCAGAACCTGGAATAGTTGGAACGCCGGCAATTTTCATGGTTTCTTTAGCCGAAGCTTTATCGCCCATGCCATTGATCTGCTCTGGCGTTGCACCAATAAATTTGATGTTATATTCACGGCATATATTAGAAAATTTAGCATTTTCTGATAAGAAACCGTAGCCTGGATGGATTGCATCAGCGTTGGTTAATTCTGCTGCTGATATAATATTTGGAATATTTAAATAAGAATCTTTACTTGGAGGAGGGCCAATACAAACAGCCTCATCAGCAAAACGTACATGTAAACTTTCCCGATCGGCGGTAGAGTAAACAGCAACCGTTTTGATGCCCATTTCCTTACAGGTACGGATAATACGCAAAGCGATTTCTCCTCTGTTGGCAATTAGTATTTTTTTAAACATAATTTTTTAATTGATGATTACACCGATGGAAAAGATTACACCGATTTTTATGATCATTATAATTAATGTTAATCAGTGCAATTATCTTAAATCTGTGAAATCAATTTCTAAATAGGTTCTACTAAAAATAACGGTTGATCGTACTCCACTGGCGATGCATTATCCACCAAAATTTTAACGATACGACCTGAAACTTCACTTTCAATTTCGTTGAAAAGTTTCATTGCTTCGATAATACAAACCACTTTACCCACGCCAATTTCATCACCAACATTAACAAACATAGGTTTATCAGGGCTTGCTGAGCGGTAGAAAGTACCAATCATTGGCGACTTAACGGTAATATAATTTGATGTATCTTCTGCTGCAGGAACAACTGGAGTAGCAGCAATTGGTGCTGTAGGGGCTGTTGCAACTGGTGCTGCTGCCTGTACAAGCGGTGCTTGTGGTACGGTAGCATGCACAACGGTTGGTGCCTGGTTTGTTTTAATCGTAATCTTGAAGTTCTCCTGCTCAATAGCAACTTCGTTTACTCCAGAACGAGAAACAAATTTAATTAGTTCCTGTATTTGTTTGATATCCATTTTTTAATCCTCGTTATGTAAAAAATAGTGTTAATGAATTAACTAAGTTATACTTTTTTTGTTTTAAATTTTATAGTTAACAGACTGAAGACTTTCGACTTCCGACTGAGGACTAATTTGAATCATATGCCCATTTCAGGTAAATCGAACCCCATGTAAATCCACCACCAAAAGCAGCCAATACAATGTTATCTCCTTTTTTCAATCTTCCTTCCCATTCCCATAAACATAATGGGATAGTTCCGTTTGTAGTGTTTCCGTAACGCTCAATGTTAATCATTACTTTTTCTGTCGTTACCCCCATCCGGTTTGCAGTAGCATCAATAATGCGTTTATTTGCTTGATGAGGAACTAACCAGGCCACATCATCTGGTGTAAGGTTATTGCGTTCCATAATTTCTGCGGCAACATCTGCCATGTTGGTAACCGCAAATTTAAATACGGTAGGGCCTTCCTGGTGGGCATAATGTAATTTAGCGTCAATGCTTTCGTGCGTAGCAGGCTGAACTGAACCGCCTCCTTTCATACCTAAGAAATTTCGGCCTGCACCATCAGTTCTAAGGATAGAATCCTGCACACCCAAACCTTCTTCATTTGGTTCCAGTAAAGCACAACCGCAACCGTCTCCAAAAATGATACAGGTTGTACGGTCTTCATAATTAATGATGGAAGACATTTTATCGCCACCAACAACCAATACTTTTTTATGCCTTCCTGATTCTATGAAAGAAGCACCAGTGGCCAATCCAAAAATAAAGCCTGAACATGCTGCCTGCAAGTCGTAACCCCATGCATTTTTTGCACCGATTTTATCTGCTAATACGTTAGCGGTTGCCGGGAATGTGAAATCGGGAGTAGTAGTACAAAAAATAATAAGTTCGATTTCTGATGCATCAATTCCTCTTTTTTTAAGTAAACCATTAACGGCATGAACCGCCATATCTGATGTTCCTAAACCTTCACCTTTTAAAATTCTACGCTCTTTAATACCCGTTCTACTCGTAATCCACTCATCAGAAGTATCAACCATGGTTTCTAACTCCGTGTTGGTGAGTACATAGTCGGGGACGTAACCATTTACTGCCGTAATAGCAGCATGAATTTTACTCATTTTAAGAATTTTTATTTAAATGCCATTCTAATTTTTTCTACCAATCCCGTGGTGATCATTTCTCTGGATTGAAGAACCATATTTTTAACCGCTAGCGGACTAGAAATTCCATGTCCGATAACAACAGGAGCGTTAACACCTAAAACCGGGCTTCCACCGTATTGCTCGTAATTAAATCGATCAAAAAACTCATCTTTCAACCCTTTTTTGATGGTAATTACATAAAACGATTCTGCTAATTTAAGCATTACATTTCCAGTAAAACCATCGCAAACAATTACATCTGATTTATCATTAAAAAGATCTCTTCCTTCTACGTTGCCTACAAAATTAAAAAGATTGGTTTCTTTCATTAAAGGGAAGGTGGCCATGCTTAACATGTTACCTTTTTCATCTTCTTCGCCAATATTCATTAAAGCAACCCTAGGGTTATCTATTTTAAATAAATTTTCTGCGTATAAACTACCTAACACGCCAAATTGCAATAAAATATCGGGTTTACAATCTGCATTGGCACCAACATCTAATAATAAACCAGTGCCGCCTTTAAGCTTTGGAAGAATAGAGCATAAACAAGGGCGAATGATGCCAGGAATAGTTTTAACACTAAATACTGCGCCAACCAGCATAGCCCCAGAGTTACCAGCACTTGCGAAGGAATCAATTTTACCTTCTTTTAAAAGGTTAAAACCAACTGCAATGCTCGAATTCGGTTTCTGAACGATTGCTTTTGTAGGATGTTCGCCCATACCAATAACTTCATCAGTATGAACGTATTCAAAATGATCCGGATTAAAGCCTTCTTCTGAGAGAATGGGTTTAATCTGTTCGGTATCGCCGATAAGAACTAAATGTTCTCCAGCGTTTAGCGATTGATGGGCTGCTATTGCTCCCAAAACGATTGCTTTGGGAGCATAGTCTCCGCCCATTATGTCGAGGCCTATTTTCATAGAAAAAATCTGTTTGTGTTAAGTTAGGTTAAATCCTAAATTTTCAGTGGACTAAGGTATAACTAAAGCCGCTGAAAACACAAACAATTTCTTAAGAAAATTACCCGATTTGAGTATTTTCGATAACCAATTTACCGTTATAGTATAGGTTACCATCAACGTTATACGCGTGATGAGGTACGTGGATAGCACCTGTTGCTGCGCAAGTTGCTAAAGAAGGCGTCACTGCTTTATAGTGTGTTCTTCTTTTATTTTTTCTCTGTTTCGAGATTTTCCGTTTTGGATGTGCCATTGGTGTATAATCTAATTATTTTTTTAACTTATTAAGGGCTTCCCAACGTGGGTCGCTTGTTTGTTCATTTTCTTCTGCCTGCTTTTCAATAGAGAGTTGTGCTAAGCGATCAATCATTTCCTGATCACACTCTTTATCTGCCTGCTCGCAGTTTTTGATATAAGGTACAGCTACGTTTATCATTTCGTATAATGGCCCCGAGATATCAATTTCAGAATCTTTACGGCTCAATGAGATAATCTCCTCATCATCACTTTCCAATTCATCCTCTGCAAACTTTACTATTTGTCTTTCGTATAGGTTAACAGGGTAAGAGAACTCCGATAAACATTTATCGCAATCCAAATTTAGAGTTCCAATAATTCTAAATTTTAAAAGCAACATGGTCTCTTGTTTATCAAGTTCCAGGTTAACTTTTAAATTACCACTTTTTATTAACGAATACTCAAAAGCATTAAAAAAACTATCATCAAGCTCATAATCAAACTGATGGGCTCCCAATTTTAGTCCGGTAAACGGTATAGAAAATTGTTTTAATGGGTTCAAAGTACTGTAAAATTTTAGCCTGCAAATGTATGGATAAAATAATTAGATTAAAAATGTTTTTTGAAAATTGTTGATCTTAAAATCTTGAGATTTAAGAATGTTGGCTGAAATTTCAGGCGCTTATTGCTTTCAAACTAATCAGTGAACGGTTAGGAATTAGCCAAAATCATTTCCTTATTGTTCCGGCTCCATTCACTCCATGAACCCACGTAAAGCTTAGGGATGGGCAAACCTGCATAATCCATCGCTAAAAGTGTATGGCAGGCGGTAATGCCCGATCCACAGTGAACAATCACGTTTTCTGGTTGAATGTTGACTAAAGCGTGTTCGTATTTATCCTTCAATATTGCTGGTGTAAGGAAACGGCCATCGGTGCCTAAGTTTTCCGTGTAGGGAATGTTCGTGGCACCCGGAATATGGCCGGCAATCGTATCTATAGGCTCTGTTAAGCCGGCAAAGCGATTGGCATCCCGTACATCAATCACAATATGATCTTCAGTTTTTGATACCTTTTCTACCTCATTTAGGTCCGAAAGCGGCAGGTTCCATGATGATACCCGATAAGGTTCAACAGATTTTGGAATTTCTACCTTATTTGTAGTCGGAAACCCGGCCTGAACAGCTGCCTGGAACCCTCCGTCTATTACCTGCACCTTTTCATGCCCGATTGACCTCAGCATCCACCATAACCTGGCTGCAGCATTACCGGCATTTTTATCATCGTAAAGAATAACATGAGTGTGCGCTGTGATGCCTAACTTCTGTAGAACCTGGGCAAATTGTTCGGCAGTAGGTAAGGGGTGACGGCCGCCTATAGCGTAATCTCCAATGTTAGCCAAATCCTCGTTTACATCAACAAATAATGCGCCCGATAGGTGTTGTTCTTCATAACGAGATTTCGACCCTGCACTGGCATCAACAATAACGATTTCTTCATCCTGATTTAACCAGGTTAAATCTTCAGGTTTTATGATTGGTGATAGAGATTTCATTTTTTATCTTATTATTTTTGAAATTACGATTAAAAGAATGCCCAGTACTAGTAATGGAAACCATAGCACAAAGGAATACTCGGCTAAATCCCTGGTAAACTGACTCATGTTTCCCCTGGAAACAAATGATGATACGCCATATAAAAACGTACAAATAGCCAATGTCAGGAACGAACCCCCAATCTTATAAAGCATCTGTTATTTTTTAAGTGCAAATAATCCGAATGCTGGGCCGATGGCTAATACCGCATAAATATAATGAGAATTGGTTTCTTTAGCTAAAAGATTAATAATTTGAATACTGATGATAGTAATGGCAAAGCCAATGCAATTTACTAATGTAAGCGAGGTTCCTTTTAACTTTTCCGGTGCGTGATTAGCCACCAAAGATGAAAATAGTGGAGAATCAGCTGTTCCGCTTAAGCCCCAAATGAATAAGAAAATCAAGAATGCATAACTTGAATCAATTGAAAGAAAAACCGATGAGAGCAGGCAGCATAAACCAGAGATGGCTAGTGCAATGGTAGCAATTTTTTTTGCCCCGAATCTTTGGGAAAGTAATCCTCCGGCCATGCAGGAAAGTGCTCCAGAAGCAATGACCAGAAAGGAGAATAAGGAAACATTTAGTGATGCATTTGGATGCTTACCGTTGTAGAATAACAACATGCCCGGTAAGAAGGCCCAGAAGGTGTACAGTTCCCACATATGGCCAAAGTAGCCAAATGCAGCTGAACGGAAATCAGCATCCTTAAATCCACTAAAACATTCTCTTAGGTTAAATTTCTGTCCAGCCACTCTAAATGGGCCATTGGGTACAAAACGCCAAATAACTAATGCCCCTAACATAGATAGAAATGAGGTGGCATAAATCACATATTCCCATGGGAAACGACTAGCGAATGTTTTTAGTAAGTGTGGAAAGGCAGTTCCCAGAACGAGTGCGCCAACTAAAAAACCTAAAGATTTCCCTAATCCATCTTTAAAATAATCTGCTGCTATTTTCATCCCGACTGGATAAATGCCTGCCAGCATAAAGCCAGTTAAAAAACGAAATAAGAGTAACAGTTTGATATCTGAGATTGCAAAGCAAATGGCGAGATTAAATATTGCCGCTAACAGTCCGCAGGTAAAGAAAACTTTTGATGGCGGAAAAATGTCCGAAATGGCAAAAACAGCGAAAATCAATGTTCCACTGATAAAGCCAAATTGAACCATGCTGGTGAGATTGGCCAAAAGGTTAGTTCCTGTTGGAAAGCTTTTAACAATATCAGGTAATACCGCATTGCCAGCAAACCACAAAGACGTACAGAGAAACTGCGAAATAACAATTGTAGGGAGAATGGAATTGGTTTTTTTAGTGTCGCTCATTTTTAATTTAATGCACAATTTTAACTAAAATAAACCTGATAGAAGTGGAAATACTTTTTGATATGGTGCTTCGACAAGCTCAGCATGACAATCACAAAAAAGATTGGAACGGATAGCAGGGCTTTCAGAACCGATGAAACACAAGGCCTTGCTTTACAAAAAAAAAATGACCACCTAAGCCACCTTAGTGCATCTGAGGTTTAATGTATCTTTGGTCTTTCAACTCCTTTTAGAAAGTCCGGGGTCGGGTATCCGAAGTCAGGGGCCAAGTTTGTTATACCACTGATTATCTGCTTTGGTCTTTCTGCTCTTTAAAATTAAAAACCTTCGCCCTTTCTACCCTCAACCTTCTACCTTAAGAAGCATCATCCTTAATATCGAACTGCGTTTCTACCACTTTACCGCCGCCCCGTAATTGGCCGCTTAACATTTCCTCCTGTTCCCTACGGTTTTTTACAATGTGGATGGCAGAAAATAATGCTTCTGTAAATGAGGTCGAATCTGCAAGATCTTTTCCTGCGATATCATATCCTGTTCCATGGTCGGGAGAAGTACGTACAAAATTTAGTCCTGCAGTATAATTAACACCATTATGGAAAGCTAAAGTTTTAAAGGGAATCAAACCCTGATCGTGATACATGGCCAAAACAGCATCAAATTTTTTGTAGCTGCCATTTCCGAAGAAGCCATCAGCCGGGTAAGGACCGAAAACCATCAATCCCTTATCATAAGCCTCCTGAATGGCAGGTGTAATGATTTCTGCTTCTTCCGCTCCTAATAAACCGTTATCACTGGCGTGAGGATTTAAACCCAACACTGCAATTTTCGGTTTTTCGATCCAGAAATCTTTTTTCAGGCTTTCGTTGATTAATTTTAGCTTACTGAGGATTTTTTCTTTGGTAATGGAAGTTGGAACATCTTTTACTGGTATGTGGCCGGTAACTACACCTACGCGTAAATTTTCGCTAATTAAGAACATCAACACATCTTTACTTCCGCTTTTTTCCTGCAGATATTCTGTATGTCCGGGGAAAGAAAAAGTTTCCGACTGGATGTTATGTTTGTTAATTGGAGCAGTTACCAAAGCGTCAATTTCTCCTGCTACTAAATCTGCAGTGGCTCTTTCTAGCGAAAGCAATGCATATTTTCCGCCCGTAGCGGTTACCTGTCCGAGTTCGATTTTTACATCCTCTTCCCAGCAATTGATCATGTTTGCTTTCTTAGCCTGAGCCTGATTGGCATGGTTAATCACGTTGAAACTAAAATCGCCAAGGTTATTTGCTTTTCTGTGGAAAGACGAAACTTTGGTGTGACCATAAACAATTGGTGTACAGTAATTTAAAATTGCCGGATTGGATAATGTTTTGATAATTACCTCTAAACCTATACCGTTCACGTCGCCTATACTGATGCCTATTTTAAGTTTATCGCTCATAATTACTGGAAAATTTTAGCGCAAATTACTGATTTTCGGCTAAAGACTTTAAAAAAAATGAAACCGCAAAGAACACTAAGTTATTCGCAAAGCAATAATAAGTCTATCTTTGCGATCTTAACGTCGAAATCTTGGCGCACTTTACGGTTAAACATTCGGTAAATTTTGGGGTATGAGTTTAGTTAAAGCGAAAAAACATTTAGGTCAGCATTTTTTAACGGATAAGGGCATTGCGAACCGGATTGTAGAAAGTTTGGTCAATACCGACAAGTATAATCAGGTTTTAGAAGTTGGACCGGGAATGGGAATTCTTTCTGATTTTTTGTTGAAACGTGAAGATTTACAAACTTATTTAATTGACATTGATACAGAGTCTTATCATTTCTTAAACGAAAAATACCCGCAACTGGGTAATCGGTTAATTAATGGTGATTTTCTGAAATTAGACTTTGAAGCCAACTTTCCTGGTCAGTTTGCTATTATCGGTAACTTTCCCTACAATATTTCTTCTCAGATTTTATTTAAGATTTTAGATAACCGACATAAGGTTGTGGAGATGGTGGGCATGTTTCAAAAAGAAGTTGCACAACGGTGTGCTTCGCCGGCAGGCACAAAGGAATATGGAATACTAAGCGTTTTTCTTCAGGCCTATTATAAAATTGAATATCTTTTTACGGTTAAGCCTGGCACTTTCAACCCACCACCCAAAGTAAATTCTGCGGTTATCCGCCTAACCCGCAACGAGGTGGAGACACTAGATTGCGACGAAAAACTATTCTGGCGTGTAGTTAAAGCCGGTTTTAACCAACGAAGAAAAACATTGCGCAACGCGGTTTCTGCAGTAATGCCAAAGGATAAAATGGATGATCATATTTATTTTGAGAAACGTGCCGAGCAATTAACGGTTGATGATTTCGTGGCTTTAACGCAGCATTTAAGTAAATTGATGGTGCTCTAAATTTAGCCACAGATCGCAGATTGTAAAAATCTAAAAAATTAATTTATTGACATACTTATGGAGTTAGCGCCGAAATAAATTCGAGATGATTACATCAAGAAAAAAAATCGGTGTAATCCCAAAATCTGTGGAATCATATGCGAAGCGATTTCTTGCAATTTTGTGATTATAATGATTTAATTTCTGCTTTCCTTTGCGTCATATTCTAAAATATCATGGTTAATTACAGCGAAATTTTCAATGCACAAGGAATGGATTATCAAACCTATCGTGCCCTGGTCGACCAACTTTTACTAGAGGGTAAATCCACCAGTGAGGCTAGTTATGATTTGCATTATACCAAAATGAATGTGCAAAGAATGACTCGTGTAGATAAGACTGTAAGTTTAACAGACGAATTATCTTCAACCATTGATCATCTTAAAGAAAATTATAAGTTTTTAGTGATTACAGAAGGGTGGTGTGGAGATGCTGCACAAATTGTTCCGGTGTTTAATAAAATAGCAGTGGCGTCTTTAGGTAAAATCGATCTTAAATTTGTGCTTCGGGATAAAAACCTACCATTAATTGATGCGCATTTAACCAATGGTGGCAGAGCAATTCCGGTTTTAATTGTGTTGAATGAAACAGCCGATCAGGTGTTAGCTACCTGGGCACCGAGACCAAAGGTTTTACAGGAACTTTTGAGAGAGTGGAAAAAAGAAACAACTGAAATGCCAGTTTTGGCTGAAAAACTGCATAGTTGGTATGCAAAAGATAAAACACAAAGTACGCAGGCGGAGTTGAAAAGCGTTTTTGAGAAAATAAGATAACAAAAAGGCAGGGGAATTAAATCCAGCCATTTTGTTTTAGAAAATTATCAGATCAATTTTTAAAGTTAAAAGTATAAGGCTGTATGGCAAGCATATCTTTATCACCTAAACTTTGCAGAAAACTCTCGTTAAATTGATTAAATGGCAAACCAGTAACATTTTGCCAACCTGAATTTCCTAAAACCTTATTTAATTTAAAAGCAAATCGATATAACTTTAATTCCTGATCGTTTATAGAACCAACCATTGTATTTTCTCGAGTTTCAACATACATTAATCCTCCAGCTGTGGGCAATGCTAATGATTTTAATATTTTAGGCTGATATTTAACGATATCGTTATAAAGCTTTTCTGTGTTAGCATCTTTTCTAATATAATTATATATAGTTTCATAAAAGAATATCGTATTTCCATCTCTCTTGAAAGCACATTTCAGATAAACGGTTTTTTCTGAATTATAAAAATAAGCAGAATCTGCACTTATAAATTTTATTATTTCACCCCTTGGTTTGCTATCAATATCTGTATCAAGATTGAACATATTAATATCTTTAATAAAATCTTGGATGGTTTTTGAGTCTGTAATACTTGATCCCTTATTGCCGTAAAAAGATAAAGCTCTATCTTTAGTAATTGAAACTGCTTTAAATTCTGAATTAACGATATCGAAAGATTTATCTTTTTTACAAGATAATAGTGTAATGCTTATAGCAAAGGTTAAAATATAGAGAGCGTTGTTTTTCATGTAGTTAGCGTTAACTTTAGTTAAAGTATTAAAAATATATTGATTTAAAAGAAATCAAATTAATCAACAGAAACCGTTAATCCTTCTTGCTGTAAAATTTTCCGGTAAACTTCCATCTCTGTAAAGGAACCTTCCAACACCGGGCATTTTCCATCATTATGCACTTTCCAGGCAATTTTTTCTGATTGAGATTCGTTATAATCCAGGTACTTCATCATGCAATAAATCACATGATCGAAAGTATTGATATCATCATTCCACAAAATAAGGCGATGTACGGTTTTTATGGAAGTTAAAATTTCTTCGAGCGTAAAGGTCTCTTCTTTGGTTTCTGTAGACATAGTGCAAAAATAAACATTAGTATTAAGTATTTGGTATCAAGTATTAAGATTTTGTTCCTTTGCGAAGAATAATGCCTTAGTCAATAAATGATTAACTTTGTTTAACCAAATTATCAATTAACACATGCATCAATCCAAAATAGCAGGAATAGGTTATTACGTTCCAAAAAATGTTTATACTAATAGCGATTTGAGTCGTTTTATGGACACTAATGATGAGTGGATTCAGGAGCGTACGGGTATTAAGGAACGTCGTTTTGCAGACCGCTATGAAGAAACGACCACCACCATGGGAATTGAAGCAGCCAAAATTGCCATTCAACGTGCGGGGATAACTGTTAAAGAGGTCGATTTTATCGTTTTCGCTACGCTGAGTCCTGATTATTATTTTCCTGGTTGCGGTGTTTTATTACAACGTGAGATGGGAATGGGCGAAATAGGTGCCTTAGATATTCGCAACCAGTGTTCGGGTTTTGTTTATGCCCTTTCAGTGGCTGATCAGTTTGTTAAAACCGGGATGTATAAAAATGTTTTGGTAGTGGGGAGTGAGAAACACTCATTCGCTATGGATTTTGAAACCCGTAGCAGAAATGTTTCGGTAATTTTTGGTGATGGGGCAGGTGCAGTGGTGTTACAGCCTACAGATGAAAAAGGTAAAGGTATTTTAAGTACACATTTGCATAGTGATGGTGCGGATGCCGAAATGCTGGCGATGCATTACCCAGGTTCTCACGCTAATAAATGGGTGAAAGATAAGCCGGCTTTCCCGGATCAGGAATTGGGTGGATTATTTATGACACCAGAAATTTTAGCTAGCGGTGTTGTTCTACCTTATATGGATGGTCCGGCAGTTTTTAAGAAAGCAGTTGTTAAATTCCCTGAAGTAATTCGTGAGGCTTTGGTCGCTAATCATCTTACTGAAAAAGATATTGATCTGCTCGTGCCGCACCAGGCCAATCTTCGCATCAGTCAGTATGTGCAAAATCTGTTGGGCTTAAATGACGATCAGGTTTTTAATAACATCCAAAAGTATGGGAATACCACGGCGGCATCTGTGCCAATTGCTTTATGCGAAGCCTGGGAAGCGGGGAGAATTAAAGATGGCGATCTGGTTTGCCTTGCTGCTTTTGGATCTGGTTTCGCTTGGGCCAGTGCCTTGATTAGGTGGTAGCGAAGAATCTTTTTTTGTCCATTTCACCTTCGGGTTGATTACACAGATGTTTTGATTTCACAGATTTTATGAGTGTTTTTTATAAATAGTTGTTCGATGGGTTTCAAGCTTTAGTCTTTATTCCTTGCTCCTTATTCTTTAATCTTTTTCACCTTCGGTTTGATTACACAGATATTTTGATTTCACAGATTTGACTGGTAGCGTATTTTTTATAAATAGTTGTTCGAGGGGTTTTAAGCTTTAGTCTTTTGGCTTTGGTCTTTATTCCTTGCTCTTTAATCTCTTTCACCTTCGGGTTGATTTCACCTTCGGGTTGATTTCACCTTCGGGTTGATTACACAGATGTTTTGATTTCACAGATTTAATGAGTGTTTTTTATAAATAGTTATCGGTGGGTTTCAAGCTTCGGTCTTTATTCCTTGCTCCTTGTTCTTTAATCTTTTTCGCCTTCGGTTTGATTTCTCCTTCGGCTTGATTACACAGATGTTTTGATTACACAGATTTAATGAGTGTTTTTTATAAATCGTTACTCGGTGGGTTTTACGCTATAGCCTTTTGGCTTTGGTCTTTATTCCTTGTTCCTTATTCTTTAATCTCCTTCGGGTTGATTACACAGATGTTTTGATTACACAGATCTAATAAGTTTTTTTTCTAAATAGTTGTTCGATGGGTTTTAGGCTATAGTCTTTAAGCTTTAGTCTTTAAGCTTTGGTCTTTATTCCTTGCTCCTTGCTCTTTATTCCTTGCTCTTTCCACTATTTCTTCGCAATAAAATCTCCTAAATAACTGCATTCTCCGGTGGCAACCTGATAAAAGGGAGTTTTACTATATTTCAATTTCATTTCTTTAAAGTAGGGATTGTTATAATTTGCGTTGATGAAGTTTTTGTATTTCACGTCTTTTTTGTCCCAATAGCTGAAGGAATTTAATTTTGAATTTAAGATAATTTGCTTCTGTGCGCATTTGGCCAGCATGAAAGTACATTTCGCCTGGAAATCTGCATTTGAGCTCAATGCTCTGGCTTTCAGATACCAGTTTTTGGCAGTCTGCGCTTTTTTATAATCTACGTCATAGCCAAATTTTGCAGCACTTGCATTATCATAAGATGACCAGTCATAACTGATCAGGAACCAGCTGTTACCAAAATAACCTGTTTGATAAACTGCGTTCGCCATTTTGTAATAGTAAAGCGCCGCATTCTTTTTATCGCTGAGCGTTAATTTTTGTAAACGCAACATTTCTGCGGCAAAGGTTTTTTTAGTGATGGATGCTTTCGCAACCACGTATTGTTTTGGATAGTCGTTAATGGTTTGAATAAAAGGATTCGAATACAATTTGCCATTTGCATCATCAGCATACCAGTTCTCTGGGTTTGGATAATTATATGTTGGTGATACTTTTGCAAACATTTGAACCGCTTTATCATATTGATGCGTTCTTAAATAGGTAGTACCCCAAAGTTCATAAAATTCGTCATTGCTTAATTTATTCAACGCCTTCGCCAATAAGGCAACTACGTTGTCTCCATTGGCCTTGGCTTTATAGTTTGCAAGGGCCTGCATACTCCTCGGACTTAAGTTTTGTTGCCAGAACGAAGTGCTCTGATAACTCATGTTTTTAAAAAGTGAATTATTTTCTATTAGGTTGTATGATAAATCACCTTTCACCATTGCAAGCGCGGCTTTTGCAGTATCGCCCAGTTTGAGGTAAGCAGGCGATAAAATTTGCTGGTAAAAATTTCTTGTCGTTCTGGTGAAGCGTTTGTCCTCATTTGCCCAGTTATCATATTGCCCGTTTCGTAAAGTTTTGTTTTCTGCAAATCGCTTTTCATCCAACCATTTCAAAGAAGGCAAAAGCGCATTCTCATTAAAAGGATTTCCTTTTTTAATGTTTTTAGCTTTGATCAGTAAATCGGTAATCCGGTATTGGTCACGTAGTTTTTCTGAAAGCTTAGCTGGATTTAATTTTGCTAAATAATTCGATGCTTCGAGGTCTTTATTTTCCATCCAGGATAAATAGGCAGCCGTTAAAGTGCCAAGTTCAGGCTGTGGATATTTATTTTCAGCGGCTAGTTTAAGTGCAAAGCTTTTAACCTCGAGAAGTTGTTTCATGTTCAGGTTTTTAACGCTATCCATGTATTTTGAGTTATCGCTATTATTAAAATAATATTGATAAGATATTTGTGCGAGGTCGCTATCCCTGATCAAAGCTTGTTCCAACTTATTTACTTCCCGTACGAGAAGCGCACCATTTAATTGACTTTTCGGTTCGTATTGATAAACTTTAGTTAAGCTTTCGATATTAAAATCCGGATTTCCAAAGCCATTGATGGCCCAGATGCTTGCCTTTTCATCATTTGTTTTGGCATATTTAAGCGCACCATTTACAGGAGCGCTGTTGTAATAATAATTTTTATAGGCCTGGATTCTTCGCTCAGGATTACTGGTGAAAACTTTCGAAAATAAAAAAGCAGACTCTTCTGGATTGCCTAATCTTCTGGTTGATCCGGCATAAAGTGCTAATGCCCATCCTTTAACTGCACTTTTGGTTTTATTTGTTTTGACGAATTTATCGTATATGTTTTTACTTTCGGTATGCAAACCCGCATAATGAAACATCCTTTCTGCCTGGTAAGCATAGCGGAGTTTTAAAAAACTATCTTTTTCTACTTCCGTTAATTTTAATGCTGTTGTGGCCAGGTCGCTCATGGCCGTGGTATCTCTTGGTGCTGGATCCCAGAGATCGAAATTCACATTGGCAAAAGGTTCGGTGCTTTTTGCAAAATTGTAATACCTTAGTGCATTTTTATTTTTAACTATAGCCTGGATAAAAGTGTTCTTCTGTAAGCTATCTGGCAAAGATGAAACCTCGCCATCGAAATTAGCTAACTTGATACTTGTAGCGCTATCTACCTTATACATAACTTCATGAACGTCTTCTGGTTTAGCGTCCAGGTATTTAGCCCATTCCTGGCTGTTAATTTCAGACTCACTCACCACATCTTCTTCCCCATTTAAATAGGCCATTTGGTTGAATGCGAAAGGTGTGTATTCATCGCCCTGCACATTATTATGGAAATAGGAAATATAGTAGTCATAAGGATCTACTTCTCCACCGCAGGCGATGTTAACAGCGATTTCGCCAAAAAATGTAAAAAGGAAAACGCTAGAAATTAGCGATAACTTTTTGAAGGTCTTCATGCGTAAAATGTTTTAAAAGGTCGGTTTCAAGATGATAGAAAACAAGATTTCGTTCTCCTGGTTTCAAATATCGCGATAAAAATGTAGATGTGGCAAGTAAATCTTTAGCCGAAACTTCCTCCCATCTCACTACATCGCCTTGTTTTAGTCCTGCAGCCGGATAATCTGATAAAAGGTTATATAAAATAGAATTTCCTCTCTGTCTGAATCGCTTTTTATCTTGCAGCTGGCTTTTATTAAGCCGCTTTGAAATTCCTGCATATTGCTTATTTCTAAATATTACTGCCCACTCAAAAATAGGGAGTGCGACGTCCAGTTTCAATGGGTAATTTTCAAGAAAATCCTTCAGGTAAATGTCCATTTCATGTAGATCGAGAATAGAATTCTGATCACCATATTTACGCAGGTTCCCCATATTATAACACATTAACATCGCTTTTTCTACAGGAGGAATTCCGCTGGTGACCACATTTTTTACCTGGTGTAAGCGAAGTGTAACGGAAATGAGTTTCCCTTTCAGCAAGGGTTGGTTTTTCAGTTGCTTAAGAAAATTAAAATACTGATCGCGGGTGGTTTTAGTCCAGTCGCAATCAATCTGAAGTTCTGCGTAATTTTGTTTTCCAGCTTGCTTTATTTTGGCATCTACAAAAGTGGCGATCCGGTTGGCCAATAGCTTGGTTTTACCAGAATCAGTATCATTAAATATTCGGTTAACCAGAAAAACTACAGGAATAATCTCCACTTGCGGTGGTAGTGGATCGGAAAATTTTATCGGGGAAACAGGAACGGCTTGTTGACGGTCTGGATCAAAATCCACATCCATGATCCGAACATATAATGCTTTTGATTTAAACTGATCAAGATAATTGCTTTCAGATTTATCGTTATGGTAATCCGTTTTCCAATAGTAAAAGGTTGGATGAACAATTGATTTCTGTTTACAACAGAATAACAGAACCGTAGCCATCACTAAAATACTTATCTTGCGCATACTATATTTATCGATCCAAAAGTAATATAAAATGCGAGCAGTTTTACAAAGAGTTACCCAGGCAAGTTGCACGATTGATGGAGCAGTTACCGGTCAGATTGAAACGGGCTTCCTGGTGCTGTTAGGTATTGAAGCCGAAGATACCATGGAAGATTTAGATTGGCTGGCACAAAAGATTGTAGGCATGCGCATTTTTAATGATGAAAACGAAATGATGAATAAGGCGCTGGCAGATGTTGGAGGTGATATCTTGCTGATTAGTCAGTTCACTTTATTTGCTGCCACTAAAAAGGGTAACCGACCAGGATTTACCAGAGCAGCAAGACCTGCTGTTGCAATTCCATTGTATGAAAAAATGATTGATAAATTAGCAGCTTTAACTGGTAAAAAAATTCAAACAGGCATTTTTGGGGCCGACATGAAAATTGCTTTGATAAATGATGGACCAGTTACGATTATCATCGATACAAAAAATAAAGAATGAAATAATTAAGCAAGCTAATGCGACGTAAAAACGTTGTGCAGCGGATAAGATATAATTAGCAGGTTTATTCTATATTTGATTATCTTCAAAAAAATTATGATGAATATACGCTCCAATTCCTTCGTTAAAAAATTCTTTATTTTTATAGTATTAGCTGCATCATGTTTTTATGCATGTAAACGAATTGTTAAAACGGATGCCAGTGAAGATCCTACAGTTGATGATATTGAAGAAGTGTCAAAAACAGACTATCAAAGAGTCATGAATTTAAAACTGCCTTTGAAAACGGTTTTAATTGATCAAACATATTCCTTAACCATTCCCGAAAGCTGTGATTTTGAAGTGGAGAAAGTTACGCCTGAAGAGGTGGTACTGGGCAATATAGACCTTTCAAAAATCGACACCAGTTTGCTAAGTATAAATTTTGGGGATATTTTTACCAAACATGGAGGCCTATATTCAGAGCAGGTTTACATCATCCCTGCAAATGATCCAAAACGTTTTTCGATAGCGGATCTTAAAGCTGGCGACAAAAGAATAGATGCGGTTTATTATGAAGATGAAAACAGTATTATTTACAATGATGGTGAAACTTTTTTTACCTATTGCATTCAATATGATGAGGTGAAAAAATGCTTCCTTTTTTACAAAGCTGAAATCAGCTGGACTCAAAAATATCCTAAAAAGCAAAAGCTGGAACTTTCTGTACACCTGTTAAAACATGCAAAAAGCTTAATGACAACCAATTATTCGCCAGCTAAATTCGAATCATGGAGTGATTATGTTCAAAATATGCCGGTTTTAGAAGTGAATTGGGTAAATAATATATTCACTAAGATTGAGAAAGAACTTAAATACTTTCTGAATAAAGATGATCAGGTTTCGCCAAGAACGCCCGATAACTATACTTTTGTAGCGTTGTTTAGCCCATCGCCAGAAACGTTACGCAATTTCAATAAAGGTATTGATCAGATTAAAACCAATCAGGTTATTGAATCAGAATACGGTTCCAGAGATGAGATTCTAAACTTAATTAACCAATACACTTATCAATTAAGAGAAGAAGCAGGCTGTTACGTCGTTTCGAATAGTACAAAGATGAGAGACGGATATTCCGCTCATACTTTCACTACTGTTTTTTGTCCGGTTAATTACAAGGGCAGAACTTTTATCCTAAAAACAGATAAAGAGCTAACACCTGCTCACGCTGATTTTTTTGTTAAAATGTTTAGCCATTTTAGCAAATACTATACTTTAAATACAAATGTTAACCCATAACAATTCCGCTCTGCTATGTCTAAAAATTATTTATTTCCTATTCTATTTATTCTAGGTTTTAGCTCTTGCAACCCTGTTGGCAAGGAGTTAGCCGTACTAGAATTAACAAGCGGCGAAATTGTATCTGAAGAGAACGTAAGTTTAAAAAAAGGTGATGTGATTACCATTTGGACTAAAGTTTCTAAGAGTAGTGAAGACAAGGATGTTGCATTCCAGATTAAGTTCAATATCGAAAGTAGAGGGCAATCCATTCTTCTTGATAGCTTAGATGTAACTGCTAAAGACCACATCATTAACTCAACAACAACAAAAGAGTCTTATAATCAAAGCAGTTCTACTGGCGACAGTACTGTTTATTATACCGTGCATAAGTATGAAACGGAGAGTAAGAAATTTACCGCACCAGCTGATGGAAAATACACTTTCGATTTCAAGCTTACTGACCGTTCAAGTAATAGGAGTTTATTTGGGGATAAACTGGGAATAATACTTCGAAAATCTTAATTATTAAACTTATTGATGTAAACTTCGAAATCTTCTCGGCTTTGCTTTTCAAAATATGGGGTGTAAAAACACTTATGAAGAATGTAGTCTATAATGTAGTAAGTAACCATCATGGCCACGGTTCCAATCCATACAAAAGAGATTAATTTTTTCTGAATAAAAGGCCAGAGGCCATCTGCGAAGTCGAAAAAATCTTTAAGATCAGCATAGCACAGAATGATCACAGCTAAAAATGGGATTACCTTTGTACTCCATTTAAATCTGGCCAGCAGCATAATAGATATAGCAAACACCACCAATTTATATAATGGATCAAAGGTTCTATAATCTGGTTTAGCAGAAAGATAGTTATAGCTATAATATAAAATGAGCAGCGCACAATATATAATTAAATGTACGTTTCTGTTCTGTTTTAATTTATCAATATAGCTACCTGTCGTTTCTGGGTTTTGCTTAAATAAAAGTAAGGTGAAAAAGGATGCCAGATTGATTACAGGTAAAACTGATAATGCATTCACCACCCCGAAATAACGTTTTAACGTAAAGTTTCTATATTGAATTAAGGTGGCAAAAAACCTTCCACAGATGAAAAGCACAACCAAATTAGCGGAAATATAGAATAATGTCGAGAATTCTATAGCTGAAAAAGAGAAAGAAACCGTTAATGCTGATGCACCCATATCTAATACGGATAGTAGCAAGATAGGATAGCTAATTAAAAAACTCCATTTAAAAAAACTGGTCGAAACGGGCTGTTCATCTAACGGATTTAAAACCTGTTTTGCGTGATAGATTCTATTGGATAGATAAAAGAAACCAACTAAAACAGAAATCATTTTAAGTGATACAATTATGAATATAATAGATACTATAGCATCTTTTAAATAAAGATTGCTCGTGCTAAAGCTTCCGATGATGTTGTATAAAGAATCAGGATCAGAAGAGATGGTTACACTGAATATTAAGGTAAAAATAATTTGTATCAGCGTTGCCTTAATTTTTGAAATACTATTGATTTTACCTTCTTCTTTGAAATAAAACACAGCAAATACGAGAATTGGTAAAAAGAAACAAAGAATATCAATAAAGTGATAAATTAAGGTACTATCTCCAAAATCAAAATGATAATCGATAAAACTTGGCCAATCTTCTTTGAAAATATAATAAGGTGACCATAATAATTGGATGATAATCGCTTTTGAGAACATTTTGTTTTTGTAAAAATACCATGCAAAAATCAAACTTTCCAGGAACCAGGTTTGCACCCTCCATAAATAATCATAGGTAACCGTCTCGGGCCCGTAGCTATTGATGAAATAGCAACTAATTTGCAGAAAGGCTACAATTGCACCTAAAATCCAAATAGATTCCATTGCTTTTTGTTGTTTTTCACTGAAGAGCGTAGTCATAGGATCAATTTTGATAGCGTATTATTTGAGAAATAAAGTCTTTATATCAGCCTAAATTATGAAATTTAACCCAGTAAATATTAAAAGAAAAACATGACCATTAACGAAGCGCAAGAAACAGTAGATCAGTGGATCAATACCACGGGGGTCAGGTATTTTAATGAACTCACTAACACCGCAATTTTAATGGAGGAGGTTGGCGAGGTAGCCAGGATTATGGCCCGGAAATACGGCGAGCAATCATTCAAGAAAAGCGATGAAGATGTAAACCTTGCCGATGAAATGGCCGATGTAATGTTCGTGCTAATTTGCCTAGCAAACCAAACCGGCATCAACTTAACAGCGGCTTTTGAAAAAAATCTGGAAAAGAAAAGCATCCGCGATGCAAACCGACACAAGGATAATAAGAAGTTGAACCCCTAAATCCCCTAAAAGGGACTTGCCTGTCTGTCGTTTAAATAAGAAGTGATAGCCATAGTTATATACCTGCTTGCATAAACTTGAGCCTTTCAAACCCCTTTAGGAGGTTGGTGGTACAAACTCCATTAATGTTCTATATGCTACAAAGCGATTTTTAAACTTTTCGTTTAAATCTTCTTGTAAAGCTGGCGCGTATACCTGTTGGTATTGGTCGTAATTTTCCATGCTTTCTGCCACATATTGTGTGCAATAGGTAACACCTTCATTGGGTGAATCTAAAACTTTTAACAAGCGATTGGACACAAACATTCCGGTCGCCATTACCTCTGGAATATGAGTTTCCTGCATCCACTGCAACCATTCATCAGCTGCAGATTCTTCTAAAATCAGCGTAACATTATATAAAAGCATGTTGCAAAGATAACCAAGTTAAACGGAAGAAAAAATGGAATGATTATATTCGTCAGTTTACTATTTTGACACTAACAATGATAAAAATTACAACATCTGCTTCCACTTCAGACCTCAAAGGCATTATCTCACTTCAGAAGCAGAATCTAAAATCAGATTTATCTACCGAAGAAATTAAGGAACAGGGGTTTGTTACTGTTTCTCATACACTTGATGATTTGGAGAAAATGCATCTTCATGAGAAAAACATTATTGCAAAAGATAGTGACAATATTATTGCCTATGTATTAGGAATGACGGAGCAATCTAAAAATGATATTCCCCGATTAGTAGAAATGTATGAGAGTTTTGATCACATTCAATATAAGGGAAAGTCTGTTGCCGATTACAACTATATTGTAGTGGGGCAAGTTTGCGTAGACAAGAATTACCGGGGGCAAGGGTTATTTGATAGCTGTTATGAGGCTTATCAAGACCATTTTAAAGAAAAGTTCGATTTTGCGATTACCGAAATTGCAAGTATTAACTTAAGATCCATGCGTGCGCATGAACGAATTGGCTTTAAAACTATTTACACTTATACAGATCACACGAATACGGAATGGAATGTGGTGGTTTGGGATTGGAGTTAATTAAATCCTTGAGAAAATTTTGGTTAGAAATGACTAAACACCGTCTCCACGTAAATTTCTAAATCTTTTTCTGGCTTCGGCGCTAAACATACTGCCTGGATAGTCGGTGATCAGTTTTTGGAAATAGCTTTTTGCCTGCGCCATATCATTGAGTCTCTTTTCGTATAAATCTCCCAATGTAAAAAGGGCGTCATCGGTCCAGATGCCATCTTTAAAATTATCTGTCACCTTTTTTAGTAAATCAGCTGCTTTTTGAAAATCGCCAGACTTAATATAGATTCTTGCCTTACTCATCAAAACTGCATCTGCCAAACCATTGTCAGGATAAGCAACCGCGATGCTATCCAGTTTTTTTACGGCTTGCACAGGTAAATTTCTGAACAACAACATTTCTGCATCTGCATACATTTTTAATGCGTTGCTATCTGTTGGGGTTTGAATATTATCAGAGATCAGCAAGCTTAAGTTAAGTGCATCATTGGCAATTAATTGTGAAGTTGCAGCTTTCAGTACCTGGCATTGGCCGTTGCTGTAATCAAAATTACCTTGATAAAATGAAAGTTTAGCACTTCTAAATCTGGCTTCATTTCCAATAGGTTGTCCTTCAAATTGCTTGCTTACCTGCTCGTAAACCAGAAATGCTTCCCAGGGTTGATTTGTTAAAATGTAAACGTCTCCTAAATCAAGCTTCAGCTGTCCGATATCTGATGAATTAATTCCAGGGAGCTGGAGTGCCTCTTCCAGGCTTTTCTCTGCATTACCTGGTTGATTTAAGTAATATGCCTGTAGGTTAGCCAGTTTTTTAATGGCAAATAATGTATTTTTATTTTTCCCGTTTTCTTCCAGCAAAACCTGATAATCTTTAGCTAGTACTGCTAATTCAACTGCTGTATATTTGCCAGAAGTTTGAAGATTATATTTCGTATTTAACATTTCAATCTTCGCCGGAAGATAGTAGAGGCTTTCTTTTCCTTTGGTTAACAGGTATTCATAAGCTTTTACAGCGGTTTCATAGGCACCATTATCTACGAAAGTGGAGACGGCATTAAATAAAGTCCCTCCGTCTGCTTTCGTACGTTTGTCAAAAGCAATTAGTTGTCGCAAGGCCATGTCGAATTCCTGTTGCTGAATATAATTCCAGGTTAATAAATTAATATAAACTTCTGCATCAGGTTCTTTTTGAATTTTTCTTAATATGGCAGTCTGAAAAACCTGATAATCATTTTTATCCTCAAAAATCATCGATAGGGTACTTTCTGCTTGTGGCAGCAATTGTGGAATAGAGGCTAAGATATCCAGGTATTCCTGCATCAGCATTGGTTTATCTTTTTTGAAGCGGTAGATGTTTAATAGTTCTGGCGCAAAAAGTTTATCGTCGCCTAACAATTTTCTTCCCTGTTTAAACGTCTGTACGGCTAAATCATAGTTCTCAAACCGATAAAAGTTATTTGCCAGATTTCTGATTTTAAATTCTTCTTTAGGTAGTTTCGCAATGATCTCATTGAAGATTTTATTCGCCGCGCCAACATCACCCTTTTCCTGGTAAAGCTTGCCAAGGGCTATCGGATAAGCATCGTTTCCCGGGTTTTGCTTTACAAATTTTTTAACTAATTTCTCGGCAGCATCATATCGGTTAAGTTTAATTAATGTATTGAAATAAACATCGAAATATCCCTGATTGCTGGGATTAAGAAGAATTTTTTCAAATAATACAACTGCTTTTTCATAATCGCCATCCCGGTAATATTGGATAGCTAAAGCACTTTCGTCATTTATAAAAGATTGATTATTGCGGGAAATCTGTGCCTTCACACTGAAGCTTAAAAGAAAAAAAACGAAGACTATTAAGCGATTCATAATCCTTGGTTGTAAATTTTAAATGTAGCAAAAAGCCTTCAAAGGTAAAAGTTTTACAATAAAAGAATAACTAAATGGATTTAGCTGGCAGTGAGTGGCATGCTTGTTTATTTTAATAAAATTGTTACCTCTATTTTGTTTTGTCCGTTGCCGATAAATACTAATTTCACCAGCACGCCAGCATTTGTACGGTAAGTAACATTGTTAGTGTAAAGCGTGGTTAAGTGATTGTGATACCTATTTTTGTGGTCCTGGTGAGGAATTATTTATGCTGAAACGAATTATTCTATTGATTTTTATTGCCGCAATCTGTGCTTGTAAAAGTTCGGATCAGGTAAATATTATCCCGGTAGATGATTTCTTTAAAACGCAGGATAAAGCTTATTACCACATTTCGCCGGATGGCAAAAGCCTGTCTTACTTAAAACTGCAGGATAAAAAACTAGATCTTTTTGTAGAAAATCTTGCCAGCGGGAAGAGTGTTCAGCTCACGCACCTCACCGAAAAATCCATCAGTTTCCACTTCTGGACCAGCAACAACGAATTGATTTACTACACTGAAGATGATACCAAAGAGCGCAGATCTGATCTTTTTGTAATTAATAAGGATGGCAGTAAACAGGTTCAACTGAGCTCGAACGAGAAAACCCGGGTGCGGGTTATTGAAGATCAACTGATTGATGATAAGTATATTATCGTTGCTTCGAACAGGAGAGATTCTACTGTTTTCGATGTTTATCGCTTAAATGTGCGCGATGGGAAAATGGAAATCGCAGCAAAAAATCCAGGTAATATTACCGAATGGATGACCGATAACAAAGGGATTCTAAAAATTGCAGTTGCAAGTGATGGCGTGAACGAAACACTGCTTTACCGTGAAAATGAAAGTAGACCTTTCGCACCGGTAATTACCAATAATTTTGAAACAACGTTTCAGCCAGTTGCTTTTCCAGAAAATGAGCCTAATGTTTTGTATGCAATCTCTAACGCAAACCGGGATAAAAATGCCTTGGTGGCATTGGATTTGAAAACAGGTAAAGAGAAAAAGGTTTTGTTTGCCAATGATACACTTAACGTTGTAGAAACCAGGTATTCCAGAACTCAAAATAAAATTATGTTCGTAACCTGTGAGACTTGGAAAAAGCAGAAATATTACCTTGATGACAGTTCGAAATTTACCTATAGTAAAATAGATAGGCTTTTGCCGGGTACAGAGTGGCGTATCATGGATAAAGATAAGATGGATAATGTATTCATATTAAGGACATTTACCGATAAAAATCCAGGTTCGTATTATCTATATACAGCCAGCGAAAATAAGCTTAAGAAACTTACAGATATCAACTCATCCATAAAGGAAGAAATGATGAGCGCTATGAAACCCATTAGTTTCAGAAGCTCAGATAGCTTAACCATTAATGGCTATTTAACTTTACCAAGAGGAAAAAAGAAAACCAATTTACCGGTAGTTGTTTTGCCGCATAATGGGCCAGGTGGAAGAAATTCATGGGGGTATAATGCAGAAGTACAGTTTTTAGCCAATCGTGGTTATGCCGTGTTGCAGGTAAATTATCGTGGTTCAACCGGGTATGGTAAATCATTCTATGCAGCGGGTTTTAAGGAATGGAGTGATAAAATTCAGGAAGATGTGAATGATGGTGCACGTTGGTTGATTGATCAGAAGATCGCTAATCCAAAAAAAATTGCCATTTATGGGAATGGTTTTGGGGGATATATTGCATTGAATTGTTTGTATAAAAATTCTGATATTTATAGTTGTGGAGGATCTAATTCTGGTGTAATTAATTTATTTAGTTACCTTAAAGGAATTCCACCATTCCTAAAGTCGAATTTACAGATGTATTATGAAATTATTGGCAACCCGGTAACGGATACAGACTACCTGCGCTTTGCATCTCCGGTTTTCCATGCAGATCGGTTTAAATCTCCGATTTTTATCGCTCAGAATCCTAAAGATCCCCGGGTAAATGTGGCCGAAGGTGTTCAGTTTATTAAAGAACTGAAAAAACGAAATGTGCCAGTAACTTATATTGAAAAGGAAGAGGGACCAAACCCAATTAAAAGACAGCAAGGGCGAACTGCCTTATACAAAGCGTTAGAGGAATTTTTAAAGACTAATATCAGTAAGAAGTAAGGTATGGCGCTGGATAAGAAAAGCGGCTATCGCAAAAATTTCTCGCTGGGTGTTACGTTCATTGTATTGATTTCAATCTTATTTATACTCTCTCTATTTCTGGCGTTCAACTTTAGTAAAAAATCCATAGAAAATGAATTTGTATCAGAAAAAGTAAATGTTCTGGAGCAAAGCATTAAGCCATACAACGATTTTTTTCAAAACAAAATGCCGGAGATTTCATATTATAATGGCTTCCTCGACTCAGCCACAGCGGCAAAATTTGTAGATACCATTATTGTTAAATATCCATTTGTTTCCAGGGTTACGTTTTACGATACTGAAGTAAAAAATGTTGCCGTAAAGGATGGAATGAATGTAGGGAACTTGTCTATTGGCCCTAAGTCTATTTTTCAGTTTGGCAGAGGTATCTCAGTAGATTCTATCCGATTATTTTCTGAATCTGATACACGGTCTTTCAAAGTAGGGGATGATTTCAATGCCATGGCTTATAAATTGGTAACCTTCGTTGATCAGCTGGATACCACTGCTGTTCCAACCCAGGAAGAACTTTTTACGAACTTTTCAGTGGTTAACTCTAACAAAATCACCTATCTAAATATTCCCCGAAGAGAAGATTTAAAGATTTATAAAGACATGATGCGGCGCAAGCTAAATCTGCTCCCGGTTTATCAACAGGATATGTTGGTTTTTCAGCTTGACCCCAATAAAATAAGAGTCGTAAATACCCGGCCACTGTTATACCAAAAAATTCAGGTAGAGCCTTTAACATACGATCCGATTGATACTTCGGAAGAGAATATGACTACTGAGATTGCCCTGCCTGGTGCTTTCTCTGATTTTAAATTGTATTTTACCAGTTCTAAATCCTATATCAAAAGGGAAACCTTTATTTATTTTATGCCCATTGCATTGGTTTTGCTATTGGTTTATGGAGTGTTGCTTTTAGTAGCCTTTCTAATCTACCGCAACTTGAACATCAATAGTAAAATGTTTAAACTCCAGTACGATTTTGTAAATAACCTTACGCACGAGTTTAAAACACCGGTTAGTGTGATAAAAATAGCAGGAAATAATATTAAGAGTGCAACGGTGCTGAGCCAGAAAGAGCAACAGCTTTATGGTAAAATATTAGATGAAGAAGCCGATAAACTAAATGGCTTGATGAATAAGTTACTGGCCTTTACGCAGATTGAAAATAAGGCCATTAAATTGAACCAGGAAACGGTAAATATCAGCGATTTTATTGAAAGTACTATCGAATCGCACACTTTGAAACATCCCGATTTTAAGATGACTTATGAAGTGGTCGGATTTAAAACCTTCATTACCGATCCGGTGTTATTAGGTAGCCTGTTCGATAATCTGGCAGAAAATGCCTACAAGTATTCAAAACCAGAAAATAAGAAGCTTCACATCAGTGCCAAGTTAATTAAAGGTGTGCTGGTGTTCCGTTTTGCAGATAAGGGTATTGGAATTCCCTCAGGAGAATTAAATAATATTTTTAAGAAGTTTTTCAGGATTCAAAACGAATATAACCAAATGGGAAGTGTAGGCCTTGGTTTGGCATTTTGCAAAGAACTGGTTAACTTTATGGAAGGAGAAATCTCTGTTAAAAGTAAAGTGGGCATGGGCACAGAGTTTAAAATAGTACTGCCGTATAATAGTTAAAATGTAATTGAAACGTTGGATATAGTAGAAAGTTTGAAAGTTATCATGTGGTTTTGACAACCTTTAATCTTTTCAACCTTTAATCTTTACCACATATAAACACATATAAATGTCTAAAGAAGTAAAAATATTAATTGTAGAAGATGATGAAAATCTTCGTTTTTTAGTTGCACACCGTTTAAAAACTGAAGGCTATCATGTATTAGAAGCAAATGATGGCGAATCGGGCGAGCGCATGATTATTGCTGATCAGCCTGATATTGTTTTATTAGATTGGATGATGCCCGGAAAACAAGGTGCCGAAGTTTGCGAGAGTGTTCGTAAACAGGGGTTCGAAAATCTGGTAATCATGATGACGGCAAAGGCACAGGATGTTGATAAAATTGATGCCTATAACTTTGGTGCATCAGATTATATTACCAAACCATTTAATATGGATGTTTTGGTAGCCATGCTGGAGAGTAAGGTGAAGTTCATTGTAAATAAAGATACGGCCGAGATTCATCGTTTCGGTAATATGGAGCACCATCCAAATATCCATACGCTATTCAGAGATGGGAAAAAGATTGAGCTTACGATTTTAGAAAACAGAATCCTGCTTTATTTCTTAAGAAACCCGGGCAAAGTGATTAACCGCGATGAATTGATGTTGGTGGTTTGGGGTTATAACTCTGATGTAAATACACGTACGTTAGATATGCACATTGTTCGCTTACGTAAGAAAATAGAATTGAATCCGGATAACCCGCAATTGCTGCAAACCGTTCGTGGTGTGGGCTATCGCTTTAATGCGGGATAAGAAAATGATTGAATGATTGAGTTTTGAATGGGAGAATGGTTAGGGTATCGCCCATTCTCTCATTCCATCATTTTCTCATTCAAAATTATCTAAGCCCTTTTAAGCGTAAACAATGTAATCTCCGGCAACACACCAACTCTGCCCGGATAGCCTAAGAAACCATAGCCTACATTTACATAGAGCTGTTGTTTCTGTTCCTGGTACAAACCTGCCCATTCCTTGTAGATGTATTGCACCGGGCTCCATTGATATTCTTTCAGGCGAACGCCAAACTGCATTCCGTGTGTATGGCCACTAAACATGGCATCTATTTGTGGGTATTTTTTTAATACTTCTCCTCGCCAGTGTGAAGGATCGTGACTCAATAATAATTTTACCGGTAAATCGTCCGTGTTTTGAACGGCCAGTTCCATTTTACCATATTTAGGAAAGCGGCCCATGCCCCAGTTCTCAATTCCTAAAATACCGATTTCCTCTCCATCAACTTTTAGCCTGCGGTGATCATTCATTAGAAGGTCATAGCCCATTAGTTTATGCACGTCTACCATATCCTTGAGGTTTTTAACCTTGGCAGGTGAAGATTCTTTTCCAAAATAGTAATCTCCATAATCATGATTTCCGAGCGAAGAGTAAACGCCGAGCGGTGCTTTCACCTTCGAAAATATATCCTGATAGTCTCTTACTTCATTAGTGAGATTGTTAACTAAATCGCCGGTAAAGAAAACAAAGTCTGGTTTTTCTGCCATCAGCAATTCCACACCACCTTTCACGGCAGTTTTATTATAGAAACTACCTGAGTGGATATCAGAAATTTGTGCCATGGTGATCCCATCGAATGCTTTTGGCAGGTTTGGTAGAATTAAATTCACCCTTCTCACCTGGTAATCGTAAGCACCAGAAATAATACCCCAGCTTAAGGATGTTAACGGTACAGCAGCTGCTACCAAACCTGCTTTAACCAGAAACTCTGAACGGGAAATCTGATCTGTTTCGTTGATTGGTTGATCTTTAATTACGGCTTTCTTTCTGAATATTTTAATGTACAGCCTTCTGATATCATCCAAAACTAAAAAAGGCAACATGGCCATTTTGCAGGCTACCGTTAAAAAGAATGCCACGAGAATAATCGCTCTTAGCGTTAAAAAGAGATTAAGGTAAATTCCGGCAAAAACGCCAATAATCAGCAATATACTGTAACTCCAATATGCAACAGTGAAGATTTTTTTTGTTGATGGTTTCCATTTTTTGAAAACCGAGATAATCGCTTTGAAACAATAAACATCGAAGGCGAGGATAAAAATACAGGCGGCAATGATAAAAGGTAATCTTCCCATAATCGGGTTTTGAAATTTTAGTTAAAAAATAAGGCAGGTTTTTGGCCTGCCTAAAATTAAAGAATTTATAATCTAAATATAGAATTATCTAAAATCGTCTTCGTCCTCTTCTTCATCAAATTCTGCATTAAACAAACTGCCAAACATATCGCTGAAACCGAAACCACCATTCAGATAGTTTTTGCTCAACTGTGAGTACTCAGCTAATCCGTGCAATACAAATTCCATTAAAAGCAAGGTTTGATTTTCGCTCAATTTTGGATGAAACTTTTTAACAGTATCGTACAGGTTTGGTACCAGCATCAATGCTTTTTTGTATTGAATATTGGTTAAGCTATCGGTAACATCAACATTGTTTCCTTCCGTAAACCATTCGGTAATTTCTGTGTAAGGGTTTGTATCTTTTGTCTTCTTCGCCTTTTCAGGATCTGGGAAATACCGGGCAAATAGAGTTTTTACGGCTTTACCAATCAAAGTAGTGGCTACATGTGCAGGTCCTTCCAGTTCACCTTCATAAACCAATTCAATTTTTCCAGTTATGGCCGGTATGATTCCAGCTAAATCTGATAAGCGAACGGATGTATTTTTCTCACTCGAAATCAACATTCTTCGTTCAGCAGTGCTGATTAAATTTTCGTATGCCGAGATGGTCAACCTTGCTGAAACGCCAGATTTTTGATCAATGTATTCACTTTTGCGCGCTTCAAAAGCAATTTGCTCGATTAGGTCTTTTACCAAGCCATCAGCCTCGATATTGGCACGCTGTGAATCTGTTAATTTAGCTTCCTGGAAAGTAATTTTACGCGAGATTTCGATGCTTTTTGGATAGTGGGTTAAAATCTGACTTTCAATCCTATCCTTCAACGGCGTTACAATGCTTCCACGGTTGGTATAGTCTTCTGGGTTTGCAGTAAATACAAACTGAATATCTAGAGGTAAACGCAGTTTAAAACCACGAATCTGGATGTCTTTTTCTTGTAGCATGTTAAATAATGCCACCTGGATTCGTGCTTGCAAATCAGGCAATTCATTAATTACAAAAATGCTTCGGTGTGCACGTGGAATTAACCCGAAATGGATTACCCGCTCATCATTATATGTTAGCTTCAAAGTTGCTGCCTTGATCGGATCTACATCACCAATTAAATCGGCAACGGTTACATCAGGCGTAGCTAATTTTTCTGTATAGCGATCGCTGCGATGCAACCAGGCAATTTCGGTATCATCACCCTTGGTGGCAATTTCATTTCTCGCGAACCAGGAAATAGGGTTTAACGGATCATCAAAAATTTCGCTTCCGGCTACGTAAGGCACATACTCATCTAAAAGGTTAACCATCAAACGGGCTATCCGCGTTTTCGCTTGTCCGCGTAAACCTAAAAGTAAGATGTTGTGGCGGGAAAGGATTGCCGTTTGCAATTCTGGAATTACGGTTTCATCGTAACCGATAATTCCTTCAAATTCTGTTTTTTTATCCCGGAGAACGGAAATCAGATTTTCTCTAAGTTCCTCTTTAACCGATCTTGATTTATATCCTGTGGTTTTTAATTGTCCTAAAGTGGTATTTTGCATATTGAGGTTTATGGTGAGGTTTAGGTTTTAAGTCTTGCCTTGTGCAGAACTGTAGTCTAAAGCTGTCTTTTATTTTTAATAAGATATCAGTTTTTAATTTGTTGGCTTGGGTTTTACGCTATACCTCCGGCCTTCCTTTTACTTTACTGTTTTTCTTCTGTTTTTTATGTAATCTTCAAAAATGTATTCGCCTAAGCCAGTTAATGAACTGTAGAAAGCTCTTCCGCCATTAATTTCTGTAAACTGACGGACAAATTGTTGTAAATATGGATCTTTCGCAATCATAAATGTAGTGATTGGAATTTTTAAGCGTTTACACTGCGCCGCCATATTCAGTGTTTTATTAATCACTTTTCTATCCAGGCCCATGCTGTTTTTGTAATACTTACCGTTTTCTTTCAAACAGGTTGGTTTCCCATCTGTAATCATGAAAATCTGTTTGTTATGCGTTTTACGCCTCCGCAATAAATCGGTAGCCAGTTCTAAACCAGCGAACGTATTCGTATGATAAGGTCCAACTTGCAAATAAGGCAAATCTTTGACGGTAATTGGCCAGGCATCATTCCCGAAAACAACAATATCCAAAGTATCTTTCGGGTATTTGGTTTTGATTAATTCGGCTAATGCCATTGCTACCTTTTTCGCGGGGGTAATCCGATCCTCTCCATACAAAATCATGGAATGTGAGATGTCAATCATCAGTACGGTAGAAGTTAAGGTCTTGAAATCCTTTTCTTCTACTTCCAGATCCCTGTCAGTTAAAGTAAAATCGCCAATACCGTGGTTAATCTGCGCATTCTGAATCGATGCTGTCATGTCGATCTGGTCTAAACTATCGCCGAAGTTATATTCGCGCCTGTCGGCATTCTTCTCTTCGCCAATACCAGATTGATTGCTGTTGTGATTTCCACGGCCAGATTTTTTCAGTTTCCCAAAAATTTCATCAAGGGCAGATTTGCGAATTGTTTGTTCAGTTTTGGCTGTAATTTTAAATTCTCCCGATTGATTATCTTCTGTCAGGTAGCCTTTATCTTTCAGTTCATCGATAAAATCGCCAATGCCGTAATCATTATTTGTTAATTTATATTGCTTGTCGAGTTCGTTCAGCCAGCTTAAAGCCTCTGCTGCATCTCCTGCTGTATAGTTTAGCAATTCGCTAAACAATTTCAGCAACTCATCGAACCCACCTTTTGGCGTATCGCCAGGCTTGTAATCAGAAAAACGAAAACCTCTCATGTGCTTTTAATAACGGATATCCGAAGGTAAAAGTTTCGATCTGGATTAATTTAAGCGCGATGTCATATTTAGGAGGTGAAAGGGGCATTTATTGTTGGCCGTTTTGACCGTTTTTCGTTATGCTGGTTTAGAATAATGGAGACATTTCCAGCGTAATGATGCTGGCATGATCACTAAGCGCTTTCAATTCAACGTGGTTTAAGTCCCAAAGGGCCAAGCCATCTCTGGTATGCAGCAATTGGCCTTCAACTTCAAAGGTGCCATCAATAATAAAGGTGTAGAATTTGTTTTGTTTGTTTTTTAATTGGTAAATCACCTCTTTATGCCCTGCAAGAAGGCCTGCGGTTAATCGAAATGGAAGTTTAGGACTAGAGATTAGGTCGAAAAGCTGATTCTGTTTGTTTTCCAACTCAAAGTTGAATAACATTTCACTTGCTTTAAGCAAAAACAAATCGGTCTTTAATCCGAGCTGGATATAATTAACAGTATCGACTGGATTAGAATTACTGATTTCCAACACCTCGCCCTTACCCAGGTTCAAAACCTGAATTTGTCCGGTTTTTACTGTGAATTCTTTGTTGCCCTGCACAATGTCAATTTCACCAGTTACAGGGATAAATATTTGGTAGGAGTCTGCCTTCGATAAGAAAAAAGCCATTTTTCCGCCTGCTAAATATTCATCATTGCAAATAAATAAATCTCCAAAAGCTTCTTTATGTTCGTTGTGATACTGATCAAAATTAAAAGTGCTGTATCTTCTAACCGTGGCAGTTTCAGTTAGGCCTCTTTGGTTGGCAAAGTATATTTTTCCTGAAGAAATGTCCATAAACTAATTAATGGTTTTAGTGGTGTGGATGCTTAAGATAAGTTGAATCTTAAATCGGTATAACATGGGTTATCTGTAGTTTTTCAGTAACAAAGCGTGATAATCGTTTTTAACAAGGGGTAAAAGTAAAAATTTTTAGACTCGAGGAGCATGAAAAATAAAGTGAATAAGCTGAGGTACAATTTTTGAGGTGTTGAAGTTTCTTTTTATAAAAATTAAAACTAGCTTTGCCGCTATTGATGAAACACCTTGTTACCATATCACTTGTATTTTTTAGCTTAACGCATTTGGCCAAAGCCGAACGCATTGAAGGGCTAAGATTATTAAATGAATATTGTAATGAATATAGTACAAGTGTTAATAGCGTAGAAAATGGCGCTGTTCGGCTTAATGAAGAACGGAATCCTTATTTACTATCGTATACAAGGCTTGCACTGATAGGAACTCAAAGTCCTTTAAAAGTTGCCAAGTACATCAATTCAAATCAAGTTATCGCTGATTTAACCATCAGAAAAAAGCCGAAAAACAATAGTCCATAATACTATTAGGTAAGTCTATACAGGGTTTCTTTACCCTCATTTATCACAATAACTGTCAATCTGACTTTAATAAGACAATGGCTTGGTTGTTGTGCATTTCTTTTTTTAATATAAATACGATTTAAAATATAATAATGTTAGGATTTTTAGCGAAGATTTTCGGAAGTAAATCAGATAGAGACATAAAAACGATACAGCCCCTGGTTGTAAAAATAAATGAAGAATATGCTAAGTTATCTTCGATTAGCAATGATGAATTGCGAGCCAAGACAATTGAATTTAAAGGCAGAATTTCTACTTTTTTAACTGATATTGATGGAAAGATTTCAGCCTTGAAAGCTGATGCAGAAAGCAATGATTTAGATCTTCATCAAAAAACAGCTATTTACGATCAGGTTGATGCATTAGGCAAAGACCGCGATGCGGAATTAGAGAAAGTATTATTGGAAATCCTTCCTGAGGCTTTCGCCGTAGTGAAAGAAACTTCACGCCGTTTAAGTGAAAACGAGTTTCTGGAAGTTACTGCAACACAACATGACAGGGATTATGCAGCACGCAAAAGCAATGTTAAAATTGTTGGTGATAAAGCCATTTGGGCAAACCGTTGGGATGCTGCCGGAACTGAAGTGGTATGGAACATGGTTCATTACGACGTTCAGTTAATTGGTGGTATCGTTTTACACAGTGGTAAAATCGCCGAGATGGCTACTGGTGAGGGTAAAACCCTGGTAAGTACATTGCCAGCTTACTTAAATGCATTAGCAGATCAGGGGGTGCACATCGTAACCGTGAATGATTACCTGGCGCGGAGGGATAGTGAGTGGAATGGCCCATTGTTCGAATTTCATGGAATAAGTGTTGATTGTATTGATAAACACGAGCCAAATTCTGAAGAAAGAAGAAAGGCTTATGCTGCGGGGATTACTTATGGTACCAACAATGAATTCGGTTTTGATTACCTGCGTGACAATATGTCGCAAACGCCAGACCAATTGGTGCAACGTAAACAGCACTTTGCCATGGTGGATGAGGTCGATTCAGTTTTAATTGATGATGCCCGTACACCTTTAATTATTTCAGGCCCGATTCCTCACGGAGATCAGCACGAATTTTATGAGTTGAAACCACGCATCGAGCGTTTGGTTAACGCGCAGAAAGCTTATGTTAGTCAGGCTTTAAATGAAGCCAAAAAATTAATTAACGCGGGTAATAGCGGTACGGAAGAAGGTGAAGGTGGTTTAGCATTATTACGTGCTTACCGTGGTTTGCCGAAAAATAAAGCTTTAATTAAATTCTTAAGTGAAAGCGGTGTTCGTGGTTTACTGTTAAAAACAGAGAACTACTACATGGCAGATCAGTCTAAGAATATGCCTAAGGTGGATTCAGAATTGTATTTCTATATTGATGAGAAAAACAATCAGGTAGAGTTAACAGAAAAAGGGATTGAACTCATTACCCAATCTGGTGAAGACCCAACTTTCTTTGTATTACCAGATGTGGGTACAGAAGTTGCAGAATTAGAAAAATCAGACTTGCCTTTAGAGGAAAAAGTAACCACCAAAGATGCTTTAATGCGTGATTATTCTGTGAAAGCAGAACGTATTCATTCTGTAAACCAATTATTAAAAGCTTATACTTTATTTGAAATAGATGTAGAATACATCATCGATGAAGGAAAGATTAAAATTGTAGATGAGCAAACAGGTCGTATTATGGATGGCCGTCGTTATTCTGACGGGCTACACCAGGCGATTGAAGCAAAAGAAAATGTTAAAGTTGAGGATGCTACCCAAACTTATGCAACCGTAACCCTGCAGAATTATTTCAGGATGTACCACAAACTTTGCGGTATGACGGGTACTGCAACTACCGAAGCTGGTGAGTTCTGGTCGATCTATAAATTAGATGTAGTAGAAATTCCAACCAATAGAAATATCTCCAGAAGAGATGAACAGGATTACGTTTACCGTACCGTTCGGGAAAAGTATAATGCCGTAGCGGATGAGATTGTGAAATTAACACAAGCTGGTCGCCCGGTATTGGTGGGTACTACTTCCGTTGAGATTTCGGAATTATTAAGCAGAATGCTTAAGCTTCGTGGAATTAAACACAATGTATTAAATGCGAAGATGCACCAGAGAGAGGCAGATATTGTTGCTGAGGCTGGTCAGGCAGGAACCGTTACCATTGCGACCAACATGGCTGGTCGTGGTACGGATATTAAGTTAGGTGCTGGTGTTAAAGAAGCAGGTGGTTTAGCAATTGTGGGTACAGAACGCCATGAGTCTCGTCGTGTAGACAGACAGTTGCGCGGTCGTGCTGGTCGTCAGGGCGATCCTGGATCATCTCAATTCTTCGTGTCATTAGAAGATAACTTAATGCGTTTATTCGGTTCTGAACGAATCTCTGGCATTATGGTGCGGATGGGGATTGAAGACGGTGAAGTGATTCAACATTCGATGATTACCAAATCAATTGAACGTGCACAGAAAAAAGTAGAAGAAAATAACTTTGGTATTCGTAAACGTTTATTGGAATACGATGATGTAATGAACTCACAACGTACGGTAATTTATGCTAAACGTAAAAACGCTTTGTTTGGCGAACGTTTAGACGTAGATATGAACAATATGGTTTATGATGTTGCAGAAGATATCGTAACGGAGTACAAAGAAGAAGCAAATTATGAAGGTTTCAAATTAGAAGTGATTAAAAATTTCTCTTTAGATACTGCCATCACTGAAAAAGAATTTTCATCAACCAATGTTGCACAATTAACAGAAAAGTTATTTGATGAAGCAGAAACTTTCTATGCCCGTAAATCAGAGGCTGTAATTCAGCAGTCTTTACCAGTGTTAACGCAGGTTTACGAAGAACGCGGTGAGCATATCGAACAAATCGTTGTTCCGTTTACCGATGGTATTCGTGGTATTCAGGTGGCTGTTGATTTAAAGAAAGCGATTGATAACCAAGGAAAAGAAGTAGTTCGTTCATTCGAAAAAACCATTGTTCTTGCGTTAATTGATGACAGCTGGAAAGAGCATTTACGTGAAATGGATGATTTAAAACAATCAGTTCAAAATGCGGTTTACGAACAAAAAGATCCACTGGTAATTTATAAAATGGAGGCTTTCAACTTATTTAAAAACATGCTTAATGCGGTGAATAAAGAAGTAGTGAGTTTCTTGTATAAAGGTGGTATTCCGGTTCAGCAAGAGGCTGAAGACTTGAGAGAAGCACCAGCACCGGTAAAACAACCTAAGTTACAAACCACCAAGCAAGAGTTTGGTAGAGAAGAACCAGGTATTGAATTTGGTGATACCCGCGAAGCCGTTCCGCAACAACCTGTTCGTAAAGAAGCAACTGTTGGTCGTAACGAGCCTTGCCCTTGTGGAAGTGGTAAAAAATACAAAAACTGCCACGGCGCAAATTTGTAAGATAAATTATATAACACATTATTAAGGCCTTGACTTTCGTCAGGCCTTTTTTTTTACTTCAGTATTTTTAATAGTGGTAAATGTTTATATATTTATTGACGTAAGATTTCTATGTTTTCCACTAAATCTAACCGAATACTTTCATTGAAATAACAAGTCATAATAAATTGGTAGGCAATTTATCATGATACCTTAATGAGAAAATATGGAGCTGAAACCATTAAAACAGGGCGGAACTGAAAGGCCATAAGAGTAAGACACACAAATAAATCACACACAAATGAAAAAAGCTTTTACCGTAGTCGCTGTCTCGGCAACATTGATGTTTTCGAGCTGCGCAACAATTTTTACCGGAACCAGGCAGAATGTTCAAATTAACTCTTCTCCTCCAGCTGCAGACATTGAGGTAGATGGCCTTAAAGTAGGCGTTACCCCAATGGCTGTTTCATTGAAGAAAGGATTTACCGGCCAAACAGTAAGTCTTAAATTAGAAGGTTATGAGACGAAGATGTTTCAACCAACCACAGATTTCAATGCTGTATCAGTATTAAATTTTATAGGTTTGATTGGCTGGGGTGTTGATGCCGCAACTGGCGCAATGATGAAGTATAATCCTAAAGTTTACGAGATTCAATTAGATAAGAAAAAGTCTAATTCGTATTTTGGAAAAGCCAAATTTTGAAAGAAATTTGGCTTTTCTTTTGTTTTTTAATTTTATTTTTTTTGATAAATGGAAACATTAACTATTAACATTCCAGAAGATAAAAGTACGATTGTTAGGCAAGTTTTGGAAGAGTTTGGTGTGACTATTGTGAGCGCAAATGCGCAAAATAAACCGTTGTTGTTTTCCCCTGAGCAGCAGCAAGAAATTATTTCATCCCAGAAGCAAATTGAAAATGGCTTGTCTATAGACCATGCAACGCTTAATGATGAAATAACTGAATGGCTAAAAAAATAATCTAATATCAGTTTTACTGATGGATTTTTGTTAACTACCTATTATTGAATAAGTCTTGTTAGGTAAAACTAAGTTAATTAGTATTATATTTGTTGGTAGCTATGAAAAAAAGAAACTTAAATCAAGAACTTGGAGGTGGAATATATACCATTCCTGAAGTAGCTTTTATTTTAAAGCTGCCTACAGCTAAAGTACGCCGATGGATGAAGGACTTTTGGGATGACAGATTTTCCAAAAGTAATTATGTTGAATACTCTTGGGGAACTGGTCGTGAAAAGGGTACAAATTTTTTTACATTAATAGAATTTTATGTTTTTTATCAATTAAGAGAAATCAATGTTAGTGTCAAGAAAATAATAGCAGCTCATCAAGAAATGGCTGAGCTATTAGAAACAGCATATCCATTTGCAAGTTCAAAGATATTATCAGATGGTAAGAGTATCTTATTTACATTAAATGATGGTACGGTTGTTAATGCAGACAAGTCTAGACAAGCGGCTTTTAAACAAATAATTGAAGATTTTTGTAAGAAAATTGAATTCTCCAAATTTGATATTGCAGAGAGATTTTATCCATTAGGGAAAGAAAAACATATTATTATAGATCCCCATCACCAGTTTGGGCAACCAGTTATAGAGGAAACGAATGTTTTGGCACAAACGTTATATGATTTATACACTGCTGGAGAATCTGTAGTTTTCTTAACAAGGCTCTATGATCTTCGGGAGATAGATGTGGTTTGTGCAATTGAATTATTCAATAGTAGAGCTGTGGCATGATAAAAGTGCTAATAGATGAGAATCTTTCAAAATATTTCGCCGATGGCTTAAACAAATTACAGTATCCTCTTGGGAATGGTATTGAAGTAACATCAATTGAAAAAGAGTTTTTTAGAGGGATAAAAGATGAAGATTGGATTCCAGATTGGGGAAATCAATCGGGCATTTTTATTTCTCAGGATTTAAGAATCTATTCAACCAGATTACAGGCAGCACTTTTGACTAAACATAATATTGGCGCATTCTTTTTAAAATTGCCAAAAGGTTATCGATATTGGGATAAAACACAGGTAATTATTAAACATTGGATTGAAATAGTTAAGATTATCGAAATGAATAAGCCTCCTTATGTTTATTTTATTTCGGCAAAGCGAATCACCAAGGGATAATAATACTAAGATTGTCCAGCATTTGCACAACCCATAAAGAATGCCGAATTTTGCAGCGAATTCGGCATTCTTGTTTTAAAACAATTTTCGTTTGTCCGCTGTAATATCATCATGAAAATATTTTACTCCATCATCTTTTGTTTATTGTTATTTAAGGCTTCTTTTGCACAAAAAGGAGAGGTTATCGTTATTAAAGATCCATTGATAGATAGCTTAATAGCCAAACGGATGGCTGTATACAAAACAGCTGGAGAAGTAAAGCCAGGGAAACCAATCGTTTCATCTTTCGGCTATCGGGTGCAAATTTTTTATGGCTCAGACCGCAGGGAAGTATTTAATCAGCAAGCCCGTTTTAAATCATTATACCCAAAACTCAATACTTATTTGATTTATAAAGAGCCCAACTATTACGTCCGGGTGGGTGATTTCAGGACCAGATTAGAAGCTCAGCGATTAATGAGTGAAATAAGACCAACCTTCCCAACGTTATTTATATTCAGGGAAAAAATTAATGCACCACAACTAGATATCACCACAGATGATCAAAGATAAAATTAAGGATTTAGCAACGGCTATTTTCAATGATGTTGTTGGCTATCGCCAGCATTTACATGCCAACCCGGAGTTATCCTATCATGAATTTGAAACTTCTGCATTTGTTAAAGAAAAATTAACAGCTTGGGGAATAGAATTTACAAGTTGTGCCAATACCGGCGTTGTTGCTTTGCTAAAGGGAGATCTGCCATCAGATAAAGTCATCGCTTTGCGTGGCGATATGGATGCATTACCCATCACTGAGATCAGCGATAAACCTTATGTTTCTAAAAATCCTGGCGTAATGCATGCATGTGGGCATGATGTGCATACCTCATCATTGCTGGGTACTGCCTATATCTTAAGCCAATTAAAAGCAGAATTTGGCGGAACCATCAAATTTATCTTTCAACCAGCTGAAGAATTACTTCCTGGTGGTGCCAGTATCATGATTAAAGAAGGTGTATTGGAAAACCCGAAACCAGATTATATTGTTGGTCAGCATGTAATGCCGTTAATTGATGCAGGAAAAGTTGGTTTTCGTTCTGGGATTTACATGGCTTCTACTGATGAATTATATGTTACGGTAACCGGTAAAGGTGGGCACGGTGCGCAACCGCATCAAAACATTGATCCGGTTGTGATTGCCTCGCATATCATTATCGCCTTGCAGCAAATTGTTAGTCGCAATGCTGATCCACGTATTCCCTCTGTCTTATCTTTTGGGAAAGTAACGGCTAATGGTGCGACTAATATTATTCCAAACGAAGTTAAAATTGAGGGTACCTTCAGAACACTTGATGAAGACTGGCGCGCTGAAGCACACAAGCGCATGAAAAAAATGGCAGAAGGTATTGCAGAAAGTATGGGCGGAAGTTGCGATTTTGATATCCATAAAGGCTATCCTTTTTTAATTAACGAAGAGAAATTAACGGCAAATGCAAGAACATTCGCAGAAGACTTTTTAGGTAAAGAAAACGTAGTCGATCTGGATATCTGGATGGCTGCAGAGGATTTTTCATTTTATTCACAAGTAACAGATGCTTGCTTTTATCGCTTAGGTACAGGAAATGCAGCAAAGGATACACAATACTCTGTCCATACGCCAAAATTTGATATTGACGAGGATGCATTGAAAATCTCCACTGGATTAATGGCATATATTGCATTGAAACAGTTGGATAATTAATACCGTTCAGCGCTATCTCGTTTTAAAATTAAACAAGGCATCGTTTTTGCCAAGCTACATAAGCATGAAAAAAATATTACTAGTCCTGATTACCGCCTCCTTGTTTTATAAAGGTTTTGCGCAGGAAATTCCGCGTTTCAATCCGGATACAATAAAAACCATCACACTGGATTCTACAGTTAACATCAAGGCAGAAAAGCTTAATATTGAAACTTTTATCAATAAGGTAATTAACGATACTTCCTTTTATCAATCCTTCAGGGATATGAAACGTTATAGTTTTATCGCCGAAAACAGGATTTACACTTACGATAAAAAAAATAAGGTAGATGGAAAGATTTATCGTAAAATAAAACATAATAATAACGGTCCTTACAAAATGGAATACCTGGTAAAGCAGGATACAGGTAAGGTTTATAAGAAAAACGGCAAATATCAGTTGTATACAGTAGAAATGTTTGATTACATTTTTATGAATGCCTACAATACCGATTTTGTACCGAATGCACCAAGCGGCGATGGCAAAGGCGGAACAAACGAAAGTTATAAAGACAAACTCAAAACATTAATATTTAATCCTGGTCGCCCGATAAAGGTGCCGTTTATAGGCAGTAAAACAGAAATATTTACCGCCAATATGCGTCAGTATTATGATTACGCTTTTACCAGCGGAACTTACCTCGATTCTATCCCGGTGTACCGCTTTAAAGTTTCGGTTAAGCCAGATTTAAGCAGCTGGACAAAGGATGGAATAATGATCAAGGAATTGGTAACGATTTTTGATAAACGTAATTTCAATATTCTCGGCCGGTATGTAGATATGAAATATGGCAATATGTTATTCGATTTCAATGTACAGATGAACATTGAAATGGGGTATTTCGGAGAAAATAAATTGCCCACCAAAATTACGTACCAGGGCAACTGGGATTATCCCTTTAAAAAAGAAGAGCGCGCAAGTTTTCTAATCGTGCATAAAGACTATAAGCTGGAAAAGGGCAAATAGAATTTAGCTGGCACATCAAAGATTCTTATCTTTAAGCAATTATTTAAACCAGCAAAATGAAATCGTCTTCCCGTACCGTATTTAAAATTATTTTGGCACTTCTGCTGCTTGTAAATAACAATTTACAAGCTCAGGTGCTGTCTTCAAAACAGATTGATAGTCTTGTAGAAAAAACACTTACTACTTTTAACGTTCCTGGTATTGCAGTTTCGGTAATTAAAGATGGAAAGGTTATTCACCTGAAAGGTTATGGGGTTAGCTCCATTAAAACCAACCATAAAGTAGATGAAAATACACTTTTTGGGGTTGCATCAAACACCAAAGCCTTTACCGCAGCAGCATTGGGTATGCTTGTGGATGAAAAAAAAATCACCTGGGATACAAAAGTGACTGATGTGATTCCGGAATTTAAAATGTACGATGCCTATGTAACGAGTGAATTCACCATTCGCGATTTGCTTACGCACCGCAGCGGTTTAGGTTTAGGAGCGGGAGATTTGATGATCTGGCCAGATTCTTCAACTGTAGATAAAAAGCAACTGATTCATAACCTCCGTTATTTAAAGCCTGTATCCTCTTACCGGACTAAATTTGACTATGATAACCTAATGTATATTGTAGCAGGTGATATAGTCGCCAGGGTTTCGGGAATGACTTATGAAAACTTTATTGAAAGCAGGATTATCAAGCCTTTAGGTATGACTAAAACTGCTGCATCATGGTATCGGTTGAAAGATAAGTCGAATGTAATTGATGGCCACGCGCCCTATGAAGGTAAATTGTTACCTGTAGGATTGAGTTTTGGTGAGATCGCAAATGCAGCAGGTGGGATTTACTCTAGTGTAACCGATATGAGTAAATGGGTGCTGGCAATGATTAATAGTGGAAAATATGGTGAAAAACTGGATCAGAAGTTATTTAGTGAGGCAGTAGCTCACGAACTTTGGACTCCACAAACCATCATTGCAGGTGGCAATCAGGGAAGTTTTAATAGCTACGGATTGGGTTGGTTCCTCAGTAACTACAATGGTAAGTTTCAGGCTACCCACACCGGTGGCTTATCTGGAATTGTAACACAGATAACCATTTTGCCAGAATTAAAATTAGGTATCATTGTTTTAACTAATCAACAATCTGGCGCAGCCTTTAATGCAGTAACGAATTCCATTAAAGACGGCTACCTTGGGATAAAAGGTCGGGATAGAATTAAATCTGCCAACGATGGCCGTCTTGCCGATGAGAAAGAAGCCAAAGAAATAGTAACTAAACTTTGGACTGATATTGCGGCGCAGCAAAAAGCCACTTCCACAAAACCCGATCTTAAAAATTATTACGGTACTTATCACGATGCCTGGTTCGGCGACGTTACCATCAGCGATGTAAATGGTAAAATGCACTTTCAAGCTAAAAATGCACCCAAGTTGCGTGGCGATATGACGTATTACAAAGGCAATACGTTTATTGTGAAATGGTATGATAGAAGTTTGGATGCCGATGCATTTGTTAATTTCAGTTTAGATAATAGTGCCGCCGCTAATGGATTTAAAATTGAAGCCATCTCACCATTAACAGATTTTAGTTTCGATTTTCAGGATTTGGATTTCAAGAAAAATACATCAAAATAACTAACCAAAATATACAAGATGAAAACCCTGTTCAGCACCACAATTTTAATTGGCTTTTGCCTGATTATATTCACATCAATGACGTTTAAACCAAAACGAATTATCTTTTTTGGTGATTCGATTACACAAATGGGCGTATCTAAAAATGGATATGTAAACCTGATTAAAAAATCGCTCGATTCTACCAAATACGAAGTACTTGGTGCCGGAATTGGTGGAAATAAAATTTATGATTTATACCTGCGTTTAGAAGATGACGTTTTAAATAAGAAACCAGACCTGGTGGTTATTTATGTTGGTATCAATGATGTCTGGCATAAAGAGACCTCGCATACGGGAACCGATTATGATAAGTATTTTAAGTTTTATCAGGCTTTGATTAATAAGATTCAGGGAGCTGGAAGTAAAGTGGTGCTGTGTACGCCATCTGTAATTGGAGAGAAAAAAGATGGTACCAACGATATGGATGCCGATTTAAACAAGTACGCAGCGGGAATAAGGGAGTTGGCTGCAAAAAATAATCTTCCGCTTTGCGATTTAAGAAAAGCTTTCGGTGAATACGAAGCTAAAAATAATCCGGAGGATAAGGAAAAAGGTGTTTTAACAAATGATCGTGTTCACCTTAACGATATCGGCAATAAATTGGTAGCAGATCAGTTATTGCCGTTGGTAAAGTAGTTGAAGGTGATAAGTTAAATGTTATAGGTTATAAGTTATAGGTCGGGGCGCTAATCACCTATAGAATTTAAAATCCTGCTTGTCTTGATACTAAATACATGATGCTAAAGTGATAAACCGCGAAACGATAGATAAGATAATGGATACCGCCCGGATAGAGGAGGTAGTTGGGGATTTTGTGCACTTAAAGAAACGCGGAACCAGTTTAATTGGGAATTGTCCTTTTCATGGAGAGAAGACACCGTCGTTTCACGTATCGGTAACCAAAGGTATCTACAAGTGCTTCGGGTGTGGAAAAGGTGGCGATTCGGTACGCTTTATTATGGATCATGAGAAGTATTCATATCCTGAAGCGCTTAAATTTTTAGCCAACAAATATAACATAGAGGTAGAAGAAGCAGAACTTTCTCCGGAGGCTGCTGAAGCCCAAAGTGCAAAGGAAAGTCTCTACATCGTGTCTCAATATGCCGCGGCCTTTTTCGTAAAGCAACTTTGGGAAACCAGTGAAGGTAAAGGAATTGGTTTAAGTTATTTTAAAGAACGTGGCTTCAGAGAAGATATCCTCAAAAAATTTGAAGTCGGTTATTCGCCCGATGTTTGGGATGCGCTTACTCAAAATGCTACAAATGCTGGTCATAAATTAGAATTTTTAGAGTCAACGGGCTTATCAATTAAAAATGATAATGGAAAAATCTACGACCGTTTCCGCGGTCGTGTGATGTTTCCGATCCATAATTTTACCGGAAGAATTATCGGGTTTGGTGGACGAACACTGAAGACAGATAAAAACGTTCCGAAATATGTGAACTCTCCAGAGAGTGAGATTTACCATAAATCGAATGTGCTTTATGGTTTGTTTCATGCAAAAAAAGCCATTCGGGATTTAGATAACTGCTACCTGGCAGAAGGTTATGCAGATGTGTTATCGGTGCATCAGGCCGGAATAGAAAATGTGGTGGCCTCTTCAGGTACCTCTTTAACGGTAGAGCAGATTAAGCTAATTGGTCGTTTTACCCAAAACATTACCATACTATTTGATGGTGATGCGGCAGGGATCAAAGCCTCTTTACGTGGTTTAGATATGATTCTGGAAGAAGGACTCAATGTTAAAATTGTTTCTTTCCCTGATGGACATGACCCTGATTCTTACATGCATCACGTAGGTGCGGGTGCTTTCAAAACTTATCTGGAGAATAACCGAAAAGATTTTATCCTGTATAAGGCCAATGTTTTGCTCAAAGATGCTGGCGATGATCCCATTAAAAGAGCGGGCATTATCCGGGATATTGTTGAAAGTATTGCTAAGATCCCAGATCAGATTAAAGCTTCCGTTTTCATCAGAGAAAGCAGTAGCTTATTGGAGATTGAGGAAAGTGTCTTACTCGCTGAATTAAATAAAATCCGCTCTGGCAAGGTAAAAAAGAATTTTGAGAGTACGCAAAGGGCAAATGCACAAAGCAGTCAGCCAAATTCATATGGCTCTGGTGCGCCAGAACCACTCGGCCCACCAGATGACTTATGGGATGATCAGGCAGGACCATCTGGGTACGGAGAACCAAAAGTTGATACCGATGAAATTCAGGAAAGAGAGATTGTAAGGTTATTACTTGCCTACGGACACGAATTTGTAAATTGGGATAGTATCGATGACATGTACATTGGCTCTTTCGTGATGCAAAACCTGGCTGATGTTGAATTTGAAAACCAGCTTTGCAAAAGTATCATCGAATACTATAAATCTGAAATTGATAACGGCAGATTACCCACAGCAAATCACTTTATCAAGCATGAAGATCGGGATATTGCCGATTTGGCCATTACCTTATCTACATCTGAATATGCATTAAGTGAAAATTGGTTGAACAAACACTTAATTTACGTAAAGGATGAATCCATGAATCTTAAAGCGACCATTCTGGGTGGGATATTTCATTTAAAGAAGCGGAAAGTAGATCGTATTTTATCTAACTTATTGAAAGAAATTAAAGATGAAAAAGATGCCGATAATCAGATCATCCTGATGCAGAGATATAGTGTAATTAAGGGTGTGGAAAGAGAAATTAATAAGTTCCTGGGGTCTGTTATTGTGAAGTAAGGATTGAAGGTTTGGATGACTGAATGGGAGAATGATGGAATAACTGAAGGATTGAGTGGGTACACAGAACATTTAATATTTATCATTTTTATAATGCATTTGAAATAAACATTCACTTATTCAAGATTTATACATTCAATAACTCACTCATTTAATAATTTCTCTTATGGCCACGCATAACGATTTAGGTAGACAAGGCGAGGCAATTGCCAAAGCCCATCTGGAAGCCAATGGTTATGAAATTTTAGATGAAAACTGGACGTATGGGAAAGCAGAGCTGGACTTAATTGCTTACAAAAATGGCATTATGGTTTTTGTGGAAGTTAAAGCCCGAACTTCTATCGCCTTTGGTGAACCTGAAGATTTTGTAGACCAAGCCAAACAAAAGCAAATGGAATTGGCTTCTGCGGAATATATTGAAATTATGAATCATCAAAATGATATTCGTTTTGATATAATTGCGATTACCTTTACAAAAAATAATTATACATTAAATCACATTGAAGATGCTTTTTGGCCTGAAGACTAAACAAATCAGAATCCTCTTAATTTTCGGAATCACAATTGCCTTTTTAGGTGCGTGTAAAGATGATGCTCCAAAAACTTACCGCTCATTTGTTTCCCCTATGATGGGACTCAATGTTGCTTCCGGGAACGAGTTCGAGGTAAAAGTCCTTTTTGGGAAGGAAAGTAAAGTTGATTCAGTGGTTTACCTGATCGACAGCACTAAAATGGATATTAAAACCGATACCTCGGCAATCAAAATAAAAAGCGTGGGGCTGAAGTTGGGAAATCATATTATAACCGCTAAAATATATAGAGATGGAAAGTCAGAAGACTTAACGTCTAACATAAACGTATTGGCTGCTCAGGCACCTGTTGAATATACCTACAAGGTAATCAAAACCCTTCCGCACGACACTTCTTCTTATGTGGAAGGCCTGGAGTATCACGATGGTTATTTTTACGAGAGTGCTGGTGATTACGGTCATTCGAGCTTGAGGAAGGTAGAGCCAACCTCTGGTAAAGTAGTGTTAAAAGCTGATTTGGATAAGCAATATTTTGGAGAAGGAATGACGGTGGTAGGTGATAAGGTTATTCAGTTAACCTACCGGGAAAAAACGGGCTTTGTGTACGATAAAAATACCTTTAAAAAATTATTAGAATTTACTTACAGCGGTGGTACGCAGGAAGGTTGGGGATTAAATTTCGATGGAGAAAAAATCTTAAAAACCGATGGCTCCAGCACAATATTCTTTCTGGATAAAAATACTTACAAGCCAATTGGTGAAATAGAAGTTTTTGACAATAAAGGAGCCATTCAGCAATTAAATGAACTGGAATTTATTGATGGAAAAATTTATGCCAATGTTTACACCACCAACAACATTTTAATCATCAATCCCAAAACAGGTGCTGTTGAAGGTAAAATCAATTTAGCAGGATTGCTTCCTGCAGATTATTTCAAAACAGAGGATGAAAAGGCAAACAATGTGCTAAATGGAATTGCCTATGATAAAGCCGCTAAAAGACTCTTTGTAACAGGTAAAAAATGGCCGCATATTTTTGAAATAAAGATTTCCAAAAAATAGGGCTAAACGTTAAAAACGAAAAGCCAGATTTTTTTGAATCTGGCTTTTCGCGTTATTTGTCTTTTTTCTTCGAATATGCTCACGCTCGTTTCCGAACGAGCGTGGAATATCCATTCGTCTTTGACGAGGTTAATTTCATATTACATCGCTATAGCTATACACCACTCGTTATAAACAAACACAAACGAGTAAACCTCATAAATCTAATAATGCACCTTGCTCTCCGGCCTAGGAAATGATCGAAGGAGAAGCCGTTGAAATTTTTGTGCCAACGTTCCAATACCCCCAGCCCAAGGTAGCGCGAACGGCTTTAAAAATAAATCTTTACTATAAATCTAATCGAACCCTTGTGCTATCGCCTCTTAAATTCAACGCGCTAGTCCAACATCAGCTCCAAGCCTTGATTTATTCATCAGTTGCACATGTTTTTATAGGCATTCATGAGCTTGCAGAAAAGCTCGGTTTTTTTTACCTTTTTTGATCAAGCAAAAAAGTAAGAGCCCTTCGGCGGCCAGCCGAGGCAAGCCAGAAAAGTCTATTGATCAGAAACATTCAAGTCGTATTGAGACGCTACTACGAGGCATTAGCATTTAAATCATTGTCATTTTCAGCCTTTCGAAGGAATGGTAAAGAATATCTTTAATTTACTTCGAGAAGCCTATCATAACAAATCACAATAGGAAATTAAAAAGTATGGTACAACCCCTGAATCATTATTGATCTTTCCTCTTTGATTCGCTTAAATAGCCATTAAAAGTGATGGGTTGTTTGTTGTAACCGCTGGCAATTAGTGTGGCATATCCATTTGGTGTAACGCTCAAGGTAAGCCTGAAATTCTCTCTATTCAAATCTTTAGTATTGATCTGAATAGTATAATTACCTTTTTTATTTTTCTTTTCATTATAACTGAAATCTTTGGATGTAAATTTGATGCCACCTTCATTTGGGTTCATTGGAGCGCTGAATGAGCGACCGTAGTAAGGCAGATAAGCAACCACGCTATCTTTGGTAATCTTAAAATCATATTGGCTTCCGGTTAAATTAATCACTCCACCACCTTGTGATCCAGGCATGCGTGATAGAATTTGCGAAACGTCCATGTTCGACATGGGTATCGCAGAGTTGGCAACAAATGTGTACTCTTTTTCCTCAATAATCCTGATTGTTGTCGCCTTATTTGTTTGAGCCGAAAGTTGCATAGTGAAGGCAAACAAAGCGATACTCAAAACTAATTTAAAATATTTCATGATGTTGTGTTTAGTATGATAACAATTTAAAGATGTATGGGTTTAGCCATTTCCATAAACACATGCAATTATAAATTATAAGGTACGCAATTCAAAAAATGAAGTTAGTCGCTCGTGATGGACATGACATTTGATCATAAAAAAAGCCATCACATTGGGGAATGTGATGGCGCTCATATTCAATTCAATGAGGTTAGTTAAACTCGTCCATTTTTAAAGGAGGGTTGATTTTAATTTCCTTGATATTAATTGCAAATTCCTGTGAGCCTTGTGCAGTTTGAATATTTTGAGTTAAAGTGTGTGGAAACAATACATCGCCAACTTTTCTATAATCACCATATTCGGTAGATTGCGTAATTTCCATCGTACCTTTAGTTGCTGTTTTTTCATCTTTTAAAAGTAAGCCGGATTTTACATCATAATATTCAGTTTTCTTTTTACCAGATGGTGAAGTCACAGTTAATTTGTATGCATCAGCTGCGCCGACTTTAGCCGTTCCTGCAGCTTCTAATTTTGTGCCATCAGTAGCATAGTAAAGTTGGCTTACAATTCCTTTGCTTTCTTTCTTTTCCGTTAAATCATCACCGGTTAATTCTGATTTTTTCCCCATCTGCATCTGATAGCCAGTGGTACCGTTGAAAGCTTGCTTCATTGCGGTTTGCCCCATCATGGAAACTTCCATAACACTTAGGTTTGGTGCCATATCTTTCATGGTAACTGTAAGCTTTTGGCCCTGCATTTCCATTTCGGCATTTTGTTGTAGGGAAGTAATTTTCTTAATCGCAGCAGCTCCGCCAATCGCGGCAATATAGCTGTCTACAATTTCTTTAGCTGATTTAGTTGCTGTGGTACCCGTGCTTGCGGTAGCTTTAACTGGTTCTGCCAGGTTATCGAATTCACTTACGCTGAAGCCTGCTTTCTTTAAGCCTGGCGTAAAGGTTTCTGTTTTACCAACAATCACCACGCGGGTATTATCATGGTTGTAATATTTTTTAGCTATTCTTAATATATCATCCGTAGTTACAGCATTTAGTTTCTGTAAATAAGTGCGGTAAAAATCTTTAGGCAAGTTATTAATTAAAATACTGCTTGCGAAACCAGCAATCCGGGCGGGGTTTTCCAAACCTAAAGCAAAACTTCCGTTATACAGGTTCTTCGCATTTTGCAATTCTTCTGCTGTTACTTTTGTCGTGCGGATGGTATTAATTTCTTTTAAAAATTCTACCACTGCGCTATCCACTTTTTCATTTCTTACTGCCGCTGTAGCAGAGAATTTAGATTGGAAACGGCCGGCACCTGTTGAAGAATAAGCACCATAAGTAAATCCGTGTTTTTCTCTTAAATTATTGAACAACCTCGACTCTGAACCACCGCCTAAAATTTGATTGGCCAATAAAACAGGGAAATAATCAGGATTGCTCATTGGTAAATCAATTAAGTTAACTACTGTTATTTCTGATTGAACAGCATTACTTACATTAACCACATCTACTTCTGTTTTTGTTGGATTAGCAACCTTTGCCAGTACAGGAAGGGCAAGGGATGTACCTTTCCAATCGCTGAAAGCTTTTTCTGCCAATGCTTTTGCAGCCTCTGGTTTGATATCGCCAACAAAAGTTAAATAGCCACGTGAAGGTGTAACATATTTGGTGTAAGCAGCTTTAACATCTGCAAGCGTTAAGGCATTCACAGATGTTTCTGTTTCGAACTCCCCACTTGGATGGTTTTTTCCGTATGCAAGTGCATTTACCACACGAGCGGACACAGCTTTTGCATTTTTTTCATTTGATTTTAAACCAGTGATCATTTGTGACTTCAATTTCTCAAATGATGCTTCCGGAAAGGCAGGTTTACGAATACTTTCTGCCATCAACGCAAAAGCATCTGGAAAGTATCTGGTTAATGCAGATGCAGAACCACCACTAGAGTTTGCACTCACATCAGCACCTAACTGATCCACTGCCTCATCAAACTGTGCTTTAGTTTTTGTGGTTGTGCCTTCGTTTAACATGCTTCCCATTAAATTCAAGACGCCGGCTTTAGCTCCTTCGGTAATGGGGCCGGCATCAATACTATAACTTGCCGATACTTTTGGAAGTTTGTGGTTTTCGACCACCAACACCGTGATGCCATTAGCCAGTTTAAAGATAGCAGGGTCGCCTATGGTAATTACCGGAGCAGGACCTGGCTTTGGTTTTTGACTCCTATTTATGGTTTGTGCTGAAATACCTTGCGTAAATAAGGAGATTGCAGCGATGATAAATATTTTCTTCATGATTTTAACTATTAATATGAAATGCGCGCTGCTTATTTCTTAGGTAAATAATACAATACAACTCTCTGGTTTTTATTCAGGTATTTCTTAGCAATATCTCTGATCTCTTCTCTAGTAATCGATCTGATTACTTCCAATTCTTTATTGATATCGTCTGTATCTTTATCATGGAAAGTATAACCTGAAGATAGATTTTCAGCTACTCCAAGCATTCTGCTGTTGGCACTTACATAATCGTTTTCAAATTTATTCTGAAGTTTCTTATAATCGCTTTCGCTGATTAAATCCGTTTGTAAGCGCAAAACCTCTTCATCAATATCTTTCAGGAGGTCATTGAGTGGCGTATTTTTATTTGGAAGTGCGAGTGTGATATAGGCACCATAATCTTCCAGTGAATAATTAAATGCCGCAACCTGAAGCGCGGTTTTCTTTTCATCTACCATTTTGGTGCTCAGCCTGGAACTTCCTCCGCCAGATAAAATGGAACTGATCATGCCGAGAACTTTACTGTCTCTGCTTTTCATTCCCGGCACGCGATAAGCCGCGAAAATTGCGGGGATTTGAATGTTGGCATCGTAAGCCGTATCTATGATTTCTTTGGTAATCTCAGGTAATTCGTATTTCTTGCGAACAATTGCTGAGCCTTTAGGAACTTCTGAAAAATAAGACTTTACCAGCGTTTTGGTTTTATCAATATCTAAATCGCCTGCAATGGTTAACACCGCGTTATTTGGGACATAATATTTTTTAAAGAAACCAATAAATTCATCGAGCTTTGCGGCATCCAGGTGATCCATAGAGCCAATTGGCTGCCAGCGGTATGGATGAGTAGAGAACAAATGCGAGAAAATCTTTTCTGTAAACTTACCATAAGGCTGGTTATCTACGCGAAGACGCTTTTCTTCTTTTACTACCTCATTTTGTGTTTTAACCCCAACTTCATTAATTACCGGGTGCAACATTCTTTCGCTTTCTAACCATAAGCCCAATTCTAATTGGTTAGACGGAAAAACTTCGTAATAAAAGGTGCGATCCTGAGAGGTATTGGCATTGTTTTGTCCACCATTGCTGCTCACCAATTTCATAAATTCACCGCGTTTTATATTTGGTGAACCTTCAAAGAGTAAGTGCTCGAAAAAGTGGGCAAAACCCGTACGCTCTGTTTCTTCATCTTTTGAGCCAACGTGGTACATTACCGAAACGGCAACAACTGGAGCTGTTTTGTCGTGGTGGAGAATGACATGCAGGCCATTGTCTAGGTCAAATTCCGTAAACTGTACCTTTTGAGCGGATGCGCTAAAGTACAGGCCGGAAATAGCCAAGGCAAAAAGAAATCTTTTTTTCATTAGTAATTGTTTTTTAGTGATTCGAAACGATCAAAGCGAGTGCGAGCGATTATTTCAATAATAAGTTAATTTGGATTCACAAAATGTGAGTGTTTAATTGCCCTAAATTATAGGTTTAAAACAAGAAAAGCGAGTATTAAACTCGCTTTTCTTGTTTTTTTATCTCCAGACCTTGTATTGATTAATTAGGCCGTTGGTAGAACTATCATGACTTTCTACATTTTCACTGCCATCTAACTCCGGAAGAATTTTCTTGGCCAACTGTTTTCCAAGTTCCACACCCCACTGATCGAAACTGAAGATGTTCCAGATTACGCCCTGAACAAAAATTTTATGCTCATAAATCGCTACTAAACTACCTAAAGTATATGGCGTTACTTTTTTCAGCAAGATAGAGTTGGTTGGGCGATTGCCTTCAAAAACTTTAAACGGTGCAATTTTCGAAATCTCCTCCTCAGATTTGCCGTCTTTTTTCAGCTCAGCAACCACTTCTTCTTCTGTTTTACCATTCATCAACGCTTCTGTTTGTGCAAAGAAATTCGAAAGTAAAATCGGATGGTGATCACCAAGCGGATTTAAACTTTGTGCAGGTGCGATAAAATCAGCAGGAATAATTCTTGTTCCCTGATGAATCAGTTGGTAAAATGCATGCTGGCCATTGGTTCCTGGCTCTCCCCAGATAATAGGGCCGGTTTCATAGTCTACTTCATTTCCGTTTCTATCTACATGTTTACCATTACTTTCCATATCGCCCTGTTGGAAATAAGCAGCAAAACGATGCATATATTGGTCGTAAGGTAAAATAACCTGCGTTTCTGCGTTATAGAAATTGATGTACCAAACCCCTAGCAAAGCTAATATTACCGGAACGTTGTTTTCAAATTCGGCAGTTTTAAAATGATTGTCTGCAGCATGTGCACCTGCAAGAAGCGCTTTAAAGTTATCAAAGCCGATGCTTAAAGAGATTGATAAACCGATTGCACTCCATAAAGAATAACGACCGCCAACCCAATCCCAGAACTCAAACATGTTTTCGGTATCTATCCCGAAAGCAGATACATCTTTCGCATTGGTAGATAATGCTGCAAAATGCTTCGCAATGTCGTTTTCATTACCACCTTTCTCTAAGAACCATGAACGTGCAGAATGTGCATTGGTCATGGTTTCTTGTGTAGTAAAAGTTTTTGAAGCCACTAAAAACAACGTGGTTTCAGCATCCAGACCTGCAAGCGTTTCTGCAATATGTGTACCGTCGATATTAGATACAAAATGAATATTTAAGTGGTTTTTATAATGTTTCAGCGCTTCAGTAACCATCACCGGACCTAAATCGGAACCTCCGATACCTATATTTACGATATCGGTAATGGCTTTGCCGGTATAACCTTTCCAGTCGCCGCTAATGATGCTGTTGCTAAACTTCTCCATTTTAGCGAGCACTGCATTTACATCAGGCATCACATCTTTACCATCAACTAAAATTGGCGTATTACTTAAATTACGAAGGGCTATATGCAATACCGAGCGATCTTCCGTTTCATTAATTTTATCTCCGGCGTACATCGATTTGATGGCTTCATCTAATTTACATTCGCGGGCAAGCTGGATCAGCAAAGCAAGGGTTTCATCGCTGATGCGGTTTTTGCTATAATCTAATAAGATATCCTCAAAAAAAACAGAAAACTTATTGAAACGATCTGCATCTTCAGCGAAGAGGTCTTTAATACTTTTCTGATTAATATCAATAAAATGATCGGCCAAATATTTGTAAGCCGCTGTTTCTGTAAAATTTATTTTCGGTAACATAATCTTTGTTTTTTTGTAAAAGTAACAAAGCAAAAATTTAAAACGGTCTTTTTAATGTTCAAAAATTATGGTTTTTTTTAATATTTTAAGGATTGTTTAGGCATGTTGAGAAAGCCACCATCTAGCTGATAAATTTAATGCTTTGATCAAGCGAGTTAGCAGGGGTTAACCTGATTGCATTATTTATCAAAAATTCTTAGCTTAGGTCACCATTTAACCTAAACATCAATTCTTTTCATGAGATACATTTACCTCACCGGATTATTCTTCCTGTCTTTTAATTTATTCGCTCAGAAATCGCCTTTAAGGGCAGAAGTTGCTAAAAAGGCAGATGCGATCGAACAAAAAGTAATCACCTGGCGAAGAGATTTTCATGAACATCCAGAATTAGGAAATACAGAAATGCGAACTGCTGGTATTATTGCTAAACACTTAACTTCTTTAGGTTTCATTGTAACCACTGGCGTAGCAAAAATTGGTGTGGTAGGAATTTTAAAAGGCGGCAAACCTGGTCCGGTGGTAGCATTGCGTGCAGATATGGATGGCTTACCAGTTACTGAACGTGTAGATGTTCCGTTTGCTTCAAAGGTAAAAACCCAATATAACGGGCAGGAAGTTGGCGTGATGCATGCTTGTGGTCATGATAGTCATGTAGCCATATTGATGGGGGTTGCAGAAGTGTTGAGCACCATGAAAAAAGATATTCAGGGCACCGTTAAATTTATTTTTCAGCCTGCAGAAGAAGGTGTACCTGCTGGTGATGAAGGTGGGGCGGCATTAATGATTAAGGAAGGTGTTTTAGAAAATCCAAAAGTCGATGTCATCTTTGGCCTGCACATCAACTCTCAAACAGAAGTTGGAAATGTAACCTATCGCCCTGGTGGCACAATGGCTGCTGTTAACGATATGAAAATTACAGTTACTGGCCGCCAGGCCCATGGAGCCTATCCGTGGAGCAGTATCGATCCTATTGTGGTATCAGCCCAGATTATTAATAATTTGCAAACCATTGTGAGCCGCAATTTGAATGTAACAGAAAACCCGGGCGTGGTGACTATTGGTGCCATTAACGGTGGTGTTCGTTCGAATATTATTCCAGAAAAGGTAGAGATGTTAGGCACGGTTCGTAATTTTAGTAAGGAAGATGAAGCCATGTTCATTGATCGGATTAAAACAATTGCCACTAAAACAGCAGAGGCAAATGGCGCAACAGCTGATGTGAAAATCCCATTCAGTAACCATTATCCGGTTACGTTTAATAATATTGCCTTAACGGAAAAAATGTTGCCAAGCATGCAGGCTACAGCTGGTGCAGATCATGTATTGTTACGTCCACCTGTTACTGGCGCAGAGGATTTTTCATTTTTCCAGGAGAAAGTTCCTGGTTTATTTGTTTTTTTAGGGGGAATGCCGAAGGGCAAAGACCCTCTAAAAGCACCATCACACCATACGCCAGATTTTTATCTTGATGAAAGTGGTTTTGTATTAGGCGTTAAATTGCTATCTAATCTTACGCTGGATTATATGGGGATGAAAAAATAAAGGAACGCATCTTTTTAATCTTAAATAACTTACCCTGATCATATGAATTGAGCCGCTCACCATGCCCGATGCTCAATTCGATTTTATATATTTGCGGTTATGACAAAAGAAAACTTGCAGGATTTAAGGGACAGAGTAACGTCCCTGAGGAGGCATCTTTGACGTTGATGAGCTACTTTACGCCATTCGCGAAGAAGAAAAATTAACCATGGCACCCGATTTCTGGGATGATCCAAAGAAAGCAGAAAAAATTCTTGCTGAAATCAGCTCCAAAAAAAAGTGGACAGATGGTTTCAATGATACCAATAACGCAGTAGAAGATGCTGCGGTAATGCTGGAGTTTTTCCAGGCTGGCGATGCGTCAGAAGCAGAAATGAAAGAGCAGTTCGAAGCCAGTACCCAAGCGGTAGAGGAGCTGGAGCTGAAAAATATGCTTCGCAATAAGGAAGATCAGCTATCTGCCGTAATGCAAATTACAGCGGGAGCTGGTGGTACAGAAAGTTGCGATTGGGCATACATGCTTATGCGGATGTACATCATGTGGGGCGAAAAAAACGGCTATAAAATTACCGAACAGGATAGTCAGGAAGGAGAGATTGCCGGAATAAAATCGGTAACGCTTCAGTTTGATGGAGATTTCTCTTATGGATATTTAAAAGGCGAAAATGGCGTACATCGTTTGGTAAGGATTTCTCCTTTCGATTCGAATGCCCGCAGGCACACCTCCTTTGCTTCGGTATACGTTTATCCCTTAGTGGATGATACGATTCAGATCGACATTAACCCGGCAGACATTGAATTTGAAACCTTTAGAGCAGGTGGTGCTGGTGGACAGAACGTAAACAAGGTAGAAACGGCTGTTCGTTTATATCATAAGCCGTCTGGTATCATTATCAAAAATCAGGAATCCAGGTCGCAATTACAGAATAAAGAAAATGCCATTCGCTTATTAAAGTCGCAGCTTTATGAAATTGAAGAGCGTAAACGGAATGATGCCATTGCAGCAGTAGAAGGTTCGAAGAAAAAAATAGAATGGGGATCGCAAATCAGAAGTTATGTTTTGGATGACCGTAGGGTAAAAGATCACCGTACAAATTATCAGACATCAAATCCGGACGCGGTTTTAAATGGTGATATTAATGAGTTTTTGAAAGCGTATTTAATGGAATTTTAATTCGGGGCATTCGATTAGCTAAACTTATTCTTATTATATTTGATTTGCTAGTATTAATAATTAATTTGATCATTATGAATACATTAACGATAGAATTAACCAACCAGAAAGCTTATAAACTTTTAAAGGATTTAGAAGAATTAAACCTTATTAAGGTAATTAATGATTCAACTAAAATATCCGCTTTGAGAAATCAAATTAAAAGTCCGATGAATGCTGGAACTATTGACGAGCAATTAAACCATTTGCGTGCAGAATGGCAGAGAGATATTTAATAGATACATCAGCAGCCATAAAATATCTAAATGGGACTTTTCCATTGAAGGGGTTGCAATTTATGGATCATGTAGTAGACGTCGAATCAATTTTGTCATTTATATCTGAAATTGAATTGCAAGTATGGAATCCTGAGGATCCTGATGATATCAATATTTATAAACAATTTGTATCTAATTCGATTATATTATTTCTTGAAAATGGGATTATTCCTGAAACAATAAGGGTTAGAAAAACCTATAATTTGAAATTACCTGATGCATTGATTGCTGCAACATGTTTAATTAATAATATGACGCTAATAGCCGATAATGATAAGGATTTCGCTAGAGTTGAATCCCTAGTATGTATTAATCCAAATAATTTATAAAGCAGTGAATAGACTTTTCTTAATTTTGATCATTTCTCATCTAGTTGTTATGGCAGAAGCCCAGGAAGTGATTCCAATCTACAACGGGAGCATTCCGGGAGCAAAATCTACCCCCTCAACTTATGTAGAAAATACAGAAGTTAGATCAAACGGAACATTAAGCATTACTAAGGTGTCGGTACCCACTTTAACCGTTTTCGAAGCGCCGAAAAATATTGCGACTGGTACTGCGGTGATTATTTGTCCTGGCGGGGGGTATGGCGCGCTGGCTTTCAGTCACGAGGGAATAGATGTTGCGAAACGTTTCAATGCCATTGGTATAACTGCTTTTGTATTCAAATATCGTTTGCCGAGCGATGAGATTATGGTTGATAAAACCTATGGTCCGCTACAGGATGCGCAACAAGCAATTTACCTGGTTCGAAAAAACGCTAAAAAATATGGGATTAAGAAAAATAAGATCGGAATCCTGGGCTTTTCAGCAGGCGGCCATTTTGCTTCAACCTTAGTAGCTCATTATAATGATTTAAAAATTGATAATCCTGAAAAGATAGATCTTCGTCCAAATTTTGCAGTATTGGTATACCCGGTAATCAGCTTTGAAGAATCGGTACACGCAGGAACAATGAAAAATCTATTGGGTGCCTCGCCAACAGATAGCTTAAAACACTATTTCTCTGCCAATAAAAACGTTAATAAGAAATCGCCGCCGGTTTATTTTGTGCACGCCAAAGATGATAATGCTGTTCCTTATGCCAATAGTATTTTGATGAGTGAAGCACTAAAGGCTCAAGGTATTAATTCAGACGTTTACCTTTATGAAAAAGGCGGTCATGGTTTTGGATTAATCAATAAAACTTCTGATGTAGATTGGTTTAATTTAATGGCGGTGTGGCTTAAAAAGCAAAAGTGATGACATTTGCCAATCACTAAAATTGTGGAAATATGATTGCGAAACAGACTGACTGTTATTTGCATTAATTTTTAATATATTTGCAGCCAGTAATTTACGTCCTCAGTTTATAAAAATGAATAAGCAGATTAAATTTTTCATGGTAGCTTTCGTTGCCATTATTTCCATTCTAAGTTGTAAAAAAGAAATCGACTATAGCGATCCCAATAGTAATGGCTGTCAGTTAACCAGTTGGAAATTAATTAGTGGGACGGGGGAATTTACCCTTAACATGGAATATGATGCTATTGGCCGTGTAATAAAGGAATCTGATTCAGAGGGTGAAACGTATACAAGGGTTTTTACGGCGAATAAAATTACGGCAACTGATCCGGATGGTGTTGTGGATGAGTTGATATTATCTAATGGCAGGGCAATATCCAGTGGAAGCGGGGGAGTAATTGAAGCTGGCGTTGCGAGATTTGAGAATACCAAAAAGTACAGCTATGATGCAGATGGATACCTTACTAAAGTTGAAACCTATCAAAGTGGAATTTTAGTGCAAACTAACGTTTTCAGCTACGCAGATGGCAATTTAATTAAATCTGTGATTAGAGAGGGCTCAACCGGAGAAATCCAGAATACCACAACATTCACCTATAGAAGCGAAAAAGCGGTTAATACATCTCTTAGTTCAGACCCATTAACAACTTTCGTTGATTACCAGAAAGGTGGTTATTTTGGGAAAGCCTCAAAAAATTTCATAGCCTCAGAGTCTTACACCTCATTTGATCCATTAGGGAATACTTTGGTGATAGACAATTCCGTATATTCATATCAGTTTGATTCGAAGGGGAATGCAACCGTATTAAATATAACAAGTACGTCTACACTTAACAATGGTGGTGCAGGTACACCCGATACTTCAACCTATAAGTATGAAATGATCTACAATTGCAAATAGCACCTAAACTGCAGCTACATCGTAAATATAAAATTATCACAATTTGGCATGTTAAGCATGTCTAAGAACTGTTAATTACTTATTTTAACAATCTTTATACTACCCTATCCACGCGGTGGAAGCGAGGAGATCCTGAATCAAGTTCAGGAAGGAAGCCGTTTTAATTCACCTTTCATGGATGTCAAAAAAAGGTTGGTTTTGTCAGAAAGTATCTTCACATTTCACCAATCTTAATATCTAAAATAAAGTAGTAGCAAATTATTGCAAGGATAAATACATTAATTAATTCTCCCAATAATTGTCTATTTTCGTTTGATATGAAACGCTTTGGCTTATTTCTTTTGATAATCTTGTCGTATTGTACTGTAGCTTTGGCTCAAAATCCTGTTCTCACAAAGAGAATAAAAAAAGAAACTGTTGCTAACATTTCGAAAAGTCTTAAAGATAACTACATTTTTCTTGATACTGCGCTGCGGATGGGAGATTTCATTAATCTGCAATTTAAAATTGGTGCTTACGATACCATCCATTCACAAAATGCTTTTGCTTATAAATTGACTACAGACCTACAGTCGGTTTATCACGATGGTCACTTGTCTATTAGCTATGATCCACCTGGAGCGAATGCTGAAGAAGAAGCGGATACCGTAGTACAAAAAGCACGAAGACCTAAATTCAGAAAGCAAGTAAATTTCGGAATGGAGAAGGCCGAGATTATGGAAGGAAATATTGGGTATTTGAAGTTGAGGGGTTTTTTTCCTCCAGATCAAGAAATGAAGGCTACGATTACTGCTGCATTACGGTTTGTAAGTAACAGCAACGCACTCGTTATCGACCTCCGGGATAACATGGGCGGAGATCCGGCTGCTGTGAGTTTTGTCTGCGGATTCTTTTTTAATGAAAGAACTCACCTCAATGATCTCTATTGCCGCAAAGATGGCTCTTATACTGAGTTTTGGGCGACACCGGATACTACTTTGGCAGCTCTTAAGACAATACCTATTTATATTTTAACCAATAAGCAAACCTTTTCGGCTGGTGAGGAATTTGCTTACAATCTGCAAGCCCAGCACCGTGCCCTAATTGTTGGTGAACGTACCGGAGGCGGTGCGCATCCTGTTGCACCAGAGCCAGTAGGTAATAGCTTTACTGCTAATATCCCAAATTCGAGGGCGATCAACCCGATAACAAAAACTAACTGGGAAGGGGTTGGCGTAAAGCCTGATAAAGAGGTAATTGCCGACCAGGCGCTTACTACAGTATTGAAATTGATAAAAGAGAATTAACCTCGAATTAACCCAACGAAGATATATCGAAATTGATAAAGCATTTTCAAATTTTATAATTGTGAAACAGCTTAATCCTTAATAATTTTTATTGAATTAGATTTTAGCTCTTTTTGCAAATATTCAAACTTCGTCCGAAACGTTCATTCGTGTGTTGTTACCGGTTGTGTGTTCCACCAACCGAATTATACCATAAATATTTCAAAAAGGTTTGAGTTGATTTAGGCCCCTAACCAATAGCATATACTAAATTTTGAATTTTACAATAAAGCCCTTATTTATTTTCTCAATTCGGTGTCAATCACATCCAGCAACCCGTTTTTGTAAGGATCGTCGTTCAGTTCCCAGAACATGATGCCGTTCAGCTTTTGATCAACGACGTATCTTGTTTTTAATGCAATTGATTTTTCATTATCGAAGGTTACCAAACGTTTGGTGGCGGCATTATAGTAATATGGCGCTTTTGCCTCATCATCCCAATAATATTGATAGCCACTTTCTTTGCTGAAAAAAGTTTTGTAATCTCTGGATGATACGCCGCTTAAAAATTTAGTTGGCTGATATAAACCATGATTGGCATCGGTGGTATTTTCGAATATTCTGGCATAGAAAGCTGCTCCTAAAGCAATTTTATTGGCAGGAACGCCATATTTAATCATTTCCTTAATGGCAAAATCTGCTGATAATTGTTGCGTTGCCGTAGAATAGAGAGGTGTATGGTGACCACTGGTTTTTGCATAACCACCTACCAGATCGTAACTCATCAGATTTACCCGATCTACTAAAGGCATTACCTTTTTCCACTCAAAACATGAGTCCAGGCAGTTTTTGGTTCCACCAGCGGCGAAGCTGATTTCTGCTTTTTTGCCCAATTCATCTCTTAAGGCCTTAATCAGCAGGGTGAAATTTTGCTTGTCTTCCTCCATATATTTGTGGCCCGGGTAACCTTCAACAGCAGGATATTCCCAGTCGATATCAATTCCATCTGCTTTAAAATAATCTAACAGAGATTTAGTGGTCTTCGCAAACATTTTTCTCCCATCGGCCCTGCTGAAAACTTCAGAGCAGTCCGGGCAAGCGCTCCAACCGCCCATTGCAATCATCACTTTTAAATCTGGATTTCGTTTTTTTAAACTAACCATTTTGGTAATCAATGCAGAATCTTTAGCTGAACTGATATGCATACTATCGCCTTTTAAATGACCAAAACTATAAATGAGGTGACTAATTTTTTCTATCGGAAAACTGTCGATTACCGTTCCATTGCCGGTATGATAAGCAATTACGTTAGGTTTTTTGGTTTTTTGTGCTGAAAGATTCGTGCTGAAGAAAATAAACAGGAAGGTAAGCGAAAGGAAAAATAAGGATTTGGTTTGCATCTTAAATGTTAGTTGGTTTTTGGCTCTTCTTTAATAATATCTTGTAGTTCGTTTAATTCTTTAACTTTTTCTGTCGCACTGGCGTTTTCATAGGCAGAAATTAAATTTCGGATCACCCTGCGGATGATATCGGTGTTGCTGCAAGGTTTGTAATATTCAGGAAGTGGTTCTAAGTTCAGCTGACGAAGAAATTGGTCTACATCGTGTTTGCCAAAGATATTTCCACGGTTAAAAGCATTGATATAAAATAAAACACTATAATCTGTTCCTTGCTGCTTGCTATCATCAATATATCCTAAAATGAAGTGTTGAGGTAAATTGATTCCATAAACTGGCAAGTCTAACTTTTGAGCGAGGGTAGAATAGATAATTGCCAATGAGATCTGATTTCCTTTCTTACTTTCTAAAACCTGGTTTAAGTAAGAGTTTTGAGGATCATGGTGATTTTTTGTGTTTCCACCGAAGCCATATTGCTGATATAAAACATGGTTAATGAGTTTAACTTTCTCAACCGAACTCATTTCATATTGCAGGCCTAGCCAGATATCCCGTTTAATTTCTTCGATATGATTGATTATTTTTTGTTCATCAAGATCGGGATATTGATAACGATTTATAATCATGGCACCCTGGAGCAAATCAAATGCACCACTTAAATACCATAAGTTGAGGTCTTCTTTAACTGCACTAAACTGAATCTGGTGCACTATGTTTTCAATACGTTCCTGCAAAAGCCCATCGAAAGATTGCTCCCAGGCATTTTCCAGGTAATGGATCACCTCGCCACCATATTCAAGCAGTTTTTTCTCTACATGATGATAAACCTCTTCATCAGGATCATCGAGCAATTTAACTAAAGCACTTATCTCTGTGATATTTTCCATAAAACATATAACCCGTATGCGGCGATTAATTACTTTTGCAATATGCTATTTCAATTCATTACCGATTACTTAAAACACCAATTAACAGCTAAAACCAGACATGGAACGCACTCGCCATTTGTGTACAAGCTCGCTGATGAGGTAATTTACGATTTTACAGACAAATCTGAATACAAAAATATAGAACAGCAAAGAAAAAAACTTTTTTCTGACGAATCGGTTATCATGGTTACCGATCTGGGTGCGGGTTCTCACCTTAATAAAAATAGAACAAAGAAGGTTAATCAGATCGCTAAAAATGCGTTAAAAAGTCCGCGTTTAGCGAAGTTAATTTATCGTTTAGCTAAAGATATCCAGCCTAAAACTGCAATTGAATTGGGGACCTGTTTAGGGATTACAACTTCATATCTCTCCAAAGCTTGCCCAGATGCAGAAATTGTTACCATAGAGGGGTGTCCGCAAACAGCTGAAGTAGCCAAGCAAAATTTTAACGACCTGGAGTTAAATAATATCGAACTTCATGTAGGAAATTTCGATGGCATTTTACCAGATATTATTGCCAGGCAACCGAGCCTGGATTTTGTTTACATTGATGGCAACCATAGAAAGGATGCCACACTGAATTATTTTAAATGGTGTTTACCTAAAATAACGGAAGATTCTTTGCTAATTTTTGATGATATTTATTGGAGCCAAGGCATGAAGGAAGCCTGGGCAGAAATTAAAAACCATCCAGATGTTACCGTAACGGTAGATTTATTCTGGATTGGTCTGGTGTATTTTAAGAAAGGCCAGGCAAAAGAACATTTCAAGTTAAAATTTAAGCAGTGAAAATCGAACCCAAATTAAAAGGCATTCAAAAGTTATCGGCGCTATATATATTGCTGATTAGTCTTTTTGTTGGCGTATCAGGTTTCTTTGCGTCACTGCTTTTTCAAACAGAAACACTTACGCACATCATGTTTGGCTGGGATATTTTCTGTCTGATGTTAATTAGCCTGCATTGGTATATGTTTTTCAATACTTCTACTGCAGAGACCCGTTTAAAGGCTGTAAAGCAAGACGAAACCAGGGGCGAGATTTTCGCTATCGTTTTAGTATCTACTTTTGCTGGCTTACTTGCTGTGGTTTTATTATTGATCAACCATGATGTTAAGCCGCTTGATCTGGTAATTGCTATTTCAGGAATGTTTTTATCCTGGTTTTTGGTTCACACGACTTTCAGTATGCGTTATGCGCATCTTTTTTATGAAGATAGCGATCAACCATCCGCATCTAAACAAGGATCCGGACTTGAATTTCCAGGCGATGATGCGCCAGATTTTATCGACTTTGCTTATTTTTCATTTGTGCTTGGGATGACTTTTCAGGTTTCTGATGTAGAGATTTCTTCTCGCAAAATCAGGCGATTATCGCTGCTCCACAGCTTAATTGCATTCGTTTTTAATACGGTAATTGTGGCGTTGACGATTAATGCATTGGCAGGATTGGGAAAGTAAATTAATTGAGGTGTTTATTCGGATGTTCATGGCGCACCGACGAAGCAATCTCAATGCGATCGCTATAGCAATCGCATGCTGTTGCACGAAGCATCTGTGAGCTATAAAACTTTGAACGATCAATTATCGAACGACATCCCTTCCCAGGTTGCCGCAATTAAATTTTATTTTGTCCTTGCCGGACGGGCTTATTTTCTCCTGGCACCAAAAGAAACAAGAGTGCCGGCTCACAATTTTTCTATGGAAGTCAGTAGGTGGGGCTGGGTCAGTGCCAACCGAAAAATTGACCATGCCAGTCTAAGAGCAGAACGAAGAAACAGTGGTTTGGCTTTACTAGCTATTTATACCAATCGCTATCTACGCATTGCAATTTCCCTCGTCTGGTGGGGTGCCTGAAAGGTGGGGTGATTTGTCCGGCTTCACTAATTCCTTCCCAATTGTAACGTAACAATAATATTGGGTGTTTTTACACCATTTCCGTCGTTGGGAGGCATGATGCAATCTTAAAACACGATGTCTTTGCAGATATGATTATTCGCGCGCTACATGTTGGTTAATCCCCAGATGTACGTTAGTTACAGGTAACGTAGTTATGAAGCATAAATAGCCTAAGGGTGGACTTAATGTGGATTTGAGGTGGACTTGAGTATGAGGCTGTTGCCAAAATAACCCGATTGTCTTATACTAATGGTCAACAGGATTGGTCGCGCCTTTCATTACCCTAATATAGTTAATTATGATTACATATATTAGGATTGTGCGATTTTTTATGGCAGCGAGTGGTAAAAAATATATTTTGCGAAGAAAGGTTATTCCTGTCAATTGTATAAGAACCGGAGAAAATGATCTGGATTTTGGGCATGCTTTTCTCTATATCGTTAATGCCCCTATTGCAATCTGTTTTAAGTCTGCTTTTACTATAAACTGATTTTTCAATTATATAACTTATTTTTAAGTTGTAAAACTGAAAAATAAGTTATATATTTGGGTATGGAAGAATTAACCAAATCGGAAGAGCGCATTATGCAGGTTTTATGGAAGCTAAAAAAAGCTTTTGTAAAAGATATTATCGATGAACTTGATGATGAGCCAAAGCCTCCTTACAACACCATTTCATCAATCGTTCGGCTTTTGGAAAAAAAGGGTTATGTTAACTATAAAGCTTATGGCAAAACTTACGAGTATTTCCCTGCCATTACTAAAGATCAATATACGAAGACAACTTTTTCTAAGCTATTTTCAGGTTATTTTAATAATTCGCCAGCGAGCCTTTTATCCTTTATGGTGAAAGAAGAAAAATTAAGTGAAAGCGATATAGAAGAAATCAAGAAAATCATCAACCAAAATCAGAACCTATGATTTTATTCTATCTCCTAAAGGTTTCTGCATGTACAGCAATGTTTTTTGCGGTGTACCAGCTGTTTTTGGTGAAGCTTACATTTTTCAATTTAAATAGGATTTACCTGTTGCTGATGTTGCTCCTGAGTTTTACCATTCCAGCATTAACGGTAGAACGGTTACACGATGTTGAAAAGACTGATAATGAGGTTAAATCTAAAGTGCTATATAGTAATGAGCCCGGATTTGAAAAGGATGTTATTGAAGTAAGCGGTTTAGTAAATCCTGGGTTAAACTGGATGGAAATCTTTAATTATCTTTATGTAATCGTTTTTACGATTTTCATAATGAGGTGGCTTTTCGTGTTTTTCCACATTAAAAATCAGTTGCTCAAGCATACCATAGCACAGGAAGGTGACGCTTTATTCGTTCATCCTCAATCAACCCTAAAGAATTGTTCTTTCTTCAATACCATCGTGATTGATTCGGCTTTGCCTCCCGGTGAAAAGGCATTGGTTATTAAACATGAAACCGTTCATGTGCAGCAATTCCATGCGCTTGATAAGGTTTTGGTTAATCTGGCTACCGCTGTGCTCTGGTTTAATCCGGTTATTTATTTCTGGAGAAATGCTATTGACCACAACCATGAATTTTTGGCCGACCGGGAGATTTCAAAGATAGCAGATAAAAATACCTATGCTTCTTTACTATTAAATCTGGCCATGCCTGCTAATCATTTTTCAACCAATAATTTTAGTAAACTCCCATTAAAAAATAGGATTATGATGATGTACAAAGAATCCAATTCGAAGCTACAAAAGCTTGCGTATTTATTGATAGTGCCAGTGATCCTGGTTTGTTCGGTTGCCTTTGTAAACCGCAAAGATGTAGAGATTAGCAAGCCTGCGTTTGCAAAAAATCAGGATGAAGTAACTGGTGTAAATGTTAGCCCGATGGATTATTCTGAACATGCCATTAACTTGAATCCAAGCGCAGCATCTGCTTTTAAAGAGGTGGATATGATTTTAGTTGTGGATGCCGGGCATGGAGGAAAGGATGATGCAGTTACCGCATTAGATGGACAAAAGGAAAAAGATTTAAACCTTCGTGCGGTTAAAATCTTGAAAGAAGAGGCCGCCAAAAGAGGGATAAAGGTTATTTTAACGAGATCTGATGATCAGTTTTTATCACTTCGAGATCGCCTGCCAAAGCAAAAAGCTACTGCCTTTATTTCTATTCACCACAATGCGACGCTTGATGATCAGACAACTTCAAAGGGGATAGAGGTTTATGTTTCAAAATTGAACAGCAACATTAAAGTGGCCGAAAATCTCGGTGCAGGTATATTAAACAAGCTAAATGAACTGAAAGGCATTGAAGTAAAACCTGCTTTGAAGGATGCCAATTTACTTTTGTTAAGGGAATCTAAGGTGCCTGCGGTATTGATCGAAATGGGTAATATTTCTGATGAGCGCAATTTAAAGTTCATCAATGATAAGCAGAACGTCCGCAAGATGAGCAATCTCATTTTAGACGGCTTCGTGTCTTTTGTAAAAACGGGTTGTTAATTTAAAACGGATCGCATGGAATGGTTAAAATATTTGCTTGAAGTAAGCGCCTGCACCACGTTGTTTTTTGGCTTTTATTTCCTGGTTTTGAGAAGACTCACTTTCTTCAGGTTTAATAGAATTTATCTGCTGGGAACATTGTTAATGAGTTTTATTATTCCTGCGTTACAGTTTAATTTACAGCGCGAATTGGCAGTGAAACAGGCAGAAGTTTTACCCTATCATCCCGAATTAAAATTTAACAATGCCACATCCTTACAGCACAGTCAGCCTTTAAAAGTTGAATATAATGAAATAAACGCTCCGATAAATTGGTTCGGATGGCTTCCTTATGTTTATGGAGCAATTGGACTACTTATACTTTTCAGCCATTTGCTCAAGTTGTTTATGCTCTTGAAGTATACAACTAATTATGTGAAAAATGAAGCAGGTTTAAAACTGGTGTCAAAAAAGACTGGCTTTACCAATTGTTCATTTTTTAATTATGTATTTATTGATCATGACAGTTTAAGTGAGACCGAATTAGAGGCTTTAATCACGCATGAACAGGTTCATGCAAGACAGTTTCACGCTGTAGATAAGCTTCTGCTGGTGATGGTTAAATCGCTGCTTTGGTTTAATCCTATTGTTTATTTTTATGATTGGGCTTTGGAACAAGTGAACGAATATGAGGCGGATGAAATGACATCAGCTAACGTAGGCAATCATGCTTATGCAAATTTATTATTGAAATTAGCGATCACTAAAAACGAGATGCCATTGGTGCTCAATTTTGTTAAAAACCCGCTCAAAGATCGGATCAAAATGTTATTCAATTCAAAATCTAAGGGTATGAAAAAGTTAGTGTATTTGTTGGCTTTGCCAGTGGTATTTGGTCTGGTTTGGCTATTGTCGGTGGAAGTAGTTTACGCTGAAAGAGTCGTTCCCGAATACAAATTGAAAAGTGGAGATGTTAAAGTGATAGATTCAGCACAAGCCAGGTCAAATACTATTTTAAACCAGAAACAAAAAATCAAAAAGATATTGCGAAGTGATTCGGCAAAGAGATCATCAAGATCCGTTATTCCTAAAATTAAGTCTTTCAAAAAGATAACTGGAGATACCAAAACCAAAATTTCTTTGATCCATGATGCGGTGATTGAAATAAAATCGGATGTTTTGAGGGCTGAAAGCGTAGAATGGAATGAAGTGACGAACATTTTAACCGCTCGAAATGGTTCGCTAACCAATGATTTGGGCGATAAAACTGTTGCAAAGTTATTTATTTTCGATTTAGATAAAGGAAATTACAAAGTCTTTTCGGGTAAACAAGATTTTAAAGAAATAGATATCAGAAAAATACGATCCAAATCGTTTACTGAGCGCTCGAAAGTTTATTATAAAGGAGATTCTGTTAGAGTTAGCAAGAGGAAGTCAATAGCATACATTTATGGGCATGCAGAAGCTTCGGTCGATGAGACAAAAATTAAGGGTAGCAAAATTCTCATTAATTCTGCCGACCGATTACTTAAAGCAATCAATGCAACGATTATCTTAAAAAACCAAAAGCCTATTAAAGCAGATAGTATTTATTATGACTTTCGCATCGAAGGCTAAGTTATTTGGCACTGATCTAGATCGATAATGATAAAATTGATATTATCACTTTTGATTTTATTGCTTGCTTTTCAAGGTAAAGCACAGTTCAAAATTTCAGGAAAAGTTGAGAATGATAATATTACCTCTCAGCGTAATGTATCCATAAAATTGGCAGATCTTGACAATAAGGTAATTTATACTCAATCAGATACCTTGGGTAGGTATTCTTTCTCAAACCTCGGTGCAGGCAAGTATTTAGTTACTTTTTCGGCGATTGGCTTTAAAACACAGCAGAAAAGTTTTCAGCTACGAAGAGATACTTCTATTGACATTAAACTAGAAACGGCTTCGAATGAGCTTGCCGATGTTCAAATTAATTCTAAAAAGCCACTAATTGAAAAAAAGATCGATAGAACCATTTTTAATGTAGAAAATAGCGTAACCGCAATCGGTACAGATGCGCTTGAATTATTAGCCAAAGTTCCAGGCGTTCGGGTAGCAAATGATCAGGTTTCACTCGTGGGCAAGGGTGGTGTAAATGTGATGGTGAATGATAAATTGGTACAGCTGAGTCAGGATGATTTGTCAAATTACCTTAAATCTATTTCATCTGATCAAATTTCGAAAATAGAAGTGATTACAAATCCTCCGGCAAAATACGATGCACAGGGGAATAACGGCTTGATCAATATCGTGCTAAAAAAAACAACAGCTGAAGGTTTCAAAGGTTCCGTTAATACAGTTTTTACCCAAGCATCACATCCAACGGCATCGATGGGTGGAAATGTGAGTTATCGAAAAGATAAAATTACCGTCAATTCAACATTTAACATCAGAGAAGGTTCCATTGTACCTTTCGAACAAAGTACTATTTTCTACCCTTCGCAAAGCTGGAATGTAATTAACAAAGACCGAAATTTTAGAACGGTACCTAGTGGCCAAATTGGATTGGATTATAACATTTCCAAAAAAACAATGCTTGGTGCTGCGTACAATGGCGGTTATACAAATTTTCATTCGGGAGAAAATATAAAAACCAGGGTAACCAACGTCAATCAGCAGTTAGATTCTGTTCTAAATTCTGACGCAAATGCAAAAATTAGCTCCCACTATCATTCTGCAAATCTGTTTTTAAAACAAACGTTAGATTCAACAGGCAAACAGCTTAACATACATGCAGACTGGTTTACTTTTGCCGACGATAAAAACAGGTTTTTCAATAACAAGAGTTTTTTCGGTGATGGTACTATAATCCCTGGATCTTTTGCAGAATATTTATCAACGAGCAAACAAGGAATTACACTCTATACGCTAAAAGCTGATGTTGATTTGCCCTATAAAAGTTTCAAGGTTTCGTTCGGTACCAAACTTAGTTTTATTAGAAACGAAAGTAATATTGCTTTTTATAGAAAACGGAATGACATTTTTGCCGTCGATTTGAGTCAAAGTAATTTATTTACCTATCATGAAAACACTCAGGCCTTGTACGCTAATGTGAATAAGACCGTTAAAAAGTGGGATTTTCAACTTGGCCTGCGTTCGGAATATACCCAGATAAATGGAAATTCAATCAATCAAGAAATAAAGTCTAGGTATCTGCAGTTGTTTCCTACTTTCTATGCAACTTATCGTGCTAGCGATCAAAGTGCATGGAGCATTAATTATGGGCGTAGAATTAACCGACCAGCCTACCGCAAGTTAAACCCTTTTCGGTGGTACAGCAATCAATATGTTTATACTGAAGGTAATCCTTTTTTGCAGCCGTCTTATATCCACAACATCGAGCTTTCGCACACTTACAAAAGTGCGCTCACCAGTACTTTTTCATTTAGCGGGGCCACCAATGGTTTTGCTGATGTAAATTTTATCGATGTAAATTCGAATACCCAAGCCACTAAACCCGTAAACTTTATCACCGGATATAGTTACCAGTTTAGTAATTCTCTATTGTCGAACCCATTCGGAAATTGGCAAACCATTAATCAGTTTGATGTTTTTTACAATGTATCGAAGTCGGCAATTTTGGAAACAGAACTGAATTTGAGCAGAATGGGCGCATACTTTTCTACCTTAAATCAATTTGCGTTAAATAAATCGAAAACTTTTTTTGCTGATGTTAATTTTTGGTATCAATTTCCGACAGCTGAAGGGTTAAATGAAATTAAAAGCCAGTATAACTTAGATTTTGGAGTGAAGACTTTGCTGCTCAATAAAAAACTCCAGTTATCGTTAAGTGCAAACGATTTGCTGAAATCCAATAGGTATCGGTTTAGCAGTTTAATCAATAATATTAAACAGAATTACGATAATTATTACGATGCCAGACAGTTAAGAATTACTGCCCGGTTCAATTTTGGAAACGAGAAGATGAAACAAACGGATCGGAAAATGGGTAATGAGGAGGAGCGAAGGCGAAACAATTAAACTGATTAGTGTACACAACTCATTGCCCGATAATGACGGCTGTGGAACGATAAATGATTTGTTATCGCTGGTGGCAACCTCATTGCTTAAATGAAATTTGCCGAACAAGATTGTCGAGTTGTTCTTCTTCGCAAAGATATTCTTGGTTATTAAAAAGCCTCCGCTATACTAATATAAAACCCGCTCTGGCGTTTTTCGTTAGGCCTTTTTTCGCCAACGCCATAATCTAAACGAATGCTGATGCCTTTTTCAGGATCGAAGAAATACCTGAAGCCTGCACCGTAGTTGGGTTTAAATGATTTGGTAGAGAAGTTGTCAATCCCCCAAACCGTTCCCGTACCACCAAAAACCGTTGCGCCAAACCGACTGCTATAACGGTAACGCAATTCTGCCTGGAAGGCTAATAAATTTTCATCCCGGTAACGGCCACCATAATAACCACGCATCATTTCATCATTTCCTATTTGCGGAAGTAAATATATGGGCGTGTTTTTGCCAATAACCGTATTGTATAGCCCTTGTACGCCAATAGCGAAGCTTTTATTTAAAGACCAGAAATTTCTGGCGTCGATTTTAATCTGGCTGCCGGTAAAGTTTCCATCCGAAAATACATCGGGTGCATACTGGTAGGTTCCCCTTACAAAAAGACCCTTAGTGGTGTAGTTGTTGTTGTTTCTAGAATCATAGCTCTGCGATACGCCTAGATAAAAAACACTTCCCCGTCTATTGTTATAATAAGGATCGCGACTAAAAATGCCATCGGCTACCAAATCGCGGTACTTATAATTTTCAAAACCTATTGATGCGCCTGTATAAGCCTTTGGTAATAATTGTTTTTCGGCCTGAAAGAGCACCTTTATTTGTTGCTGAATTAACTTGTCTTCGTTTGCTTCTTTAGTGCTGTTACCAATGCCATAGAAATCGAAGGGCATTCTTTTAAATCGCAATTCTCCAATATAGTGGAATTTGTTTCCTTTCCCCCAGATGTCAATCATCGAACTCATGTTATAAGCTTTCAATGTTGAATAGTTTAAATTGAGGGTTACCGAAGATGGACGGTTTGTAGTATCTATCCGGTCCGTATAAAAACCCAATATGGCACCAACGCCGAACTGAAAGCCTGTTTCCTGTGCATATCCAAAGGAGGGGAGGGGTAAAAAACTAGCTTTACGCAGCGTATCTTTTTCGTTTGAAAGTAGCTTTTTAATCAATTTCATTTGTCCAAATGAGCTTCCTGAAATTAAGGCGAGAACAACGATCAGGTAATATTTTTTCATCGCCGCAAATTAACTGAAATTTTATTTAAGATTTATTAGTTCACTAGTCATTGGTCAATAGTTCATTAGGCAGTAGTCCATTGGTTAATAGCCCTGATCACTTGTTGCAAGTTTATATCTCATCTGCATAAAATCTTAATATAGCTTACTTAAATGATTCTTTTTCTGAGTATCACTAAAAACTTTGCGGCCTTTACAGCTAAATTTCAAGCTAAATGCCTATTTTTGCGGCAAATAAGACAAAACAAAATGAGCAATACTAGAGGACCAATATCTCAGTTTATGGAGCGTAATTACCTCCATTTTAATGCTGCGGCAATGATGGATGCGGCTAAAGGGTACGAAACGCATTTGGATGAAGGTGGTAAAATGATGATCACCCTTGCTGGCGCGATGAGTACTGCAGAATTGGGAATTTCACTTGCAGAAATGATCCGTCAGGATAAAGTAGCTATTATTTCATGTACAGGTGCTAACCTGGAAGAGGATATTATGAACCTGGTTGCACATTCTCATTATAAACGTGTACCAAATTATCGCGATTTAAGTCCGCAGGATGAGTGGGATCTTTTAGAAAACCATTATAACCGCGTTACGGATACTTGTATCCCGGAGGAAGAGGCTTTCCGCCGTTTGCAAAAACACATTCAGAAAATCTGGATGGATGCAGAAGCCGCTGGCGAACGCTATTTTCCACATGAATTTATGTACAAGATGCTTTTAAGCGGAGATTTAGAGCAGTACTATGAAATTGATCCTAAAAATTCATGGATGCTGGCTGCGGCTGAAAAGAATTTACCAATTGTTGTACCAGGATGGGAAGATTCTACTATGGGGAATATCTTCGCTTCTTATGTAATGAAAAAAGAACTAACCGCAACCACTGTTAAAGGTGGGATCGAATATATGGGTTGGTTGGCCGATTGGTATATTGCAAATAGCGGTGGCAAAGGAATTGGCTTCTTCCAGATTGGTGGTGGTATTGCCGGCGACTTTCCAATTTGTGTAGTTCCGATGCTTTATCAGGATATGGAAATGGAAAATATTCCTTTCTGGAGCTACTTCTGCCAGATCTCAGATTCCACTACTTCTTATGGTTCATATTCGGGTGCGGTTCCGAATGAAAAGATTACCTGGGGAAAATTAGATATCAATACACCAAAATTTATTGTGGAAAGTGATGCGACTATCGTTGCACCGTTAATGTTCGCCTGGATATTGAAACAATAAAAAGGAAAATCGAATAAAGCAAATAGATTTCATCATGCCCATTTGAGATAAAGGTCAAAAATGGGCATTTTTCTTGCCTGAAGGGCCAGAATCGGCATTTGTTTAGAATGATTATAAATTGTATTTCCGGTCACTATTATGTCATGGGATTTATTAATAAGTTATACTTTTGTTCAAGTTTTGATGGGGCTACCATAGCTCATGCATCAAGTTCACAACAAAAAGTAAATTAAATAAGTATAAAGTGTTCATTATGAGAGATATCTCGATGATTTTAAAAAGTGTTTGGAAGTCGTTATTCGTATTTTCAGCAATTTCTGTAATAGCAGTTTCGACTGTTAACGCGCAGGATGCTAAAGAGGGGAGAACGCTTTTCAAAGCTAAATGTTCGTCATGCCACGCCTTAGATGCGAAATTAGTCGGTCCTGCCTTAACTGGAGTAACCGATCGCCATTCAGAAGAGTTCCTTTTAAAATGGATTCCAAATTCTCAGGCGATGATCGCATCGGGAAATCCGGAGGCGGTTAAATTATTCAACGACAATGGTAAAGTAGCAATGACTTCTTTCCCTGAGTTGGATGAAGCTAAAGTAAAAGACATTTTAGCTTATATTCAAGAGGGTGAGCCTAAACCAGCTCCTGGAACTGCTGATGCTGGTGCATCTGCGAAAGAAGAAGGAACTTCAGGTTTATCGCTTGCAGGTATCATTGCCATTGTAATTGTTGCAATTGTTATTTTAGTGATCTTAGGTCGTGCCAGTAAGTTACTGGAACGCTTAATTCTACAAAAACAAGGCATCGAAATGGAAGAAGATGTGCCTTTGAAAGTAGGAATTCGCAAGATGTTCAAAAACAAGAAGTTCGTGATGTTCTTCATCTTGTGTTTAATTATCGCCTTAGGTTCATTTGGTTGGATGGGTATGTGGAATACTGGTGTTCATACCGGTTACCAACCAGTACAACCGATTAAATTCTCTCACGAGTTGCACGCCGGGATCAATCAGATTGATTGTCAGTATTGCCACAATGGAGCGTTTAAATCTAAAAATGCAACGATTCCTTCATTAAACGTTTGTATGAACTGCCACAAAGCAGTACAGGCAAGAGATAAATATGATGGTGAAATTTCTCCGGAAATCAAAAAGATCTACAATGCATTAGGTTATGATCCTGAAACTCAGAAATACGATGAGAGCAAATCAAAACCAATGGAGTGGGTACGTGTGCACAATTTGCCTGATTTTGCTTACTTCAATCACTCACAACACGTAGTGGTTGCAGAAGATGCAATTCGTAAGGCAAAAGGTCTTCAGCCAACAGAACCAGTGTGTTTCGCTTGTCATGGTCCGGTTAATACGATGGAAGAAATTTATCAATATTCTCCATTAACCATGAAATGGTGTATCAACTGCCACAAGGAAACTGATATTTCTGGTCAGAAAAATAATGCTTTCTACGCTAAGGTTATCGAAGCGCATGAGAAAATTAAAAAAGGCGAGAAAATCACACCAGCGTTATTGGGTGGTTTAGAGTGTGGTAAATGCCACTATTAATAGATAGAGTTTAGTAAGAACGTTCGAATAAACAGTAATATAGCTTAAATGGAAAGCAACAAAAAATACTGGAAAGGCCTAGAGGAGTATAACAATACACCCGATTTTGTTAAGAATAACAAAAACGAATTTGCCGAGCCACTTCCAATAGAAGATGTTTTAAATGAAGCAGGGTTAAGTACCGTTACCCCACGCCGCGACTTTTTAAAGGCGTTAGGTTTTGGTTTAGGTGCCGTTACTTTGGCTGCATGTCAAACAGCCCCGATTCATAAATCTATCCCTTACCTGGTAAAACCTGAAGAGGTTACTCCAGGTATTCCTAACTATTATACCTCGAGCTTTAACGGCCAGAGTATCTTAGTTAAAACAAGAGAAGGCCGTCCAATCAAAATTGAACCAAATCCTAATGCAGGTGAGTTTAATTGTGGAACAGACGCAAGAGCACAAGCTTCAGTTTTAGATTTATATGATGTTTCTAAATTAAAAACACCACTTCTTAAAAATGGAGAAACAACCTGGGCTAAACTAGATGGTTTTGTGAAAACTGAACTGGCTAAAGCGCAAGCTTCAGGGAAGAAAATCCGTGTGGTTGCTTCAACAGTTAACAGTCCTTCAACAAATGCTGTTTTAGCACAGTTTATTGCCAAATATCCTGCTGCTAAACTGGTTCAGTATGATGCTGTTTCTTATACAGGTATTATCCAGGCCAATCAAAACAGTTTTGGTAAAGCCGTATTACCGAAATATAACTTCGACAAGGCCGATTTAATTCTAAGTTTTGGTGCCGATTTTCTAGGTACCTGGATTAGCGGAGAAGAGTTTACTTCTCAATATACTGCTAACCGTAACTACAAATCTTTAGAAAGCAAAAAAATGAGCCGCCACATTCAATTCGAAAGTGGTATGAGCTTAACAGGTACTAATGCAGATACCCGTGTGCCGATTAAATTATCAGAAGAAGGTCCTGCTTTAATTGCTTTATACAATGCAGTTACTGGTCAGTCTTTACCTGGTGGAACATTAGGTAACAATACCACTGCTGATAAAGTAATCAAGCTAGCTGCGAAAGAATTATTGCAAAATAAAGGCAAAGCACTGGTAGTTTGTGGATCAAATGATGTGTCTACACAGATTCTTGTAAACGCAATTAACAGTGCAATCGGAAGCTACGGTACCACAATTGATTTAGATAATCCTTGTTATTTATATGCTGGTAACGATGCTGAATTTAACAGCTTAGTTGCCGAAATGAGTCGTGGAGAAGTTGGTGCAGTATTATTTTTAAACAGTAATCCTGTTTATGATTATATTGATGCAAAGAAATTCGAAACGGCATTGAAAAGTGTTCCTGCTAAAATTTCTTTCGCCGATCGTGCTGATGAAACGGCTTCACTTTGTGATGCTGTTGCCATTAACCATAACTATTTGGAGTCATGGGGTGATGCAAATGCATACGAAGGTTATTATTCAATCGTTCAACCTACTATCAATCCTGTTTTCAATAGCCGCCAGGCAGAAGAAAGCTTATTGGTTTGGGCTGATGCTCCGGTTAAAGATTATTACCAATTTGTTCGTAGCAACTGGGAAACCAAAATGCTACCTGCACTTGGCTTAAAATGGAATGATGTTTTAGAAAAAGGGGTAATCAAAATTGCACCGAAACCTGCTGCAGCTTATTCATTTACACAATCTGTTGCGCCGGTTGCGGCATCCATTTTAAACAGAAGTAAATCTTTAGCTAAAGATATCGAATTACAGGTTTACGAAAACATCCCAATGCGTGATGGTAAAAATGCGAACAATGCGTTTTTACAAGAATTACCTGATCCGGTTTCTAAAGTAACCTGGGATAACTATGTTGCCCTGGCGCCAAAGTATGCTGAGAAATTAAAAATTAAAGAATTTGATGTGGTTTCTGTTAAAGGAGCAAACGGATATTCTATAGATCTTCCTGTATTGATCCAACCTGGACAAGCACAAGGAACTGCATCAATTGCCTTAGGTTATGGCCGTACCAAAGTTGGTAAAGCGGGTAACGATGTAGGTAAAAATGCTTTCCCTTTTGTTTCATTCACCAACGGAACGATGCAATATGCTACTTCAGTAACCATTACTCCAACAGGCGGTTACTACGAATTGGCACAAACACAAACACACCACTCTTTCGAAGGTCGTGCAGTAATTAAAGAAGCAACTTTCAAAGAGTTCTTAAAAGATCCTGCAGCTGGTAACGAAAAAGGTGAGCATAAAGATTACGATCTTTGGGATCAATACGAAAAACCAGGTAATAACTGGGTAATGGCAATTGATTTGAATGCTTGTACCGGTTGTGGTTCTTGCGTGGTTGCCTGTAACGTAGAAAATAACATTCCTGTTGTAGGTCGTGATGAGGTTCGTCGTCGTCGTGAAATGCACTGGATTCGTATCGATCGTTATTACAGCTACGAAACACCAGAAGGTGATGTAACCAAAGAGAAGGAAATTGCTAATCTGGAAGATCTAGATCACGTTTCTGTGGTTCACCAACCCATGTTATGTCAGCACTGTGATCACGCACCATGCGAAACGGTTTGTCCGGTATTGGCAACTGTTCACTCATCTGATGGTTTAAACCACATGGCTTATAACCGTTGCGTAGGTACACGTTACTGTGCAAATAACTGTCCATACAAAGTTCGTCGTTTCAACTGGTTCAACTATTGGAATGATTCACGTTTCGATAACTACTTAAATAACGAGTTTACTCAATTGGTATTAAATCCTGATGTTACGGCACGTTCACGTGGTGTAATGGAGAAATGCTCAATGTGTATTCAACGTATTCAGGCAGGTAAATTAGAAGCTAAGTTGCAGAAACGTCCATTAAAAGATGGCGATATCAAAATGGCTTGTCAGGAAGCTTGTTCAGCAAATGCAATCATATTTGGTGATTCAAACGATCCTAATTCAGAAGTTTCAAAAGCTTTACGTTCTGAGCGTATTTACTACGTATTAGAAGAAATCAACGTGAAACCTGGTATCGGATATATGACTAAAATTAGAAACACAGATACAAAAGTACAAGCGTAAGCTTTAGCATAAAGAAAATACAAATTATGTCAGGACATAACGAATCAATACTTAGAGAACCATTAATTACCGGCGATAATATCACGTATGCTAAGATTACGGATGATATTTTGAGCCCGGTAGAAAACAAGCCAAACAAAGCTTGGTGGATTGGTTTCATCGTTGCCTCTTTAGGTGCTTTACTTTGGGTAGTAGCTGTTAGTTACACTTTCTGGAATGGTATCGGAGCTTGGGGCTTAAATAAAACAGTTGGTTGGGCTTGGGATATCACCGGTTTCGTATGGTGGGTAGGTATCGGTCACGCTGGAACACTAATTTCAGCAGTACTATTACTTTTCCGTCAGAACTGGAGAAACTCTATTAACCGTTCTGCAGAGGCGATGACCATCTTCGCCGTAATCTGCGCAGCAACTTATGTAGTATCACACATGGGCCGTCCATGGTTAGCTTACTGGGTTTTACCATTGCCAAATCAGTTTGGATCACTTTGGGTAAACTTTAACTCACCACTGGTATGGGATATGTTTGCCATCTCCACTTATTTCTCTGTATCATTATTATTCTGGTACACAGGTTTATTACCGGATATCGCAACCATTCGTGACCGTGCAGTGGGTACCCGCAGAAAAATCTATTCTATCTTCTCTTTCGGATGGAGTGGAAGTGTTAAAACATGGCAACGTTTCGAAGCTGTATCATTAATTTTAGCAGGTATCTCTACACCACTGGTACTATCGGTACACACGATTGTATCCATGGACTTTGCAACATCGGTAATTCCAGGATGGCACACGACAATCTTCCCTCCATACTTCGTAGCAGGGGCGATTTTCTCCGGTTTTGCCATGGTATTAACCTTATTATTGGTGGCTCGTAAAGTGTTAGGTCTTGAGAATTACATCACCATGTTCCACATCGAATCGATGAACAAAATCATCATCTTAACTGGATCTATCGTAGGTGTGGCTTATTTAACCGAGTTCTTCATTGCCTGGTATTCAGGTTCAGAATATGAGCAATATGCCTTCATTAACAGATCTACTGGTCCTTACTGGTGGGCATACTGGATGATGATGACTTGTAACGTAATCTCTCCGCAGTTACTATGGTTTAAGAAAATCCGTTTAAGCATCAGAGCAACCTGGATTTTATCAATCGTGGTAAATATCGGTATGTGGTTTGAGCGTTTCGTAATTATCGTTACCTCATTACACCGTGATTATATTCCATCAAGTTGGGCAATGTTTTCGCCTACCTGGGTTGATGTAAGTGTGTTCGTAGGTTCGATTGGTTTATTCTTTACTTTATTCCTATTATTCTTAAGGGTATTACCATCAATTGCTATTGCAGAGGTTAAGTTATTATTGAAATCTGCAAGTGAGCAAGCGAAGATGAAACAGATTAAAGAAGGGCATGAGAATAAAGAATACGTTGCAGAATACGTAGAGTCTTTACAAAAATTTGATAGTGTTAAACAAGAAGATTACGCAAAAATATAACAATGAGTAATATCAAATATATTTTAGGCAGCTTTGGCGATCCTGACGAAATGATGCATGGCATCGAAAAGCTTCAGGAAAATAACATCAGTATTTATGATGTATATACCCCAATGCCTATCCACGGAATAGAAGCCAAATTAGGAATTAAAAGATCTAGAATTGATATTGCAGCATTTTGCTTTGGTATCACCGGAACCTGCGCAGCATTTGCATTGATTTATTTCTGTGCAGTGATTGATTGGAAAGTTAATATTGGTGGTAAGCCATCTTTTGCCTTGCCAGATTTTATTCCAATAATGTTCGAATTAACAGTACTTTTTTGTGCTTTCGGAATGGTGTTAACTTATTATGCTTCTACGCATTTGTTTCCAGGAAGATCGCCAAGAGTAATGGATCTTCGTGCAACTGACGATCGTTTTGTTATCGCTATTGATGCAAAGGATAATGCAGCACACACTGTTATTGATGGATTATTAAAAGATGCAGGTGCTTTAGAAGTAAAGTATAATGAAAGGAAGTACATTAGCTATGAATAAGAATAAATTTGTTTATACCGCGTTTTTAGCTATCGCTTTTGCAGCTACTTTCACAGCTTGTAAAGATAAACGCAGTACTGGTTTAGAGTATGCCAGAAATATGTATGATCCGATTGCTTTAAATCCGGATCAGCCAGTAGATACCGCACATGTGCCAAGCTTTGGCGGGCATGCTGCTCAATTACCACCAGCAAATACAAAACCAGTAGGTTTTACAGAATACGATGAGTATCCTAATACCAAAGAAGGATATGAAGCAGCAGGTGTGAGCATGGTAAATCCATTACCAGTTGATACCATCAATCTGGCCGATGGTAAACATTTGTTTACCGTGTTTTGTAGCCCTTGCCATGGCGATAAGGGAGATGGACAAGGACATTTAGTAAAAATTGAGAAATTTAGCGGTGTTCCGGCTTATCAAACAGGTGCTTCATCAAGGGGTGGTAACATGGTAGATCTTACACCAGGTAAAATTTATCACACCATTACTTACGGTGTAAATAACATGGGCTCGCATGCTTCACAAATTACGCCAACAGATCGTTGGAAAGTAGTGATGTATGTTCAACAATTACAAAAAGGACAATAGTAAAGCAGAATATAAATGGGAACTCACAATATTAATTTTAGTGAACAATTTGAGTTTACAGGTAAAGTAAAAACTTTAAGTATAATCGGTATCGCTTTAGGTGTTGCTGCTGTTGCTTACGGTTTCATTGCTGGAGATAAAGTAATGCACGAGCGTACTTTTGCCAACCTGTTGCTTATGGGATACTACTTCGCATGCGTTTGTATGTCTGGTATGTTTTTCCTTGCTGTTCAATATGTAGCGCAGGCTGGTTGGTCTGCATCTATTTTACGTGTACCGCAGGCAATGGCTAAAACTTTGCCTATTGCAGCTGTATTACTGATTGTAATTATTTCGGCAGGTCTATTTACGCACAACTTATATCATCACTGGCATGCAGATGGATTAACAGATCCAAACAGCCCTAACTATGATTCATTAATCGCAGGTAAAGCCGTTTTCTTAAATGTTCCATTCTTTTTAGGTCGTCAGGTTGTATTTTTAGGTGTATATAGCATATTTGCAATGCTTTTTGTTAAATTATCCTATAATGAAGATTTAGCAGGTGGACTTGAGTCATATAGAAAAGGATTTAAAAATGCTTGTATCTTTTTAGTAATCTACGGATTTACTACACCGATCTTTGCTTTTGATACCATCATGTCTTTAGAGGCACACTGGTTCTCTACCATGTTTGGTTGGTATAACTTTGCTGCCATGTGGGTAAGTAGTTTAGCTACGATTGCAATTATCCTGATCTTATTAAGAAGAGCTGGTTATATGCAATGGGTTAACAATAGCCACTTACATAACTTAGGTCAGTTTATTTTTGGTTTCTCTATCTTCTGGACATATGTTTGGTTTGCACAGTTCTTATTAATCTACTATGCAAACATGCCTGAAGAAACCGTTTATTTCTACAGACGTTTTGAATATTACAAGTTTTGGTTTTTCTTAAACCTGGCCATGAATTTCTTAGCTCCTGTATTATTGTTAATGGATAGAGATAATAAAAGAACAGATGTGAAATTATTGTTCGTATCTATTGTAGTTCTTTTGGGCCACTGGGTTGATTATTATCAAATGATTATGCCAGGTGCAGTAGAAGATGGTCATAATGGATTTGGTGTAATCGAGATCGGAACTGCAGTTGGTTTCGTAGGATTGTTTACCTTTACGGTTTTAACATCATTGAGTAAAAAACCTTTGATTGCAAAAAATCACCCATTATTACAAGAAAGTTTGCATCACCAACTTTAGCAGGTGACATTATAAGGGCAAATATTTATATTATTATTATAATTAGCAGTACAGCGTACTACTTTTAAGAAAATGAGTTTAAGAAAGTTTATCACGAATAAAACGACCGCAGCTTTAGCAGTACTACTTACTGTTTTAGCGAACACGAGCGCGTTTGCGCAGGACGCATCAGTAGCAGGTGCCGCCGCGGTACCGAAAGTTGATATGGGTGAGATCTATAAGTCAGTAATTTTTTATATTCTGATTTTCCTTGCCGTATGTTTATTCATTGCCATTATTGGGAAATCAATAAAAGTATATGAGTTAAGCCGCGAAGCGCAAGGTAAGCCGGTAGGTATTAACTGGAACAGGGTTCATGCGAGTTTATTTGCATTGTTCCTGGTTTTAGGTTTATACGGTGTGTATTGGGAATATACCGTTCATGGTTCAATGTTGCTTCCTGATGCGGCTTCTGAACATGGAAAGAAAATCGATGAAATGTTCAACCTTACGTTGATTATTACGACCATCGTTTTCGTTTTCACACACATTCTATTATTCGGATTTTCTTATATCTACAGATATTCTGCTAAAAGAAAAGCATATTATTACCCACACAATAATACGATCGAAAAAATCTGGACTATTGTTCCTGCATTGGTTTTAACCGTATTGGTATTAATGGGTTTCTTGACCTGGAGATCAATATTCTTCAAAACAGAAGATCCAAATAATAAGCCATTACAAATTGAAGTTACTTCAGAGCAGTTTAAATGGTCTTTCCGTTATCCTGGAGCTGATGGAATTGTCGGTGAGAAAAATTATAAACTTACAACAGCTACGAATCAGTTAGGTATCGATTTCAAAGATATTCACTCTCGTGATGATGAAATGGCTGATGAGATGGTTATTCCGGTTGGAAAACCAGTTAAATTGATCTTAACTAGTAAAGATGTTATTCATAGTTTCTATATGCCTCACTTCAGAATTCAGTTGAACACTGTACCAGGTATGAGAACATTCTTTGAATTTACGCCAACAAAAACTACTGCACAGGTGCAGCAAGAAACAAACGATCCTAATTTTAAGTTTATTCTTCTTTGTGCTAAAATCTGCGGATCTGGTCACTACAACATGCAGAAAGTAGTAAGGGTGGTTTCTGATGCAGAATACAAAACGTGGCTGGCAGAACAGAAAACATATTTAAATGACGATTTGAGAAAAGAATTTAATTTGCCGGTTGCTCCTGCTGCCCCTAAAGCGGCTTCAGATTCATCAGCTACTGATTCATCAGCTGTGAAAACAAACCAAATGGCTTTAAATAAATAATATTACCGCAGAGCGAAAGAATTATGTCAACAATAGCATTACACGACGAACACAATCACGATCACGCTGATCATGGACACCACAAGGAAACTTTGATTTCCAAGTATATCTTCAGCATGGATCATAAAATGATTGCTAAGCAATATCTAATTACAGGTATTATCATGGCAGTGATTGCGATGGGCTTATCAATTTTATTCCGTATTCAATTGGCATGGCCAGATAAAAGCTTCCCTTTCTTAGAAACATTTTTGGGAAAATGGGCTGAAGGCGGTCGTATCAAGTCTGATTTTTATTTAGCCTTAGTAACCATTCACGGTACCATTATGGTATTCTTCGTGTTAACAGCGGGGTTGAGTGGTACTTTTAGTAACTTATTAATTCCACTACAATTAGGCGCCAGAGATATGGCATCGCCATTTTTGAACATGCTTTCTTATTGGTTGTTCTTTATGGCTTGTGTGGTTATGATGTCTTCATTCTTTGTTCAAACCGGACCGGCATCTGGTGGTTGGACAGTTTACCCGCCATTATCTATTATTGCGAAGGCAATGCCTGGATCAGGTATGGGGATGACCTTATGGTTAGTGAGTATGGTTCTTTTTGTAGCCTCATCTTTAATGGGTGGTATTAACTATGTAAGTACCATCTTAAACATGCGTACTAAAGGGATGGATCTTTGGAAAATGCCTTTAACCATCTGGGCACTTTTCTTAACTGCTATCCTGGGTATCTTATCTTTCCCTGTTCTTGTAGCTGGGGTAGTGTTAATGGTATTCGATCGTAGTTTTGGTACCAGTTTCTATCTATCTGATATTGTTATGGGTACTGATATTCTACCTAATGAAGGTGGATCTCCAATTTTATGGCAGCATTTATTCTGGTTCTTAGGTCACCCTGAGGTATATATAGTAATTATGCCAGCATTGGGTATCTCTTCAGAAGTAATCTCAGTAAACTCCCGTAAGCCGATCTTTGGTTACCATGCAATGGTTTACTCATTAATTGGTATTACTGTACTTTCGTTCATTGTGTGGGGTCACCACATGTTTGTAACAGGTATGAATCCTTTATTAGGTGGTGTATTTATGATTACCACTTTAATTATTGCAGTACCATCTGCAGTAAAAACCTTTAATTACCTGGCTACTTTATGGCGCGGTAATATTCGTTTTACTCCAGCGATGTTATTTGCAATCGGTTTAGTTTCATTCTTTATCTCAGGTGGTTTAACTGGTATTTTCTTAGGTAACGCATCATTAGATATTAACTTACACGATACATACTTTGTTGTTGCCCACTTCCACCTGGTAATGGGTTCTGCAGCGATCTTCGGTATGCTTGCGGGTGTTTATCACTGGTTTCCAAGAATGTTCGGCAGAATGTTAAATCCTAAATTGGGTTACTTACACTTCTGGTTAACCTTCATTGCAGCTTACCTGGTATTTTTCCCATTACACTTTTTGGGTTTAGATGGTGTACCTCGTCGTTACTATGCTTTCACTGAATTCGAGTTCATGAAAAAATGGTTAACAGTTAACGTATTTGTAACCTGGGCAGCAATTATGGCCGCCTTAGCACAAGTAGCCTTCTTATTTAATTTCTTCTATTCCGTTTTCAAAGGAAAAATAGCTCCTCAAAATCCTTGGGAAGCAAATACCTTAGAGTGGACAGCACCAGTGGAACATCTTCACGGTAACTGGCCGGGAGAAATTCCTACAGTTTACAGATGGCCATATGACTACAGTAAACCTGGTCATGATGTAGATTTTATTCCGCAAACGGTTCCTTTCTCTCAAACAATGAGTTCTAACTTGCCTCACGATTTTGAAGGTAATGCAGAAGCAGAAAAAATACAGCAAGATTGGGAATTGGCTAATCCGATTGAAGAAAATAAAGGCTAATTAGAAAGCTTTAATACAATTTAAAAGGGGTATCTGATTAAGTTTCTGCTTATCCAGATACCCCTTTCACATAAAAAAGTATAATGATCAGCAGATCAGAACAACGATTCATCAGGATTAATTTAATAACTATTATCGTTACGCTAATGGTTATTCTTGCCGGCGGTATTGTAAGAAGTACAGGATCTGGCATGGGTTGTCCTGATTGGCCAAAATGTTTCGATCGGTATATTCCGCCTACGGATATATCGCAGTTACCTGCAGATTATAAAGAAAAGTACGTAGCAGGCCGGTTAAAGAAGAATGAAAAGTTTGCCAAGTACTTAGAGAGTATGGGCAAAGTGGCTCTGGCAGATTCGATCAGACACGATCAAAGCATTACGGTGCCTGAGGAATTTAATGCAACTAAAACCTGGGTAGAGTATGTCAACAGGTTGGCAGGCGTTTTGGCTGGGCTCTTCTTACTTTTAACATTGGTTTACTCTTTCACCTATAGAAAGACTGCGAAGCGGATTATTATTTTAAGCGGACTGAATATTTTAGTAGTTGGTTATCAGGCCTGGTTAGGTTCGATAGTAGTTTCTACAAACCTGGCGCAATGGGTGGTTACGGTGCACATGCTTTTAGCGCTGGTTATTTTAGCAATAGCAATTTATACCTACAATTACGCGAAGCAACTGAATAAAACACCTTCGGTAATTATGTACCGGATTCTTTGGTTGAAGGGCTTTTTATTGTTCACCGTATTTTTAAGTATCCTTCAGATTGTTTTAGGTACAGAGGTAAGAGAGTCTGTTGATGTAGTAGCGAAATCGCTATCAAATGGTTTAAGGGATACCTGGATTTCACGATTAGGTTCCATTTTTAAATACCACAGAGATTTGGCCATATTGGTCGTGATCGCAAATGTGATTGTATATAAAATGGTAATTGATCGTTTTAGTGGGAAAGCAGCACCGCTTTTAACGGCAAGATTTATTCTGGCTACGTTGCTGATTCAGTTATTAAGTGGTTTTGCGCTTGCTTATTTTTCGTTTCCACCAGCAGCACAGGCATTGCATATATTATTCTCTACGTTGTTATTTAGTTTACAGTTTTATTTGTACTTGTTGGTTTACCGTACCAGTACTTATAAGCAATAATATTTAAGGAAGTTGAAACAGTTTTTTTCAGATTTTTCTAAGCTCATCAAATTCAGGCTATCGTTTACGGTCGTGTTTTCGGCATCAATTTCCTTTTTGATCGGGCAGAAGATGCAGGTAGGAAGGGAACATATTCCTTCAATAAATTGGGGAGATTGGTTGATACTTATCGCAGGTGGCTTTTTGGTTACTGCTGCAGCCAATTGTTTTAATGAGATTATTGAAAAGGATCTGGATAAGTTGATGTCTAGAACTAAGGATAGACCAATGCCTGCAGGAAGGATGACGACTGGGCAGGGCTTAATTATTGGAGTCTTTATGGCTTTTTTGGGTACCTGGTTGTTAGGAAAACTAAATCTCGAAACAGGTTTGCTTTCCGTATTCTCTATCTTGCTGTATGCATTTGTTTATACACCGCTAAAAAGAAAATCTCCAATAGCAGTATTTGTAGGCGCTATCCCTGGAGCTTTGCCACCACTAATTGGTTATTTGGCTGCATTTGGTAGCTTGAAGGCCGAAATGTTTCATGAGATTGATTATTATATTGCCGGAATTCTATTCCTGATTCAGTTTGTTTGGCAGTTTCCGCATTTTTGGGCGATTGCCTGGGTACTGGATGACGATTATAAAAAAGCTGGTTTTAGACTGTTGCCTACTAAAAAAAGAGATCAGACTTCAGCTCTGCTTACTTTTTTAACTACGCTAATTTTAATTCCGGTGAGTCTGCTTCCAACCTTTTATGGTTTTGGAGGTTATTACATTGCAGGCTTATCGCTAATTGCCGGACTCATTTTTAGCTGGCTTGCATTGAAACTTTTATTGAGCAGGGATCTTGCAGATGCAAGGAAAGTAATGTTCTGCTCTTTTTTTTACATCCCGGCTGTACAGTTGGGTTTATTATTAAATTTTATAGCAAAATAATTTTATGGTGCTAACAATGGAAAAGATCCAAGATACATTTGACCCAAAACCCCGCAAGTTTATTGTGTGGCTTTTTGTGGTTTCTTCCACCATTATGTTTGGTGGGTTTACTAGTTATTACCTCGTATTTGCAGCATCTAAAGGTAAAGGTCATGGTTTAGTATTGCCTGATGCCTTTATTTATAGCAGCCTGGTTATTATTGCCAGTAGCATTTCACTTGTTCTCGCAGCTAAAGCGATGAGGAAACTAAACTTCAGCCTGCAGCGCAACCTATTATGGCTAACCGTAATTTTAGCGATTGCTTTTGGTGTAATGCAATTTAATGCATGGGGCAGTATGGTTAAAACCGGAGCAACACTAGTAGGCAATAACGCCGCAATTTCATTTATCTATGTGGTTTCTGGTTTACACTTACTGCACATTATAGCTGGCGTTGGACTCATTATCAATGCCCTGGTAGGTAGCTACAAGAACATCTCACCTGCTAAAAGCAAATATAGAATGGAAATTGCTTCTATTTTTTGGCATTTTATAGATATATTATGGATATATCTGTATGTTTTTTTACTTTTGAACCGTTAAATTTGTTAACAAACTATTATACTATTTCCAAATGAATTCAGTATCACAATTAGATCAAGTTAAAACCGGGCCATGGAATGGTGGCCGTTCTCCGTGGTCGGTAGAATATGGCAAAATCATGATGTGGTTTTTCCTCTTGTCAGATGCTTTTACCTTTTCATCTTTATTAATCTATTACGGTGCGCAGCGCTTTTCTAAATTAACATGGCCTGATCCTGATTTGGTTTTCCAATCCGTTCCAGGTATCACTGATTCTGGTGCTCCACTAGTATTTGTGGGGATTATGACCTTCATCCTGATCATGAGTTCTGTAACCATGGTTTTGGCTGTAGAGGCTGGACACCGCCGAGCAAAGAAAGAAGTAATCTGGTGGATGGTTGCAACCATTATTGGTGGTTTCATGTTCTTGGGCTGTCAGGCTTTAGAATGGACACACTTACACCATGAAGGGTTTTGGTTTGCTCAAATTCCAACAGCTGAGAAATTGAAGGAATTCTTCACTGGCGATGTTTCTGTAGTTGCGGCACAGCAATTTGCTAACTTGTTTTTCACCATTACCGGATTTCACGGCTTCCACGTATTCAGTGGCGTAATCATTAACATTATTGTGTTGATCATGACTATCAACGGTACGTTTGAAAAGAGAGGTCATTATTTAATGGTTGAGAAAGTTGGTTTATACTGGCACTTTGTAGATTTAGTGTGGGTGTTTGTATTTACATTCTTCTATTTGGTTTAATTCATCACATTTATAAAATATTATCATGTCAGAACATCACACACATACAGAAGGGCACGAAGAGCACGCAGGTTTATCAAAAGGTAAAATCTGGCAAGTGTTTGGTATCCTTTTATTGATCACAGTAATCGAATTCATAGTAGCACTGTGGGTTTTACCAAACCGTTACATGAGTCATTCAGTCGGTAACTTCGTTTATATCGCTTTAACATTAGTAAAAGCATTTTATATTGTTGCCTATTTTATGCACCTGAAATATGAGAAACTAGGTTTTCAGCTTTCTTTAACATTATCGTTAATTTTCATTATTTACTTTATTGTTTTAATGTTAATTGAAGGTGGATTTTTGAATATCCACATGATGAATCATTAATGAAAGGGAAATCCATCCAAAAAGCAATAATCCTGGTAAGCACATTAGCTGTACCGGGATTTTTGTTTTTTTACTTATTGCCTCAGTTCGCGAAGAACAGATATAAGAGCCTCCCAGTTTTTGGAGAGAAGGTCGTTGCCTCAACTTTTCATACCGTAAAGGGTAAAAAGATACCTGATACGATTTATCATCAGATACCTGATTTTAAACTCATCAATCAAAGTGGCGACAGCGTTTCCTGGGCAACTTTGAAAGATAAGATCACCGTATTAAACCTGGTTAATACCGAAGCACCAAATGCAGGGGTAACTAAGTATCTCCAAACCTTAGCAGAAGGCTATGAAAAGAAGCCGCTGGTAAAGTTTTTAAGCTTGTCTGTAAATCCTGCTGATGTAACCAACGTTAAAGCTTATGCTGCTCAACTGGGTGCTAAGCCGGACAAGTGGAATGTACTTGCCGGAGATACCAGCATTACTTATCCGCTCATCCGCAAGGGTCTTCTATTAGATATAGTGAGCGATGAAAGTCAGGAAAAACCGCGTTATATTTTTAGCAATAAAATATTATTGATCGATGTGCAGCATCGTATAAGGGGTGTTTACGAAACCGATAGCCCGGAATCTACCGCCCGCCTGGAAGATGAAATTAAAGTGCTGATTGCCGAGTATCTGAGGAATGTTAAAGACGGACGATAGCAGTTTTCAGTTAACAGTTAACAGTTAACAGTTTTCAGTTGGCAGTTTTTAGTTAACAGTTTTCAATTAGGAGTTTACAGTTATCATTTCACGATGATCAGATAACCATATCAATGCAATTGTTCTCGACCAGTACTATAAAATATTAATATCTTAAACTCATGGAAAATTCTTCAATTGAGAAAAAATATAGCAAATGGATTATTATTCTTTCCATCTTCATACCCGTAGCAGTTGCATTTTTGTTTGTAGTGAAGCTTAAGGATTTGGGGATCGATGCACCTACGCTTCCTTTTTTACCGCCTATTTATGCCACCATTAATGGTATTACTGCTGTATTATTGGTTATTGCCGTATGGGCCATTAAAAATGGGAAGATTGTACTTCATCAGAATTTAATGAAATCTGCCATAGGTTGTTCCTTATTATTTCTGGTAATGTACATTGCCTACCATATGACAACACCCTCTACTAAATTTGGTGGTGAGGGGGCAATTAAATACGCCTATTTCTTTATCCTGCTTACGCATATTTTACTTTCTATCGCGATTATTCCATTGGTCTTGGTTACCTACGTAAGGGCTTTAGCTCAACGTTTCGATAAACACCGCAAAATTGCACGAATTACGTTCCCTTTGTGGCTATATGTAGCCATTACAGGTGTAGTGGTTTACCTGATGATCTCACCATATTATCAGCATTAAAAATATTCAGGTTTTTAATGTTGTTTTTTACTAAACAATAGACAATATTTTGTATTATTGGTACTTGCTTAGGCCTTCTATTCAGATCGCTTAGGTATATCTCATTTGATATCCTCGTGATTTACTTATTTAAAACGAATGATGACCAATTGAAATATGGCTTTTAAGGATTGTGATAAAGAGCGAGAACTGATTAAAGAAATTGTTGAGGGGAGTGAAAAAGCATTTTCGATTCTATTTTTTAATTATCTTCCTGTTTTACAATCATTTGCCTTTAAGTTTACGAAGTCTGAACATGCTTCAGAAGAAGTTATTCAGGATGCTTTTCTTCGGATCTGGCTAAACCGCGATAAGTTAGAACACGTTGAAAACGTAAAAGCCTACTTATATAAATATGTATCTAATGAATGCCTGAGCTATCTTCGGAAGAAATTAAAAGAAGATAGGGCTATTGATTTATTAAAGAGCCGCCACTCCGATTTTGATAATGTTACGCTGGATGCTATTCATCTGAATGAAATAAATAAATTAATTGCATCTGCAGTAGGGAAATTACCCCAACAAAGAAGAAAAATCTATGAATTAAGCAGGGGTGAGGGTAAAACTATTCCTGAAATTGCAGAGATTTTAGAATTATCAGTGAGCACCGTTAAAAATGCCCTGGTTATTGCCCTGAAAACCATTCGGGAAAACCTGATTCAGCATGGTATTTCGTTAAGTTTATTGTTTTTGCTAGAGATCTTTGAAAAAAAACAATAAAAAAATAATTTTCCGATAGTCCTAAATCATTTCCTTGGCTTCTTAGTATAAGATCTATGGAAGAAAGAGTAATATTTCTGGTTAAAAAATTCGAGTCTGGTCAATTGGCTACGGATGAGAAAACTGAATTACTTAGTTTGATAGACGAATACCCCTCCATTGTATCTGCAGAAATAACCAATATGCTTAATGCATTTGAATCTACTCAGGCCACATCAGATTCGGAAAATGTTGACTTCGATAAATGGAACCAGGTAATTAATCACATTTTATCGGTAGATCGGCTGGTGACTCCTAAAAAAAGATCAATCAAGATCTACTATAAGGGGTTGGCTGCAGCAGCTGTGCTCGCACTTGCATTAACCGTAACATTACGCATTCAAAACCACAGCTCAAAAAAGCATGTTTTCTTAACGGATATTGCTCCTGGCGGGAATAAGGCTACCTTAACACTAGCCAATGGCAGGAAAATTTCCTTAAACGATATCGCTAATGGCGATTTGATTAAAGAAGCGGGCTTATCTATTTCCAAAACCACTAATGGACAATTGGTATATAATATTGAAAAAAATAGTGCTATAGCGGATGATCAACAGGTTAATGTGATCTCAACGCCAAATGGTGGAGAGTGGCAAATACGTTTACCTGATGGTTCCCTGGTATGGCTGAATGCACTTTCTTCACTGGAATACCCACTAAACATTGGCACAACAACCGTTAGGAAAGTCAAATTGAAAGGCGAAGCTTACTTTGAGGTTGCTAAAGACAGCAAGCATCCTTTTATAGTTGAAACGGATAAACAAAAATTAGAAGTTTTAGGTACGCATTTTAACATCAATAGTTATACGAACGAAAGTCTGACTAAAACAACATTGCTGGAAGGAAGTGTAAGGATTTCAGCAATTCAGAACTTAAATGAATACCAGGTTTTAAAACCAGGTCAGCAATCGGTATTATCTGAAAATGGAATTAAAATTAAGGCGGTAGATACTGATGAATCTGTAGCTTGGAAAAATGGATATTTTATGTTTAACAACGAAAAGCAAGAGAGTATCCTCCGTAAAATTGCCCGGTGGTATAATGTCAAAGTAGAATATGCCGATAAAGAAGCCAAAGATGTAATGTACTATGGTACAGTAAGCAGATTTGATAAAATTTCTCAGGTGTTAAGAAAATTTGAACAAACCGGCGAAGTTCGTTTCGAAATGCAGGGAAACAAGCTTATTGTTTACAAAGATTAACGAAGAAAAGATGGTAGAGTAACTAACTGCTATCTCTAAAAATACTATTAACAATCAACCTTAACCTAAACCAAACAAACTATGCAAAAACTTCGACAACAGCACTGACGTTCGAAAGCCAATGAGATAAAAAAAGGAGTGCTTGCAACACCCCTTTAATTTATCTGTCTGGCTATTCCGGTAAACCGGAATCGATTTAATATTAATTATTTCTTGGATAACCGCGAAAGGCACAAAATGCGCTTAAACAATATTGTGTCCCGCAAAAAAAAACAGACTATTAAATGTACAAAATTTATATAAGAATTTTATGTACGCATCGCCGCTACATACCTAAATTGCTATTGATGATGAAGTTAATTACGGTCATATTGCTTGCCTCCCTGATGCAGGTTAGTGCAGCTTCGTTTGGTCAACTGATTACCTTAAAGGAAAGAAATGTTACGTTGGAGAGAATGATCAAAGAAATCAGAAAGCAATCTGGTTACGATGTTTTATTATCAACCAATAGGATCAAAAGTACAGCTACATTTAATGCAGACTTCAATAAATCAACTATCGCCGAGGTAATGGCCAAAATCGTTTCCGGTAGGGATTTAACTTATACTATTGAAGATAAGACCATACTGATTAAACATGAGGATAAATCAATTTTAGATCAGGTGGTTGATTACTTTGCTGCTGTAAAGATTACAGGTAAGGTGAAGGATAAGTCTGGCGCTGTACTTCCGGGTGTTAGCGTTAGAGAAAGAGGAGCCGCAAATGCAGTATCTACCACTACAAACGGAGATTATACCATCACCGTAAAAGAAGGTGCTGTTTTAGTTTTTAGTTATGTGGGTTATAAAACCATGGAAGTTCCTGTTAATGGTAAGACAGTTGTAAACGTTGTTTTAGCAGAGGATGCAGAACAGCTTAGCGAAGTTAATGTAGTATCTACCGGTTACCAGGAATTGAATAAAAAGTTATTTACCGGGGCTGCTACATCATTAAAGGCTTCTGATGTAAAAAGAGATGGTATTACAGATGTAAGCAGAATGCTGGAAGGTCGCGTGGCTGGTGTGTCTGTTCAAAACGTATCCGGAACCTTTGGTGCGGCACCTAAAATTCGGGTTCGTGGCGCAACCTCTATTTCTGGTGATAATAAGCCATTATGGGTAGTAGACGGGATTATACTCGAAGATGTAGTCAATATTTCCAACGAACAATTGTCTACAGGTGATCCTTCAACTTTGGTTGGATCTTCGGTAGCAGGGCTTAATCCTGATGATATTGAGAGTTTCAATATTTTGAAGGATGCTGCAGCAACAGCTCAATATGGTGCGAGAGCCATGAATGGTGTGGTTATTATTACCACTAAAAAAGGAAGAAATACAGATGGAAAACCAGTTATTTCCTATACAGGTAACTTCTCCAGTTACATGAAACCATCATATGATAATTTCGATATTTTAAATTCTGCAGATCAGATGAATGTTTATCTGGAAATGCAAAATAAGGGTTGGTTAAACCACTCGAGTTCATCGCGTAGTGCGAATGGTGGTGTATTTACCAAAATGTACAACGAAATGTATAAGTATGATGCTGCAACAGGAACCTATGGTTTAAAAAACGATGCGCAAAGTCAAAAACAATTTTTGCAACGTTACGCAAATGCCAATACTGATTGGTTCGATGTATTATTTAAGCAATCGCTAATGCAAGAACATTCAGTTAGTGTAGCTACAGGAACTGAAAAATCAAAAATTTATGCCTCAACAAGTTTTTTACAGGATAACGGTTGGACAATTGCTGATCAGGTAAAAAGGTTCACTGGAAATTTTCGTGGAAATTTTGAAATTAACAACAAGCTAAGTTTCGAATTAATTACGCAAGGATCAATCCGCGATCAGCAAGCGCCAGGTACCTTGGGTAGAAACGGTAATCCTGTTTATGGCACATACGATCGTGATTTTGATATTAATCCGTTTAGCTATGCCTTAAATACCAGTCGCGCATTAACACCTTATGATGCGAATGGCAATCGAGAGTTCTTCACTCAAAATTATGCCCCATTTAATATTCTTAATGAATTAGAGAATAATACTTTGGAGCTTGGACTTATTGATTTTAAAGTACAAGGGGGGGTAAAATACAAAATCACCAAAAATTTAAAATATTCATTTGACGGGGCTTATCGTTTTGCTAAAACCAGTCAGGAGCATAAAATTACTGAAAACTCCAACATGGCGCAGGCATACCGTGCAGGTATCAGTCCTGATGATGCAACTGTGAGAAATAGTAATAAATTTTTATATCGCAATCCTGATAATCCAAATGCTTTACCCGTATCTGTATTGCCTTATGGTGGGTTTTATAAAACCAACGATGATAACATTACTAACTATTATGTGCGTAACAGTTTAGAGTACGATAAGACATTTAATGAAGATCATTTATTCAATGTTTTTGCAGCTCAGGAGATGCGTTACATTAATCGTCAGAACAAAATTTTCGATGGTTATGGATATCAATATGATAAAGGGGGAGTTCCTTTTATTGATCCGAACATCGTGAAACAAAATGTTGAAGGTGGCTTTAACTACTACAGCATGAATTATCGTTATGAACGTTATTTAAACTATTCATTAAGAACAGCTTATTCCTATAAAGGAAAATATAGCATCAATGCTACCGGTCGTTATGATGGTTCGAATTTATTAGGAGAATCACCAACAGCAAGATGGTTACCTACCTGGAATGTTTCTGGAGCCTGGAATATCGATACCGAAAACTTTATGCAAAACGAGCGGCTTAAACGCATTGTTAGCCGCGCTACCTTGAGAGCAACCTATGGTTTGGTGGCAAGTATGGGCTCTGCAACAAACTCTAGTTTAGTGGTACAAAGTATGGGTACCCGCCGTCCGTATTTAGGTGAAAAAGAAACGAAATTATACATTTCAGGTCTTGAAAACTCTGAATTAACCTTCGAAAAATTAAATGAATTAAATATTGGCCTGGATTTAGGTTTGTTTAAAGAGCGTTTAACATTAACGGTTGATGCCTATAAGAGAAAAAGTTTTGATTTGATAGGCGCTTTTAGAACTTCAGGTATAGGTGGAGAAGCAATTAAACAAGCAAACTATGCTGATATGAAATCAGAAGGTATAGAAGCTGCATTAGGCGCAAAAGTGATTACTTCTTCCGATTTCAACTGGTCTACACAATTAATATTTGGTTACAACCGTAACGAGATTACCAACCTAAAAAACCAACCCTCTATTTTCGGTTTAATTGGTCCTGATGGTGGTCCACTCGAGGGTTATTCTCAAAGGGGTTTGTTTTCGCTTGATTTTAAGGGTTTAGATCCTTTAAACGGTTCTCCAAAATTTATTAATGATGAAGGCATTGTTAGTGGTGATGTTTATTTGCAAAGTGACGTAATTAAATACTTAAAGTATGAAGGACCAATTGATCCGCGATATACCGGTGGTTACTCCAATACATTCAGGTATAAAAATTTCACCTTATCAACTTTGGTTACGTTTGCTGCTGGAAATAAAGTGCGTTTAACACCATCTTTTAAAACAAGTTATACTGATCTTGATGCAATGCCAAAGGCTTTTTTAAGTCGCTGGGAAATGCAAGGAGATGAGTTACTAACGAATGTTCCATCTATTTTAGATGTATTGGAAGCGCAGGCCTTTGGTAGCAATTATGCTTATAATAACTATAATTATTCTACAGAACGTGTTGCAGATGGTGGCTTTGTTCGGATGAAACAGATTATCTTAAGTTATAATATTCCAAGTAAGTATACCAAAAAATTAGGCTTAACTAATTCCTCAATTAGTGCTGTTGGTAATAATTTATTCTTAATCTATTCCGATAAAAAATTGAACGGTCAGGATCCTGAATTCTTTGGATCGGGAGGTGTAGCCTTGCCAATACCTCGTCAATTCACATTATCTCTAAAGGTAGGATTCTAAATAAAATATCATGAAAAAAATATATATATCGATCATTGCTTTAGCACTTATATCTACCACTGGATGTAAAAAGTTTTTAGAGCAGGCTCCAGATCAAAGAACTCAAATAAATACTGTTGAAAAGGTTGCGGAATTGCTTACCAGTGCTTACCCCGAAGGTAATTACATCGCATTTACGGAAACTTCTTCTGATAATGCTGAAGATAAAGGTCCTGGAATCGGTACAGAAGGCAGAACGATTACGCAGCCATACTATTGGTTGGATAATGATGATAATGTCGAAGATACGCCAACACAATATTGGAATTCTTGTTATGAAGCTATAGCGGCAGCAAATGCGGCATTAGAAGCAATTGAACTAAACAATTTAGGAAGTGCTGTACTTCCATACAAAGGTGAAGCATTGGTCGCCCGTGCTTACGCTCATTTTATGCTGGTGACCTTATATTCAAAGGCTTATGATCCGGCAGGAAGTAATGATTCTCCTGGTATTCCTTATGTTACCACGCCAGAGAAAGTGGTTTCTGCTCAATACAACAGGGGTACAGTTGCTTCCGTTTATGCCAGTATTGAAAAAGATTTACTGGAAGGCTTACCTTTAATCAGGAATACAGCTTATAAAGTAGCCAAATATCATTTCAACGTAGCAGCTGCAAATGCATTTGCAGCAAGGTTTTTCTTGTTCAAGAAGGATTATGAAAAAGTGATTCAGTATGCAAGCGCAGTTTCGCCAGGTAATGCTTTTGCAACAATCCTCAGGCCATGGAACACCCGATACAATACTTACACTTTAGATGAACAGGTCATCAACTTTACCCAGGCTAGTGAACCATCAACCTTATTGTTAATAGAAACAGCGTCAGCATGGGCAAGGACAACCTCGCCTAGATATGGTTTTGGCCAGATTCAAAACGATGAAATGTTTACGCCAAATGTTACCGGAGCACGTTGGGCTTACAAATCTGCCTATTATGGAGTGCCACATTATACGATGTTAAAGTGGAATGAATACTTTGTAAGAACAAGCCCGAACGCTACAATTGGGTTCCCATATAGCATCGTGCCAGTATTAACTGCAGATGAAGCTTTATTAAATAGGGCTGAAGCTTATGCATCTGCCGGACAAAATGCTTCCGCTCTCGCAGATTTAAATACCTATTGTAGTACAAGGATCTTAAATTATAATTCAACAACACATGCTGTTACCTTGGCGAAAATTGCTGCCTTTTATGGTGTAGCTGATCCAAAAGCAGGTTTAATCGCTACAATATTAGATTTCAAAAAGAAGGAATTTACACAAGAGGGACTGAGATGGTTTGACATTTTAAGATACAAATTGCCGGTGCAGCACAGGGTGTATAAGGTTAATGGTTCATTTGAAACGATTACCCTTACAGAAGATGATCCACGTAAGTTATTTCAGTTACCGAATCAGGTTACACTTTCTGGTATAGCCCAAAATCCAAGATAATTATGAAAAAGATATTAAAAAATGGATTTGTTGCATTAACCATGTTAACAGTCCTTGCATCTTGTAAAAAAGAAGAAACGCTGAATGCGAATTTAGATGCTATTGATCAAAACATTATTACTAATAAAAACAGTACAGACATTTGGTTAGACCAAAACTTTTTAAATCCGTACAATATTGAAGCGAAATATAGATTTGATCGCTTTGAACTGCCTTCCGGAAAAAACATTACGCCACCAGTAGTTGAGCAGGTTATTCCTGCAATGGAAATGGTTCGCGATGTATGGATCAGGCCTTTCGAAGCTGCAGGAGGGGCAGATTTTATAAAGAAAATATCCCCAAAGCAGTTTGTTTTAGCAGGTAGTGCAGAATACAACAGTAATGGAACCATCACTTTGGGAACTGCTGAAGGTGGAAGAAAAATTGTTCTTTATGTGATTAACTCTTTTGATAAAACGAGTCTGGCTGCAGTAAAGCAGATGATTCAGGTTATTCAACATGAGTATACGCATATATTAAATCAAACTGTTGATTTCTCTACGGAATATCAAACCGTTTCCCGGGGTGGTTATGAAGCCAACTGGACACAGAGATCTTTAGCAGAAGCATATTCTTTAGGTTTCATTACGCAATATGCAAGGGTTTCTCCCGGAGAAGATTTTGCAGAACAGTCATCTAATATGTTGATGATGGGACGGGTTCAATATAATGCAATTGTAGCCACCTTACCGGCCGATGCTCAGGTTAAGTTGAAGAAAAAGGAGCAGTATGTAGTAGATTATTTCAAAACCGCATTTAATATTGATTTCTATCAGTTACAAGGGGAGGTACAGAAAGCGCTTTTCAAAATTTCGCCTCCGGTTTTACATAGAATGCTAGGCCCGGGAATTGGTTATACAACGCTATTAACCAACCCATCAGTAGATCCGAACCAGTCTGCTGAATTTTTAGCTGCATGGAATACAGCAAAAACAGCTGTACCTGCAATTGGAGGAGCAGGTAGGCAGTTAATCAATATGCAATTAATTTTTGGGGCAAATAATTTACTTACGGTTAGATATAACTATCTCAATGCGACTGGTGCTGCTGTACAAGCAGATGCAGACTATACTATGGTAGTAAACGGAACGACCGGAGTGGCTTTAATAACTTTGAATGCTACACAGCCCACTGCTGCTACCTATGGTAATATGAATACCTTAAGACCAGGGGTGTCTTCCATAAATACATATTTAACAACCGGAACATTTAGAATTAACTGGATTAATCAAATTATTCCGGGAAATATCGGCTTTGTAGGTTCATTAGGTGCATTCTATAAAACCACTAATGCCAATTCATATTTTTATGGTACAATGGGTCAATAACTTAAGAGGGAATTAACATGAAAAAAATATTAATATATACACTCTTATCTCTAGCCTTGTTTACGGGCTGTAAAAAGGAAGAGGTACTGATAGATGGTGAAAGACCAGAAGAAAGAACTACCGCGGCAGTAAACAAATACACCAACGAATTAACCGGAAGCACCAATGGCTGGAAGGCATTTTTATACCCGGAAGGCGGAGCAGGTTATTCGTTCTACTTCAATTTTACCAAAGACAATAAAGTTAGCATGTATGCTGATTTGGATGTTGATCCGGCTAGAGAAAGTATGGAGAGTACCTTCAGGGTAAAAGCATTACAAAACCCAACATTATCCTTCGATACTTATAGCTATCTGCATATTCTGGCCGACCCTGATCCAAGTACTTTTGGAGGTGTTGCCGGCTGGGGTTCTTTTTCCGATTTCGAATTTACATTTGATAAGCAGGTGGGTGATTCCATTATGCTTACTGGTAAATTGCTGAAAAGTAAACTGGTGTTGGTAAAGGCTACTTTGGCAGAGAAAAATCTCTATAATGCTGAAGGCTTACTCAATTCTATTTTAACTTCAGTTGATTACGTGGACAATAACAATAACCTGTACTTCACATTAGTGGATGCAATAAAAGTTCAAACCTCCATTAATTATAATCAAAAAGTAATCACACTCATTTGGGATGATGGAAGTGGAGGTGTAAGTACTGCTTCAACGGGATTTGCATTCACATTAACGGGTATTAGATTTAAGGAAGCTTTAATTTACAAAGGTAAATCTATAAAAGAACTCACCTGGGACCCGGTAAAAAACCTATTCTTTACCACAGTAGATGGAGCAAGACTTGAAGTTTTGTCTTCTCCAACTTCGCTCTATCCATTACATTTATTAATCGGGATACAGTATTCTGCAATAGTGGTTCCGAACGCTACAAATTATCCTGGCTGGGGAACAGAGTTTGTTACCCGCAGAGCCGCTGCCGCTGCAGGAACCCTAGCATCTGGATATAATCTGCGATTAGACAGGATGGTTTTTAATTTCAATACCATTAATAATACCATGTTATTGAGTGCCGATATCTATCAGGGTGCAAATAGATTTGTTGCCGATTTCTCTTATACATTTACAAAAACAACTGCTGGCCTTTATAAATTCACTGGCATTGCGCCAACTGGAAATGCTTCATTAATTGTAACGCAAATGGCTCCGTTAACTACACAACGGATTAATGCAGATACTTTTACGCTTTCATATTTTACAAACCCGACAACGGGTGAAATTCTAGGACAGTTTAGAAGCGTACAAAATCCGAATTTCACCTTTTCCGGATCTTTATTTTAAATTAATTTCATTAATTGTCTCTCAACTAACCCTCGCTCATCAGCGAGGGTTTTTTTATGACATAATTTTTAACCTCCTCCAATCGTTAAATCAGTATATCATAAATCTCATTATATTAGATTTATTGTAGAAAATATTCCCTAAAGTGTTACAATTTGTGTGGAATTACTACGCTTTTGTGTGCTTATCTTTTAAGTCATGTATGTTAATCAATAAAATTTTTGTAAAACTTATACACATTTGTTTTGCTAATAGTTTCGCTTCAATAAGTCGTAAAAGGCGATTACTCCGATTTTTTCCAATTTTTGTAATATTTCCCTTTCCCGTTTTATTAACTTAAAGTATTGATGGCTTGATATTTGGTTAACTTTTAGCATAGTAGCGTAAGCTATAAAGAACAAATTTTTAACCAAAACCCTAAAACTATGGCTTTCAAAGCTAGATTGAATTTTTCGGGCAAGGAGTACGATGTACTTCATTGCGCGTATGCGTTAAACCGCGATGTAGACGCTAAAGGAAGACCTTCTTCTGGAGTTTACGGCGGTACCATTGATATTGAGATCGAGTCAACCGAAGACACCTCCATTATCGAAGCAATGGTAAATAACCAGTACAAGCCCATTACCGGAACGCTTCTGATTAAGAAATCTGAAGAAGATGCCAAAATGAAAGAAGTTGATTTTGAAGATGGCTACATTGTAAAGTATTCCGAGGGGATCAACATTATCGGCGATCACCCGATGACGCTTAAATTCCAGATCTCAGCCAGAAAGCTGAAACTTGGAAACGCAGAGCATTTAAACGATTGGCCGAAGGCGTAGGTTTGAAAAGTTTAGCATTGGTTAGGGTTGAGCGTTAGGATTGTTTAGATACATACTTCTAACTCACTAACCTCTTTAATCGTTTAGTATTGGTTAGGGTTTAGGATAGTTTAGAAATCAATCTAACTTGCTAACCACTTAATGTTTAGTATCGGTTAGGGTTTAGGATAGTTTAGAAATCGATCTAACCTGCTAGCCACGTAAACGTTTAGTATTGGTTAGGGTTTAGATAGTTTAGAAATCAATCTAACCCGCTAACCACGTAAACGTTTAGTATTGGTTAGGGTTTAGGGTAGGTTAGAAATCGATCTAACCTGCTAACCACGTAAACGTTTAGTATTGGTTAGGGTTTAGGATAGGTTAGAAATCGATCTAACTTGCTAACCACGTAAACGTTTAGTATTGGTTAGGGTTTAGGATAGTTTAGAAATCAATCTAACCCGCTAACCACTTAAAATTTAGTATTGATTAGTAATTGTCTAAACTGCTAACCCGCTAACCAATTCAACCTTTAATTACTTCAAAAACATTTATTTTTCATTATTAAAAGAAATTATTATGGCATTTAAAACCAGATTAACATTAGGTTCGAAAGAATTTGATGTATTACAGTGCAGTTTTTCATTAAACAGAGATGTAGATGCAAAAGGTCGTCCATCATCAGGTGTATATGGCGGAACAATCAACATTGAAATCGAATCAACTGAAGATACTTCGGTGATTGAATCAATGGTAAACAACCAGTACAAACCACAATCAGGAACCATTACCTTCAAAAAAGGGGAAGAAGATTCCAAGATGAAGGAACTAACTTTCGAAGATGGTTACATCGTTCAATACAGCGAAGGTATTGCCGTAAATGACAATACCCCAATGACGCTTACTTTCGTGGTATCAGCCAGAAAACTGAAGCTGGGTAATGCAGAACACGAGAATGACTGGCCAAAAGCATAATTTTCAAAATATTATAAATTAAAAAGTGACTGGTAATGCCAGTCTCTTTTTAGTTTACACATCTAGTTTTATCTATCGATAATGCTTATCTAAATTAACCCGCTACTCATGTCCCCTTTAACCAGATATTGCATCCCTATTACATTTTTTTTCCAACGGTCATCAGTTGGATATTAGATTTTATATAGAACCTCACTTGCACATGAAATGACTTGCATTTCATTTTACACTGGTAGATGGAACAACAAAAAAGAATGAGGTTTTCTCATCATTGTTCCAACCAAGCTTGAAATAAATATGGAACAGAAACTCATCACCGACATTAACATAGAAGATAAGGCCATTACTCATTTCGCCAGCTTCAGCCTGCAACAGGCATTTAACAGTCACCATTATTTCGAATTGCGGTTTAACCACGATCAAATGGGTGCACCGGGTTTAATTAATTTGGATGATAGTCGCGGTTTTGTAGGGAAAACCTTAACTGCGTCTTTTGGTTATTCCCAGGAGCATCTTCAAAATTTTATGGGTTTGGTCACAAGGGTTGAGCTGGCTCAAAGCCATGGCTATCATGGCGTATTAATTGTGAGCGGGTATAGTCCGACGATTTTAATAGATCGTGGCGAAGATTTGGGTTCTTATCTGGATAAAGATTTGGATACGATTGTGAAACTAGCCACCAATGATACGCCAGCCAACGATTTGAAAATTGTTGCGAATGCCAGCCGCCAATCCACTATTGATTACCTGATACAGTATAAGGAAAGCGATTGGGAATTTCTGAACCGTTTATCGGGCGAATACCATGAATGGTTGTATTATGATGGTCAGCAACTCAATTTCGGGAAGCCAGACGATCAGAAGGATATCGCGCTGTTTTATGGCAGGGATGTACACAACCTGCAATATGCCATGGAGGTTTCGCCCATTAAAAACAAACGTTTTGCCTATAACCCTAAGCAGGATGAAATGCTGCAAAGCGAAAGCAGTGGTAAAGCAAATGGCAATCCTGATCTGGCACATGCGATAAATGCATCAAACCTAATGTACAGCAAAACCTTTAATCAGCCATCCATGATCAGGGTTGATAATAGCAGCGACATTAAAAGCCATGTAGAAAACGAAGAAAAGGCACATATCAGCGAACTTTTAAAAGTAAATGCTAGTGGAGATAATTGTGAACTCGGCATCGGTACACTGGCTGAAATTACCATGAGCATTAGGCAAGACGTTGCATTCGCGACTGAAAGCCTTGGTCGATTTTTAATTACGAGCATTACCCATAACCTGGATGGAACTGGTAAATATCACAACACTTTCGAAGGTGTGGTCTCTGACACCGAACGGATTCTGGTTAAAAATTATGATAAGCCAAATCCTGACATGCAACTAGCCGATGTGATCGACAATGCTGATCCGCAGGGAAATGGCCGCATCAAAGTGAAATTTAAATGGGAGTGTAAAACAAATGACGTTACCGAATGGCTGAGGGTAATTACGCCAGATGCAGGGAGCAGTGAGAAGGTAAGCAAGAACCGTGGTTTTGCGTTTGTGCCTGAAAAAGGAGATCAGGTTGTGATTGCTTTTGAAGAGGGCAATGTTGCGCGCCCAATTGTCCTGGGGTCTGTCTTCCATGGTAAGAATGGCTCTGGTGGATCGAATGAAAACCACCTAAAAAGCATTGCAACAAGAAGTGGTAATAAATTGCTGTTAAATGATAATGATGGCAGCATAAATTTAATGGACAAAGGAAGCGCTAACCTTCATTTTGATGGGGCAGGTAATGCCACCACCAATGCTGCAACAACCAAAACCATTAATGTGGGTGAGGGAAAAAGTGTGGTTAAAATGGACAATGCAGGGAATTTAACAATTACCGGAGAGACAAATATCTCCCTCGTTGTAGCAGGGTCAATGATTGAGATTACTGCTGATAAAATATCATTATCTAGCGCGAACATTGAAATTAGTGGTGGTGATGTTCAAATCAAAGGAAAAGGAAACTGGGCAGGTGGAAAAATTATAATCAATTAAAAAAAAGAATATGAATGAACCAAATGAAAAGAAATTCAGCTTTCTATTTTTTGATGATAAGGATGACCAAAATACCGACAATCCTTCAGAAGATAATGCATCTAAAAAAACTGAAAACGAAATTTTAAGAAAAACGATAAATTTTCGGAAAACTGGAATCCAAAAATATAAAATAACTCTTGTTGGAGAATTGCAGATTAACTCCATGAATACTACGAGCAAGGTAGAAAACAATCTAATCTTTCATTTAAAGAATATTTTTGACGACGGAGAGATTCTTTTAAATCTGATCAGTTATGATAAAGAGATGATCTCCTGTAACAATCAGGGCTTCAAAGAAATGTTTCTGGTAACCAGACAGCTTGAAAAATTATATGACGAGTTTGAAGCGGTTATTAATCAGTCAGGTGAAATAATCGAAATTAAAAATTTAGATTTTTTACAGCAGAAGTGGAAAAAGATCAAAAACGAACTGGTAACCTATTTTAATGAGGGTACAGATATAGAAAGTTTCTTCAAGCTAAATGATGAAACAATGAATAATCAAAGCTTCTGGAAACAGATGCTTAATGAGCAGGAGTTTTTCTTTCTGTTTTTCGATTTGGCAAATTACGGACATTCCTTTCAACGTAGAAAGCAGATCAAAAGAGATAATGCATTTCGATCAAACCAGATAAACTGGCAGATGGATTACGAAGCAAAAACCAATTCAGACGGCATTACGATGTCGGTAAATGGTTTTTTTAAGCCAGATAATAAATGGCTTGATCAAGCCTATGGAAAAATGCCCTTTTTAACAGGAATACCATTTACGCCAAATTTTAAAATTGAGGGAGAATATAAATTTGATCCGGTAACAGGTTTTATAAAAGAAGCTTACGTTAATCTGGAAGAAACGGTCAATTCCAGTTTGCTATACCATAAATTAAAGTTTCAGATCATACAAATGCCTTAATTATGGATGAGATATTTGATGAAAGCCATTACTTTGTATGCTCCGGTGGGCTAAAACCCGCATCGATGAAGAGTAATCAAAACATTGTTAAGAGAGAAGACGGCAAGTACTACTTAACCGAATATAGCTTAAAATGTTACGCTATCGATTTTTCCTGTAAATGGGTTGCACTGCTATATGCCATTGTTGCTGCTGCATTAGCATTATTATTATCCTGCCCTGCAGGATGGGTACTTTTAGCAGCCATAATTGGAGCTGGTGTTGGGGCTGCATTGGGTGCTGCAATGTGTGGAGATATGGCGGCAATTATGCGGGTTTGGGTGGCTATAAAAACTGATGCGCAATTAGGGGAACACAATGCCGTGGCAAACAAACCCGGTGTACACATGATCTGTAATGCATTTTCAGGCCAGATAACCTACGTACCTAATGTAAAAAGTGAATTTCATGCACTGGTTCTGTTTGCAGGAAACACCTTAATGACAGGTCTCGAAGGCTTTATGTATGTATATGCATTTAGAGGAGCAGGAATGTTGATTACCAAACCACTACAGTTTTTTGCTAATTTTGGTGTAAATTATTTAAAGACTGTTTCTGTGGCTGGTTTTGCAGGGCGTACAGTTTTTGGCGCATGGGGTGGTTTTAGTGCCTATTCTAATTCCAGTACAGAGGGTTTTCATGCAGAAGAAGTATTTACAGATGCAGGTAAAAGCTTTGGGTTTGCAGAGATGGCAGCTTATCATGCCGTTACCGAAAGAGATCCTCAAAGCATAGCGCTATTATTAAGTCTAGGTGGCATACCTGCTGGAAGGAATAGCAAAGATGCCAATGGGCTGGCTGATGTAAAGGCACAAGGAAATGCAGCAGTAGATAGTTGGAAGAATGCAGGTGAGAAAGTAGCCAATGAACTTATAAAAGCAAAAAATGCAGCTAGAGACTTTAGAGAAAGGCTAAAAAGCCAGAAAAAGGGTAATGGGGCGCATGAGAAATCGGTATATGAAACTAAAGCACTAGAGAATGATTATATAGGGGAAGAACTGGGTGAGGGTTGGGTAGAACCATTTGGTACTAAAGTTAAATATTTGTCTGCTGCAGAAAAGGCTCCATATGAACTTTTTGTTAAAGATGGAAAAATAGTTGATGCGAAGGGTAATTTGTACGACACTAAAAATGCAGGAACAGCACATAGTGGTAAAGGAAAATCCATTTTTGTAATGGACGAAAATGGACGAATCTATGCGTCAAAAACCCATGCTGTGGGAGAATTTCATCACTCTAGTTTGGGTGGTGGCAAACCTGTTGCCGGAGCTGGAGAAATTGTTGTAGATAATGGTAAGGTAACGGAAATTTCGAATCGAAGTGGTCATTATCAACCTGATCAAAGAACAAATGCTCAGGTACTTGAAGAACTTAAAAGTAGAGAAGTAGATATAACAGATATAAAAATAGAAGGTTATTAAAATACAATTATGAAAGGACAATTAATTATACCCATGTATCGTCTTATTACAGAAAGACAAATAGAAGACATCACCTACGACACAACAGATGTTATCCTGTTTAGAAGAGATTATGATTTCGAAAGAAGAACAAAACAGTTTGAAGCTCTTGAATGGGCAATGTCTAACCCAAATTATGATTTTAAAAGTATTTCTCCAATATTTTCCAAAGTCAGCTTTTCTAATGAAGAGATTTTTACTTATCTGAAAAAATTACGTGATTTTATGAAAAACAATAATTTGGATAAAGAGTAACGATTAAAATGATTCTATGCCGGACTTTGTTTAAAAGATGAATAAACCTCAAATTTCAGATCCAAGTAAATCATCTGGTGCTTTTGGATTGCCAGAAGAATATATAAAAAAAATCGAAGCTCAAGCTATAAAAGGAAGTGGAAAAATTGAACAACCCTAAAAACTAAAGTTGGATGAAAACATTTAAAGAAAAATTTAAACAAAATTTTATATTAGGTTGTATAAAATATAACAATGAATTTACATTATATCTAATGCCGATTGCATGGTGGATTTTAAACTATGTAAAATATGATCCAACTATTCAGTTAAATGAAAGCGGCTTTAAAAATTTTAGACAAGGTGTTTTAAATGTGCTTGATAATAAAATACAAGAATATTTAGATGCTATTGAAGAGGACAAAATTTCAAATACTGAATATATCAATATAGTTGATAATTTTTCTTCGGAAGATTCCAGAATTACATTTTTTATTGATTTTGACAGTAAAATTTACGTTAATGGATTTTACGATATTGAAGTTAAAGAGTACCTGCCAAATGAAAGTTGGAAAGGAAAATTTGATGAACCTATGAATTATATACCCATCAACTCTTTTAATTGAGCAATTGGTTTTTTCTTGAATATTAATGTATGTATTTAAGTTTATGAACGGAATTCATAAGAATAGGTACATAGCGATAACAATTAGATCATCCTGAATCTAAAGAATTAAGAAACTGTTTAAAAAATTTATAGATTTTAATAATGGTGTGTGGAGAGAAAATTTGGTTATTCTCAAGTAACGTGTCTCTGCCTTCTAAAAAATTAATTTGAATTAAAATTTAAACAGGCTCTAATAAGAAGTAATATGCTAGATATTAATTTATATAAACAAGAAGTAAAAGAACTAACTAATCTTTTATTAACAGAATGGCAAGATATTCGAAATATTGCTTTAGATGAGGATTTGAATTTAGATACAACTTTTCTATTGGGCTTTGTTGAAACCGAAGAAGATGAGGAATTTGGATTATTTTATAATAAACAAAAAGGACTATTGAAGTTTGAAAAAACTATAAATTCGGTAAAAGTTACTCTAACAACAATTAAAGAAATTGAAAATGATTTTCCACAAGTTATTGTATTAACTGATATTGATAATTATAATAATTGGTAGATTTTGACAGAATAGCGTTAGAACTTCTAAATGCATTTTAAAATAAGGAAGCCATAAAAAGTTTAATTATGGAAAGTCAAATAATAGATACTCTTAAAAAAGCAGGTTGGTATCCCAATAGAAGTATAAAAATAGATAGTGATATAGAAATTTTAGAGAAAAGAGGGTATATTCTATCGTCTTCTTTTATTCGATTTTACAAAGAGTTTGGAAATTTATTTTTAGATATTGATGTTAATGAAAATAACTGAAAAATAAATTTTGACATAAAAGAAGCTATTCGATATGATTATGTATTATTGAAGACTACCCAAAATTGATAGGTTGTCAAAGTATTATACCTATAGGCAATATAGATGGTTCTTCGTATTTAGCAATTGATGAATTAGATAATGTTTACGCTTTCAGTGATGGAAACGTTATGAAAATAGGCATTGGCAAAGAAGCCGTAAATTATTTATTAATAAAACCTTGGCGAGAATTTGAAGAACTTCCTATACCTAATTGGTGGTAGAATTAGATCTAAGTATTTTTATATCAAATTCCATTACAGAACGCCTCTATTTTGAAGAGGTATTTATTTAATTGTGTATTTATTGGCAAATCAATCTGAACTGACACAATTTGCATTACACGTCCTATCTAGGTATTTTCACTTCGAGGTCGTATATTGGCTTTCATTTCTTGAGGCAACCAGTTAATATAATTCTATCTGGTTGAATAGTTACAAAACATTGAATAGCTAATAAGTTTAAAAGGTAATCTAATAGTAGGAATGCTCTAATTTAGTTGCTGCTGCATAGTTGTAATAGAAACAAGCCTATGGATACAGAAAATTAGGAAAATTTCCCTATATGGTTACCTTTTCAGCGGCTACATATTTTCCTTTGGAAGTTCACGAAGGTTTTTTGGTAGACGAAACCTTTAAAAGCCGATTTTATGACATAATTTTTAACCTCCTCCAGTCGTTAAATCAGTATATTTGTGAACATGAAAAGGAAAATTATTTTTGTCTTATTTCTGGCGGCGCTAAACTTTGTAACGGTGTTACAAGCGAACGCCCAGTGCGCCATGTGCAGTATCAATGCAGAGCAGGGTAATAAAAACGGTAACACTGTTTCTGCCGGTTTAAACACTGGTGTAATTTATCTTCTGGCCATTCCGTACCTCATGGCCATTGTGGTTGGTGTGGTTTGGTATAAAAAATATCGCAAGAAAAACGTCCATCTTGATATGAAGAAAGAACCATTTAATTTAAACTAGCAGTTGATTTTAAACACAATTCGTTGAATATGTAAGTTTGTACTTATGGAAACACTTATTTTACACCCTAAAAATGAAGTACAATTAACAGCTTTAAAAGCTATTGCTAAAGCCCTGGAAATAAGTTTTGAAGTAACTGAAACACCATATAACTCAGAATTTGTTAACAAAATCAAACGGAGTAAACAAGAGGTTGTAGCTGGTAAGGTAACAAGAGTAGAAAAGGAAGATCTGAAAGCTTTATTGGGTTTATAATGAGTTTTCATCTGGATTTTTCCGATCAAGCTAAAAGTGAGATAGATGATCATAAAAAGGCAGGTAATAAGGCTGTTTTAAAGAAACTCCTGAATTTATTAACCGAACTTTCTGAACATCCATTTGAAGGTACAGGCAAACCAGAGGCTTTAAAACATAACCTTTCCGGATTCTGGTCGAGAAGAATAAATAATGAACATCGTTTAGTTTATGAAGTCTCTTCAGATATTGTTTATATTATTTCTGTAAAAGGACATTATTAATGGGAACATCCAAGCTTTACGCTATTATACATTGTAAATGTCCGCATTGCCGTAGAGGTGATATTTTTACAGGCAGTATGTACGGTTGGAATATTCAGCATACAAAAGAGGTTTGTAGTCATTGTGCACAGCGGATTGAAATTGAACCGGGTTACTTTTATGCCGCTATGTATGTAAGTTATACCATGAATGTGATTGAAATGTTGATGGCCAGTTTTGCTACCTATCTTCTTTTTGGCCCATTAACAGATGATACCTTCTGGCATTATCTGATTGTAATTTTTGCCGGCTGCTTTATACTCTATCCTTTAAATTACCGATATTCCAGAATTATACTGCTTCACGTTTTATCGCCTAACATCAAGTATAAGCCATATTACGATAAATAAGTCAGAAGTAAAGAAGTCAGAAGTCGGGAGTCCGAAGTCGGGAGTCCGAAGTCTAAGGTTAGTAAGGTAAGCTGTTCAATGGATGGCAACCTATAAACCATGAACGATCAATCATTTGAAAATATTATTTTTTAATTTCAGCGATGTTAAAAAAAGAAACATTAAAATTTATAAAAGATGTTGCCAACCACAATAACCGGGAGTGGTTTGCGGAAAATAAAGCCCGGTATGAAGAGGCAAAGCAGGACACCTTAAATCTGGTTTCTACGCTAATTACTGAACTATCTAAAGCAGACCCATTAATTTCTGCGGAAACTGATGCGAAGAAAAGCCTGATGCGCATTTACCGCGATGTTCGTTTCAGTAAAAATAAAGATCCTTATAAAAATAATTTTGGCATTTGGTTTTCGGCAAAAAGTAAAGGAGGGAACGAGCCTGGCTACTACCTGCATATTCAGCCAGGGAAGAGTTTTATTGCCGGTGGATATTGGATGCCTGAAGCACCAGATCTTAAACTCATCAGGCAGGAACTAGATTATAATATCAATGAATTCAAAGATATTATCAATAATAAAGATTTTAAAAGCAGTTTTAAATTAGGTACATCAAACGCTTTAAAAAATGCACCCAAAGGTTATGATCCCGCAGATCCCAATATCGAATTTTTGAAACTTAAAAGTTTCGAAGCTACAATGGAATTGGCTGATGAAGAATTTTTTAAGCCAACACTCGTTAATAAGTTGATAAGTTCTTTTAAAACGATACAACCATTAGTTGTATTTTTGAGAAACGCATTAAACCCATAATCAAATTACACTCCGTCTTGATACTAATATCTTGATATCTGATACTAAATACCTGATCCTACACATGAAAAATACCTTCTTTGCTTTTGCCGTTCTCTTGTTTATTTCATCGCTTACCTCCTGCGTGGTGCTATCTCCTAAAAAGTATAAGGCATTGCTGGGAAGTAAAGATTCGTTGTATACTGCATTTAATGAGGGGCTGGTTAAAATAGAAAACCTGGAGAAAGAAGTAACAAGGCTTAAAAAGGACACTACTTTAATGGCTGAAGAATTAAGGGATTTGCAGAATAACTACAATGAAGTTGATGCAAATTATAAAAAACTTAAAAATAACTCCACCAGCGAAATTACTAAACTATCTGGTGATTTAGCCGCCAGAGAAAAACGGTTGAAGGAGGTAGAAGAGGTATTGCGTAAGCGTGATGAAGCCACCAACTCTTTAAAAGAAAAACTTCAGCAGGCATTATTGGGCTTCACTAAAAGCGGTTTAACTGTAGAAATCAAAAATGGTAAAGTATATGTTTCTCTAACAGATAAGCTATTATTCCCTTCGGGAAGTATTGTTATTGATGAGAAAGGCAAGCAAGCTTTAACTCAACTTGCAAATGTATTAAAGCAACAGCCCGAAATTAATATTGCGGTGGAAGGTCACACCGATAATCAAAAAATTAATAACCTTGGTCAAATTAAAGATAACTGGGACTTAAGTGTATTAAGGGCCACATCAGTTGTGCGTTATTTAACTGAAAGTGAGAAGGTAGAAAGTGTAAGGATGACCGCAACCGGAAAAGGTGAGTTCCAGCCTTTAGGTGCAAATACCAATGCAGAAAGCAGAAGTAAAAACAGAAGAATAGAAATTGTATTATCGCCTAAATTGGATGAACTCTACAATTTAATTAAATAAAGATTTGGTAAAGGCCTGTTGACTATCCTCAACAGGCTTTTTATTTTCGATATGATTTTAGCACTTTAAAGGTTTGCTCAAAGTCTCCGCCATTTAGGTTCGTGTAATCCGGCATGGAAATTTTGTGATATGCCAAAAAGTTTAACAATTCTTTAATCACGTTAGATACTTCTTCAAAAACCTCAGAATGTTTGAGCGCATCTATTTTAAGCAGGTAAAGTGCCACTTCCATCATTTTAAAATCGTTTTTTGCGGCAATTTCTAAACCCAAATTGCTTTTTACAATAGCCTTTTCGTAATCGTGAATACAATTATAGAAACTGGCTTTGAAAACGAAAAAACTAACAGAGATAAATTTAGTGTAGTACGTGTAATCGTTTGCTATAATTTTCTCTATAAACGCTACAATTCTCTGTGCTTTTTTATAATAGTTAAGTTTAAGATAAGTGTGGCCTAAATGAATCAGTAGAAAAGGGGAAAATACAGAATTCCGGAGGTAGAAGATATTTGGATATTTATTTAAAATAGCCATGATAAAGCGGTGGCACTCTGCATAGTTTTTCTGTGTAAATAGCGCAGTGAGTACCAGTCTGTAAGATAGTATTTCTATCGTAGTTAATGCTTCATTTTTTAGTGGTGGTGTCCGGTCGATCTGATGGCAAAGCTTAATAATTTTATCTTCCAGAGCGCCACCTTCATTGGGCTTATTAATTAAATTATTATAAAAGTATAAGATTAAATCGTAAGGATTAATAGGGAAAAGCTCATTTAATCTTTTATAATTGCGCTTTAGTAACTGCATGGTATTCACCAGAGATGCTTTATCTATATCGATTAACGAGATATTACATTCAATAATATGCAACATAATCTGCACATCCTCATTCAGCACATTATCAGAAATGTTTTTGATGGTTTCTTTATACAACTTACTCATGGTTCTGCCCGAGGCCATGAGGTCGATGAAATCCTGCCCGATGCTTTGTTTATTAAATTTTGAGTTGGGTTTATTCAGCTCATATTTTGAAACGCAACAGATAAAGTCAAAAGCATTATTTTTTTCTTCATTCGTAAATGGAAGCTTGAGGATATTCTTAAGCTCAGCAATCTCATTTCTATTAACACAAAAACGGATAGTCCAGTTTATAATATTGGTCCTTAAGGCTGTTCTTGGAGAAAAGTGGTGTAAAATATATTCGAATAGGGCCTTACTTGATTTATATTTAAAAGTTTCCGTAATCTGGAGAAACAAGAAATAGGTATATATGTCGTTGTTTAAAAACCTGATCACCTCGGTTGGAATAGCCGTGCTATAGCGTTTCTCTTCTATCAGCATCCCGGTGTAAAGAAGCTCTTCATATGCTTCCGGATAACAGTTTATAAAAGTAAGCACATTTTCTTTTGCTACTCTCAATCCTTTATTCCCTTCAGAAATATGTTCACTAATCTTCTTTAGCAAAAAGATTTTCTCAGTACTTTTTTTAGCTAAAAATATTTTCTTCTCTACAAAAAAGTTGATCAGCTCATAACATAATAACGGATCATCCAATTCGAGGGTTCTTGTTTCGCTAATGAGTTTATAATAAACCTGTAACCAGAATGGTATTTTTAATTGTGTAAGTAATGCCCCATTCACGTCCTCTGCAGTGACCAGCTTTTTCTCAATGTGGCTTAACGTGTATAAAATTTCATTTGGGCTTAGTGGCGGAACATTACAAAGCGTTTCCTCATCATAAAAAACGCCCGTATACCAATGTTTAGTTAAAAATGCTGACCCGGTTAAAACGGGTTGCAGATTTATCCAGTTATTGGTTCGTAAACTGATCATGGTTTTAAGGAAATTATTTTCCTCAATGCTGTAAAGAAAATCTACAAACAGTTTAAACCTATTGCTTTGCGAAAGGTAATCATCTATGCCGTCTATAATAATGACAAAGCGGCCTTCTTTATTGCTTGGATTATTTTTTATATAATTAATTAATTCGCTTACGCTGTTAAAGTTAAACTCTTTTAAAAACCACTCTTTCAAGGTTAATCCTAACTGAATAGCAGAGTTAATGGTATTAGGATTAATAAGTAAAACGATATCATTTTTATACAACGCATTCTCTGAATGAAAAAAGTGCTCTACCAAATGTGCAATTAAGATCGACTTACCCTGACCCGGTTGTGCGCTAACGGTGGCAAACTGGTAATTGTTTTTTAAAAAGTAATCAAAATCAGGATAAAAAAAACTTCTTTTAGCGGTAAACTCAAACGGAACACCCGAATTATTTTTTTTGGTAATTAACGCTAAATCCGTAATGGTCCGGGCCTTCAGTTTTAAAGTATGCCATAAGCTTTGATCGGCAGAAATGTTATGCTGTTTGTCTTTCTTAAATGAATCCCAGTCTGAATAACCAATGTATTGAGATAAACTATTTAACGTGAACAAAGAAAATTTATGTAGCGTATTTGCGAAACCAAAAAAACGTTTGATAGTGGTTTCACTAACATAGTTTTTAGTTTCTTGGAATACATACTCAGAAATTACTTTACAATGCGCAGGGTCGATATTCCTTAATCCTGATTTTGTAAGGACAAACTTCCTGAGTTCAATTAGGAGTTCGTTAGAGTTCATTAAATATAGAGATGATGACTTTGCTAATGTCATCATAATTTCACAATAGCAGAAATGAATTGGTCAATAAATGAACGTATGAATGAAATGAATGAAATAGGGCGGTTAAACAATGAATAGAAATGGATAATACAGATGAACTGCGCTCATGTAGATTTGTGACCATTGTACTGCTGTAACAGAAGTGCAGCCAAACAAACCCAGAGTCACCCTAAATAACGCCTGACATGATGAAAATCTCTACTTCGCCATCCTTAAAACGGATTATTCGCAATGTGCTGACATTTGCTGTAGTAGTTATATTAACGCTAATATTTTCTAAATCGTATTCACAAACAAAAATTTATGCGAATACTGCAACAGCATCAGGAAATGCCACCAGTCTTACTGGTTGTGGCGTACTTGGCTTAGGTGCTTGTTCAGTATCTACAGTTGATAATCCAACAAATGCCACTACTGATGATGAGAATACTTTTGCGACTGTAAAATCATCAGGCGGTATTGCTTTAAATATATTGGCCTATAGTGGTGAACTGGAATTGAAGTTCCCATCTAATGTGCCCGCAAATACCACCACCTATATCAGGATAGATTCTGATCCTGATTTATTAAATGCACTGCTTGGTGGCAATTTAGGTGGATTACTGGCCAATGTTTTAGGGAATGTTGCTTTAGGGAACCACAGTTTTTATATTGCTGCTAAAAATGCAGCGGGTACCATTGTAACCGATGGCGCCAGTAGCGGCCAATTTACCAACAGCAATCTTCGCCTGGTTAAAGATGGTTTAGGCAGGTTTTATGTAGCCATTACACCAAACCAGATTTATGACAGGGTAGTTATCAGAGATAATACCAGCACGCTGCTGTTAGGTACAAACAATAGTACAAGAGTTTATTACGCTTTTCATACTTCTGGCACCGATCCTTGTGCACAGGCATTTGCAACCAGTTTCGAAGGAACCGGCATTACCCTGGATGCTTTGCGCTTGGGGAATTCTGGCGTAATTAACAGTGATAGAGCAATTGATGCCGATCCTAATAATTTCTCTCAAATTAGTTTAGGCGTTCTCGCTGTAGGAGGAACGGCCAGTCAGATTTTCTATTTTACAACGCCATCTAATCCAACTGATGATTTTAATTTAAGATTTAAAACCTCCGCTGCACTCCTAAACCTTGGCCTTTTAAATAATATCAGGGTTACGGCTTACAATGGCAACACAGAGGTTTATACACAAGTTTTAAATCCAAATTTGTTGAGTCTCGAATTACTTACGCTCCTCAACAATGGATCGATTGTTAATCTTCCGTTTTCTCCGGGTGTGCCTTTCGATCGGGTCAAAGTAACTCTTTCATCCCTGGTAAATGCAAACTTAACGCAAACCATAGATGTTTATGGCCTTACGCGTTCTGCCGGAAGACCAACTTTTACCGCTCCTTCCAGCAATGCTGTGGCTGCATGTTACAATGTGCCTGTTGCTTTAACGGCAACAACTGCAAATACGAACGAACTGCTTTGGTACGAAAATATAGAAGGTGGAACGCCATTGGCAACAGTAGCCTTTAACGGAACTTTTACTACTCCGGGTTTAACGGCAAACAAAACTTACTATGTTGCGGCACGCCGCTTAAACTGCCCAACCGAATCTACACGGGTACCGGTAGTGCTTACTATAGATCCACAAATTAATTTTGCAGGTACTACGTTAACAAATGCAACCAGTCAGTCTGCTTATAATAGGCAAATTACTCCCGCAACAGGTGGTACACCTGGTTTTACCTATGCGCTAGCCCCGGGTAGTACGCTGCCAGCGGGTTTAACCCTTTCTACATCAGGTAATATTGCAGGCATACCTACTGTTCCAAATGTTTATAATTTTTCGATAGTCGCTACAGATACTAAGGGCTGTAATGTAACGGCGCCATATACGCTCACCGTAACAGCTGCCTTAACATTAACTGCAGGTGCCTTGCCCGAAGGAATTACAGGTACAGCTTACCCGGCACAAACGATTCCAGCTGCGGCAGGCGGTACAGGTCCATATACTTATGCAGCCGTAAATCTTCCTCCGGGATTAGTTTTTAATCCAGCAACGAGAGAAATAACAGGTACGCCAACCACCCCTGGAAATTATACTGTTCCGGTAACGGTTACAGACGCAAACGGAAATACGGTTACGGCTAATTATACAATTAAAGTAACCAATCCATTCATCCTACCTTCGGCAACATTGGCCATTGGAACTACAGGTTCAGTTTATACACCGCAATTTATTCCTTCGGCAACTGGTGGTACCACGCCATATACTTACACAGCTACTGGTTTACCTGCCGGATTAACTTTCAATCCTGTTACCAGGGCAATTACCGGTACACCAACCGTTGCTGGTTCGTTTACCGTTGCGGTAACGGCAACAGATGCAGATGGAAAAACCGTAACTACCAATTATGCGCTTACGGTAATCAATCCATTAATCCTCCCATCAGCTACATTGCCAGATGGTACGGAGAATGTAGCCTATTCTTCATCACCGCTTCCGGCAGCAACTGGAGGGGTAGGGCCATATACCTATTTAGCCAGCAATATTCCAGCTGGTTTAAGCTATAATCCATTAACCAGGCAGTTAAGCGGTACGCCAACGCAGGCAGGTAATTATGCTCTTTCAATAACTGCAACAGATAGTGAAGGCAGAACGGCTACCAATAATTACGCACTTCGGGTAATTGGAACACTGACTTTACCATCTTCTACTTTGCCAAATGGCATTGTTGGTACGGGCTATCCTGCTCAAACGATCCCCGCAGTAAGTGGTGGTACAGGTCCATATACTTACGTGGCAGTTAATCTTCCTTCAGGATTAACTTTTGATCCCACTACCAGAGTGATCTCCGGAACGCCAACACAAGGTGGTACTTATAATGTACAGGTTACAGCAACTGATGTGAACAATAACAAAGCAACCACATCATATGGTATTACCGTTGATGTGAATGCTCCGGTTGTAGCATCAACAACAGTATGTTCTGGATCTGGTGCTTCGCTAACCGTAAGTAATGTTGTACCAAATGTTTCTTACCGGTTATATGGGCCAACTGGCAATACCGTTTTACAAACCAGTACTTCAGGAACTTTTACTACTCCGGTAGTAACCTCTCAAACCACATTTTTTGTTGAAGCATTTTCAGGTACGGCAGTAAGCTCAAGAACTGCCGTAACTGTTTCTGTAAATCCACCGGCTACATTGGCTATAGTAACCACAAGCAGTCAGGTGATTAATGCTGGCCAAACCGCCACCTTAACTGCAACCGCTGATGCGGGAAACACTATTGCCTGGTTTGATGCAGCCACAGGTGGTACGCAAGTAGGTACAGGTGGTTCGTTTACTACGCCAGCTTTACAGGCGAGCGCAACTTATTATGTTCAAACCACAAGTGCTGCGGGTTGCGTAAGTGCTTCCCGGGTTCCGGTTACCGTTACCATAATTACTGGTGGTGGTAATACCATTTGTAATACGGCAAATTCTCAAAACTCTGGCATTACGGGGGTCTGTGCACTTTGTGCAATTGTAGATGCTGGTAACTCAACAGATTCAGATCCAAATAACGTAACTAAAATTCAGCTGTCTGTAGGTATTGGCGCATCGGGTTACCAACAATTAATCTTCCCTGGTGCAGGTACGGCAACAGATAGTATCCGTTTAGATTTAGGCTTACCAGTTGGTTTAGCAGATGTAGGAATTTTCAATAACATTACTATCCGCGTATTAAATGGAACAAGCGTTGTTAAAACCGTTCAGGTTGGTAGCGGCTTGTTAAATCTTTCCCTACTAGGCGGCAGCAGGTTTGCTGCAACACTTGTAGCCGGAGGGGTTTACGATCGTGTTCAGGTAAACTTTACGTCGGTTGTTTCTGCATTACGCGTTTTAGATATTTATGGTGCAACAGTTATTTATCCAAATCCAACGGTAACGGCAGGGGCACAATCAATTTGCGCAGGGGGCACAGCTAACCTGGCGGCCACAGCAAATGGCGGCACTACATTAACCTGGTTTGATGCCCCAACCGGCGGAACACAGTTAGGTGCCGGCGAAACATTTACTACTTCGGCAATTTCAGCTACTACCACTTACTACATTCAGGTTAACAAGGCAAATTGTGCCAATACTGCCCGTATTCCGGTGGTCGTAACCGTAAATCCAGCCATTATTTTTACAGGCACAACATTAACCAATGCCACCATTGCATCGGCCTATAGCAGACAACTTCCGGTGGCAACCGGAGGTACGCCAGGCTTTACTTATGCACTGGCTCCAGGAAGCACTTTACCTGCAGGTTTAGCACTTTCATCAACAGGTTTAATCAGCGGCACACCAACAGCAACAGGCACACCAACCTTTAATGTGGTGGTTACTGATACTAAAAACTGCAGTGTAACGGCCACCTTTAACTTAACCGTAACCCCGGCATTAACGCTGGCGCCTGCTGCATTAGTTGATGGCGTAACCGGAACGCCTTATGTTACACAGACTATTCCGGCAGCGGCAGGTGGAACTGGTCCGTATACTTATACTGCAAATGGTCTTCCTCCGGGATTAACTTTCGATCCAACAACCAGAGAAATTACAGGTACACCAACTCAAATTGGTAACTATACGATTCCGGTTACGGTTACGGATGTAAATGGAAATACCATTACTGCAAACTATACCATAAAAGTAACTGATCCATTAGTATTGCCAACGGCTACTTTAGCCAGTGGGGTTAAAGGTTCAGTTTATCCAATGCAAACTATTCCATCGGCAACCGGTGGAACAACTCCTTATACTTATTCGGCTACAGGTCTTCCATTAGGATTAGCCTTTAACCCGGCAACAAGAGAAATCACAGGCACACCTACCGAATCTGGAACCTTTACCATTCAGGTTACCGTAACGGATGCAGCGGGGAAAACCGCAACAACGAATTACGCCATCACCGTAATTGATCCATTGGTATTGCCACCAGCAACATTAGCCAATGGGACAGAAAATGTGGCTTATCCGGTTCAAAATATTCCGGCAGCAACAGGCGGAGTGGGTCCATATACGTATACTGCAATCGGCCTTCCTCCGGGATTGTCATTTGATCCGGCTACGCGAGACATTACTGGTACACCAACACAGGCAGGTAACTATGTAGTTTCAGTAACGGTTACCGACGGACAGGGCAGAACGGCGAGCAACAATTATGGAATCACGGTAATTGGTGCCTTGAGTTTACCAACTGCTACTTTACCAAATGGTATAGTTGGAGATATTTATGCTGGTGCAACGCTTCCGGCGGTAACGGGTGGAACAGGGCCGTACACCTATCTGGCCACGAATATTCCGGCAGGATTATCATTTAATACCACAACCAGAGAAATTACAGGAACACCAACAGTAGGTGGAACCTTTACCGTTTCATTAACAGCAACTGATGCAAACGGCAATAAAGCAACTACAGGTTATAATTTAACAGTTACCGTGAACGCTCCGGTTGTAGCTGCGGCTACTGTTTGCGTAGGTTCGCCGGCAACGTTAACCGTAAGCAATTTACAAGCTGGCGTAACTTACAACTGGTATGCCGCGACAGGAAATACGCCATTGGCAACCAATAATACTGGTGCCTTTACTACTCCGGCAATTACTGCTCAGACTGTATTTTATGTAGAAGCGGTATCTGGCACAGCGATAAGCCCGAGAACTGCGGTAAACGTATCGGTAAATCCTTCCGCAACTTTAGCAACAGTCACTACGAATAGTCAGGTAATCAATACGGGACAGTCTACTACTTTACTGGCTACTGCCGATACCGGAAATACCATTGCCTGGTTTGATGCGCCAACCGGCGGAACACAGGTGGGTACAGGAACATCATTTGTAACCCCGGTTTTAAACGCAACCACAACATACTATGTTGAAACCACTAATGGAACCGGCTGCGTTAGTGCAAGTCGTGTTCCGGTTACTGTTACGGTAATTCCTGGTGGAACAGGTACGGCATGTAATGCAGCGAATACTCAAAATAGCGGTATTACCGGAATATGTTTACTGTGCGGAATTACAGATGCAGGAAATTCAACAGATAATGATGTTACTAACGCAACGCGAATCACTTTGGGCGTGGGTGTTGCTTCATCAGGATATCAACAACTGATTTTCCCAACTGCGGGTACGGCTACAGATAGTGTTCGTTTAGACCTGGCTTTACCTGGCGGATTATTAGATCTTCAATTATTAAACAATATTACTGTTAACATCCTGAATGGTGCAACAGTAGTAAGAACAGTTCAACTAGGCTCATCATTATTAAATCTTCAGCTTTTAAGTGGTAGCCGTTTTGCCGCAACGATTGCTGCTGGCGGTGCATTTGACAGGGTAGAAGTTCGTATCGGTGCGCTAGTTTCTGCAGTAACCAGCTTAGATATTTATGGGGCAACGATTGTTTATCCAAATCCTACAGTTGCGGCAGCTGCACAAACCATTTGTGCAGGCAGTACAGCTACGTTAACGGCAACTGCAAATGGCGGTACTACTTTAGCGTGGTACAATGCGCCAATTGGTGGTACCCAACTGGCCGTTGGCGAAACTTTTACCACTCCGGCCTTAGCAAATACCACCACCTATTATATACAAGTATCGAAAGGAACTTGTCCAAATCCTATCCGCGTTCCGGTTACTGTAAACGTTATACCAGCATTGGCTACGCCAGTAGTAGCTACTGTTGCCGCCAATTGTGCCGGAACACCAGTTACCTTATCGGTAACTAATCCTGTTGCCGGCGTTACCTATAACTGGTATGATGCCGCTACAGGTGGAAATCTGTTATTTGCTGGTTCAGTAGTAACTACCCCGGCTTTAAGTGCTAATACAACCTACTATGTACAGGCTGCGCAAGGAAGTTGCGTAAGTGCCACCCGCGCAGCAGTTTCAGTAACGGTAAACCCTCGTCCGGTATTACCGGTGATTACAGCAAGCGCATCAACGATTGCACCAGGCCAAACGGTGATTTTAACCGCCACATCTACAGATCCTGCAGTAACTTTTAACTGGTACAGCAGTGCAAATGCAACCGCTCCGATTTATACCGGTGCTACTTATGTTACACCACCGTTAACCACCACTACTACTTATTTTGTAGAAACAGTTGCGGCTAACGGATGTACATCTGCCAGCAGGGTTCAGGTTACGGTTACTGTTGATGGAAATGGTGCGCCAAACCCTGTTCCATGCGAATCTGCAACTGCACAAACAAGTGGCGTAACAGGTGTAGCGTTATTGGCTGGCGTATTTAACCAGGGCTTAGCCATTGATAATGATACCCAAACCGCATCTTCATTGGTATTGCCGGTAGGTGCGTTGGGTGCTTCAGTTTACCAGAGAGCAAGTTTTGGTTCAGTTTCTCAACCAGGCGATACGGTTCTTGTTTTGGTATCTTCTCCAGGCAGGTTGCTTTCGCTTAGCTTACTGGGTAATGCACAAATTACAACCTATCTGGGAACCAACAGTAATGGTGATTCCAGATTCTTAAATAATAATCTTTTAAATGTTCAATTACTAAATGGCGGAACACAGGCATTAATCACTTTTGTGCCAGCAGCAACTTTTGATGCCGTTGAAGTTCGCTTAAATGGTGGTGCTTTGGGTGTGCTCAATTCACTAAACTTCAATTACGCACAGCGTATTCTGGTAGCGCCAGAAGTGGTTTCAGCAAATGTAACTGCCTGTACAGGACAAACAACCCAGTTGGTGGTTAACAATCCTTCATCTGGTTTAACTTACAGGTGGTATGATAGCGCCGGAACTTATCTTACTGGTAAAGACGGAATCATTTTTACCTCTCCTGTTTTAACAGGAGATACCCGTTTCTTCGTTGCTGCGGTTTCTGCCTCTGGTTGTGTGAGCGCCAGAACAGTGGTAGATGTAACTGTTAATCCAGCTCCGGTAACTCCAGAATTATTGGATCCTGATGTTACCGCCTGTTTAAATACTACGGTAATATTCCAGGTGAAAAATCCGGTGGCAGGAACTATTTATAAATGGTATGATGCTGCGAATGTTTATCAGGCAGGTTTAGATGGTACAACATTCACAGTTGCCAATGTAACCACCAATACCACCTATACAGTGGAGGCGGTAAATAGTTGCAGTGCAGCATCAGCAAGAGCAACCGCCACCATTGCTATTGGAAATATCGATGCGCCAGTGGTGACACCAGCTGCAGTTACTATTTCAGAAAATTCTGTTGCCTCTCTAACTGCAACATCAAGCACGGCTGGGGCAACCATCAACTGGTATACCAGCGCAACGGCTACCACACCAATTTTCACAGGCCCGAATTATGTAACTGGTCCGTTATCAAGTAATACTACTTTTTACGTAGAAGCTACGGTACCTGGCGGATGTACCTCAACCAGAACAGCGGTTGTTGTTACTGTGATTCCGAACGGAACGCCTGTGCCAACACCTTGTGGTGCGGCAATTACCCAAACTAACGGCGTATCAGGAGGTATTACCATTGGTGCCGGAGTTATTAATCCAACCCAGGCCATAGATGGAAACATCAATACAGGATCGAGTTTGGTTATTCCTGTTGGTTTGCTGGGATCTTCCGTATTCCAACAATTAGGTTTCTCTGGCTTGTCAAATGTTGGCGATACCTTAAGGGTGAAAATTACCACTCCAGGTCAATTGCTGACAGTAGGTTTATTGTCAAACTTAACCTTAACCACCTACCAGGGTACTACAACAAATAACGATGCGATTTTAATTTCAAATCCACTAATCAGCATCAATCTGCTAACAGGCAGCAACTCAGCCATACTTACTTTCGTACCAACCAACAGGTTCGATGGTGTTGAACTGAGATTAAATTCAGGCTTATTAGGTGCACTTAATTCTGTTAATTTCGACTACGCACAGCGCAGTATCGTAGCACCTACCGTAATTGCTGCAACAGTTAGTGCTTGTCAGGGGTCATCTGCAACTTTGAGCGTGCAAAATCCTCAGTCAGGCATTACTTACAGGTGGTATCTAGGTGGTGTTTATCAAACAGGAAAAGATGGAACAACATTTATTACTGATGCGGCATTGGCCGCAGGTACTTACAATTATGCGGTAAGTGCGAATGCCGATGGCTGTGAAACGGTGAAGGTACCCGTTACGGTTACTGTAACTGCCCCTCCGGCACCGCCTGTACTGGCCACCACTAATCCGTCGACTACTTGTATCAATACCTCAGCTACCTTAACAGTGGTTCCGGTAGCTGGGAATACTTATAACTGGTATGATGCAGCAGTAAATGGGAATATGCTGGTTACCAATAATAGCAGTTTTACAACAGCTACCAATTTAACAGCAGGTACTTATGATTACTACGTAGAAGCAGTGAATGCAAACGGATGTAGCAATCCAACCAGAACAAAAGCAACCATTACGATTCTTCCGGCTGCATTGGCTGCTGATATCAGCATCACCGGAAATACGGCGGTATGTGCATCGGCAATAACAACGCTTATTGCCGCAAGCACTACCGTAATTAATCCGGTATTTACCTGGTACAGCGATGCCGCTTTAACACAGGTAGTAAGTACATCTGCTACTTTCACCACACCTGCAATTACGGCTTCAACTACTTATTATGTAACTGTTCGCGGTGATAATAAATGTGCCAACGGACCTGGAAATGCGCAGGTAATAACCATTACCAATAATCCGGTAGCTACCGTGGCAGATATTACCCTAACCGGACCAACATCAATCTGCGGTGGTGCAACGGTAACGTTATCGGCAACCAGCACAACGGTAATTAATCCAGTATTTACCTGGTATAATGATGCTGCTTTAACATCAGTGGCATTTACAGGTGCAAACTTTAATACGCCGGTATTAACGGCAACGGCTACTTATTTTGTAACAGTAAAAGGTGATAACAAATGTGAAAACACTCCGGCAACAGCCAGAGCGATTACTATTACTGTTAATCCTTTTGCTACCGGAGCAGACATTAATCTAAATGGTGTAACATCAGTTTGCGTAGGCTCAACCACGCAATTATCAGCATCGAGCACTACCGTAACCAATCCGGTGTTTACCTGGTATAGTAATGCAGCTTTAACAACAGTTGCCTTCGTTGGTGCATCATTTAATACGCCAGTATTAACCAGTTCAGTTACTTATTATGTAACGGTTAGAGGCGATAACAAATGTGAAAACCCTGCCAATGCGGCCGGAGTGGTTAACGTTACAGTAAAACCTTATGCTACAGCTGCAGATATTACTGTTGCTAACACACAAATTTGTGCAGGTTCAACCACCATGTTAATGGCATCTAGCTTAACGGTAACGCAACCTGTGTTTACCTGGTATACTGATGCTTCGTTAACAAGTGTTGCCTTTGTTGGTCCGAACTTTACGGTTAACGGATTAACTTCAACAACTACCTATTATGTAACCGTTAAGGGTACAAACAAATGTGAGAATACCGCGGTTGATGCCAAGGTGGTAGTGGTTACTGTAAATCCTTTAGCCACCACAACTGATATTATCTTAAATGGTGGTGCCAGTGCTTGCGCTGGATCAACAACAACGCTAACTGCTACTTCCCCAACCGTAACGAACCCGGTATTTACCTGGTATAGCGATCCTGAATTAACCAATATCAGTTTCATCGGCAATGTTTTCGTAACCCCGGTGCTGAATACAACCACTACTTATTACGTAACTGTAAAAGGCGATAATAAATGTGAAAATGCACCTAACACTGGCAGATCAGTAACGATTATGATAACGCCAGTAGCCGGTGCCGGAGATGTTACCGCAACAGATGCAACAATCTGTCAAGGTACTTCGGCAGCTTTAGTCGCAACGAGCACAACAGTAACCAATCCAACTTTTACCTGGTACAACGATGCTGCTTTAACTTCAGTAGCCTTTGTAGGCGCAAACTTTAATACGCCTTTATTAAATACAACCACCAGGTATTACTTAACCGTAAAAGGTGATAACAGGTGTGAGAGTTCTACTGCTAATGCCAGAGTAATCACGGTAAATGTGAATGAAGCTGCCACCGCAGCAGACATCACTTTATCTGCACCAACTTTGATTTGTGGTTCTGGAACGGCAACACTTGCTGCCAGCTCAACAACGGTAACTAACCCGGTGTTTACCTGGTACAGTGATGCTTCACTTACCAGTGTAGCCTTTGTTGGTCCGAACTTTACCACACCAGTATTAACTGCAACCACTACTTACTACGTAACGGTTAAAGGCACAAATAAATGTGAAAACACAGCTGTGACTGCGAAACCAATCACAATAATTGTAAACCCAAGAGCAGTACAAACAGATATTACCGTAACCGGATCAACATCAATCTGTGGAAATGTGGCCGCCGTATTAACAGCAAACAGCACTACGGTTACTAATCCGGTATTTACCTGGTATAGCGATGCCGCCTTAACATCGGTAGCATTTGTAGGCAGTGTGTTTACTACGCCAGTATTAACGGCTAACACCACTTATTATGTAACGGTTAAAGGTGATAATAAATGTGAAAATGCTTCAGGCAGCGCCTTGGCAGTAGTACTAACCGTAACACCGATAGCCGGTGCCGGAGATGTTGCCGCAAACGATGCAACAATCTGTGCAGGTACTTCGGCAGCTTTAGTCGCAACGACCACAACAGTAACCAATCCAACTTTTACCTGGTACAATGATGCTGCTTTAACTTCAGTAGCCTTTGTAGGTGCAACTTTCAATACACCTGTTTTAACTACAACCATCCGGTATTACTTAACTATAAAAGGTGATAACAGGTGTGAGAGTTCTACTGCTAATGCGAGGGTAATCACGGTAAATGTAAATGAAGCCGCAACCGCAGCAGACATCACTTTATCTGCACCAACTTTGATTTGTGGTTCTGGAACGGCAACACTTGCTGCAAGCTCAACAACAGTAACTAACCCGGTGTTTACCTGGTACAGTGATGCTTCACTTACCAGTGTAGCTTTTGTTGGCCCGAACTTTACCACACCAGCATTAACTGCAACCACTACTTATTACGTAACAGTTAAAGGCACGAATAAATGTGAAAACACAGCTGCGACTGCGAAACCAATCACAGTAGTAGTAAACCCAAGAGCAGTACAAGCTGATGTTACCGTAACCGGATCGAGATCAATTTGTGGAAATGTTGCCGCTGTATTAACGGCAAGCAGCACTACGGTTACTAATCCGGTATTTACCTGGTATAGCGATGCCGCCTTAACATCGGTAGCATTTGTAGGCAGTGTGTTTACTACCCCGGTATTAACGGCTAACACCACTTATTATGTAACTGTAAAAGGTGATAATAAATGTGAAAATGCTTCAGGCAGTGCCTTGGCAGTAGTACTAACCGTAACACCGATAGCCGGTGCCGGAGATGTTACCGCAACAGATGCAACAATCTGTGCAGGTACTTCGGCAGCTTTGCTCGCAACGAGCACAACAGTAACCAATCCAACTTTTACCTGGTACAATGATGCTGCTTTAACTTCAGTAGCCTTTGTAGGTGCAACTTTCAGTACACCTGTTTTAACTACAACCACCAGGTATTACTTAACCATAAAAGGTGATAACAGGTGCGAAAGTTCAGCTGCTACTGCCAGGGTAATCACGGTAAATGTGAATGAAGCCGCCACCGCAGCAGACATCATTTTATCTGCACCAACCTTGGTTTGTGGTTCTGGAACGGCAACCATTAATGCCAGCTCAACAACAGTAACTAACCCGGTGTTTACCTGGTATAGTGATGCTTCACTTACCAGTGTAGCTTTTGTTGGTCCGAACTTTACCACACCAGCATTAACTGCAACCACTACTTACTACGTAACGGTTAAAGGCACAAATAGATGTGAAAACACAGCTGCGACTGCGAAACCAATTACAGTAGTAGTAAACCCAAGAGCAGTACAAGCTGATGTCACCGTAACCGGATCGAGATCAATTTGTGGAAATGTTGCCGCTGTATTAACAGCAAGCAGCACTACGGTTACTAATCCGGTATTTACCTGGTATAGCGATGCCGCTTTAACATCGGTAGCATTTGTAGGCAGCGTATTTACTACCCCGGTATTAACGGCCAATACCACTTATTATGTAACCGTTAAAGGTGATAATAAATGTGAAAATGCTTCAGGCAGCGCCTTGGCAATCGCGCTTACGGTTAGACCAGTAGCAGGTACCGGAGATGTTACCGCAACAGATGCAACAATCTGCGCAGGATCCATGACAACATTAACTGCGGTTACTTCAACAGTAACTAATCCAATCTTTACCTGGTACAATGATGCTGCCTTAACTTCAGTAGCCTTTGTAGGTGCAACTTTCAATACACCTGTTTTAACTACAACCACCAGGTATTACTTAACCGTAAAAGGTGATAACAGGTGCGAAAGTTCAGCTGCTACTGCCAGGTTAATCACGGTAAATGTGAATGAAGCCGCCACCGCAGCAGACATCACTTTATCTGCGCCAACCTTGGTTTGTGGTTCTGGAACGGCAACCATTAATGCCAGCTCAACAACAGTAACTAACCCGGTGTTTACCTGGTACAGTGATGCTTCACTTACCAGTGTAGCCTTTGTTGGTCCGAACTTTACCACACCAGCATTAACTGCAACCACTACTTACTACGTAACAGTTAAAGGCACAAATAGATGTGAAAACACAGCTGCGGCTGCGAAACCAATCACAGTAATAGTAAACCCAAGAGCAGTGCAAGCTGATGTATCAGTGAGCGGATCGAGATCAATTTGTGGAAGTGTGGCCGCCGTATTAACAGCAAGCAGCACTACGGTAACTAATCCGGTATTTACCTGGTATAACGATGCCGCATTAACATCGGTAGCATTTGTAGGCAGCGTATTTACTACTCCGGTATTAACGGCCAATACCACTTATTATGTAACCGTTAAAGGTGATAATAAATGTGAAAACGCATCAGGCAATGGCTTGGCAATAGCAGTTACCGTGAATAGTTTGCCTAACAACCCGGTGGTAGCCAGTACAGGAACCAGTATTTGTTCTGGTGAGCCAACCCAATTGATTATCAGCAATGCCCAAACTGGTATAACTTACGAGTGGTATAGCGCAGCGGTGGGCGGTAACCTGTTATTTACAGGTTCAACTTATAATACCCCTGCATTAAGCAGTACAACTGATTATTTCGTAACAGCGATTAATGCCGGAGGCTGTAATAACAACGGCGGCCGGGTGAGAATCACAGTTACCGTGAATCAAAGACCAGCAGTTCCGGTGGTTAATGTGTCAAACATCAGCACGTGTATCGGTAGTGTAGCCGTCATCACGGTAAGCAATCCGCAAACAGGTGCAGTCTACAACTGGTATACTGCGGCAACCGGTGGATCAATTGCAGGTACAGGCGTATCGTTTACCACACCAACTGTAACTACTAACGTAACTTATTATGTGGAAGGGGCGAACGGATCTTGTATCTCTGCATCGAGAACGCCAGTAAATGTGACAGCCTTGCAAGTGCCGTTGGCACCTGCCTCTGCAACTCCGGCTAACGGAATAATTTGCGCGGGTAGCAACACCATATTAACGGTGAATAATCCGGTAGCAGGATTAATTTACAAATGGTACAGTGTAAGTTCTAATGGAAATGTACTAGGCGAGGGAATCACTTTTACCACACCAAACATCACAGCAACTACCATCTATTATGTAGAAAGTATTGCAGTAGGTGGTTGTGCAAGTGCAAGCAGAACACCAGTTACGGTAACAGTTCTTCCGGTGTTGGCTACACCAGCAGTAGTGGTACAGTCAACCACTGCCAATAGTGTAACCTTCGCTTGGCCTGCTGTAAATGGCGCTTCAGGTTATCAGGTGTCTACAGATAATGGCTTAACCTGGCAGGCAGCTGTTGGAACGACTTACCTGGCATCAGGCTTAAAACCAGATCAGTCTGTAACTCTTATTGTAAGGGCAACCGGACAGCTGGCTTGCCAAACCAGTGCAAATTCCAGCCCGGTTACCGGTAAAGCGACAAATCCTTTTGGAAGTCAGATTTATATTCCAAATGCGTTTACGCCAAATAACGATGGTAAGAACGATACTTTCCTAATCTATGGAAATACGATCGCATCAGCGAGAATGTCGGTGTTCACACAGTGGGGTCAGTTGATCTTCCAATCAGATAATATGTCGAATGGATGGGATGGAACATTCAAAGGTGTCAATCAGCCGGTTGGCGTGTATGTGTACATGGTAGAAGCTCAATTTAACGATGGCACCAGTACGATGAAAAAAGGTACAGTAACGCTAATTAGATAATAATGATTAGGCTAAAAAATAAACAGACAAAATTAAATACCATGAAAATACCATCGTCTTTAAAAACATTTGTGGCAGTACTGAGCCTGCTCCTATGCACCTCGAGATTATTTGCCCAAACCGATCCGCATTTTTCACAATACTATGCGTATCCACTTTGGTTAAATCCGGCATTAACCGGGGTTATTGATGGCGACTATCGCGCATCAGTAAACTTTAAACAGCAGTGGGGGGCATTAAACAGTTCATTTTTAACTGGTGGAGCTTCCTTCGATCTCGCACCAAAGAAAAACTTTGCTTTTGGTGGTACCATCCTGAATCAGCGGGCCGGTGAGTTGGATTTTAACTACCTCACGGCGCTGGTATCTGGTTCCTATCGTTTAAGGTTTGGCAGACAAGGATTGCAAACCATAAATTTCGGTTTGCAGGCAGGGGTTATCAATAGGAGTTTTGATTATTCTCAGGCACGATTTGGCAACCAGTTTAATCCCTTAACAGGCTACGATGGAGGCATGATAAATGGGGAAACTTTCCAGTCGCAATCTTCACTGGTACCTGATGTTAACTTCGGTATTATGTATTTTGATGGTAATCCAAACCAGAATGTTAATGTATTTGTAGGCGCCAGTGCGGCACATTTAACCCGCCCAATAGATCGTTTTACAGGAACTGAATCCAGAATCCCCGTAAGATTTACCGGCCATGGCGGTGCCCGCATTCGTGCTTCAGATTTCTTAGATCTTGTTCCGAATGCATTGGTAATGTACCAGGGGAATACCAACGAAGTTTCAGTAGGTGCTTATGCACAACTCAATGTAAATCAGTCATCTAATATTTTGTTCGGCGGTAACTACCGGATGAAAGATGCAGCCATCGCATTTGTTGGTTTGCAGCTAAGCAACATGGTGTTTGGTTTAAGTTATGATGTAAATACCTCCTCATTTAACCGTGCATCCAATAGCAATGGAGGGATAGAATTATCTATCTCCCTGATTGGGCGTAACGGAATTATCGGTCCAAATTTCTTTTGTCCACGCTTATAATTAATAATAAAATGAGAAAAATATTTTTGTGTTTATTATTGGCAGCTGGAGGTTTTGCAAATGCCCAATATGTTGTAAATTATAAAAAAGTAGCAGATACTTATTTTGAGAACAAGGACTATTACGCGGCCTCTACTTTCTATAAAAAGGCTTTAAAAATTACGGGCGATACGGCACAAGCCATTTTACCTTATGGAAAAGAGCGGAAGGGGACTTCAGATAATAAGGTGATTGAAGATTATGAAGGATCGATCTATAACCTGGCAGAATCTAGCCGTATGTACAGAGAGTTTGCAGAAGCAGAAAAGTACTACGGCATTGCGATTACTTTTACCAATACCAGGTATAGAAAAGCACTTTTTTATTATGCAGAAAGTTTGAGGGCAAATAAAAAGTTCAATCCTGCGATTGCCTCATTCGAATCATTTATCAGCAAAAACCCAGCTGATCCCTTGGTTAAAGATGCACAAAAGGAAATTGCTTCCTGCAAATTTGCACTCGAAGAAATGAGATTTCCAAGAATGGTTCAGATTAAAAAAGTACCGGCAAATGTGAATGGCTTAGGGTCAAATTATGCAGCGGTAAAGGTTGCAGAAGACTTTTATTTCACCTCATCAAGACCTATTAATGTGAACGGTAAAAGAGATGTAGTGAAAACAGAAACCGGTGAAGTTCAGGTTTCTACCAAAGCAAACCCTTTTCTAAATACACTGTATATCTCTAAAAATGCATTAGCTACTACAGATGTTTCTGTAAAGATGATGGATATTAATCTGCCTAAGGATATGGAAGTTGCTGCGGCAAGCTTTTCTCCGGATGGCAATACGGTTTATTTCACTGCCTGGAGAGAAAAAGAGCGTTATGCCATCTATCAAGCTAAAAAAAGCGATGATAAATGGTCAAATCCTCAACCTGTTGGCCTGGAGGTAAATAGCAAAGATTTTAATTCACAGCAGCCATTTGTCACCCGTGATGGTAACTTTCTCTTGTTTTCATCAGATCGAACCGGCGGTTATGGCAAATTTGATATTTGGTATTGTGCTATCCGAAGCGATGGCACTTTAGGGCAGGCGGTAAACCTTGGCCCAACCATTAACACGGAGGATGATGAGCGTGCACCTTATTACAACCCCATAACCAAAAAATTAATGTTTAGTACCGATGGCAGAATTGGTTTAGGTGGTTTAGATTTTTTTGAGTCAGAGGGTGATTTGGTAACCTGGTCTGAACCTAAAAACATGGGCTATCCATTCAATTCATCAAAAGATGATTTATATTTCACTTCAACCAATGCCGATGATACGAAAGGCTATATTAGTTCAGACCGCGAGTCATCATGCTGCCTGGAGGTATTTGAAATTAAGAAAGAATATTTTTCTGTTGAAGGCCTTTTAACCGATTGTAAAACCAAACTACCCATGGCAGGTGCGGCTATAGCTTTCTCTAACGTGGAAGGAACACAAACGGTAACCACTGGCATAGATGGAAAATACCATTTCAAAGCAGATTCAAAACGACCGATAAAACTCACTTTCTCAAAAGAAAACTATTTCGCCATTACCAAGAATTATGTTTACGAAGAGTTGGCAAAAGCAGATACCATGATCTACAAAGATTACTGTTTGAGCCCGTTTAAAATTGGAATTCCAATCGCATTAGATAATGTATATTACGAATTTAATAGCGTAGATTTAACGGAACCATCTAAAAAAGTGTTGGATTTTCTAATTCCGATTATGGAAGATAATGCAGAGATGGAGATTGAATTGGGATCGCACACTGATAATATCGGCACAGACGAATACAACCTTGAATTATCAAATAAAAGAGCACAATCTTGTGTAGATTATTTGGTAAGCAAAGGGATTTCAGCATCCAGGTTAACCTCAAAAGGATACGGAGAATCTACGCCGATTGCACCAAATGAGATTGGCAGAGGCCGGAGGAAGAAAGATAATCCTGATGGCAGAGCTAAAAACAGAAGAACCGAATTTAAGGTAACTAAAAAATAATTTCAATAATTGTCCCCCGTTGAGAGCCACTTCTATTTTTTGGAAGTGGTTTTTTAGTTTTGTGCAGATAGCAATTTTATAATTAATCTTTGTAATTTTCGCTGGTTATACAATCTCATGAAACTCAATCTAAGCCCAACACTCATCTTTCGAACCCCAATGTTTTCTTATGTGGCTGATTTGCAGGCTTGTTGGGAGGAACTGAAAAAAGCAATAGCCGTATCGTCTGGCGATTTTTATGAAACGATAAAAGATGTGGAAGCAAAGGATCTAAGTGCCTTGCCACCAAAAATATACTTTACCATTTGGAAGTATTTTAATAGGGCAAAATATCGCTCTACGCCCTATGGAACATTTGCAAGTTTTAGCATTTTAAACGATGCCATTAAAACGCATGCTACCAACCTGGAAGTTAGTGAAGAACAGATTGTTCATCGTTTTATCGACTGGCCGTATCGCAATCAGTTGATTTTTGACTTCGATACTTTTCTGAATAAGAATGGTTTTTTGTTTAGCAATAGCAGTTTCTACGCTACGCTTGATGGTATCCGTTACATTGCTTGTACAGAGGGTGTTTTTGAACTTGCTGAGATTGGGAATGACGAATTTGTGCTGCAGATTCTGAATGCTTGTATGCAGCCTATTCGGTTGCAGGACTTAATTGCAAAGCTTAATTTAGACACCGGGCAGGAATCAGATCTGTTTAGCATGCTGAAAGATATGCATGATTTGCAGCTCATTTTTACTGATCAGGATCCAAATATTATAGGCGAAGATTATTTCAAAAGAATTGGAGAAGAAGTAACGGAAACGCTACCTCAATATATAATTGCAGAACGGAAAGTTCTAAGTGGGGGAGTAGACCGCAATCTCTTTAAGGCTGTTCCGAATTTACTTAATCTATTGCAGAAAATCGTTCCGAAAGAAGAAAGGTCTGCATTAACGGCATTCATTCAGCGATTTAGTAAAAAATTCGAACAGCGAGAGGTTTCACTTCTTTTAGCCCTCGACCCTGAAATGGGTGTGGGTTATGATGAACTGGAGCAGAGTGAAGGGGATGATTTCGTTCTTCAGTTTAATAACAAAAAAAAGGATAATAAATTAAGCGACGATTTGAAATCCAGCTTGAAAAAATCATTATCATTAGAAAAATTCGAACCAGGGAAAACGGTATTTCTAAACGAATTAAACTTAATTTTAAATGAAAAACCTACTCCGCTTCCAAATTCGCTGAGTATACTGTTAAATGTTGCGGATGATTTAATTACAATGGATCAAATAGGAGGGGTAACTGCAAATGCATTAGCAGGTCGTTTTTCTATGGCAAACCATGCGGTTGAAGACTATTGCAAAGAAATTTCAACAATAGAACAGGAAGCAAATTCAGGTGTGCTTTTCTTTGATGTTGCTTATATGGTAGAAGCCACTGTAGACAATATCAACAGGCGAAAACTGGTTTATCAACATCAGCTTTCCATTCTTAATTACGATACCTCAGCAAATCCACTCTTACTCAATGATATTCAGCTCTCGGTAAGAAACGGAGAGGTTGTGCTTAGGTCGAGGTCGTTAAACAAACGTTTAATGCCACGCTTGGCTTCTGCATATAACTATACGAGGTCGGATCTATCTGTATTCCGCTTGCTCTGCGATTTACAATATCAGGGAATACAAAGCAATTTATCGCTCCCGCTTGATGTTCTTTTCCCAGATTTGAATTATTATCCGCGACTGCAATACCAGAATATCATCTTAAATACACAGAAGTGGCGGGTTGAAAAGGAAAACTTCTTTCCGGCAAAAATACCGCTTTCTGTTGATGCATGCAGGCAGTATCTGACCAAGCTTGGGGTGTCTGACTACTTCAAAACAGGGTTGTCGGATCAGACATTATGCTTCGGCCTGGCCATTGATGAAGATTTAACAGCGTTTATGCAGTTTATGCAAAAGCATAAGCACATTTACCTCGAAGAGGTGATTTTGCCAAAACAGCATTTGGTTGTTAATGAACACGCAAAACCTTATTTAACCCAATTTATACTGGGTGTTACACACAATGAGCGCATTTATAACGAGGCTCAGGCAATTAACATTGATGCCGTAAAACCTGTTCAGCAAATTTTTCTTCCGGGAAGTGAATGGCTTTATTTTGAAATATTTTGTCACCAGCAGCGATCAGATGAAATTCTTGTTAATGTAATCCATACATTTCTCCAGGCACATGAGGGTCAGATTAAATCGTGGTTTTTCATCAGGTATAATGAAAATGGAAACCATTTAAGATTTAGAATTAATGTTAAAGATGTGGCGCATAACCAATTGCTTAGTACATCATTTGCTGAACATTTAGCACCATACATCAGCAATGGATTGGTGTCAGATTTTTATTTAAGGGCCTATAAGCGTGAAATTGAACGCTATGGAAGCGATCTGATTGAGCAGTTGGAGGTACATTTCAACTTTGATAGTGTTTTTGTATTGTCTATCCTCCCGCAACAGCCCGATTCTTTTAGCAAGTATAAGTTATGTGCAACAATTGCAAACCTGTTACAGGAACAAGGCGTTTTCGAAATAGAAGAGCTCAGAAAGGTAGTTAAAATGGCATCAGATTCATATAACAATGAACACCGTTTAGATGCAGCAGATTTCAAAAAGCTGAATCAGCAATATCAATCGTATAAAACCAGTATCACGGCAACGCTTGATGAAAACCAACAAATATGTTTTAACCAGTTGGTTCAATCGTTGGTTTCATTATTGCAGCAAATGGAGCCTGGGCGTAAAATCAGGCTATTTATGGATTTAATGCACATGCATGTGAATCGGCTTTTTGATAAAAACCAACGAACCCATGAAATGGTCATGTACTATTTACTATTGAAGGATCTTCAGCGTGGCAAGGCTACCGGTTAATATTAAGTTTAGCCATTGGGTTAACTACTTCAACAGTTATTTCAGTTACATACCTGTTCAAAGGATCAGTGTAGTATTTAAAAACAAAATCGTCTTTGTAAAAGCTTTTTAAACGGTTTGCCACATTTTCTAAGCCAACATGATGACTTTCATGTTTACCACGGCCATCATTTACCATATTAATGGTGCTGATATTCAAGGTGTTTTGTTTGTAATCTATTTTTACCACAGCAGGTTGCGTAGAATGGGTTACATTTCCATGCTTAAAAATGTTTTCTACAAGAGTAAGAAGGATGAGCGGTGGAAACCTCAAACCAAATAAATCACCACTCACCTCCAGCGCCATGTTAATCGTATTTGCTGTACGCAATTTATGCAAGTTGATTAAATGTTCTATTTGTTCTACTTCCTCTCGCAAAGGCACCAGTTCTGAAGCTTCAGGTTGTTTCAGTGCATAGCGCATCATTTCTGATAAATTCATAATCGCATCAGCCGCCATTGGTGCCTTCTTCCGGGTATCGTTATAAATAAAGTTTAACGTATTAAATAGAAAATGCGGATTAATCTGACTCCTCAAAAAGTTGTTTTGCGATTGAACCAGGTCTGTTTCCAAACTCTGCTTCTCAATTTGAGTAATTAAATTCTGTCGCTCCAGAATTTCTACCTTTTTCTGGTCATCAAATGATTTAAGAATGTAAACGTAACCGGTAGCAAAACCAATAAAAAGTAACGACCTGTAGATGCAGGATAAAATGAACGTGCGGGTAATAAAATCCCAACCTTCATATTCAACAAATCCTAACTTACCGAACAACACGACCAGCAAATAAGTTAAAAGAATATAAGCAAATAAGTTGATGAGTATTAGCCCTAAAATCTTTAAAAATTTAAGTGTTGCGCTATTGTCTTTTATCACTTTTCCAACAAGGTAAGCATGGGTATAAAAAATGAAAACGTTGGTAATGTAAACAAGAACGTATTGGCCAACAGGTCGGAAGTGATTAGCGGTGAAGCCTAAAATAAATACCTCATAAATGATGTAGATTCCCCAAATAATGCAATGAAGATTATATTTTTTCCAGAAATTTTTAAGCGTTAATTGTATCATTTTTTAGGTTAAATCTACTGAAATTGAGGTTTTATCTTCCAAAAGTAAGTGTTTGTGTAAAAAAATAGGGGGGCAAAAATTTAGGCTGCACCTTTACAGAAATTAATAACAACAATAATAACACTTTAAAATTTATCATATCATGAAAACTCAAAACACTCCAAAAATCGCTAAAAAAACTGTATTTGTTTATAAAAATGTTAAAGCTCAAAATAACTTCACTACGAATGCAACAGGAGATATGAGCCATACCATCGTAATGACCAGCTATATTGTAGACTAATAATCTATTGAATTTCTGATAATAGATTAGGTACTACTTTTAAACAAAAATTAATAATAACTCTTTCTAAATTTATCATATTATGAAAACTCAAAATACGCCGAAACTTGCTAAAAAAACTGTTTTTGTTTACAAAAATGTTAAAGCTCAAAATAACTTCACTACTAATGCAACAGGTGATATGACCCATACCATAGTAATGACCAGCTACATTGTAGACTAATACCTACTGGTTTCTGTTTGATTTTAATAAACTGTTTTGTACATAGGTGAAGAAAGCTTCTTTATAGCCCTCACCAATTTGTATCATTTCATTATTAGTTAAGCGGATAATGTTTCCATCCACTTTTTTGATAGCAGATTTAGCAACGATGTTCGATTTGTTTACCCGAATAAATGGATGACGCTCTAAAGCCTTGTCAATCTCCTTTAAGGTAAGGTAAGTGATGTGTGTTTCAGTATTGGTAATAATCTGAATATAGTTCTGAAGTGCTTTGATGTAAAGAATCTCATCGATAGCAATATTGGAAAACGCATATTTATGGTCGCCTTTGATATAAAGTGCAGATACCTGGTCTACTTCCTTTGCTGCGCGGGCGTTATTAGCTTCTTTTTTCAAAATTCTATCTATACCCAGGGCAAATTTAGCAAATGAGATAGGTTTAAGCAGATATTGATCAGATTGTACATCGAAGGCTTGTAAAGCATAATCAGGATGTGCAGTGGTGAAGATTAGATACTTCGCCTTTTCCCTAATATTCTTGGCTAATTCGAGGCCATTAATTCCAGGCATATCAATGTCCATGAATAATAAATCGATCTCATCATCTAAGCTAAGCTCAGTCAGTGCCTGGACAGGACTGGTAAAAGTCTTAAAAACACTCAAACCGGGCATCTCTGCGATATGGTCGGTAATTACCTCAATTGCATGCTGTTCGTCGTCGATAACAACGCATTTTAGATTCATGATAGTTATAAATAATATTGCTTGAAATGAATTATTGCAAGTTAAATAAAAAATGGATTGTATTTAGCTTCATCGTATTAAAAAAAACGCAACGCTAGTTTCGTGTAAAAATCTACAGGTTTCGTGTAAAATTCTGGGGGGTTCATGTAATAAAATCTCTTTCATATCTCTTTTTTATAATCTTTAAACTGTTTGCCAAAAACAAATAATTAAGATGACTGGTGTTTTCACCATTATCATTTTAATTAACCTAACATCTGCCTGCCCAAATTTGTGTAGCCTGTTCTAAAGATCATTTTAAACAGGCAATACAAAACTGGGTTAAGCACGGAAGGTTTTAAAATTTGGAAATACAAATAACCCCATACCTCTAAAAAAATATACACTATCATGGAACTTAAAGACGAAATAGGGCAATTTGCTGTCAGGATCAAAAAGATGCTTCCACAAGTTCAAACAGAAGATTCAACCAGAAATGCATTAGTTATGCCTTTCATCCAAATTTTAGGCTTCAATCCTTCAGAGGTTCAATCTGAGGCTGTGCTGGATTTTGGAGTGAAGAAAAGTAAAAAGGTTGACTATACCATTATGAAAGATGGTGAGCCTACTATTTTGGTAGAGTGTAAGCACCATGAAGATAGCTTGGATATTCACGATTCACGTTTATCGAAATACTTCCGTAAAACGAAAGCAAAATATGGCTTACTAACAAACGGATTGGTTTATCGCTTTTACACAGAGAAGATGGTAAAATCAAAGAAAAATCAGGCCCCTTTATTCGAATTTAAATTAACAGATACTAAAGCGGCAACAATTGCCAAGATGATTGAAGATCATAAAGATTACTTCAATGTTGATCAAAAGCAGGCAGCAAGCTAAAATTTTACTAAAATCTTAACGTCCCGGAGATTCTATAGAAATTAAGTCCTAATTTATTAGGGCTTTTTTTTGTGCGCTATTTTGATTGGTGAGCCACCAAAAGATAGACGGAAATGTATGACGAGCATATTCATCCTCTAACAATTCCGTCTGATCTCCATTCCATAAAATAAAGAAAGGGAGAAACCTTACGATCTCTCCCTTTCATAAAACATATTATTCAGCGATTAGATTAACTCTACACTTCTACTCACGAAAGCAGTTAATTCAGCACCAGTTAACATACCTTGTGCTAATAAAGCTAAATCAACAGCCTGTTTAGCAAGATTAGCTTGCGCTTCACCTTCTGTATTTAAGATCTTGCTCACCAATTTGTGGTTTCCGTTAATAGCCACTTTGTAGCTATCCGGCATCTGACCGTAGAAGCCCATTCCACCGCCCATAGCAGCCATGTCCTTCATGCGTCGCATAAATTCATCCATGGTAATGGTTACTGGTAATTCATCCGGATTTAAGGCGATAACCTCTACCTGCATGCCCGGTTTAGTAATTGCTTTTTCAAAGATTGCAGTTACTTCTTTAACCTGATCTTCGCTTAAAACGTGTTCGTTTACTTCATCTTTCTCAATCAGCTTGTCAGCAACACTAGAATCTACCCGTTTAATTGAGGTTTTTTCTAATTTCTGCTCCATTTGATTAATGAAGTGGTTGTCTATTGGTGAATCTAATACCAAAACATCATAATTCTTTTTATTCGCTGATTGAATAAAAGCATCTTGTTTTGAAGCATCGTTAGCGTACAAATACACTACGGTACCATTTTTATCTGTCTGTAAAGGTGCTACCTTCTCTTTATATTCATTTAAAGTGAAAAGTTCGTTTTTAGTGTTACCCACTAAAGCGAAATCTTTGGCTTTATCGTAGAATTTCTCTTCGCTGATCATTCCGTATTTAACGAACAAACCAATGTCTTTCCATTTGTCTTCAAATGCCTGACGATCTTTCGTAAATAACTCAGCTAATTTATCAGCAACTTTTTTAGTAATGTAGTTGTTAATTTTCTTTACGTTACTATCTGCTTGCAAGAAGCTACGTGAAACATTTAATGGAATATCAGGTGAATCAATTACACCATGCAATAACATTAAAAATTCTGGAACAATATCTTTAACCTCATCGGTAATAAATACCTGGCGGGAGTATAATTTAATTTTATTGCGTTGCATTTCGAAATCATTTTTCAATTTCGGGAAATACAATACACCAGTGAGGTTGAAAGGATAATCTACATTAAGGTGGATCCAAAACAATGGTTCTTCGCTAAATGGATATAATTCACGGTAGAAACTCAAGTATTCTTCATCTGACAAATCTGCAGGTGCTTTTGTCCAGATGGGATTAGTAGTATTGATGATATTATCAACTTCTACATCCATATATTTTTTCTTGCCTTCTTCATCTTCACCATCCTCTACAGATTCTGTTTTAGTACCGAACTGAATTGGAACAGGTAAGAATTTAGCGTATTTATCTAAAATCTCTTGTAATTTAGATTCTTCCAAAAACTCTTCAGAATCTTTGTTTACATGAAGAATGATATCTGTACCACGGGTAGTTTTTGTGCCTTCCGTAATTTCAAATTCAGTACTTCCATCACAAACCCATCGTGCTGGTTCAGCACCATCCTGATAAGATAAAGTTTGAATTTCTACTAGATCTGCAACCATAAAAGCAGAATAGAAACCTAACCCAAACTTTCCGATAATCTCATTAGCGTCTTTTGCATCCTTAAATTTCTCTACAAATTCACTTGCACCAGAAAATGCAACCTGGTTGATGTATTTTTTAATTTCTTCTGCAGTCATTCCTAAACCATTATCACTAATGGTAATAGTTTTGGCTTCTTTATCAACGGCAACTTTTACTAAAGGTTGACCTACTTCGCCATTAAACTGACCTAATGAACCCAGTCTTTTAATTTTCTGAACCGCATCTACAGCGTTTGAAACCAACTCACGGAGAAAAATCTCGTTATCAGAGTATAAAAACTTTTTAATTATCGGGAAAATGTTCTCGGTATGTATCGAGATGTTTCCTTTTTCTTGAATGCTCATATGTAAATAAATTGTTTAATCTACATCCTGCATAACAAGGGTTGTTCCAAAGCCTTTTGTTTGCCAAAATGACAGCCTTGTTTTGTCTTCATTGCCTGGAAAAAACGACGAATTAATCTGTTATCTTGGATCTATAAGAATATTTTTGTTCCAGTGGTTTATCTAATTCAGGAGTTATTTACAAACTTCAAGATTTGTAACCGGGATTTATTTAAATAAACCAGAAAAGCCAAAAAACAGTTGTGTCTTTTGGCTTTTTATAAAGTATATCTGTTTCTAATTTAAATGAAAACTCGGTTTATCTTCTTCTAGAGATAGGATTTTAGTAATCTTTTTCAGGAGAACATCCATCTGGAATGGTTTTGAAAGAAAATCATCCTGGCCATAATTTAAAGTGGTAAAATCGTTCTGATTATATAAACCAGAAATTAGAAGAATCGGAATTTTAGAAGTGTTCTCGATAGATTTTAATTGCTCACATAATACACGCCCGTCGATATGACCAAGCGATATATCAAGTAGGATTAAATCTGGCTTAAAGCTTTCAATCCGGTTAAATATCTCTTCTCCATCGTTAAGTGCTGAAACCTTGAACCCACCGATTTCCAGTATTAATTGTATGGTTTCTAAAACCTCAATATCATCGTCAACTACCAGTATTCTCTTCATATGTTTTAAGCAATTTATTTGCCTTCAAAAATATAACAAAATGTATCATGTTAAGTTTACAATCTTAAGAATATTTTAACAATTAGTTGATAAACAAATAAAATTTTGAAATATTAACTGGCTTGCTGAACAATTCCCTCTTTTTGCAGAATAAAATTAAAAAGCTCTTCTATTGGTTTCTGTAAGATTTTTCCTGGTTCGATACCATTCTCAATTAAAACCTCAATTAAAGTTTCCTGATAATAGTATGCAATAGAGCCAACGAAATGGCAAGGTACATCTTTGTACTTGGGGTAATCCTTTACATTAGTATTCACGAATTCCTGAAATCCGCTTTTTAAAACCTCCTGAATAAACGGATGATCTCGGTGGCTGGCCATAAATCTACTAAAGCCTGCCAGGTAAATATTAGGAAAAGGCTTTTGATAGACATTGGTGATAATTTGCTCTTTATCAGCAGGAAAAGCCTTTTTAAATTCTGCAGCTAAGCCAGCAGGCATTTTATCATATAAATAGGCAAGCAACACTTTTTTGCCGAAAAAGGTGCCCGAACCCTCATCACCAAGAACATAACCTAAGCCATGGTGGCCATCATGAATCTTTTTGCCATCAAAATAGCAAATATTTGACCCTGTTCCTAAAATGCAGTTTAATCCTTCGGCATTGCCGCACGTTGCATAAACAGAGCCAAGCAAATCGTGATCTACAGAGATAAAAGCGTTTTGAAAAACTTCGGAAAGGCCATTCGAAACCACTTCGTGTTTATCTGGTGAGGAGCAACCCGCGCCAAAAAAGTAAATTTCCTTTACCTGATCCGCGTATTGAATTACGGTTTCATTTTTCGAAATTAGATTTGAAATATCCTGCTCACTTAAAAAATAGGGGTTTATTCCAGTGGTATTAAATTTAATGGTTTCTCCATTAAGATAACCCATCCAATCTGTTTTTGATGAGCCACTATCTGCAACAAGTATCATGCACTAAATATAAAAATTAAATGTAGAATTTTATGCTTGAAATAATTTCGTTACCCGTTTGTGGCTTTAATTTCTATTATCTCTATTTATGAAATCTTTGAACACATTCAGTAAGCGTTTCTAAATTTAAAAAATTTGCTATTGGCTGGGTATTGGAATATCTCTACCATTATCTTCAGAACCTGTTTAAATTGGATAAAAAAGAATGTTTATACCATGCATTATGAAGTTTTGGTATGCGGCTTTTCTCCTTTTGATTCACCTGCTATACCAATGATTTAGGTATTATCTTCTGTATCGAGGTTATTATCCTATAATTTGAAGTTATTTAGTTTGATTTTGAAGCTAATATCTTAGCGCTTATTTAGATTTTCTTTCACTATATATTTACCCTGCTTATATCATCCTGAATATCAATTTGGAAAGCAGACTTTAGCTTTATTAAATTATGAAAACATAAGTGTTATTGGGTTGGCATAGGTATATCTCTGCCTGAATCTTTGATGTAATGGATTATATTTTTTATCTCACATTCACTTAAGGTGTCCATCCTTGCCGTTTTAAAGTTTCCGTCTTTATTATACCACCCCTTATGCTTTTTAGTAAAAATATAATCGATAAGCTTTAGGCTATCTACAGCCGCTAAACCTCTAAATGAAATCGAACCCTTACTATCAATTCTTTCTTCAATTGAGGCGATATGGCAATTTTTACAGCCAAAATTAGATATAAGTTGACCAACATCATACCTTGAAAACCTACAGGTATCTACCGATTTTTTAATTGTATTTTCTTTCACATTTTGACATGCAAATAGCAATATGCTAAGTAGGCTACCTAAACTTAGCTTTATTAAATTTGAAACCATTTGTTGGATTATTTAAAAATGTCCTTAATCTGTTTAATGTATTGAGGTTGAAATTTGTGCTGTTAATTTTTGTTATGTCATTAATATTGACCATAATAAATTTTAGCACATTTCCTCTTTCAGTATCAGATATTGTTTGACCGGAATTATCGCCTAAATGATACATTAATCTGCTTTTTTTATCTGAATCTTCAATATCATCTAAACTGAGGGTATGAAAAAACTCATGTACAGCAATATATTTATTTTTTTGCCAACTATTATAACTAACTGTTGCTGGTCCCCCCTCACCCTGTGCAAGTCCTCCTGAACCTTGCCTTCTACCATATTGATCGGTAAACTGATGACCGATACTATCGACAACAGCTAGTACAAAATCATTGCCTTTAATCTGAGTTAGCATATTGATCTGTATAACATTTACTGCGAAATTAAAATTATAACGGATAGAATAAGTCCAGGTTTTAGTCTTGTCGAAAATTTTTCTAGCGGAATTATATTTATGTATCATCACCCCACTTTTATATCCACCACCCCTTAATTTTGTTGTAATTACCTGTTGGGTAAAAGTCATTAAACTATTTAAGTTCGGCGCACCATCTGTAGTAAGGTCCAAAACTTTTAGCGTAATTGTTAAATCACCATACAAGGTTAATTCGCCATTTCCATTATCACTAATATGAAGATTTTTGGCTACAATACCGCCAGATAATGGCTGGTTTTGCAGGATGGCGAGGTTGGCCCTGATAGTATGAACTAAATCAGTAGTCATGATATGTATATTTGGTTTTGTGAATATAGTAATTAATTATACATGTTTACAACTAAATATTGTATAGATTTATTTTACTATGCTTATTTGAAGCCGAATTTTTGTGTTTTATTGGCATGAAAAAACCCGCGAAGTGGTGCGCACAAAAGCGCAGACTTCGCAGGTCAATTAATTTTAGCTTAATTTATCTTAAACTAATTAGATAAATTTATATTTCCACTGATTGCTTTCAGGTTGGTTTCGGCCAGTTTAGCTTGATACTGCATTTCAATAAAACGGTTTTGAGCATCTATCGCATTGCGTTGTGCTTCCCGAAGTTCCAGCGGAGCAATACTTCCAAGTCTGTACTTGGCCAAAGTGATGTCTAAACTTTCTTTCGCAATATCCACATTTCGCTGTTCCAGCTTTACTAAATCCAGGTAGGTAGCATAATTCTGATAGGCAGAAAGCAATTGAGAATTCACATCCAGTTTTGTTTTACCCAGGTTCAATTTTGAGGTTTCAATTTCAATCTTCGCATTGCGCTCATTTTGCCGTTGTAAAAAGCCATTAAACAAATTTAAACTTGCTGTAACTCCGTAAGTAAATCCATTTGCCGCAAAACGCTGGTTAAACCCGGTAGGGCTTGTACTGTTTGCCCTGCTGTAACCAGAATTTAAACTAATGGCAGGATAACGAGCACCACGAACGGCCTTCAGATTCAGCGAGGCTAGCCTTTGGTTAATAAAAGCATTCTGCACATTAGGATTTTGTTGCTCAGCAATCTCTGCCTGCTTGCTAAACAAAATACCCCGGTCTACATCTATGCTATCGGCAACAGAAAAATTGGCGCTGATATCCCGAACCATAATCTGATTCAAACGGATCTTCGCCACCTGTAAAAAGTTTTTAATCTGGAGATAACTGGAAGTATCGGTATTATAATCTACCTGGGCAGTCAATACATCTAATTTAGACCCTCTTCCTAGTTCCAGCTTGGTTTTAGCAATGTTGGTTCGTAAAACAGAAACATCAATAGCGCTATCTGCTGCAACAAGCAATTGTTGCTGCCTGATCACATCATAATAGGCATTAATTACATCTGCAACGGTGTTCAGGATAGTTAATCGGGCATTTACTTCACCCTGTTTTTGCAATTCTTTTAATCGGTTATAATTCGCAAACATGGTAAAGCCATCAAAAACCGTCCAGTTTAAATCGGCGCCTAAACTGTTGTTGGTACTTCTTGCTCCGGTAATCACCCTTTCAGGTCCGGTGGCTGGTGTTTGCCTGGTATTCTGAATACCTCCGCCATTTATGTAAGTTCCATCAAGGGTTGGCAGCATACCTGCATTGCCGATGTTATTATTATTCTTGGCGATTGATAAATCGTTCCGGCTGATTTTAATATCGTAATTATTCTGCAGGGCGATGCTTACCGCTTCTTTTAGCGTAAGCAGCTCCTGTGCAAATCCAGAAAAGGATATACACACTAAAAAAGATAATAATTGTAATTTCTTGCTCATCTTATTCTTCTATGTTTAATGCTTCCTGTTCGAAGCGATGGGCATCTTTTAGTTGTTTATTTGGTTTATATGGCTTGGCCCAGTAAGAGTAAATCGCCGGAATTACAAATAGGGTAAGTACCAGTGAAAAAAGTGTTCCACCAACAATTACTGTTCCCATACTCATTCTACTTTTCGCTGCTGCCCCTAAAGCCAAAGCAATAGGCAATGCGCCAATGGCGATGGCTAAACTGGTCATCAAAATAGGACGCAATCGGGAAACCGATGCCTCGCGGATGGCTTCAGCAATAGGTGTTCCTATCTCTTTTAACTGATTCGCAAACTCTACGATTAATATTCCATTCTTTGTTACCAAACCGATTAACATAATGGTTCCAATCTGGCTGAAAATATTCCAGCTCTGGCCGCATAACCATAGGGATAAAAATGCACCGGCTACGGCCATGGGTACGGTGAGGATAATAATAATTGGGTCTTTAAAACTCTCAAACTGTGCAGAAAGGATTAAGTAAACCAGTAATAAAGCTAAACCGAAAGCGAAAAAAGTGTTCGAAGAACTTTCCTTAAAATCCCGCGATTCTCCACTTAGGTCAGTAGAAAAGGTTTCATCCAGTATTTTTGACGAAATGGCATCCATTGCTTCAATTCCTTCGCCAATACTCTTGCCTGGTGCCAGGCCAGCAGAAACCGTCGCTGCAATGAAACGGTTGTTTCTATACAACTGCGGCGGACTACTTTCTTCTTTTGCGGTTACCAGATTATCCAGCTGAACCAATTCTCCCTTGTCGCTACGAACATAAACCGAACTCAGATCCAAAGGGTCTTTCCGATCGCCACGATCAAACTGGCCAATTACCTGATATTGTTTTCCATTCATGAAGAAGTAAGAAAAGCGCTGTCCACTCAAGCCTAAGTTAAGGGTTTGGGCAATTGCTGAGATAGAAACCCCCAGGTTTTTGGCTTTATCTCTATCAATAGTTAAGTTGATTTCTGGTTTATTGAATTTAAGGTTCACATCAGAAACGGTGAAGGTTGGGTCTTTCGCCACGGCATCCATAAACAATGGAATTTTCTCCCTCAGTTTTTCGAAATTTTGTGCCTGGATAATGTAGCTGATGGGTAAACCGCCTCTTCGCCCTACAGAAATGGTTGGCTGTTGATTGATGATGGTTTTTCCTTCTGTATATTTTTTGGTGATTTTCGTCAGCTGATCTGCAATTTCCTTTTGGGTTCGCTCCCGGTCTTCCGGATTAACAAGCCCCATGCGTACGAATCCTGAGTTAACAGATCCTGAACCGCCGAAACCGGGTGAGGTAATGGTAATATTTACATTTTTTTCTGGAACAGAATCCATCACCAACTGGTTCAATTTCATAATAAACTGATCTGTATACGCAAAGGATGAACCCTCGGGAGTAGTTGCACTAATGTTGATTGCACTCCTGTCATCATATGGCGCAGTTTCTTTTGGTAACACCTTCCAGAATAAGAAAATAAGTCCCATACAAATTACAATAATGGGAATAGAAAGCCAGCGCTTGTCTAAAAACTTATTCAGGTTTGAGGCGTATGAATCATTTAGTTTAACAAAGTAAGGTTCGGTCCAGTTGTAGAATTTTGAAGGCTTATGACCGCCTGGCTTCATTAAATAGGCATTTAACATGGGCGTAAGCGTTAGCGAAACGAATGCAGAAATCAAAACTGCCGCACCAATCACTACCCCGAACTCCCTGAATAGCCGCCCAACGAAACCCTGTAAGAAAATTACCGGCAAGAACACTGCGGCAAGTGTAATGGAAATGGAAATTACCGCAAAGAAAATTTCATTCGAACCCTTAATTGCCGCTTCAAAAGGCGACATGCCTTCTTCTACCTTTTTGAAGATATTTTCTGTAACCACAATACCATCATCCACCACTAAACCTGTGGCCAATACAATCGCCAATAAACTTAATACGTTGATGGAAAATCCGAAGGCATACATAATAAAGAATGTAAATACCAGTGATACCGGAATATCAATTAACGGACGGAAAGCAATAGCCCAATCTCTAAAAAACAGGTAGATAATTAAGATTACCAATACGAGTGATAATCCTATCGTTTCAGCAACTTCAGTAACCGATCGCTTAATAAAAAGTGTATTATCCAACGCTACTTTTAGTTTAATATCCTTTGGAATATCTGCCTTAAGTTTATCAAAACGATTGTAGAATTCCTTACTGATATCCAGGTAATTGGCGCCTGGCTGAGGGATAATTGCCACGGCAACCATGGGTTTGCCAGATTCTCTTAAAATGGTTTCTTCATTCTCCGGACCTAAAACCGCATAACCAACATCTTGTAATTTAATTACCTGATTACTGTCTGATCTTAAAATCAGATTATTAAACTGACTTTCATTGGTTAATTTCCCCAGGGTTTTCACCGTTAATTCGGTTGTAGCACCTGTAATTTTCCCTGATGGTAATTCTACATTTTCATTATCTAATGCGGTAACGATATCTTGCGAGGTTAAACCATAAGCACTTAATTTGTTTGGATCCATCCAAATGCGCATGGCATATTTCCGCTGCCCCTGAATTTGTACGCTACTCACACCGGGGATGGTTTGGATCCTATCTGCAATTACATTTTCTGCAAAATCACTCAGTTCTAAAGTGTTCCTTTTATCACTTTGAATGGTCATTGATAAAATTGGATCCGAGTTTGCATCAGCCTTGCTTACTACTGGTAAACCATCAATATCTTTTGGTAGGGTTCTGGCTGCCTGAGAAACTTTATCTCGTACGTCATTCGCCGCTTCCTCAATGTTTTTATCCAGGTTAAATTCGATGGTGATGTTACTGGTTCCCTGGTTACTGGAAGATGAAATGTTTCGAATGCCATCAATAGAGTTGATGGATTTTTCTAAAGGCTCGGTAATCTGCGATTCAATAATATCAGAGTTTGCCCCAGGGTATGAGGTTCTCACGGAAACTACTGTTGGATCGATTGACGGATATTCCCTAACGCCTAAAAATGTATACCCGATTACGCCAAAAAGCACAATCAGTAAATTCATTACTATCGCCAGGACAGGCCTTTTTATACTCGTAGTAGAGATACTCATAATTATTCTTTAACCAAATGAACTTTTACCGGAGCATCTTGCTTTAAAGCCATTGATCCCGTAGTTAATACGGTGTCGCCAACTTTTAATCCAGAGGTGATGACTATATTTTTATCCGTACGGGTGCCTGCCTCAACTTTCACTTCCTGTGCTTTCCCATTCTTTTGGATATAAACAATCTTCCCCTTCAAAACGGGAACAACTGCCTGGTTAGGAATTAAAATGGCATCTTGGAGGGTATTTAGCGCTAATTTTATTTTCGCGAACGATCCTGGCAGCAGTGCATTATCCGCATTTTGTGCCAATGCCCTGATTTGCAGCGTGCGGGTTGCGGCATTAATTCCTGGCTCTATTGCATATACTTTCCCCGTGTTCTCTTTCGATGATCCATCGGTTGTAAAAGTAATGCTCGAACCTGTTTTAATTTGTCCGGCATATTTCTCAGGAATTGAAAATGTAATTTTAATCGGATTGGTGCTTACTAAATTGGCAATTACAGTAGTGGGCGTAAGATAAGTGCCTTCAGAAATGCTGCGCAAACCAATTCTACCCGAAAATGGCGCCCTGATGGTTGCTTTTGCCAATTGTGCCCTTACCAACTGCGATTGCGATTGCAATGATCTTGAATCTGCTAACGATGTGTCGTACTCCTCCTGACTGATTGCCCCCTTAGACAGTAGTTGCTTCGCCCGGTTCTCATTGGTGCCAGAAAGTTTTTGTCTGGTAACCGCTTCCTGTAGCTGTGCCTGAATATCTCTATCATTAATCTTAACCAACACACTACCTTTAGTTACATTCGTTCCTTCTTTGAAATAGATACCTGTTACCAAACCAGATATTTCACTTCTAAGTACAACAGATTCATTAGCCTCTATTGCTCCTGTTACTTCCAGGTCGTTATTGAATGATGTAGGCTTCACCACAATTCCATCAACCACCAATGCAGCAGATTTTCCTCCGCCGCCTTTGCCCTGACCAGTTGCGCCAGCACCTTTCCCCTCTACGTTTTTGTTTTCTTTGATCCGATAATAAACCAGATAAGCTAAGCCTAAAGCAAAAACAGCATAAATAATATACCTTTTCTTCATGTTTATATTTGTGTAGTTCCCCAAACCAGCTCCATTAGATTATGATTCTGGAATAAAGAGTGTAAAAATATCCAAATAGTTTAGTCCTAAATTTGTTGTATTAAGGATGTTACTAAGTTATTCTTGCTATCCGTTGTTAGTTTGGAGTCGGGAGGTTAAGGTTCTTGCTATCCGTTGTTAGTTTGGAGTCGGGAGTCTTTAGTCTGGAGTCCTGGGAGGTTAGGGTTCTTGCTATCCTTTTTAGTTGGGAGTCGGGAGTCCGGAATCTTCCAGTCTGGAGTCTGTGGCGGTTAGGATTCTTACTATTCTTGGTTAATATGAAGTTATTCGCCTTTAGTCTGCCATAGCGTGAAAACCAAGTGGGTGGAAATTAGCATATTAAGTTAACGATTTATTTAAATTTAACGAATGGCGACTTTGCTTACAAGTGCTGAACTCCAAAATTCTGATAGGATTCACGACCCCAAACCCAACACTCCCAACTCCAAACTCTTCTACGGCTATCGCCCAGCGACTCCTGACTCTGGACTAAGGACTCACGACTCCAGGCTCAACACTCCCAACTTCTCTACAGGCTATCGCCCAGCGACTCATAACTCCAAACTCAACACTCCCAACTCTTCTACGGCTATCGCCCAGCGACTCACGACTCCTGACTAAGGACTCTCGACTAAAGACTAAACACTCACAACTATTTTACACCTCAGGCTAGTTTTTAATTCGAAAACCTAAGCAATAACTATAAATTTGTAGCAAATCACATTTAATATGTTTATTAAAAAATCAATTTTAGGTTTAGTTTTATTACTAACGTGTATTATGGCAGCAAAAGCGCAGGTAAAAATAGGCTTTGAGGTTTCTTTTAAAGAACCACAGGCACATTATGCCGAAGTTCAGATGAATATCTCTGGCTTGGCGAAAGATTATGTAGATGTTAAGATGCCGGTATGGACACCAGGTTCATATTTAGTACGTGAGTTTGAAAAAAGTGTAGAAGAATTTAAAGCGACTGCAGGTGGTAAAGCAGTTAAGGTAGAAAAAGTTAGGAAAAATACCTGGAGAATATTTTCTGCGAAAGCAGCCAATATTAAAATCAACTACCGCGTTTATGCATTCGAAATTTCTGTGCGGACGCCATTTATTGATGAGTCTCATGCATTTTTATCGCCAACCGGAATTTTTATGCACCCAGCTGGGATGATTAAATCGCCGAGCACAGTAAAAATAATTCCTTTTAATACCTGGAGTAAAGTATCTACAGGTTTGCCGCCAGTTGCGGGTCAGCAGTTTACCTATAGCGCATCTGATTTTGATATTTTATATGATAGTCCGATAGAAGTTGGAAACCAGGATGTGTTCGAATTTATGGCCGCAGGTGTTCGTCATGAAGTAGCCATGTACGGCGGTGGAAACTACGACAAAGAAAAGCTTAAAGTAGATATGGCTAAAATTGTAGAAGAACCAACTAAAGTTTATGGAGAAAACCCTAACAAGCATTATGTTTTTATCGTTCACAACTTTTTGAGAGGTGGCGGTGGTTTGGAACACTTAAACTCTACCACGTTAGGTGCGACCAGAAATGCCTATAATACAGAGGCGGGTTATAAAGGATTTTTGGCACTTGTTGCCCATGAGTATCATCACCTTTGGAATGTAAAACGGCTACGTCCGGTGGCTTTAGGCCCGTTTGATTACGATAACGAAAATTACACCACTAACCTTTGGGTAGCGGAAGGCTTTACATCTTATTACGAAAATAAATACATGCAGCGGGCTGGGTTCAATGATCCTACGCAATTTGTTACTGATCTCGCAGGGGCAATAGGAACAGTAGTAAATACACCGGGAGCAAAATATCAATCTGCTGCATCATCTAGTTATGATGCCTGGATTATCGGCTATCGCCCGAATGAAAATTCAAGAAATAATTCCATTTCTTATTATAGCAAGGGTGAAGTGATTGGTATTTTAATGGATTTAGAAATCATCAATGCCACAAAAGGACAAAAAAGCCTCGATGATGTTATGAAAGCGATGTACCTGCAATGCAAAACATTAAAACGAGGTTATACAGATGCTGAATTTAAGGCAATGGTAGAAAAAGTTTCTGGAATAAGTTTTACCGACTTCTGGGCGAAATATGTGAATGGCGTAGACGATGTAGCGTATAAAAAATATTTCGGCTATGCCGGGATTGATGTAGCAACTGAAAATGCCACACCAGATAAGCCGGTAACAGGCGCCAGCGGACAGTTAACTAACAACGGAACCATTAGTGTCACATCAATAACTAGAAACTCCGCAGCATGGATTGCAGGTTTAAACGTTAATGATGAGATAATTTCGCTAGATGGAGTAAGTGTAAATGATGCTTTGGAAACTATTAAACTAAGAAGCCCGATGCTATCGCTGGAAACCCTGCCACTGGTAACTAAGAAAAACATCGGCGAAGTTTTAAAATTGAAAATAAAACGCGATGGTTTAGAAAAAGAGATCTCTCTATCTTTAAAAGAGAATCCAAATGTGCGTTTAAAGCCAACAATAAAGGAAGATGCAACACCAGCGCAGAAGGCTGTGTTTGCTAAATGGTTGGGAAAATAGTTGGGCGTTTGAAGCTACCACATTTAAAGAAAAAGCCCGCTAAGAAAATTTCTTAGCGGGCTTTTTTTGCTTCAGCTTTATATTTTGAGCTTTATGCTCTTAACTTTCAGCGCGCTACGCTCGGTTTAAAAAGTATATCTGAAACCTAAGCCGAATCTACCAGCAGTTGAGCCAATAAAATTATTGTCACCTACGTAAATTCTAGGTCTCCAATCCAATGCCAACGCTAACGGGGCACCTGTAAATTTGTAATCCAAGCCTACCATCGGAACCAGGTAAAAAGCGGTGAAGTTATCATTGCCAAAAAAAGCATTACCATCATAAATTTGTACTCTTGGTCCACCACCAACATACCAATCCAGTCCTTTTGCTCCAGGAATAGAAGCATTATACTGTAAAAACGCTTGAAGAACTGTTGAGTTTCCACCAAATAATACCTCGCCCTGAACTGCAGTATTTCTGCTAAAATGATGTCTGATTGAGGGGCCAACTTGTGTAGAGCCATCACCAAAGTCAACACCTAAGCCAAGTCCGGTTTTGTAGTTTTGAGCTTTAACGGTTGTTGTAGCCATGCCGAATAATGCAATGCATCCTAAAATTGTAAATAACTTTTTCATAAATGGGATTTATTAATGTAATTTTTTAAATAATAATCTGCTTAACAACTATAATGCCGATTATACTTTTTTAGTAAAAAAATATAATTTGAAAAAACAATGCTTGCATAGTAATTCTGTAATCCTTAAGTTTAGTAAAATATTTCAAATAGAAGGTTTGATGATACACCTTTAGTGATCGGTCTCAATCAATGCATCAAAATATCTGTAGATATGCAGCCTTTTCAAATTTGATTTTTTTAACTTAACCAAATATTATAGAATGATATGACTGCAGACATTACACGGGTTTTCGATCTATTAAAGTACAGCTTAGAAAAACCTAAGCAAGAATTTGTAAATGGCAAAATTAACGGGAAATGGGTAAATTACAGTACAGTAGAATTTTGTGATGCTGTTGATCACCTGAGCCGTGGATTGATTAAAACTGGCGTTATTAAAGGCGCGCGTGTGGCAGTAATGTCTCATAACAGGCCAGAATGGAATACAACAGATTTTGCCATCAACCAAATCGGTGCTTATCAAATCCCACTCTATCCAACACTAGCAGAGCATGATATACAGTTTATTTTAAAAGATGCAGAAGTTTCTGTCATTTTTGTCGCAGATCAGGATTTATTTGAGAAAGTAAAGCCCTGTGTTGAGGAAGTCAATCCAGAAATAAAAATCTACAGTTTTAGTGAAGTAAAAGGTGTTGACCACTGGAAAGTATTAACCGATTTGGGTAAAACAGCTGTTGATATTAATTTGGATGAATACCGGGAAAAGGTTGAGCCGGAAGACATCCTTACTTTAATATATACCTCGGGTACTACCGGAACGCCCAAAGGCGTAATGCTTACCCATCATAATCTGGTATCCAATTTCTTAAATTCGTTGGTTATCATTCCTAAAGGTGGAGAAAAAGGCCTGAGCTTTTTGCCTTTATCACACATCTTTGAACGAATGATCATTTACCTTTATTTATACAACCGTACAGCGGTTTACTATGCTGAAAGTATGGAAACAATTGTAGCCGATATTCAACATGTGAAACCAAATTTATTTTCCACCGTCCCACGTTTACTGGAAAAAGTATACGATAAGATTATGGAAAAAGGCAAATCATTAACCGGAATTAAAAAGCGAATCTTTTTTTGGTCTGTAGCTTTGGCAGAGCAATATACCATTGATGCTGGCGCCTGGTATAATTTCAAATTAAGTATTGCCAGGAAGTTAGTGTTCAAAAAATGGCAGGAGGCGCTGGGAGGAGAAATTGTGGTTATTGTGTCGGGAGGCGCGGCACTGAACCCACGCTTAGCCCGGATCTTCTGGGCAGCAGGCATGCCTGTTTTTGAAGGGTATGGACTAACGGAAACCTCTCCAGTAATTACGGTAAATCGTTTCGGCGGAACCATGTTTGGTACCGTAGGTGAAGTAATTAATGGTGTAGAAGTTAAGATCGCGCAAGATGGCGAGGTATTAACACGAGGTCATCATGTAATGAAGGGCTACTATCAACGGCCTGATTTAACCGCTGAAGCGCTTGATCACGATGGCTGGTTCCATACGGGAGATATTGGAGAACTGATAGATGGGAGATTTCTTAAAATCACTGATCGTAAAAAAGAAATGTTCAAAACCGCGGGTGGTAAATATATTGCTCCCCAAATACTCGAAAATAAATACAAAGAATCTATTTTTATAGAGCAGATTATGGTTTTAGGTGAGAACAGGAAATTTCCATCGGCCTTGATTGTTCCAAATTTTGAAACTTTAAAAACCTGGGCAGGCAGAAAAGGTATTACTTACACCAATCATGAAGAACTGATTAAAAACGATCAGGTTTTAACTAGATATAATGAAGAAATTGAAACTTTAGGTATTGGTTTCGGTAAATGGGAGCAGGTAAAAAGATTTGCTTTGTTACCAAAAGAATGGAGTATTATTGATGGAGAATTAACACCAAAATTAAGTTTAAAAAGAAAGATCATCACCGAGAAAAATATCGATGTCATCGAAAAAATATATAAAGATGCAGAAAACTATAAAGCCTCAAACTAAGGGATTAGCGGTTTTAATTACCGTTGCTATTTTACTTTCAGCTTGTGTAACCGGGCAATTAGGTAAAAACAATAGTGGCGAATATAAAAATGGAATGGTGGTTTCTGCACATCCGGAAGCCTCGAAGGTTGGTGTTGAGATCTTAAAAAAAGGGGGCAATGCAGTTGATGCAGCCATTGCCGTTCAGTTTGCGTTAGCCGTAGTATATCCAAATGCAGGGAATATTGGGGGCGGTGGCTTTATGGTTTACCGATCTGCCAAAGGCGAAGTAAATGCACTTGATTTTAGAGAAAAAGCCCCTGCATCCGCCAGCAGAGATATGTATCTGGATAGCACTGGAAACCCCATAACTGATAAAAGTCTTTACGGCCACTTAGCAGCCGGCGTTCCGGGCGCTGTTGATGGGATGGTACAAGCGCATCAGAAATATGGTAAACTAAGCTGGGCATCGTTGCTTAAACCTGCAATAGATTTGGCGCAGAATGGTTTTAAAATTACCAAACGCCAGGCGGCAGAGTTAAATGGTTTGCATCAAAAACTTATGATTTTTAATCCCAATGGAACCGCTTTAATAAATTTAGAAAGCACCTGGAAGGAAAATGATTTGCTCATACAAAATGAACTGGCCAATACCTTAAAACTTATCCAGGAAAAAGGGAAAGCTGGTTTTTACGAAGGTGTAGTGGCAGATGCTATTGTTGCAGAAATGCAACGTGGCAAAGGACTAATCACTCGTGAAGATTTAAAAAATTATCATTCCGAATGGCGCAAGCCAATCATTGGCGATTACCGTGGTTACAAAGTGATCACCATGCCGCCAACATCTAGTGGTGGAATAGCACTGGTTCAATTGTTAAAAAGTGTAGAACCCTATCCACTTAAAAAATGGGGCTATAATACGGATTCTACCGTTCAGTTAATTGTTGAGGCAGAGAGAAGGGTTTATGCAGACCGTGCAACACATCTGGGTGACCCTGATTTTTATAAGGTTCCGCAGAGCCAGTTGCTCAGTAATACATACAATAAAAATCGAATGGCCACATTTAATTGGGCGGCAGCTACGCCAAGTAGCCAGGTTTTGGCAGGGGAGATTAAGGGAGCTGAGCATGAAGAAACTACACATTTTTCTATCGCAGATCATGACGGGAATGCCGTTTCCATTACCACAACCCTCAATGGGTCGTATGGTGCATTGGTCGCGGTAAAAGGTGCGGGGTTTCTTTTAAATAATGAAATGGACGATTTTTCTGTTAAACCTGGTGCGCCAAATATGTATGGCTTAGTAGGAGGAGAGGCAAACTCCATTGCGCCAAATAAAAGAATGTTAAGCTCTATGACCCCCAGTATTGTAGAGAAAAATGGAAATTTGTTTATGGTAGTTGGTACGCCGGGTGGTTCCACCATTATTACATCAGTTTTTCAAACCATTATTAATGTGATCGATTTTGATATGAATATGCAACAAGCAGTTGCTGCCAGGAAATTTCATCACCAGTGGTTGCCCGATGAAGTATACGTAGAAAAAGATGCCATTGATAGTCTGACGGCAGAAAAGTTAAAGTTAAAGGGTTATAAAATATCACCTCGGGGCGCAATTGGTAGAGTAGATGCCATTTTAAAAACCAGCTCAGGAAGCTATCAGGGAGGTGCAGATCCACGAGGTGATGATGTAGCGCTTGGCTATTAAATGATAAATTAATTTTATTTTATTGAAATGATATTTTTGGTATGGCAATTGCTCTTTGTGGCAAACGCTTACAAATTAATTTAACGAACATGAAATTAAATCTATTTAAATCTTTACCGGTAGCATTGGCCGGTTTGTTTATCGGAACTGCCGCTTCTGCACAGGAGCCAGCTTCCCCAACAACAAAATTCAGAACCTGGTCTATTGGTGTAAATGCTGGTGCCTTAACACCACTTTCTCCCCTAGGTGGTAAAAATGATTTTAGCAATAACAAAACTAGTTTTGGTTATGGCCTTTACATTAAAAAACAATTTACACCTTATTTCTCGTTACGTTTAGACGGAGTTAGAGGTAAATTAAAAGGTGATAATACAGAGCCTTACGAAAGTGGCTTAGTGAACAGTTCTTCGGTTCAGGCTTTTGATACCCAATTAGAATATTCGGGTAGTTTAAATGCCGTTGTTAACATGTTTAACATCGATATGTTCAAGAAAGAGAATGCTTTACAACTGTATACATCTGTTGGAGCAGGTTTAGCTGGTTACAAACCTACAATTACAACAGCAAACGGAACTTCATTATATGCAGGCGATAAAACCATTAGCGAATTAATCATTCCGGTTGGTCTTGGAGCTAAATTTAAAATTTCTGATGCTGTAAACTTCGATTTAGGCTGGACAATCAACTTTGTTGATGGCGATAATTTAGATGGTTTTTACAAAGGTGGCAATGATAAATATAACTATGCTTATGCTGGGTTAGAATTTGCATTAGGAAGTGGCAAACAATTGGCTTTCCATAATCCGGTAGCTTTAACTTATGATGAAGCCTTAAAAGCTAAACAAGCTGCTGACGCTTTAAAAGGTGATCTTGATGCTCAAAAAGCAGAGAACGCTAAATTACGTTCAGAAATGGCTGATCTATTAAAAGATAGCGATGGTGACGGTGTTGCAGATAAATTGGATAAATGTCCTGATACTCCATCTGGTACAGTAGTAGATGGTTCAGGATGTCCATTAGTTGCGCCAAAACCTCAGGTAACAATCATTACTGAAGAAGATCGTAAAGTGGTTAGCGAAGCGATTAAAAACTTAGAATTCGATTTAGGTAAAGCTACTATTCGTTCTAAATCTTTTGCTTCTTTAAATAGAGTAGCTGCGTTACTAGTTCAGAAAAACTTCAGCTTAAAATTAGCTGGTCACACAGATAACACTGGTTCTAAAGAATTAAACTTACGTTTATCTAAAGAGAGAGCAGAATCTGTTAAAGCTTATTTAGTATCTCAAGGTGCAAATGCATCACGTATTGAGGCTACAGGTTACGGAATGGGTCAGCCAATTGCAACAAACAAAACTGCAGCAGGTCGTCAGAAAAACCGTCGTGTAGAATTCACACTTTACTAGTCGATTTTAAAAAATAATTGAAAGCTCCCGATGAAAATCGGGAGCTTTTTTCGTTAAGCTACATGCCTAAATTTGAAATGTTCTCCCGAACCAATCGAAGGATTTGTCGAAATGTCCTTAAAGGTGTTTCAACAAGCTGTCGCTGATTATATAAATAGTATTAATTGATTAAAAAAGTCACCTATAGTGATTTTTATGATAGATTAGACTTCAGCATGACAGCAAATAGGATACAGCGAACGCTATAGCCAATAATAAGGCGAAACAACTGTTCTTCTTTCAGGTCTTAAACCGGCATGGGCAATTTTCAGAATGGCACGGACTTACCCCGACCACTGACTTCAACAGTAAAACCGCGCAGGTTATCATGAATGCAAGTAAAATACAAATGCGATATGATAATTGCAAGCCGACAACTTTGCTTCTTTGGTTGCCCAAAGACGAACGTCTGTCCGGCCAGGACAAGAATAACATCGAAATTGTATAACCTTAGGGCTTAAAACCTCTTTATTGTTCCTTCCTGTAGTGGAGAATATTAGTTCAGTCTAATAATGATCAATTCAATTACTTCTCTATTTCTTTAATCGTTTTTTTGATGTTATTCAAGTCGTTCATACCAAAATTCGGCGATTGAAAAGAGAACATCTGGTAGATCAATAATCCATCTTTGCTATCGTAAATACTGATGATTTTATCGTTAGAACGTTTGGTATAAACTAAATATTTGATGTTTGAGCCTTTCTTTAAAATAAGGCTATCCAGAACCTCATTATTTACAAACTTAAACTTGTATCTATATCGATCTTCATCAGGTGTTTGTTCTAAAGCAACAGGTTGCGAAGAAAAAACCTCTCTAACATATTCAGGAATGTATAATGTTTCTTCTACTAATTCCGGAACTCTTTTTTTATTGTAAAACTGATAATCCAGGGTTCGGGTTTGCCGCATTACAAGTCCATCATTAATCTGTTTTAAATAGCCGCTAAGTAAACCTGCCGACCAGTTTAAAAATTTAGAGTGATTGTATAACATCCCCAATTGTTTAGATTTTACCGCCCTTTTTGATCCTCCTTGCTCTGTAACCCATGCAATTTGTAAATGGCTAACCGCATCTGGAAACAGGGTGATGGTTGCTAAGGTGGTCTCCTGCATTTGCTTAGGTTTATCTGTTGGAGAGATCATTTTAAGCCCATAAACGAGATTTTGATTTATAATTGTATCAACCTGGTCGGTGTAGGTGTCAAGGTAAAAAAATGAATAGGCTGCTGAGTTCTGATAATTAACCAACTCTTCAGGCTTTATGATTTTGTAGGGAGTGATGGTCCAGCTGTTCTTTATGGCTTGCTCAAACTGATCAATTTCTTTGTAGTCTGCATAAGGTAGCGTAAAAAGCGTAGTCGTTTTCTTAAAAGCTTCAAGCTTATCAGCAACAAGGGGCACATTTCCAAAGTATGATGTTTGTGCCATCCCGCTAAAAGCCAATAGCATGGCCAAATTAATGAGTAGTAGTTTTTTGATTAATAGCATAATTCTTTAGGTCTGATTTATGTCTGCCTATAATAAGAATCTTTTGACAATTATTTTGATATTTTCTATTGCAATAACAAAATACATTTGTTAGCTTTGTTATGCAAGCATAATAAATTTATGAAATGAAACAACAGCAAACATTAGATTACCATATCAAATTTGCATGGCAGAACATGTTTAATAAGTATAATCAAATGGCCGCCAGTTTTGGAATTACCCAGGCAATTGGCTATATGTTAATTAATATTAACGATGAGGAAGGTACTGCTGTTTCTAACCTGGCTGGCTTACTTGGCGTAAAGGCAACAAGCCTGTCTCGGATGCTGAATAATATGGAAGAGGCAAAATTGATTTACCGGGAGACATCGGTTGGAGATAAACGTTCCGTAAAAGTTTTCCTCACCGATTTTGGTAAGGAAAAGAAACAACTGGCTAAGGGTGTTGTTCGAAAATTTAATGAGTATCTCGATGAACATTTTTCTAAAAAGGAGAAGGAAACGTTCATTAATCTGTTAATAAAATTAAATGATATAACTGTAGCATATACTGTTGATTAATAATTATGAAACGAAGCATTAATAAAGTTGCTGTTCTGGGATCAGGTATTATGGGTTCGCGTATTGCATGCCACTTCGCCAACATTGGTGTAGAGGTTTTGCTGTTGGATATTGCCCCTAAAGAACTTACAGCCGAAGAGCAGGCAAAAGGATTAACTCTTGATCAGCCTACGGTTAAGAATCGAATTGTAAATACCGCACTACAAACGGCCATAAAAACAAATCCATCGCCGGTATATTCAAAAAAGGTGGTAAATAAAATTAAAACAGGAAATTTCGATGATGACATGTCGAAAATTGCTGCTTTTGATTGGGTGATCGAAGTAGTCGTTGAGAATCTCGACATTAAGAAAAAAGTTTTTGAACAGGTGGAGGAATTCCGTAAACCCGGAACGTTGATTACCTCAAACACATCCGGCATTCCTATTCACCTCATGGCTGAAGGTAGAAGTGAAGATTTCAAAGCAAACTTCTGCGGAACGCACTTTTTCAATCCGCCTCGTTATTTAAAATTGCTCGAAGTTATCCCAACGCCACATACCAAACCAGAAATTGTTGATTTCTTAATGCATTATGGCGATAAGTTTTTAGGTAAAACGACTGTTTTATGTAAAGATACACCAGCGTTTATTGCAAACCGGGTAGGTGTATATTCTATTATGGCTTTACTACATCTGGTAGAAAAGCTGGATTTAACAGTAGAAGAAGTTGATAAATTTACCGGGCCTGCTTTGGGCAGACCAAAATCGGCTACTTTCCGTACCTCCGATGTGGTAGGGTTAGATACCATGATTAAGGTTGCAAAAGGACTTTATGATAATTGTCCGGAAGATAAAGCACACGAATTATTTAAACTTCCAGCCTATGTGCAAAAAATGGAAGAAAATAAATGGCTGGGTGATAAAACCAAGCAAGGCTTTTATAAAAAGACAAAGACACCGGAAGGTAAAACAGAAATTCTTGCGCTTGATTTAAAAACATTAGAATATAAACCACAGCAGAAAGTAAAATCGGCAACCTTAGAAATGACAAAGCCTGTTGAGAATCTTCAGGAACGGATGAAGATTTTTGCTCAAGGAAAAGATAAGGCTGGGGAGTTATTTCGCCATTCTTCGTTTGGCTTATTTGAATATGTTTCTGATAGAATTCCAGAAATTTCGGATGAATTATACCGTATCGATGATGCCATGCGTGCAGGTTTTGGATGGGAATTAGGTCCTTTCGAACTTTGGGATGCTGTAGGCGTGAAAGAAGCAATAGCGGGAATGGAGCAATACGGCAATAAAGCTGCGGCTTGGGTTCATGAAATGCTGGATGCCGGAAACACTTCATTCTATAAAGTAGAAAGTGGGATTAAAAAATATTATGATATTCCAACCAAGTCTTATAAAGCCTTACCAGGAACAGATGATTTTATCATTTTAGATAACATTCGCGAAAATAAAACCCTTTGGAAAAACTCGGGTGTATCCATTATTGATTTAGGCGATGGCATTTTAAACGTAGAATTCCACACCAAAATGAATACTATTGGCGGCGATGTCATTTCTGGAATTAATAAGGCCATTGATATGGCTGAGAAAGATTACCGAGGTTTAGTGATTGGTAATGATGGTGCAAACTTCTCTGCAGGAGCCAACGTAGGTATGATTTTTATGATGGCGGTAGAGCAGGAATGGGATGAACTGAACATGGCTATTCGCATGTTCCAGAACACTTCCATGCGCATCCGTTATTCATCTATTCCGGTAGTAGTGGCGCCGCATAACCTCACCTTGGGTGGAGGTTGCGAATTTAGCTTGCATGCAGATCATGTTCAGTTATCTGCAGAAACTTATATGGGCCTCGTAGAATTTGGAGTTGGCGTGATTCCAGGTGGCGGCGGTACAAAAGAGTTTGCTTTACGTGCATCTGATGAATATAAAGATGATCAGATTGTTCAGAATGCCTTAAAAGAGCGCTTTTTAACCATTGGAATGGCAAAAGTTTCCACTTCAGGTTACGAGGCTTATGAATTAGGATACTTGCAGAAAGATAAATTTTCCATCTCCATGAACCGGAATCGCCTGTTGGCCGATGCAAAAGCAAAGGCTCTTGAGCTGGCAGATGCTGGCTATACCAAACCTGTACAACGAACAGATATTAAGGTTCTGGGAAAACAAGGTTTAGGAATTGTTTATGCCGGTGCAAATAGCATGTACGCCGGACATTACATTTCTGAACATGATAAAAAAATCTCTGAGAAATTAGGTTATGTAATGTGCGGAGGTGATTTATCGGCTCCAACAGAAGTAAGCGAACAATATTTATTGGATTTGGAACGAGAAGCTTTTTTATCACTCGCAGGAGAACGTAAGAGTTTGGAACGTATTCAAAGTATTATAACAAAAGGGAAACCGTTGAGGAATTAAGTAGATGAAGGAATAAAGAGCAAGGAATAAAGAGTAAGGAACAAGGAACAAAGAGTAAGGCGCAAAGAAGTTGGAGTGATTATAAGGAAAAAAATAAAAAAGTGGAGACAAAATAGATAAGTAAAATGCACAATTTTAGACAATTGCAAATTTGGAAAGAAGGCATGAGTATTGCCAAGTCTACATATGTATTGATTAATGATTTGCCTTCTATAGAAAAATTTGGATTAATATCTCAAATTTCAAGGTGTGCAGTTTCTGTTCCATCAAATATTGCTGAGGGTTCATCCAGGTCTTCAAACAAGGAATTTGCTCATTTCTTGTCCATTGCATTAGGCTCCTTATTTGAACTTGAAACACAGATCTTGCTTTCTGCTGATTTAGGTTTTCTTGCTCCTGAGAATATAGAAGTATTATTAAAGGAAATTATTCAACTACAAAAGAAAATATCAACGTTTAAGAAAACACTTATTTAATAAAATAGGTTGGGGAGCCAGATCTTTAATCTTTGTTCCTTAATCCTTAATCATAACTAAATGGAAGCATATATTATAGCCGGATATCGTACAGCAGTAGGTAAAGCACCTCGTGGCGTATTCCGTTTTACAAGAGCTGATGATTTGGCCGCAGAAGTGATCCGTGCTTTGGTGGCTTCGGTTCCTAACTTAGATAAAGAACAAATTGATGATGTAATTGTCGGCAATGCCACTCCAGAGGCAGAACAAGGCTTAAATATTGGACGGATGATTTCACTGATGGGCTTAGATACTGAAAAAGTACCTGGCGTTACCGTGAATCGTTATTGTGCATCCGGACTAGATACCATCGCAACTGCCGTTGCCAAAATCAAGGCAGGCATGGCAGATTGTATCATAGCAGGTGGGGTGGAAGTAATGAGTGGAATGCCTTTTGGAGGCTGGAAGCTGGTTCCGAATGCTGAAGTGGCTAAAAATAATCCAGATTGGTATTGGGGAATGGGCTTAACTGCAGAAGCCGTAGCCAAAGAATACAATGTTAGCCGTGAAGATCAGGATGCATTTGCCCTTCACTCTCATGAGAAAGCTATTCATGCCATTAAAAATGGTCATCTGAAAGATGGTATTTTACCAATTACGGTAAATGAAAATTATCTTGACGATAACCTGAAAAAGAAAACGCGTTCTTATGTAGTAGATACCGACGAAGGACCTCGTGCTGATACTACATTAGACAAATTAGCCAAATTGAAGCCTGTTTTTGATGCGGTGGGTAGTGTAACTGCTGGTAATTCTTCACAAACATCAGATGGTGCGGCATTTGTTTTGGTGGTTTCTGAAAAGAAAATGAAAGAATTGAATGCAGAACCAATTGCTAGATTAGTAAGCTATAGCGTTGCAGGCGTTCCACCAAGAATTATGGGTATCGGACCAATTGAAGCCATTCCGAAAGCACTAAAACAGGCTGGATTGAATCAGAATGATATTGATTTAATCGAATTGAACGAAGCCTTCTCTTCTCAATCTTTAGCCGTGATCAGAACGTTGGATTTAAATCCGGATATCATTAATGTAAACGGTGGCGCAATTGCTTTGGGTCATCCGCTGGGTTGTACGGGTGCAAAACTTACGGTGCAGATCATGAATGAATTGAAGAGACAAGACAAAAAATATGGAATGGTAACCATGTGTGTGGGAACCGGACAAGGTGCAGCGGGGATTTTTGAATTGTTGTAAAGTAGTATCGAGATATGAGTATTAAGTATCAAGAGTGAATGACGAGAGGAAATAAATCATCCTTATAAGAATTCATCCCAGATATTTTACACAAATCTTAACTATAATATATGCACAATTTTAAAGATTTAAAAGTCTGGCAGAAATCTATTGAGCTAGCTGTTGAAGTTTACCAAGCCGCATCGCTTTTACCAAGTGATGAGAGATTTGGATTGATTTCTCAAATGAAAAGATGTTCGGTTTCGATATCATCAAACATTGCTGAAGGCTCTGGAAGATCAAGTAAAGCTCAATTCAAATATTTTTTAAATATAAGTCAGGGCTCTGCTTTTGAACTAGAGACACAATTAATTATTTCAAATAAGCTAATGTTGCTAAAAGATGAACTAGCCGAAAATTTGATTGAAAAAACAATGCAAATACAAAAAATGATTTATGCTTTGGATAGGAGTATTAAGACATGAATATTAAGTATTGAGATTATAGTATAAAGATACCTATTTGAACCTTGTCCTAATACCCTATACTTGCTACCAAATACAAATGCTGCGATTTCAATTTTCTAACAAAATTCTGATACCAGAGACTAAATATTAACACTAGTTGGCTTCCGGTTTTAAGCCCGTCTTGATACCAGATACTCACTACTAGATACTATAAAAATGGAAAAAAACACAATTAAAGGCGGCGAATTCTTAATTAAAGAAACCGTTTATCAGGATGTATTTATTCCTGAAGAATTTGATGAAGAGCAACAAATGATTGCGCAAACTTGTCGCGATTTCCTGGAGGCTGAAGTATATCCCAATCTGGATAAAATCGATAAACAGGAAGATCCGGAATTAATGCCTACGCTATTGACTAAAGCCGGAGAATTAGGTATTCTTGGAGTTTCGGTGCCTGAAGAATATGGTGGTTTCGGAAAAAACTTCAATACCTCCATGTTAGTGGCTGATGTAATGGGTGCAGGTCACTCTTTTGCTGTGGCCCTTTCAGCACATACCGGAATTGGAACGCTACCAATTTTATATTATGGTAATGAAGCACAAAAGGCAAAATACATTCCGAAGTTAGGATCTGGTGAATGGAAGGCTGCGTATTGCTTAACCGAGCCAAATTCTGGTTCAGATGCAAATTCTGGCAAAACAAAAGCAACATTGACTGAAGATGGTAAACATTATATCATCAACGGACAAAAAATGTGGATTACCAATGGTGGTTTTGCAGATATTTTTATCGTGTTTGCTAAAATAGGTGATGATAAAAACTTAACCGCTTTTATTGTGGAGAAGGATTTTGGAGGCATAACCATGAATCCGGAAGAACATAAGATGGGAATTAAAGGCTCGTCGACGCGTCAGGTGTTCTTTAACGACTGCGCTGTGCCTGTAGAGAACATGTTAAGCGATCGAGAAAACGGATTTAAAATTGCGGTGAACATCTTAAACATTGGCCGGATTAAATTATCTGCTGCAGCAATTGGAGCCTCAAAGGCAACTTTAAGTACAGCCATTAATTATTCAAATGAGCGGAGTCAGTTTGGTCGCCCGATTTCGAAATATGGTGCCATCCGTTTTAAGATTGCAGAGATTGCGGCTAAACTTTATGCGGTTGATGCAGCGAATTACAGGGCCGGACAGAATATAGATGATACTTATGATCAGCTCGTAGCCAGCGGCATGGAATCTGGAAAAGCCAGACTAAAATCAGTAGAACAGTTCGCTGTGGAATGCGCCATTTTAAAAGTTTGGGGATCTGAAGCTTTAGATTATACTGTTGATGAAGGCGTTCAGATTTATGGTGGAATGGGCTTCAGTGCTGATGCGCCAATGGATAGGGCTTATCGTGATGCACGGATCAATAGAATTTTCGAAGGAACAAATGAAATTAATCGTTTGCTTACGGTTGATATGATGTTGAAACGGGCCATGAAAGGCGAATTAGATTTAATGGGCCCCGCTACAGCAGTGGCAGCAGAATTAATGAGCATTCCAGATTTTGGAGAAGAAGATACCACCCTATTTGCTGCGGAGAAAAAAGTGCTTGCTAATCTTAAAAAAGCAACGCTGATGGTTGCAGGTGCCGCAGTTCAAAAACTGATGATGACGCTAAGCAAGGAGCAGGAAATTTTAATGAATATTGCAGACATGGCTGGTTATGTCTATGTTTTGGAATCAGCTTTGTTAAGAACGGAGAAATTAGTCGCTACAAAAGGAGAGGCAGCGACAAATGTTCAGTTAGATTTATTACGCATCTACTTGGTAGAAGCTGTTGATGGTATAGCCAAAGCAGGTAAAGAAGCACTCTGGGCTTTTGCAGAAGGTGATGAACAGCGCATGATGCTGGTTGGTTTGCGCAGGTTTACCAAAGTAGAGCCATTTAATGTAAAAGATGCCCGCCAAAGGGTAGCACAAGAATTGATAGAAGCCAATAAATATATTTTTTAAGGTAGAGGGTGAAGGGTTTAAAGGTTTAAGGTTCGGGTGCATAATACTTGAATCTTAAACTTTTTTTTGTTTTTTTAATTCAGCTGAATAGTTAAAACAGTCGATCGATTAAAATTAATTGCGAATAGGAATTCGAAACTCTATTTTTGGAAATGATTAAAATTAAACACCTTGCACTTTTTCTGGTACTTATTACTACTGCAATCTCTTCATGTAAAAAGGATGAAGATCCGGATAAGCAGATTACCGATTTTATTGCCAAAAATAATATCTCTGCAACCAAAGATGCTTCTGGTTTATATTATCAAATCATTAAGCCAGGTAGCGGAAGTTTTACTTATCCTGCTAATACGAGTATCACGATCAAATACGAAGGAAGATTATTGGATGGAACTGTGTTCGACAATGGGGGTGGCAAGGAACAAACCTTTATTCTTGCACAATTAATCCAGGGTTGGAGAATCGGAATTCCAAAAATTCAAAAAGGTGGTGAAATCAGATTAATTATCCCTCCAGGACTTGGTTATGGAAGCAGTGCTACCGGACCGATTCCAGGTAATTCTGTGCTTGATTTTAATATTCAACTTTCTAATACGCAATAAGCTTAGAGGGCAAAGCTAAAAGCTCGGACATAAACGATCAAGTGGTGAGATGGACAAGTCCAATACAAAACAGTTATAAAGTATGCCAAACCATAACGTATTTAGTATTATCCAATTTTTGTCTAATCTACTTTCACTTTTTGGCTTTCAGCTTTAGTCTTTTAGCTTTTTGTTAAAATTGGTTAAAAATTGGAGCATCCGTATTAAAAGCTTATTTTTGCCAATGATGCTTAAATTTAAATATTTTATACTGTTGTTTTTTATAGCTGGATGCTTTGCTGCCTGCAAAAAGGATGAAGCGTTCGAAGCTTATGATCCTGCACCTCAGTTTATGGCAGATACCGCTGCAATTAGAACGTTTATCAGAACTAACAACATACCGAATGTAGTTAAAGATCCATCTGGTCTTTTTTATCAGATCATTCAACCAGGGGCAGGAAGTATTAACTATACTGCTAATACTCAAATTACAGCTGACTACGAAGGTAAACTACTAAATGGAGTTGTCTTTGACAGTTCAAAAGGTACGCCTATAACTTTTTCCTTAGGCCGGGTAATCACCGGATGGCAAATAGGTATTCAAAAAATTCAAAAAGGAGGAAAAATCAGGTTGATTATTCCTTCATTATATGGTTATGGAAATGTAGCTCAAGGGGCAAGTATTCCGGCTAATTCTATCTTAGATTTTAATATCACACTTACAGAAGTACAATAATTAATGAACAAATTTACCAAAATTAGCCTTTGCCTGTGTTTATTGGCTACAGTACTTTTTAGCGCCTGCGAAAAAGAATATGATTCGATCGAAACGATCGATGCGGCGGCTATACAGTCCTATATTACAAAAAATAATCTTACAAATGCTATGATTCAGGATCCTGAAAAAACAGGATTTTACTATCAAGTTTTAAATCAAGGGACAGGTACTTTATTTAAAAACTCAGATTCAGTATTATATGATATTACCATTAAATCTTTAAATAATGGTACAACTTATTCGCAGTCTCCAGTGAATGGTAATTTAGGTACTTATGTGGGTTATAGCACAGCAGTTTTGTCAACTTATAGCTTTCCTGCGATTAGGACATCCATCCTGGCTTTAAATCCGGGAGGCTCTGCAAGAATTCTTATGCCATCTAATTTAGCCTTTGGTAAAAATGGGTTTAATGCTATTCCTTCAAATGAGAATATTGATATCGTTGTTAAAACATATCCTTTCAGGAAACAATGGCTTTTTGATGAATTTAAAATCGAAAATTTCTTGACGTCTAAAGGATTATTGGCTGTAAAAGATCCATCTCGGGTACGTTATGTTGTGAGTAATGTAGGTACTGGTACAGATGTAATTACAAGCACAAGTACTTTGGTAATAAAATATACTGGCAGGTTTCTAGATGGAACATCTTTTGATTCGAATACAGATGGAACTTATTCAACTACACTATCACAAGTAATACCTGGCTGGGACATTCTGAAAAATTTTAAGGCTGGAACAAAGGTGAGAATTTTAATCCCTTCAGATTTAGGCTATGGTAAATCTGGTAGTTTAAATTCATCAGGTACACCTGACGGTAGAATTCCTGCGAATGCAGTTCTTGATTTCGATATTGAAATTGTTAGCGTTACGAATTAGCCAACGCTTCCTTAAAAACTTTTAAAATCCTTTCTCTTGCAAATTTATGCTCAACTATTGGTTGGGCATATTTTTTGGTATCAAACTCCGGCACCCACTTTTTAATATATTCAAATTTAGGATCGAATCGCTTGGTTTGTAATTCGGGATTAAAAACCCTGAAGTAAGGTGCGGCATCGTTTCCCGAACCAGCGGCCCACTGCCATCCGCCAACATTGCTGGCCATTTCATAATCAAGCAATTTACTGGCAAAATAAGCTTCACCCCAACGCCAGTCGATTAAAAGGTGTTTTGATAAAAAACTTGCCGTTACCATGCGTACACGATTGTGCATCCAGCCAATTTCATTCAGCTGTCGCATGCCTGCATCAACAAGAGGATATCCTGTATTCCCTTCACACCAGGCTTTAAATTCCTTTTCATCGTTACGCCACTTAGTCTTGTCGTATTGTTTCTTGAAAGAATCAAAAGCAGCATAAGGGAAATGCCATAGAATCATCATATAAAATTCTCTCCAGGCCAATTCTGAGAGCCAGACATTTGATTTCGCGTCAATTGCATCTTTTGTAACCTTGCGGATGCTGATGGTTCCAAAACGCAGATGTAAACCAATACGGGTAGTTCCGGGTAGCGCAGGGAAATCGCGTTCCTTTGCATAGCTATCAAGCTTATCTTTATAGCTAATTTTAGGGAATTCAAGTTTACTCACTTCGAATCCCATTTCCTTTAATGAAGGCAAAGGCAGGTGTTTGATTTTTAAAAAGTTCTTAAAATACTTTTTAGTTGGATAAGCCTTAAGATAAAAATCATTCAATTTGGCTTGCCATTGCTTAAAAAAAGGAGTGAAGACTGTGTAAGGGGTTTTGTCTGCCTTTAAAATTTCTCCTTTTTCAAAAATAACCTGGTCTTTAAAAGTTTTAAATTCAATCTTTTCACTTCTTAAAAACTCAGCCATGTTATCATCACGTTCACGCGCGTACGGCTCGTAATCATGGTTGGTATAAACCGCTGCAACTTCATAATCTTTTAATATTTCCGGCCATACCGATTCTGGCTTTCCGTATTTAACCAGTACATCAGACCCCTGTTTTTGAAGTACTGTTTTTAAATCCTCAATAGTTTGATAAATAAAGGTAATCCGGGCATCATCAACCGCTAACTTATCCAGAATATTCTGATCAAAAATGAAAAGTGGTAAAACAGGATTTTCACCTTTTAATGCGTGATATAATGCGGCATTATCTTCCAGGCGTAAATCACGGCGGAACCAGAAAATACTAATAGTTTTTTTCATTTTTGATTTATAAGGATATTATAGCTGGTTTACTTCTGATATAGATCTGCCAAAGCATCATCCAAATGTGTGAATTTAAATTTGAAACCCGTATCTAAAATTTTCTGAGCTGACGTATTATTACTCATTAAAACTGCTTCTGCTCTTTCGCCCATTACAAGTTCTATTGCTTTTCTCGGTACTTTAATAGGCCAAACAGGGCGATTCAAGTGTTTGGCTATAGCCTTTGTTAAGCCTTCGTTGGTTACCGGGAATGGTGCACAGGCGTTGTAGCTGCTCTCCAAGCCAGAATTTTCCAAGGCATAAATGTACATTCCAACCATATCATCAATATGAAGCCATGGTGTCCATTGCTTTCCGGAGCCGATGGGTGCGCCAACAAATAACCTTACCGATTTATCCAATTGAGGCAATGCACCGCCATCATTGCTGAAAACTATCCCTGTACGAAGCTTAACCACACGCAAGCTTAATTTTTTTCCTTGATCAACGGCGTCTTCCCAAAGTTTGCAGCATTCTGCCAGAAAACCGTAACCATTCGGACTTTCTTCAGTCAAAATTTCTTCGCCACAATCGCCATAGAAACCTACTGCAGAGGCAGAAATGAAAGATTTAACCTGGTGTTCAGGCTTAAGCTTTAGAGCTTTAAAAAGTAATTCTGTAGATTGTACGCGACTGTCGATAATTTGCTTTTTACGTTCATCAGTCCATTTTTTTTCGGCTACTGGTTCTCCAGCCAAATGGATGATTGCATCAACACCATTTAAACAATTAGCATCAATTTCTCCTTTATAAACATCCCAAACAAAGTTACCTGGGTCGCTGCTTTTTTTACGGGATAGCGTATTTATTTCATGTCCCTCGTTTAGTAACCGTTTTTTAAGTTCAGTTCCAACAAGTCCCGTAGCTCCTGTAATCAGAATCTTTTTTGCCATCTTTTTTAAACACTAAAGAAGCAAAAGGGTTTTTGTTAAAGACTAAAGACTAAAGACTAAAGACTAAAGACTAAAGACTAAACGAGCGAACTATCTCCCAATTGGTTATCCGATGAATATTGCCACCTTGCAGATATTCATCGGATGATCATTGGCAATGTATTACAAACCAGAAATAACCTTATTTTTGGGTGCCTTAATAGAATAACTCAACTTAATTATTTTGGTTTCATTAGGTGCAATTTTTAATTGCCAGTTAAGTATCCCCGTTTCCTTATTAACTTCGGCCCCTGAACTTTCTAATAATTCAATTTCGATATCGCTTTCGGTTGATAGAGGATATTGATCTTTTAGTGATAAATCAATCGGTTCTTTTTTGGTATTCCTGATTTTGATCAGGTAGATAAACAATTGTTTTTTGTTAGACCCTATTAGTTTAGTACTGCTAAAATCTTCTTGCTTTTCTTTCGTAATGATAATTTTTTTATCCTTACCCATGCTTAAACTCAGGGTATCCATAATGTTGGCCGGGTTGATGTAAGATTTGCCAGTGTATGTTCCTTCGAAGATGATATTTGCATTTCCAGCCTGGAGATTTAATTTTTCCCAATCAAGAACATCAGCCAGTAAATAGGCATCCGTGCTTAATTTTGGTGCAGCATAATATTTGTATTTCGCTGGTACTTCATATTCTTTAAATGAAACGGTGTGTGGTTTGTTGTCGCTATTTACATCATATGGGATATTGATATCAAAAGTTACACCCAGTTGAGTTTCGTTAACAGCGGTATAATTATCAATGGTGGAAGGTGCAGGCATTTCTTTTCTTTTGAGGCTGTTCGTTCCCCTTACTACAACCACTTCATTAAGGTTATTATTGGCAACATCCATGCCTGCTACCCGACCCATCAGCGCTTTTTGTACCTGAAGGTAGGTAGATACAAACCATGGGTTTAAGGTAGGTGCTGTAATATTATAATTTGGGTTCCCAGTGGATAAGGAAAGTTTCACTTTTTTCCAGTCTAATCCTGTATTTTGAGTTATTGCAGCTTTATAGATAATGTTAAGTGGCTTATTTGTACTGGTAGATTTAATGTCGTAGCTAGCTATCCAATTCGCATTGGGGGTAACATATGATAGGTTGTAATCGGCATTAATATCAGATTTAGCCATCAATTGTAAAACCAATTGACCAAGCTGCTGATTAGGGTGATTTCTTAATTCTGTAATTTGTAGTTGTAAGGCATTTAATTTTTGATTTTGTTTATCTTCTATAATGCTTAATGCCGCTATGGCATCTCTCACTTCAGCATTTTTTGTTCGGTAATATTCAGCTAGCTTAATTAAATCAGTAACATTTGTGCCTGAAGCGGTGCCGCCCGATTTTCTATTTTCATCTAACAAAACCAATGTTTGTTCCTCAATGGTTTTCGAATTCCTGGTTTTAACCAAATTGGCTGTCATTAATTTAACGCTATCCGTTAGTTTTTTAATTTCAGGATTTGCGGCTTCGGTATTCAGGAAATCCCGGTTAAACTGAACCGATAAAATGGTTACTTCCGAAGAAACGCTCACCTGAATAGAGCTTTCGTTCACCCGGCCGGAGATATTATTAATTACAATTTCAGATGTTCCGGCGGGAAGATTGACTTTACCCGAGTGTGTGAGTTGCGCTCCATTATTATACACCGTTACACTTTCTAAATTTGCTTTGGTTTTAATTTGCTGCTGCGCGAAAACGCTTAACGGCAATAATATTGTGATGAGAATTCGTTTCATTCTTTAATTTTTTGGATGTGTTGGATTAGATATTTAAGTTCAAGATGAATGATTTCTCAATATTCCATAAGGCTTAATTTATATTGTTTACGGTGTGTAAAGAATTTTGCAGGTTTTTGATGCCAAATAAAAATAAGATAAATTTGTAGACAGTCTCTTAAATCCCTTTTCCGATAAAGATGTCCAAAAAAATTTTAGTATGGTTTAGAAATGATCTCCGTTTGCACGACAATGAAATGTTGGTGGAGGCGATTGCTAAGTCAGATTCAATTTTACCGATTTATATTTTAGATCCCCGTCAATTTGCGGAAACAAAGTATGGTACGTTAAAAACGGGGAGCATCAGGGCTCAGTTTTTATTGGAAAGTGTAGTGGGGTTGAGGAACGCTTTCAAACAAATTGGAGGTAACCTGTTAATTGCAACCGGAAGCCCGGAAGAGATTATTCCTCAGCTTATTCAGGAATATGAAATTACTGAAGTCTATCATCACCGCGAGGTAGCCAGGGAAGAAACACATGTATCTGCTTTGGTAGAAAATGCACTCTGGAAATTACGGGTAAATCTGAAACACTTTATCGGGCATACCTTATATAATAAAGAGGATTTACCTTTTCCTATTAAGGATATTCCAGATGCTTTTAATCAATTCAAGAAGAAAATAGAGCGGGATTCCATTATAAAACCATGTTTTCCGGCTCCAGATCGTATTAATGTTGCTGAGGTGATTGATTGGGGAACCTTACCCTCACTGGAAGAATTAAATCTCGTTCCTCAGCAAAAAGATGAAAGATCAGACTTTGAATTTTTAGGTGGCGAAGCGGAAGGTTTAGTGCATTTGCAGAAGGTAATTATTGCAATGCAGCAGGCCGCTACTACTAAAAATCTGATTCTGGTTTCTAAACTTTCTGCCTGGTTGGCGATGGGCTGTCTTTCGCCTCGGAAAGTGTATTGGGAAATTAAGAAAATGGAAGGCATGCCCAATACAAAGGCCATGTTTAACCACATTTTACTAGGTTTGCTCTGGCGCGATTACTTCCGTTTTATGTTTAAAAAATATGGAAACACTTTTTTCCATCCCGATGGCTTTGGTAGCCAGGGTTTAGTGGATATAGAAAACGAACAGGAAAATTTCAGTAAATGGAAGGCCGGGCAGACCGGATTTGCTGTGGTGGATGCGGTGATGACAGAATTAAATCAAACGGGATTTATATCAAATATTGCCCGTCAGACGGCTGCATTATACCTGGTAAATAATTTAGAAGTAAGCTGGATTTTTGGTGCGGCCTATTTCGAAGAAAAACTGATTGATTATAACCCGGCAAGCACTTGGGGGAATTGGGCGAATATTGCAGGCGTTGGAAATGATCAAAAATCTAAAAACGTGTTTGATATGGATAAGAATATCAAAAATCTGGATCCGAAAGGAAATTATGCCTTAATCTGGGCTTCGTAATAGAGTGATTGCATTGATATAAGTGAATGGGTTTCTTAGATACTATCATTTACTCATTCAAACACTTCCTCATTCAATAATGCTCCAATTCATCAAATCTATCATTCAATCCTTAATTACTGGCCTGTGTTTTGCTTTAACGTTTAAGCAAATGTTTTCGCTCTTTAGGTGGCAAAGATTTGTGTTGAATGTCAGAATGTTTCTAAATATATTTTTTTCTTCAATTAATCCAGTTTTTTACCATTTATATAAGGTAAAATTCTAATTTTGTAATGCTTATAGTAAACAGTAAATAATGGATAGTTTATCTTATCTCAACGGCGAAAATGCCGAATATGTAGATTCTTTATATCAGTCGTATCAGCAAGATCCTGAATCTGTTGAATTCGGTTGGCAAAAGTTTTTTGAAGGTTTTGATTTCGGAAGAGGTTCTGAGGGGAATGCATCGACTGTAGAAACTCCGGAAGAATTTTTAAAAGAGGTTAGTGTTTTAAATTTGATTGATGGTTATAGAAGCCGCGGTCACTTGTTTACACATACCAATCCGGTTCGGGAAAGACGCAAGCACTTGCCAACTTTAGACCTTTCTAACTTCGGCCTATCTGATGCCGATTTAGAAACTGTTTTTAATTCTGGCGTAGAGATTGGAATTGGTGCAGCAAAGTTGAAGGATATTGTTGCTTTCTTAAAACAAACTTACACCAGTTCTATTGGTGCAGAATTTAAGTTTTTGCGTACTCCAGAGGTTTTAAACTGGATTCAGGGCAAAATGGAAAGTTCCCGAAATACGCCTAACTTCTCTATCGATGAGAAAAAGCGGATTCTTAGAAAATTAAATGAAGCGGTAAGTTTTGAAAATTTTCTGGGAACGAAATTCTTAGGTCAGAAACGTTTTTCTTTAGAAGGCGCGGAGGCATTAATTCCGGCATTAGATTCAGTGATCGAAAAAGGTGCTGATCTTGGGATTGAAGAATTTGTGATCGGTATGGCACATCGTGGCCGTTTAAACGTACTGGCTAACATCATGCAAAAAACTTATAAAGATATTTTTGCTGAGTTTGAAGGTAAAAGCTATAATCCTGATACCCCATTTGGTGGCGATGTAAAATACCACTTAGGTTATTCTACTGATGTAACCACTGTTGCAGGGAAAAATGTTCACTTAAGCCTTTGTCCTAATCCATCCCACCTGGAAACAGTTGATGGCGTGGTTGAAGGAATGAGCCGTTCAAAAATTGATTTTAAATATGGTGGCGATAACAGTCGTTTAGCTCCTATTTTAATTCATGGCGATGCTTCTGTTGCGGGTCAGGGAATTGTTTATGAAGTGATTCAGATGGCAGGACTTGAGGGTTATAAAACCGGTGGAACCATCCACCTGGTAATTAATAACCAGATCGGTTTTACCACCAATTATAAAGATGCACGTACGAGTACTTATTGTACGGACATTGCGAAGGTAACTTTATCTCCGGTATTTCACGTTAATGGTGATGATCCGGAAGCGTTGGTTTATGCAATTAATCTGGCTATGGAATATCGCCAGAAATATAAAAATGATGTTTTCATCGATATTTTATGTTACCGTCGTTTCGGCCATAATGAATCTGATGAACCAAAATTCACTCAGCCATTATTGTACAAAACAATTGAAAAACACCCTAATCCAAGGGAAATCTATATCGAGCAATTAACCAAAGAAGGTAAATTGGAAGCAGGACTGGCAAAAGAAATGGAAAAAGATTTCCGTAGTATTTTACAGGAGCGCTTAAACGAAGCGAAAGATTTTGTAGCGAGTAAGGATGAAGTTAAATTTGGTGGTGCCTGGGCAGATTTGCGAATGGCTACTCCAAAAGATTTTGAAACCTCTCCGGTAACGGCTGTTAAAAAATCTACTTTACTGGAAATAGGTAAACGCATTACCACTTTACCATCAGATAAAAAGTTCTTCAAGAAAATCGAAAAGTTATTTGTTGAGCGTACTAAAATGGTCAATGATACCAACATTTTCGATTGGGCAATGGGCGAGCAACTGGCTTATGGTACTTTGTTATCAGAAGGCAAAAGAATTCGTTTAAGCGGTCAGGATGTAGAACGTGGTACTTTCTCTCACCGTCATGCTGTTTTAACACTGGAAGATAGTGAGGAAGAATACGTGCCATTAGCAAACATTTCTGAGCAACAAGCACCATTTGATATTTACAATTCGCATTTATCTGAGTATGGCGTTTTAGGCTTTGAGTATGGTTATGCCATGGCTAATCCTAATGCTTTAACCATTTGGGAAGCTCAATTTGGCGATTTCTTTAACGGTGCACAAATTGTTGTGGATCAGTATATCGCAAGTGCAGAAACGAAATGGCAACGTGAAAACGGTTTGGTTATGTTGTTGCCTCACGGTTATGAAGGTCAGGGACCAGAGCACTCTTCAGCACGTATTGAACGTTTTATGGAGCTTTGTGCAGATTATAACATGCAGGTTGTAAATTGTTCAACGCCTGCTAACTTCTTCCACGTATTGCGCCGTCAGTTCAAACGCGATTTCCGTAAGCCTTTAGTCGTATTTACTCCAAAAAGCTTGTTACGTCATCCGGCTTGTGTTTCTAAATTAGAAGAGTTTACAGAAGGTGGCTTTAAAGAAGTAATTGATGATGTAAACGTTAAGGTTGATGAGGTTACACGGATTGTTTTCTGTAGTGGCAAAATTTATTATGAACTATTAGAGAAACAACAGTCAGACCAGGTGAAACATGTTGCTGTTGTAAGGGTAGAGCAATTGTATCCAACTCCGGTTGATCAGATGGAAGCAATTAAAGCCAAATATAAAAACGCTAATGAAATTTTTTGGGTACAGGAAGAGCCAGAAAATATGGGAGCATGGCCTTATTTATTCCGCAAGTTGTACAAAACTGGCTTAAAAGGTATTGATGTAATTTCGAGAAAAGAAAGCAGCAGTACGGCAACAGGTTTTGCAAAACAACATGCCAACCAACAAGCTTATATCTTAGCTAAAGCATTAGAAGTTTCCATTAAAGAAGAGGAAGTTAAAGATGCGACTAAGAAAGCAAGTAAGAAATTAGCAGAAGCAGACTAAGGTTAAAGGGTATAAGGTTGAAGGTTGTAAGCGTAAAACATTCCAACTTTTCATCTTTAAAAACATTATAAGTACAAAAAAATTACAATTTTAAAAATATGAGTTTAGAGATCAAAGTTCCACCAGTTGGTGAGTCGATAACGGAAGTTGTTTTATCACAATGGTTAAAAAAAGATGGCGATGTTGTTGAAATGGACGAAGTGATTGCTGAGTTAGAATCAGACAAAGCTACTTTTGAATTAACCGCAGAGCAAGCTGGAACTTTAAGAACCATAGCCGCTGAAGGCGATACATTAGCCATTGGTGCAGTAGTTTGTAATATTGAAGATGGTGGCGCAGCTGCTAGTCCTAAGGCTGAAGCCCCAAGTTCACAATCGGATGCACAGGCACCAGCTGCTGTAGCTGAGGCCCCAAAATCTAAAGATACGGAGTCTTCAACGAAAGACTCTTATGCAACTGGCACACCTTCTCCTGCTGCAGGAAAAATTCTTGCTGAAAAAGGAGTTGAGGCTAATGCTGTAAAAGGAACTGGTATTGATGGACGCATTACGAAAGATGATGCGGTTAAGGCTGAAAGTGGAAAGACTAAAACTGAAAGTCCTAAAGCTGCACCTGCTCCTGTTGCCGCAGCTCCGGCTGGTGCACGTTCTGAGCGTCGTGAAAAAATGTCTCCATTGCGTAAAACTGTTGCCAAACGTTTAGTAACAGTTAAAAATGAAACGGCGATGTTAACCACTTTTAATGAGGTTAATATGAAGCCAATTATGGATTTACGTGGTAAATACAAAGATTCTTTTAAAGAAAAATATGGTGTTGGTTTAGGTTTCATGAGTTTCTTTACTAAAGCGGTAACTGAAGCTTTAAAAGATTTCCCAGCTGTTAATGCCCGTATTGATGGTGAAGAGGTTGTTTACAATAACTTTGCCGATATATCTATTGCCGTTTCTGCGCCGAAAGGTTTAGTGGTTCCGGTAATTCGTAATGCAGAAAGCATGAGTTTAGCAGAAATTGAAAAATCTGTTTTGGCTTTGGCTTTAAAGGCGCGTGATGGTAAATTAACTATCGAAGAAATGACTGGAGGAACTTTCACGATCACTAACGGTGGTGTGTTTGGTTCTATGATGTCTACACCGATTATCAATGCTCCTCAATCGGCTATTTTAGGTATGCACAATATTATTGAGCGCCCGATTGCTGAAAAAGGTGAGGTTGTAATTCGTCCGATGATGTACGTTGCTTTATCTTATGACCATAGAATTATTGATGGCCGCGAATCTGTGGGTTTCTTAGTTCGTGTTAAACAATTATTAGAAGATCCAGCTAGATTATTATTGGGTGTTTAATCCCTAAATCCCCTAAAGGGGACTTTGATATACGAGGAGCCTCCGATTGAAAATCGGAGGCTTTTTTGTTGACGCAACCGGACTTTAATACACCTTCCAGTATTAGTCGTCTTTAAGGGTGGCCATGAACGGTCGTGCTTTGGGAGGAGGTATGGGCGGAAGAATCTCTTAAATGAGATCACCTATAATTGTGTGCAGATCGGTCTTGCCACAAGTCTAAAAGTGCTTCATACGCATCTCCACTTAAACCCAGCAACTTTGCAAAAGCTGGTTCTGTTTTATAACCCTGCTTCTTTAAATCAATGATTTGTAACCGAAAGTCCTCACCCTTTTCGAACAATAACTGATGTTCTATCACCATGTGGCGATAGGCATTTTGTTTAGTAGCAGGGATATTTTGACCAAAGATTTCAACTTCAAAACCTTCTATAAGGAAATTTGCCTTTACTGCATTAAAAGTTTGGTTTTCTGAAACTGTAAAGCCACTCTCCTGCTGAAAATTATCCAACAAAACAGACTTTAATTCTTCCTTATCCCGAGCATAGCAAATAATGTCTAAATCGCTGCTTTCTATATCAATGTTGATTGGAATGGTTCCAACTAAAATAGGCTTAAATGCTGCCAGTTTCTCTAGTATCCTATGATTGGTTAAAATCTGATAAACGCTTTGTTGTTTTGAATTTCCAGATTTTAAGTAAGATGGATTTAGAAAATTTATCATTTTTATTAACTTTTTCCAGGATTTAGAATTGTAAGCTTTCTATGCTTTCCGATTAAAGCAGGAGATTGCCTTATAGCCCGCAGTGGCAAACATTTCCATACAAAAGCCCATTTCAGTAAAGAAACGGGCTTGTAATTATTTAAAGCTAAGTACTGTTTTTATAACATATTCTTAATTGTAAATCTACAATCGTAATGCGCTTAATCCTCTACCATTTCACTGTTAATACTCACTTCATCTTTTACATCTTCCTTAAAGTAGTTTTTTTGGAAAATGAGGATAAGGATTACCCCCACAGATATTGCAGCATCTGCCAGGTTAAAAACAGGTCTGAAGAAGACAAATTCATCACCACCCCAAATGGGGATCCAACTTGGGAAGTGACCCTCAGCAATTGGGAAATAAAGCATATCTACTACGCGTCCGTGAAACCAGGTTTCGTAACCGTAGATTTTGCCGTAAAATACCGAATCGATGATATTTCCCAAAGCGCCTGAAAAAATTAGGGCAACGTTTAAAATTAATCCCCGATGGTATTTATGCTTAATCAAATAGTGCAAACCGTAACCAATACCTGCAACAGCAGCAATACGGAATAGCGATAAGGCTAGCTTGCCAAATTCTCCGCCAAACTCCATACCGAAAGCCATTCCATTATTTTCAGTAAAATGGATGATGAACCATTTACCAATAATATTGAACTCCTGACCAAGGTACATGTTGGTTTTGATCCAGGTTTTTAATACCTGGTCGGCAAGTAAAACCAAAAATATAACAAGTAAAGGTTTTGTATAGCCCTTCATTAACTTTGTTTTAATTTGGCTTCCATGCTCAACGTTGCATGAGGAACGGCACGTAAACGTTCCTTTTGGATCAATTTACCTGTTTCACGACAAATACCATAAGTTTTGTTTTCAATACGAACTAAAGCATTTTCAAGGTTATCGATGAACTTTTTCTGACGTGCAGCCAATTGGTTGATTTGCTCTTTCTCCATTGTAGCAGAACCATCCTCCAAAGTTTTATAAGCACCCGAAGTATCCTCCGTACCATTTGCATTTGGATTACTCAATGACGAGGTCAATGCATTTAGTTCTTCTTTAGAACTGCGTAATTTATCTTGAATAAGCTCTTTAAATTCTTGAAGTTCACTGTCTGAGTAGCGTGTTTTGTTACTGTTTTCCATGTTTTTAATTTAGTTTTCTAATATATGGATTTATATTTTAGATACTGAAATGCTTAATTCAACATCATCTATCGTGATTTTGTTTGCGTTTATTACAGTATCCGTTAATTCTAATTCATCTGCTAAAATTTCTGCGCAAATGTAGTCCTTGTTTTTAGCAACCGCTGTAGCTACAAGGTTATCATTTTGTAAAGTCACCTTAATTCTATCCGTCACTTCGAAGTTTAATTCCTTCCGTAAATTCTGGATTCTATTTACCAATTCTCGCGAAAGTCCTTCTTGTTTCAGTTCTTCAGAAATGGTTACATCTAATGCAACTGTTAGTTGACCTAAGTTTGTTACTTGCCATCCGGGGATATCCTCTGCAAAAACCTCTACATCATCATTTAAATCGATAACATACTGCGCATCATTACCTCCGGAAATATTAATATGGCCATTTATCTCTAAACTTTGGATACTGTCCTGATCCATTTTCTCTAAAGCTTCTTTCACGATGCTCATATCTTTACCAACTTTCTTACCTAAAGATTTAAAGTTTGGTTTAAGTTTTTTCTTCACGATGCCATGCGTATCGGTGATGAACTCAATGTGCTTCACATTTGTTTCTGAAAGGATATAATCAGCAACTTTCGAAATCTTTTGTTCGAAATCTCCATTTAACGAAGGGATCAGGATTTTTGCTAAAGGCTGACGGACATTGATACCAGATTTTTTCCTTAATGATAAAACCATTGAAGAAATATTTTGAGCATAAAGCATTCTTTCGTTCAAAGCATTGTCAATTAAATCCTGGTTTGCTTCAGTCCACAGTGTTAAATGAACAGATTGTTCGGCTGTTTTATCGGTAACTGTTAAGTTTCTATATAACCAATCTGCGAAGAATGGCGCCACAGGACTCATCAGCTGTGCTAAAGTTTCTAAGCAGGTATAAAGCGTTTCGTAAGCGGCACGTTTGTCATCTGTCATTTCACCTTTCCAAAAACGGCGGCGGCTTAACCTGATGTACCAGTTGCTCAAATGTTCATCTACAAAAGCCTGAATAGCGCGCGTAGCTTTTGTTGGTTCGTAAGCGTTGTAGTTTTCATCAACTTCATTAATTAAATTTTGTAATAGAGATAAGATCCAGCGATCTAACTCTGTACGGTCTTCAATTTTACTTAAGTTGTTTTTATCGATTTCAAACTTATCGATATTGGCATACAAGGCGAAGAAAGCATAGGTATTGTAAAGTGTGCCGAAAAATTTACGACGAACCTCTGCAATTCCTTCCACGTCAAATTTTAGGTTATCCCATGGATTAGCATTCGAGATCATGTACCAACGCGTGGCATCAGCACCGTATTCCTGAATTGTTTTGAAAGGATCTGCTGCATTGCCCAAACGTTTAGACATTTTCTGGCCGTTTTTATCCAGCACCAATCCGTTCGAAACTACATTTTTATAAGCGACCTTATCAAAAACAAGTGTTGAAATAGCATGTAAGGTATAAAACCACCCTCGGGTTTGATCTACGCCTTCCGCAATAAAATCTGCTGGAAAATCTTCATTTGCATCGATTGTGTCCTTATTTTCAAAAGGATAATGCCATTGTGCATAAGGCATGGAGCCTGAATCAAACCAAACATCAATCAAATCACTTTCGCGACGCATTGGTTTGCCTGACGGAGAAACCAACACAATCTCATCTACAACGTTTTTATGCAGATCTACCAGGTCATAGTTTTCTTCAGACATGTTTCCGATTTCAAATCCTTCAAATGGATTTTCTTTTTGAAAACCTGCTGCTATAGACTTTTCTATAGAATGGTAAAGTTCTTCAACCGAACCAATTAAAACTTCTTCTTTTTTATCTTCAGTTCTCCAGATGGGTAAAGGAATTCCCCAATATCTTGAGCGAGATAAGTTCCAGTCGTTCGCATTTTTTAACCAGTTTCCAAAACGACCTTCACCCGTAGATTTTGGTTTCCAGTTGATGGTTTCGTTAAGATCAAACATGCGGTCTTTAACGTCTGTAACTTTAATAAACCAGCTATCTAATGGATAATATAAAAGTGGCTCATCTGTTCTCCAACTGTGTGGATAACTGTGAACATATTTTTCTACTTTAAAAGCTTTGTTCTCTTCTTTTAACAGAATAGCGATTTCTACATCAACCGATTTTTCGGGAGCTTCGCCAGCATTGTAATACTCATTTTTAACATACTTACCCGCAAAAGGGCCCACATGTTTAGTGAATCTACCTTGCAAATCTACCAGTGGTACCGGGATTTCGTTGTCATCTAATACCAGCATCGGCGGAATTTCCGGTACTGCTTCTTTTGATACTTTCGCATCATCTGCACCAAATGTAGGGGCAGTATGTACAATTCCAGTACCATCTTCTGTGGTCACAAAATCTCCAGAAATTACCCTGAAAGCATGCTCAGGATTTTGGTATGGTAAAGCGTAAGTTAATAGTTGTTCGTATCTGATTCCAACCAATTCAGTTCCTTTGCATTCTGCAAGAATCTGGTAAGGAATTTTCTTGTCGCCTGCTTTGAAATTTGTGAAATCTTCCGCCGCTGCACTTTCAAAGAAAATTTTGCTGAATTGTTTTCCAACTAAGTTTTTCGCCAGAATTACGTTTGTAGGAAGAAATGTATACTGATTGAAAGTTTTTACTAAAACATAATCAATTTTCGGTCCTACGGTTAAAGCCGTGTTAGAAGGTAAAGTCCATGGTGTAGTTGTCCATGCCATCAGGTAAATATCACCAAATGACTGTAAGAATGCTGGTAAAGTATCAGGCAAAGCTTTAAACTGCGCAACAATAGTGGTATCCGTAACATCACGGTATGCACCTGGTTGATTCACCTCATGAGAACTGAGTCCGGTTCCGGCTTTTGGGGAATATGGTTGGATGGTATAACCTTTATAGATTAATCCCTTATCGTAAATTTGTTTTAAAAGCCACCAAACCGATTCCATGTATTTAGACTTGTAGGTAATGTATGGATCATCCATATCTACCCAATAGCCCATTTGCTCAGTCAAATCGTTCCATACATCAGTGTAACGCATTACTGTTTTTTTACAGGCTTCGTTATAATCTTCAATAGAAATGGTTTTACCGATATCTTCTTTGGTAATGCCTAACTCTTTTTCGGTTCCAAGTTCAACAGGGAGGCCATGTGTATCCCATCCCGCTTTTCTTTTTACCTGGTAACCCTTAATTGTTTTGTAGCGGCAAAAAATATCTTTAATTGCACGCGCCATTACGTGGTGAATCCCCGGCATGCCATTCGCAGACGGTGGACCCTCGTAAAAAGTAAACGGATTGGATTTCGGACGGGAAGAAATACTTTTCTCAAAGATGTTTTCCTTTTTCCAAAAATCCAGTATTTCTTGTCCAATTTTGGCAAGATCCAATTGTTTAAATTCGCTATACATCAATCAAGTACCTCAAAAAATTAAGGATGCAAAGTTAAAATTTTTCGCTCAAATTCGGTAGTTTAGATGTAAATACTTTCGATTTGAAATTAATTCACCCAGGTTTAACATTGATGGCGATCGCTGTAATTGCGCTTTCTATACTGCTTTTGCAAGGTGCTACAGACCGTGAAATGGTGATGTAAAACTTTTATTTCTGTGGTATTTTAGAACTTCTGGGAATTGTTTGTGTTTTAATTCATATTATTACTTTAAAAAATAAGCCCCGATGATAAAATTATTAAAATTACAGAAGGCCGTTTTGGTACTTATTGGTGGCGTAATCGCTTACATTTTATATTTAGTGCTTGATGCTTCTGAAGTGGAAGGAGCAAGGTACTTACAGATATTGGCAGGAATACTTGTAATGATTGGTGCATTGTGGATGCTCTATCCTATTCTTTTTGCTAAAAAAGACAGAGACGGGAATGCCGAGATTATCACCGACCCCTCTGTAGAAGTTCCGGTAGACGAAGAAGAAGAGAAGCCTGCTACGGAATAGTCTCAATTTCTTCTCGAATGGTGTTTCAAACAATATTGCTTTAGCCTTGGTTTTAAACTCAAGGCGATTTCCAAAATGATGTTTCGTTAAAAATATCCTATATGGCTATTGGTTGGTGTCTCACCAACCGATGTATTAAACAGTATTTTGGTGGGCGGGACATCAGCCGATAGATGAAACGATATTTCTTTAGCCTTGGGTTTAAACCCAAGGCGAATTTCGAAAATAATATTTCGTTAAATATATCTATATTCCTATTGGTTTGCGTCTTACCAACCAACCTATTAATCATTATTTTGACAGGTGGGATACCAACCGATAGATGAAACAAAATTGCTTTAGCCTTGGGTTTAAACCCAAGGCGAATTTCCAAAACGATGTTTCGTTAAATATATCCTATATTCCTATTGGTTGGTGGTTCACCAACCAACGTGTAAATAGTATTTTGGTGGGCGGGGACATCAGCCGATAGATGAAAAGATATTTCTTTAGCCTTGGGTTTAAACCCAAGGCGAATTTCCAAAATGATGTTTCGTTAAATATATCCTATATGGCTATTGGTTGGTGGCTCACAAACGAACGTATTAAATAGTATTTTGGTGGGCGGGACATCAGCCGATAGATGAAGCGATATTGCTTTAGCCTTGGGTTTAAACCCAAGGCGAATTTCCAAAACGATGTTTCGTTAAATATATCCTATATTCCTACTGGTTGGTGTCTCACCAACGAACGTATTAAATAGTATTTTGGTGGGCGGGACATCAGCCGATAGCTGAAACAATATTTCTTTAGCCTCGGGTTGAAACCCAAGGCGATTTCCAAGATGATGTTTCGTTAAAAATATCCTGTATGGCTATTGGTTGGTGGCTCACCAACCAACGTGTTAAGCAGTATTTTGGCTGGTGGGATACCAGCCGATAGATGAAACGATATTGCTTTAGCCTTGGGTTTAAACCCAAGGCGAATTTCCAAAACGATGTTTCGTTAAAAATATCCTATATTCCTACTGGTTGGTGTCTCACAAACAAACGTATTAAATAGTATTATGGTGGGCGGGATACCAGCCGATAGATGAAACGATATTGCTTTAGCCTTGGGTTTAAACCCAAGGCGATTTCCAAAACGTTGTTTCGGTAAATATATCCTATATTTCTGTTGGTTGGTGTCTTACCAACCAACCTATTAATCATTATTTTGGCAGGTGGATACCAACCAGCGTATTAAACGACCACATTCTCTTTAAAAATTATGGCTACTCTAATGATCAAATGCGCTAGCATTTTTTGCCGATTCATCATCCGAAATAAATTTTCTAATTTTCTTTTTATCCAGCCATAAAACCAGGGCTGGTAATAAAGTTAAATTAAAAATTAACGCTACAAATAAGGTAATTGAAAGCAATAATCCCAGGATAACCGTTCCGCCGAAAGTTGATGCAGTGAAAATTCCAAAACCAAAAAATAAAATTAAAGCGATGTGTGTCATGCTTACACCTGTTTCCGTAATGGTATCGGTTACCACTTTTGGAACGGAGAAGTTGGTGAGATTTAATTCCTGCTGGTAACGGGTCAGGAAATAGATGGTTTGATCTGAAGCCAGGCCGAAAGCAATGGTAAAAATCAAAATTGTTGATGGTTTTAACGAGATGTCAAAGTAGCCCATGATTCCCGCTGTTATAATTAATGGAACAATATTGGGTAGGAGGGAAATAAACATGATGCCCAGACTTTTAAATTGAGCAAGGCGCAGGAGTGAAATTAGAATGATAGCCAGACCAATACTTTCGAACAAGTGTTTAAGCATATAATCAGTTCCTTTAGAAAAGATTACACTCGAGCCGGTAAGTTCAACGGCGAACTTTGCAGGAGGCAAAATGCTATCAATGCGTGGTTTCAATTCCGCCATAATGGCGTCTAGCCTTTTTGAGCCAACATCGGCCATTTGAAAACTAATTCTCGTACTTTGATTTCCCTTGCTTATAAAGTTAGTAAGTAAACTTGCATTGCCTTTTCCTCCACTCGCAATATAAGCGAGGATAAAGTTTTTCTCCATATTATCCGGCAGGCGGAAAAAAGTTGAATCATTATTGTAAAAAGCTTGAGTGGCATATTTCAAACCCATATTGACCGAAATAGGGCGGGAGAACTCTGGATAGGCAGAGATCATTTTCTCCAGCTTTTCAATTCTCTTCAGGTTAGTTAGGTTAAAAACGCCATTCTTCTTCCTGGTATCAACACTAACCTCCAGGGGTAAAATGCCTTCAAAATTTTTCTCGAAAAATTTAAGATCCGTTAAAATGCCCGAATTTTTAGGAAGATCATCCACTACATAACCATTTACATTAATTTTCATCACTCCAATAATAGCGACAATGGAAATTACAATGGTACCAATATAAATCAAACTGCTTTTTTGTTGTACCAGGCGATCCGTTTTTACCAGAAGCTTGTGGAGAAAACCTTCTTCAACATGCGTTTGTGCCTTTAGTTTTGGTGCGGGTAAATAGCTGAAAATAATCGGAATCAAGCAAAGGCACATCAACCAGGTAATCATTACATTAATAGAAGCAACACTACCAAACTGCATCAATAACTCACTTCCCGTAAAATATAAAACCCCAAAACCAATTGCTGCAGTAATGTTTGCAATCAGGGTGGTTACAGCAATCCTTTCAATAGTGACACTTAGGGCACGTTGTTTATTGCCATCTTTTCTTAACTCATTCTGGTATTTATTCAGTAATAAAATGCTATTTGGGATACCAATAATTACAATGAGCGGTGGGATTAATCCTGTTAAGATGGTGAGCTCGAACCCGAATAAAACAAGCGTGCCGATGCTCCAGATTACGCCCATAATTACCACTAAAATTGGGAAGAAAACCGCGTAAAACTTTTTAAAGAAGAATAACAGGATAATTGCCGAAACCAGGATTGATAAACCAAGGAACAATACAAATTCATTACTAACCAACTTGCTTACTGCGGTGCGAATATAAGGCAGGCCCGATATATGAACCTGAACACGTGTTTTTTTCTGGAAAGCTTTTGCTTTTTCCTCGATCTGTTTAAGAATTGGATTACGTGCAGCTGAATTTAATATTTTAGTGTCGAAAGTAATGGCCATTAAAGTGGCATTCTGCTTATTGTAGACTAAACCTTCGAAAAAAGGTGTGTTATAGAGTGTGCTTTTTATCGAATCCATTTCTGCATCCGTTTTTATTAAGCCATCTGGAATTGCTTTCAGTACAAATTTTTGTGCAACCGTGTCTTTTTGTAGCTGAAATATCCTGCCGGAAGATAATACTTGCTTAATACCCTTTAGCTTTTGGATGTCGTTAGAAAGTTGAACCCAATCATTGTAAACTTCTTTTTTAAAAATATCGGGCGATTGAATCCCCACCACCATCACACTACCGTCTTCCCCGAAAGTTTTCTTAAAAGCATTGTATTTCACAAATGCGCTATCTGTAACCGGTAAAATTTTACTACCCGTATAGGAGAGTTTTACCTGTTTGGCCTGATAAGCCATGAAAACCGTTCCTGATATGAAAAAAATAATAATGGCAATACGGTTCTGAAGAATAAACCTCGATAGCTTTACCCACATGTGATGTTTAATTTAATGATATCGACAAAACTAATCTTATTTATAAATCCGAATAACTTTTGGTACAATTAAATTTGCGCAAATAGTATACTTTTGATGAAAATGTTAATCCAGGATGTTGCATAAGGTAAAAGGCATTGTTTTAAAAACGACAAATTATAGCGAAACCAGCGTAATTGTGCAAGTGCTCACCGACAAATTTGGAATGCAATCCTATTTGATTAATGGTGTTAAAAAGCCAAAGGCGAAGATTAAAATGAATATGCTTCAGTCGCTGCATTTGTTAGATATGGTCGTTTATCATAAAGCAAATACCAATATTCAGCGAATTTCTGAGCTGAGGCAAACGCCTGTTTTTAAAACTATTCCCTACGATATCATCAAAACCAGTATCGTTATTTTTCTTAATGAAGTGCTTTATAAGAGTATCAGGCAGCAATCTGCTGATGAAAGCCTGTTCGATTATATTTTCAATGCGATCGCCTGGTTTGACGAGGTAGAAGAAGTTAATCCGAATTTTCATTTGTCTTTTCTGTTAAAGTTAACACGGTTCCTGGGTTTCTCGCCAAATGAGAAAAAAAGAAGTGATCAGGTTTATTTCGATTTACAGGAAGGTGAATTTGTATCCAGGGTGCCAGTTCATTCTAATTATCTTAATCTGGAAGATGCATTAAGCTTCGTTTTGCTTTTTAATACACCTCTAGAAAAAATTTCTGAAATAAAAATGAGCAACGTACAAAGAAGATTTCTGCTAGATAAGATATTGGTTTTCTATACCTTACATACTGCGTCATTCGGGGAAGTACAATCACATAAGATATTAGAAACATTATTAAGCTGAAAAAAGATAAAAAAGATTTGCGAAACAAGATTATAGCGCTATATTTGCATTCCCAAAAGGAAAGGGAAATTAGCTCAGCTGGTTCAGCGCATCTCGACATTATCAGTCGGGAGGGTCGGATTTAAAGAGTTAATAGTAAGGTCAGGGAAATTAGCTCAGCTGGTTCAGAGCACCTCGTTTACACCGAGGGGGTCGGGGGTTCGAACCCCTCATTTCCCACACAACTTTCAAGGATTTGAAAGATTATTAACAACAAAGACCTTTGCAAAAAGGGAAATTAGCTCAGCTGGTTCAGCGCATCCCGACATTATCAGTCGGGAGGGTCGGATTTAAAGAGTGAATAGTAAAATCAGGGAAATTAGCTCAGCTGGTTCAGAGCACCTCGTTTACACCGAGGGGGTCGGGGGTTCGAACCCCTCATTTCCCACACTAAGCCTTTCAGGAAACTGAGAGGCTTTTTTTTTACATACTTTTTCTTATCTTAAAGCATGTTCTATGTCTATATTTTATATTCGGAAGTTCGAAGTAAATATTATGTTGGATTTACTTCCAACTTAGAAGAGAGATTAAAAAAACATAATACAAATCATTCGGGTTTTACAGGGCACACAGGTGACTGGCAAGTGGTTTGGACTGAAAACTTCGAAACAAAATTTGAGGCGCTGAAGAGAGAAAAGCAAATCAAATCATGGAAAAGCAAGACTTTAATAAGAAAACTAATTAATGCAGCAAGGTCATTAAATTCAGGCGAAGAGGTGATATAGGCATCGAACCCCTCGTTTCCCACACTAAGCCTTTCAGGAAACTGAGAGGCTTTTTTCACTTTTATAAAATCTCACTTCTAATTTTTAATATCGTCCGGATTATGCGATCGTTATTTATTTTCTGAAGGGAAGTCGGTTAAGCTTATTAAGTTTTGTGCTAAAGGACTTTATCTTCTCCTTGCCGGACGGGCGCTCTTCTTTGGGTAACCAAAGAAGCAAAGTTGCCGGCTCGCAATTTTTCTATCAAAGTCATTGGGTAGGCTCGGTCAGTGCCATCCCGAAAAATTGACCATGCCGGTCTAAGCGCAGAACGAAGAAACAGTGGTTTGGCCTTCTTAAATTTTTATTAGCGATCGTTATGGCCATCATGCTAAACAAACTTTACAATCAGAAGAAACAGTCGTTTGCCTTTGCCAGGCAATTATCAGCGATCGCCATTTCCCTCCGCCGGAGGGGTGCCTGAAAGACGGGGTGGTAAATTCGTAATCTGCTTATTTTATCTTCTTAATTTAGATTGAAGTAATCTTAATGCGATCGCTATATGCGTTAAATCGTAGGGGGAAGCTACAACTAGATTTTGATCAAATGGAGTACGAACATCTTATCCGAAAAGAACATTCATTTAGCAAATCACTTTATTTCCCTTAATCTCAAACTTCCCAATCAATTATTCAGTTATATATCCGAAATTGCCAACTGCAAATAATACGCCTTGATGTTGAATAAAATTGTCCGGTTTATTTTCTTTGGGAATTACTTTGTCGGTATTTTAGCTGTTGCGCTAACCATAGAGGCAACTTATCAATTGCGGCTCCCTTTCAATTCTCTCAATTATTACCTATTACTTTTTTTGGCACCAACGATCTATTATACGTACGCTTATAATAAAGTCTCCACTCAGCCATCTGCAACTAATCCCAGAACCCAGTGGTATTTTGAACATAAGAAAATAATCGGCTGGAGTCAGCTTTTACTTTTCCTGTTTTGCATCTTTTTATCGCTCACGCTCCTCTACCAAAATTACTTACACATCTTAAATCTTCCTGTCATTTACTGGTTGGCAATTATCATTATAATTGTTGCCGGTACATTATATTACGGCTTGTTACCCAGATCGTTTTTAAAATTCAATTTAAGAAATACAGGCTGGTTGAAGGCTTTTGTAATTGGCTTTGTTTGGGCATGTTGTGCCAATGTATTGCCCTTAATTATGCTAAAGATCGAAACGGGAATTGGCTATCATGATTCCGTATTGTGGACGTGGCTCTTCATCAAAAACTGGATGTTTTGCACCGTAAACGCCATAATCTTCGATATCAAAGATTATCCTACTGATGCAAATAAACACTTGCGTACCTTTGTAGTTCGCTACGGATTACGAAAAACTATTTTCAGTATTTTGATTCCATTGTTGTTGATTGGTTTAATTTCGTTGGGTGTTTTTGCTGATTATAAAGGGTTTGGGCTGCCGCAGGTTTTATGCAATGTGTTGCCCTTTATATTGACCATCTATGTCGCGTATTCCATGCATCGCAGAAAAAATATCCTCTACTATTTAATGGTGATTGATGGTTTGATTTTATTTAAGGCATTATGCGGAATCGTCGGCATGCAGTTTGTACATTAAGCAGAACATTATCTTTGGAGCATACATCATATTCAATTCTATCAAAATACTAAACACTTGGTTAACAACTACGACAAAATAGCGAACCAATACGATTTTTTGAGCCGACTGGTGTTTTTTAAATCGCAGGTACAGGCTCAAATTGATCAGTTGAAATATATCCCCGATAATAGCACTATACTTATTGCTGGCGGTGGTACGGGATGGATTTTAGCGGAAATTGCGAAAATTCATTCCTCTGGTTTGCATATTGTTTATGTAGAAATCTCACAAAAGATGATCACCCTTTCTAAAACCAGGCCTATTGGAAATAACAAGGTGGATTTTATTCATCTTGGAATTGAAGATTTTAAAACGGATCAGCTTTTTGATGCCATACTTACCCCATTTCTATTTGATAATTTCGCAGAAAACCGCGCTGAAAAAGTTTTCCATTTTTTGGATAGTAAGCTTAAGGTATCCGGTTTGTGGTTATTTGTTGATTTTTCCCTTAATCCTAAAAATGGCAGGTGGTGGAAATCAATAATCCTGAAATCGATGTACATCTTCTTTAAGTTAATTGGAATTGTAGAAACCAATCAGCTTATCAATATTCAGCCATGGTTTGAAAGAAAAGCTTATTTAATGCTTGAACAGCGATTTTATTACGGGAGCTTCATCTCCGCAGTTGTTTATAAGAAATAAAATGACAATATTTTATTGCAACATTATTGCGTTAAATAAATTATATTTCCATTTTTGTAGAAAAATTAGATATGGACTTTGATGTAATCATAATTGGCGGAAGCTACGCAGGCTTGTCTGCGGCTTTGACGCTCGGTAGAGCCACGAGAAAGGTGCTCATAGTAGATTCTGGTAAACCCTGCAACAGGCAAACACCTCATTCGCATAATTTTCTTACCCACGATGGGGAAAAGCCAGCGGATATTTCTGCCAAGGCAAAAGCGGAAGTATTAGCGTATCCTAACGTTAAGTTTACGGATGGAAATGTGGATCAGGCAAGGAAGATAATGGATGGCTTTGAAGTTGTATTAGAAACTAAAGAAACTTTCTCATCCAGGAAAATTTTGTTATCTACCGGACTGAAGGATACCTTGCCAGCTATCAAAGGTTTTGCAGAATGCTGGGGCATTACCGTAATCCACTGTCCGTATTGCCATGGTTATGAAGTAAAAAATGAAAAGGTTGGGTTAATGATGAACGGTGATCATGCCTTCGAAATGGCAAAAATGATAAGCTTATGGAATAGTGATTTAACACTCTACACTAATGGAGAATCACAATTAACGGCTGCTCAAATGGAGAAATTAACCGCTAAATCAATCAAAATAATTGAAGACGAAATTATCGAAATCGAACATCATCATGGCATTTTAGAAAATGTAGTCTTATCAAAAGGAGATAAAATTGCTTTAAAAGCACTTTATGCCCGTTCGGAAGTTTCTCAACATCAGGCTTTTTATACCCAGTTGGGATTTGAGCTGACAGAATTTAATACGATTAAGATAAATGAGCAGCAGGAAACAACTGCTAAAGGCGTTTATGCGGCAGGGGATTGTACGACACTAATGAGGTCATTATCCGTAACTAATGCATCCGGAGCTATGGCTGGAGTCATGATAAACCGCGAAATGCTTGCAGAAGATTTTTGAGAAAACATCAACAACTAAAATACAATTGCACCAATAATTACAGCAATGAACATAGCAGCGATTACAATTCGGTCTGCGTTAATCCATTGTGCCCTGGTTAAAGGAATTTCAACTTTTCTAATGGCTTCTGCTTTCGGACGTGCTAACCTAAATAGGGATGTATCTAATTTAATAATCATAGGAATATGTTTTTAAAAGGTATATATTTTAAGACAAATCCTAAGCCAAAAAAGTTTTGTATAATGAATTGTGGATAACTTAAGCTTTTTGTTAACTAACCGCCTTGTTTAAAGCTTATTGTATCATTATTGTTAGTTTCAAGCTGGTAAAGGTGTATAGATTATGATGCAATGCCCTTATTTTGTATGTATTTGTTTAGTAGTGATTTAACTTAGTTGCTGTTAAATATAAAGAGCATTAACCCGAAATTTTTCAGGTTAATGCTTTATTGTATAATGCTTTAGTAACCAGGATTTTGTGCAAACGATCCCGCGTTAAGATCTATTGCTCTGCTTGGAATTGGTCTTAACAATTTTAGTGCTCCGCCAACGCCGGCAAATGGATTGATGCCTTTATCAAACCAGTTGGTTTTGATGTCTCGGTTATATAATCTGGTTCTTTCTACAAGCGTTCCGGTTCTTTTTAAGTCGAACCACCTTTCATATTCGCCTACCATTTCTCTCGCACGTTCATCTAGAATAAAATCGATGTTCACATTGGCGGCGGTAATAGCCATTTCGGCGGTTTTTCCGGGTTTAGCTGCCCTTCTCCTTACTTCATTTATTCGTGCTGTTGCTGATGCCAGATTTCCAGATTTAAAATAAGCTTCTGCTGCAATTAAATAGGTTTCGCCTAATCTGGCCAGAAATAAATCGCGGGTACTTGTTGCGCCTCCAAACTGAGATTTTGGATCATCAAATTTCTTCACAGAAGGGGTAGCATTATCCAATACCGTACTTCTTGAGGCCTGCCATGCATTAGAATAGGGGATAATGGTGGTGGTTGCTCTACGTGCCGGATCTATAGCCCGCCATGCGGCATCAGTGGTAGTATCCCATTTTGGTTTATAATAAAATCTAATGTTCAGGTTTGCCCTTTCGGCACTTCTATCATAATAATCATAATAACGTTGATACAAGTTAATCATAAAAGTAGCATCAAAGCGTGCATCATTCTCTGTAAAAGTATTAAAGGTATAAAGGGTCGGTACCAATACGAATGCCCGGTAAGGATAGCCTTGTGCACCACCGGAACCACCCTGATAGGGGCCGAAGAAGGCAGCCTGGGTATTGCCTCCAGTGGTTGCGGTAGGTAACGAAGCGGCATCAAACTGCACTGAAAATAGTACTTCCTGATCTTTCTCATTACCCGGAAAGAATAAGTTTTCAAAAGAGGTAGTCAACGTTCTCCCGGCAATTGCTGCATCTGCAAATGTAGCAGCAGTAGCAAAATCCTGCGCGGATCCAAAAGATTCATACCCTCTGGTTAGATATACTTTTGCAAGAAAGTGGCGAACAGCTTTTTTAGTTACACGACCGAAATCGGTAGTTGTTTCCGGAACCAAGGCAAGGGCTTCAGTCATTTCCTTGATAATAAAGTCGTAAGTTTCCTGCGCAGTATTCCGTTTGAATTGCTCCACTGGCGAATCGAAACGATCAGTTACTATACTTACGCCGCCGAAAGATTGTACCAGTAAAAAGTAATAATAAGCACGTATAAATTGTACTTCCCCTTTTCTAATGGGTAATGTGGCGCTAGCAGCCGTATTGCTATTAAAATAAAGGGCAGTATTGCAAAGTTGAATCGAAGAATAAGTATTGGTGTAAAAATTGGTAACTTCGGCATTATCAGGGTTTAGATTCTGATACTCACTAATCCCCACAGGTTGCGCATCTCTTCCTTCCACATACATATCAGTACCGGCACAGAACACATACGGTGAACTATAAACCCGCCTTAATGTTCCATAAGTGGAGTTAATTAATTTTTCGTATCCTTCTGCAGTTGCATAATATTCATTAGATACAATATTTGATTTATTCTCTTCTTCTAAAAACTTCTTACACCCGGTAAAGGCGCAGGCAAGAAGTAGTAGTGATAGTATAATTTGCTTTTTCATAATACCTTATTTAAAATTTCAGGTTAACGCCAAGTTGGTAAGTAATTGTGCTCGGGCCAGTATTGTTAATGTTTCCAACAGTTGTATTGGTTTGTTCTAACGTAATAGAAGGATCAATTCCGCTCGCACTTTCCGGATCAAAACCATCATAATTTGTCCATACAACCGGATTCAGCACATTCGCGTACACCCTTAAACTTTTTATTTTTAGTTTTTCGATCAGCTTGCTTGGTAAAGTATAACCCAAAGAAATGTTCTGAATCTTTACAAATGAAACATCTTTGTAATATCCTACTCCAGCAACGCCATCCCAGTATGGACCAATGTTGTTTGGTTGTGGATAGGTATTTGAACTTCTGCCTTGCGTTACCGAATTTGCAGGCATGTAATAATCGTTATAAATTTTGTTGGTACCACGATCGTTGTAACGGGTGAATACACTGTGGAACGCACTATAAACCTGCATCCCTTGTCTAGCAAAGATCGAAGCTGATAAGTCGAAAGCTTTATAAGTAAACTGTGTTGAGAAACCACCAGTCCATTTTGGATCTTTCTGGCCAATTATTTCCCTGTCGTTCGTACTGCTGATTCTTCCATCGTTATTTAAATCTTTCACTTTTGCCTGACCAGGAAGCTGACCATAGGTTAATGCTTGTGCGCGTTCGCTTTCCTGCCAGATGCCATCAAAAACATAAATATAGTTCACGTTAATTGGCTGACCGATAAACCAGGAATTCCCTACTAAGTCTTGTTTCTTATCCAGTAGATCAATGATGGCATTTTTGTTTCTGGCGAATGTAAATGAGGTTGACCAGGTGAAATCTTCAGTAGAAACGTTCACAGTTCTTAATGAGACCTCGATCCCTTTGTTACTTACCGAACCTACATTATCTTTAATGGAGGTATATCCGGTTTCTAGTGGTAAGTCTCTGTTGAGTAATAAACCTTCCGATTTTTTATCATATAGATCGATGGATCCTGAAATTCTATTTTTTAAGAAGCCAAAATCTACACCTAAGTCAAATTCACGGGTTCTCTCCCAGGTAAGCGATGAGTTAGGTAATCTGCTTGGCGAATAGCCTAAAGCTGGTGTTCCGCCGAAATCGTAATAAGTTGGAGAACTCAAATTCATCTGCGTTTCATATGGCCTGATGTTATTATTGTTTCCCGCAACTCCGGCGCTAAAACGCAGTTTTAAATCAGATACGAAGGTGGCATTTTGCATAAAAGACTCTCTGGAAATCTGCCAGGCCACTGCCGCAGAGGGGAATGAAGACCATTTATTACCTTCAGCCAGTTTGGATGAACCGTCCCAGCGATTGGCAAGCGTTACAAAATACTTGTCTTTGAAGGAATAATTTACCCTGGCTAAAAAGGAAAGGATAGAGAACTGATTGAAATTACTGGAAGACAGTTGCCTGTTATTTGATGAGCCTAAGTTATAGAAAGAAGAATTGAAAGGTAAGTCGTTTACTTTTGTGGTATCGCTTTCAAATCTATCTTTTTGCATACTGTATAAACCCGTGAAAGCGAAGTTATGCTCCTTGATTTTCTTGCGGATGTTAACTACGTTATCGAAAATATAAGATTGCGATTGCTGATTTACACGTTGTGCATCAGGCAGTAAGCCATCTCCAACACCAGTTAAAGAACCCCAATACCTACCATTTCTAACAAAGTTTACGCTTGGCGAGAAGGTAGATCTCACATCGATCCAGCTGGCAGGGGCGTATTGAAGGTAAACATTACCTACGCCGAAGTGCCTTCTGGTATTGTTTTGCGAATTGGTAATCTCTAAAAGCGGATTGACCACACTGGTAAAACTGGAAACCACTGATGACCCTGGAACTGGAATCTGACCAGGTCTGAAAACAAGGTTTCCATTCGCATCATAAGGTTTGAAAATTGGGGCCATATTGAATCCGTTTCTTACCGCATCATCACTGCCCCGTTCCGTTTCGGTGAAGGAAAAGTTAATGCTCATCCCGGCAGAAAAACTTTTGTTTATCTTTCCATCAACATTAATTTTAAAGTTATAACGGCTCAGATTATCTTGTAGAAAATTGCCTTTTTCATTTTGATAACCAGCACCAATAAGGTATTGAATGTCATTATTACTACTCTGGCCAGATGCCGTTACCCAATGGTTGGCTTGAATTCCATCCTGTATGACCAAATCTTTCCAGTCGGTATAATCATGATTGGCTACTGTTTGTAGCACGGTAGGATTATCTAAACTTCCGATGGTATTGGTGAAGGTTCTTCCAGCAATGAGTTCTGGTGAGATGAAAGTATTTTGTCTGTATTCCCACCATTCTTCTCCAGCCATAAAATCAGGCATTCTCGCTACTTTTCGTACGCCAACGTAGCCATCGTAAGAAATTGTTGCCCCGCTGCTTTTGTTAGTAGCGCCATTTTTTGTAGTCACTAAAACCACACCGTTTGATCCTCTGGATCCATAAATCGCTGTAGAGGCCGCATCTTTCAATACGTCCATTTTAGCGATGTCTTGCGGATTAAGGAAATTAATGTCTGATACGATCACACCATCCACAACAAATAGTGGTTGACCACCAGCCAGAGAGTTTTGCCCCCTGATTTGTACGTTAAAGCTCGCGCCCGCACGGCCAGATCCTGCAGAAATATCAACCCCTGCAACCTGCCCCTGAACGGCTTGCAATGCGCTTACCGTTCCACGTTCCGCAATGGCATCACCTTGCACGCTACCGACTGCTGTAGCCACCTGCGACTTTCTTTGTGTTCCGTATCCAACCACAACCAACTCATTAAGCTGACTGGCAGATTCTGTAAGGGTAACGGTTAAAGTCTTTTGTCCGGCGAGAGCTACTTCTCTATTATTGTAGCCTACGAAAGAAAAAACTAAGGTTGAATTGGGTGGCGCATCGAACGAAAAGTTGCCGTTTACATCTGTGGAGCCGCCTATGGCTGCACCTTTTACTTTGACTGATACGCCAATTAGGGTTTCACCTTTTTCGTCGATTACTTTACCTGTAATTCTCTGGTTTTGAGCCATCAGAATAGTGGAAAACAATAAGGAAATGGCGAAAAAAAGTAATGTTTTTTTCATGGTTATTTGGTTAAAAATTGAAAATAGCCATTTGGGATGACTAAATATTTGGTTACTTATTTACAATTTAGCCAACCCATTTCAATTGTTAACTATAATTTGCTACAAAACTGTGCAATCGTTCCCGTAAAATTAATTCGGAATTGAGACTCATTTTAGGAATACATACGCGTCAATTATATAGAATAACTGTTTAGTCTTTCAGTTCGTGAAATCAACTGATGAATGGAAATTAGGAAGATAAAATTAGTGCCTAATCAAGTTCGGGATGTGAATCGTTTTAACCCACTGTTCATGCTAAATGATAAGCCCCTATTTGTCCAAGCGCACCTTTCCTCACATGGGAGGAAAGGTGTGTAACCAAAATATTTTGCAGCAGGGGATTTAACAAGGCTCAGTACCTAATAAATACATTAGGTAGAAGCCTGGGCATTCGTTACGTCATTCTGAATAATATCCAGAATTAGGTTCTGAATCAGGTTCAGAATGACGTGTGATATCCTTATTGTCTTGACGTTTCAAGAACAGCGATCTAATAATAATCAATCACCTTCCAGTAATAGATTAAAGGCCTTTCGGTTCCTGTTCAGTACCTATATTAAGTTTACTATGCTTTTTACCATACGAGAAATATATACCCAAGCCAATAATTAACCAAACAGCTAAGCGCAACCAGGTTTCCCAGGGAAGAAATACCATCATGGCGATACAAGTTAAAATTCCAAGAATTGGAATTAATGGTACAAAAGGAACTCTAAATGGTCGCTTTGCTTCAGGATTAGTTTTTCTTAATATTAAGATCCCAACACAAACCATTAAAAAGGCCAATAATGTTCCGATACTCGTCATTTCACCAACCACATTCATGGGTACAAATGCGGCAAAAAGCCCGATGAAGATGCAAAGAATAATGTTCGATTTCCAAGGGGTTTTAAATTTGCTATGCACATCTGAAAACATTTTCGGGAGTAAACCATCTTTACTAATGGAATAAAACATGCGTGATTGTGCCATTAAATCAATCAGAATCACGGAAGTATAACCGATTAAAATGGCCAGAATAATCGCCTGACTTAACCAGCCGTAAGGCGTTTTTTCTATCGCTATTGCTACGGGAGCGCCACTGTTGGCAAACTCTTTGTAATTCGCCAAACCTGTCATCACATGACCAAATAAACCAAAAAGTACGGTACAAACTACTAAAGATCCTATGATTCCGATTGGTAAATCTCTTCCCGGATTTTTCGTTTCCTGAGCTGAAGCAGCAACGGCGTCAAAACCAATAAATACAAAAAATACAAGTCCGGCGCCACGTAGTACACCACTCCAGCCAAACTGACCAAAAGTACCAGTGTTTTCTGGAATATAGGGATGATAGTTAGCTGGATCTATATATTGCCAGCCTAAAGCGATAAAAACTAACACTACACCCACCTTTAAAAATACAATAATACCATTTACAATTGCCGATCCCTTGGTGCCGCGAATCAAAATGGCAGTCATTAAAACCACCACTAACGCTGCGGGAATATTGACGATTCCATTTACGGTGGAGCCATCAGCAAGTTTCGCCGTTTCGAAAGGAGAGAGGGTAAGTTGCGGAGGCAGAAAAATGCCTAAACTGCTTAAAAATCTTGTTAAGTATTGCGACCAGCTAATGGCTACAGTAGCGCAACCAACGGAATATTCCAATACCAGATCCCAGCCAATAATCCAGGCAAAAAGCTCACCCATTGTAGCATAAGAGTAAGTATAGGCACTCCCGGCTACTGGAATCATAGAGGCAAATTCTGCATAGCAAAGTGCCGCAAAGCCACAACCCAATGCAGCGATTACAAAAGAAAGTGTTACCGCCGGGCCAGAGTGATTTGCCGCTGCCAAACCCGTTATGGAAAATAAACCTGCGCCAAGTGTTAAACCAACACCAATTAAAATTAAATTGATGGGGCCTAAGGTTCTTTTGAGCGTACCCTCGCCGCTTTGATTCGCCTCAGCAACAATGCTGGCTATTGATTTTTTCATGAAACAAGTTAAAGAGTTGCAAAAATATTAAAATATATTAAATCTATGGTGCTTGTAGTGCTTAGTTTTTCGATTTGGCTGACGATGTTTAGTTGGAGTTGCGGGTAAGGGAATCTTTGTCAGCCTGATAATGAATTTAGATTCGTGGTTAAGCCTGCCAAGCTATTCGCTTTTGCGACCTCGCAAGTTGATTGTTGAAGAGGTTTTAACTCAAAAATAATATAATTACTATCGGCTAAAATTTCTAATATAAAATTAAGTGATTGATAATCAATTGTTTGATATTTTATTTTTAATAATTTTAGTACTATGTATTGCATAGTACAATATAAAACATATATCTTTGTAATATGATAGCAGAAAATACGCAAACGCAAATGCGGAAGGGAATTCTGGAGTACTGTGTTTTATCGATTATATCTCGGGGAGAGATTTATGCTTCCGATATTATTGCTGAATTACGCTCGGCAAAATTATTGGTAGTGGAAGGCACACTTTATCCATTGTTAACCAGGCTTAAAAACAATGGTTTATTAAGCTACAACTGGGTAGAATCTACCTCAGGTCCGCCTCGAAAATATTATACTTTAACTGAAGTTGGTCGGGAGATTTTATCCAAACTAGACCAAACCTGGCAAGAACTGGCTTATGCCGTTGGCATCTCGCAAAGTGGCACCAATTCAAAAACCTCTTAACGCAAAAAAAAATGGAAAAGACCATCATCATTAATATAGGAAATACAATTATTCACATCGAGGAAAGCGCTTACGATACTTTAAAAGCATATTTAAATGAAGTGAAGCTCTATTTCGCCAACCATGCAGATGATTTAGAAATAATAACAGATATCGAGAACCGGATTGCGGAGTTGTTTACCGAGCAGATGGAAGCGCAGAAAAAACAAGTGGTTGATGCTGCAGATGTGCAACATGTTATTGCCCAAATGGGAAGCGTGAAAGATTTCGATACCATTGAAGAAAACGAGGAGGAACCTGCATATCAACCGGGTTACCAATACCAGTATGCGGAGAAAAAACTTTACCGCGATATGGATGACCGCGTGGTTGCTGGTGTTTGTTCCGGAATTGCTCATTTTGTAAATACAGAAGCTAAATGGATCAGGGCTGCCGTATTACTAATGGCCTTTTTAGGCGGTTTTGGGATTTTGGTTTACATGATTCTGTGGATCATCATGCCGAAGGCTAAATCGCGCGTAGAAAAAATGGAAATGAAGGGAGAGCCAGCAAACTTACAGGGCTTTCAAAAGAATTTGGATGAGGAATTACAAGCAGTAAAAGAACGTTTGGGAGAAGTAAACAGACATGCACAGCCATTATTTGCACGCCTCGGAATATTTATAGGCGAATTTTTTGAATGGATTGCCAGATTTCTCTCCGGAACAGGAAAAGTAATTTTCAAAATAATCGCTGGTTTGATCATTGTTTTTGGGGCCTTTTGCCTGCTGATGCTTATTCTGGGCACTGCAGCTTTCCAGGGCTTTTGGGATTCAAGTATTTATGATTCTTTTCCTTTTTCCATCATTAATGATGGCAATAGAGGAGTGATACTTTTTAGTGCATTCATTGTATTGTTTGTGCCGATTTTAGCGCTGGTATTGTTTTCAATTCGGGTGGCCTTCAACAAACAGGCCATTAATAAAACCTTTTCGTTTGCCCTACTGATTATTTGGTTGGCTGGCGTGGCGACTGCTGGTTACCAGGCGGCAAAAATTTCTTCAGAATTTAAACAACATGCAGAATTAACCCAGACAGTGGATTTAAGAACATTGAAAACTTACGTGATTGATATTGACAAAAGTAAATATTTCAGTAAGGAAGATAGCCTTGCTTACCATATCGATGCCAACAATAAAAGGCAGGTGGTTATTGATGATTTTCAGAACGGGCCTTTCGTTTCGCCAAATAATATCCGCATCAATATCAATAAAAGTGAAACGGGTATCAGTCGTTTGATCCAGAAAAATGAATCTCAGGGGAAAACTTTCCCAAGTGCCTTGCAAAATGCGCAAAACATAGATTATACCTATTTGGTAAAAGATTCTACCATTTTTTTCAGTCCGCGGTTCCAGTTGAAAAAAGGCTCTATCTGGAGAAATCAAGAAGTAAGGTTAGATCTTGAGGTTCCTGTGGGCACGAGATTAATTTTGAAAGACGTTGCATACGATTATATCAATAACACCTGGGGATGGAGCTGTAGCGAACGTGAAAACGACAATAATAACTTCAGCGTATGGATCATGACAGAAGAGGGTTTGAAGTGTAAATATGAAATCGACCACCCGCAGGAAAATACAGATGGTCAATAGATCCTGATTCAGCTTTGAAATGCTGACAGTACACCAAATAAGAGATTGCTGCTTTCCATAAAATACAGGGCTTAAAAGAAAAGAAAATCATGAAAATATTATTTACGTTAATGACATGCCTTTTGGTATGGGGGACATCTTTTGCCCAAAAATTACATACTATTACCGGAAAAATTGTTGATGAAAAGGCAGTTGTGGTACCTTTCGCAGTTGTTCAATTGCTGAATGGATCGGATACCAGCAAAGTGAAAATGGTGGCTACGGATATTGATGGTGGCTACAGGATTGAACAGGTGAAGGATGGAAATTACGTGCTTTCAATCTCTATTGTGGGGTTCAAAACTAAAAAAACGGAGCGTTTTGTGCTGAATGGTGATTTAGAACTTCCGATAATCAAAATAGAAAGCAACACTAAGCAACTTAATGAGGTAAGTGTATCGGTTAAAAAACCTTATGTTGAACATCAGATCGACAAAACGGTATTAAATGTGGAAAATAGTATCGTTTCTACCGGAAGCACTGCACTTGAGCTATTGGAAAAGGCACCTGGCGTACAAGTTGACAAGCAAAATGAAAGAATCTTATTGAATAACAAATCTGGCGTAATGGTGATGATAGATGGAAAGAATAACTTTTTGTCGAATGCAGATTTAGCGGTTTACCTGAGCAACCTTACCAGTAGTCAGATTGCTACCATCGAAATTATAACAAACCCTTCATCAAAATATGATGCAGCCGGAACTGCGGGAATTATCAATATTAAATTAAAGAAGAATAAAGCTTTTGGTACAAATGGAAGTGTTTCTTCTACTTATCGCAATGCCATAAGGGCTCATTTACCCAGGAATATCTATGGCTCTGACCTGAACTTTAATATTAACAATCGCAATAAGAAATGGAACTTTTACAGTAATGCCAATGCCTCAAAAAATAATAATTTCTCTAACTTATTTTTAGAGAGAACCACTAACGCTGATGGATTACAAAGTGCATTTAATCAAAATTTTCAAAAAATATATACAGGATCGAGATTAGCAGCTAAACTGGGCGCCGATTATTATGCCACTGAGCGAACAACGATAGGAATTATGGTAGATGGGAGTACCAGCACGAGGAAACTGGATAACTTTTCTCAAACCTATATTAATGAAACCCGATCTGGAATAACCAATAATAATTCCTTGCAGCTAATTTCTGATGCCAATACACCCAACAAAAATTATAGTGCAAACTTCAACGTTAAACACGACTTTAAAAAAGAAGGTGCCAGCCTAAATTTTGATGCTGATTATTCTGGATTTAATTACAGTGGAGTAGAGAATTTTAACACTGATTTTTATAATGAAAACGGTGTTCTAAATAATCAAACTTTTATCAGAAATGATAGTAAAACAGATATCAATATTTTTGCCTCCAAAATTGATTTTACCTGGCCAATATCTAAAACGGCGAAACTGGAAACAGGTTTGAAGACCAGTTTTGTCAAAACTGATAATGATTTTCTCTCGTCAGCATTACTAAATAACGAGTGGCAAAATATTGCAGGCCAGAGCAACCATTTTATTTATAAAGAAAATGTAAATGCGGCCTATGCAAATCTGTCCAAAGATCTGGGTAAGTGGCAAATCCAGGCAGGACTACGTGCCGAATACACCAATGCAACCGGGGCTTTGATCACCAATAATACGGAAGCAGATCAAAAATACCTTTCCTTGTTTCCAACAGTATTCGTTAATCAGAAAATTTCTGAGAATAGTAACCTGCGCTATACCTATGGAAGAAGAATTGACAGGCCCAATTACCAACAGTTAAATCCCTTCAATTTTTACATGGATCCTTATACTATACAACAAGGAAATCCTTACCTGAAACCGCAGTTTACCAATAATTTTGAGGTGAGCTATAGTTATAAAAGCGGGTTATCCTTTTCTTTAGGTTATTCGAAGGTTAAAGATCTGATACTGGATAGTAAAACCGCACAGAACGATAGCACAAGGATTGTAACCGTTGGGCAGGGGAATATTGGAAGCGGTGAGTATTATTCTGCGGGCCTATATTTTCCTTTGGCAGTTACCAAATGGTGGAATTTGCAAAATAATTTTAACCTTTTTTACAATAAATTTAATGATAACAATTTGGAGGGAGCTCCTTTTGAATTGAGTAAGCTATCTTATAATTTTAATATCACCAGTTCAATTACATTGCCCGCAGACTGGACAATTGAAACTAATTTCTGGCTAAATTCTCCAAGAGTAAGGGGATTGGAGACAACCACCATTTATCAATATGCTTTAAACACAGGCGTACAGAAAAGTTTCCTGAACAAATCTTTAAAGTTAAAATTGAACATCGATGATATTTTTGCAACCAATTATTGGAAGGGAACACTAAATTATCAAAATGTGAATTTGAGGGTTCAGAATAATTACATCAACAGAAGAGTTTCGTTTAATATCAGTTACAGCTTCGGAAATCAAAATGTAAAATCTGCCAGATCCAGAAATACTGCAACCGAAGAAATGAAGAATAGGGCAGGAGGGTAGTTGAGTTGCGAGTTTGGAGGCTATAGTCAGCAGTCGGAAGTCGTTAATCTAGAGTCTTTAGTTTAGTATGCCGATTGTTTAAAAACCTTTTAAATGAAAATAATAATATACTTAATCTCGGTTTTCTTCGCCATGTTTGGTTCTGGATGCCAACGCAATGAAAATAATTTATCAATCAAAACCACTGATACAGATACGATCTATAAATTTTCAGCAAGTTTCGGTGAAAGTAAAATAGCGCAGCTGCAGGCCTATCTGAATACAGCACTAAATAGTAAGGTCTCATTCGATCACGAGGGAAACCAAAACATCAAGTTGAATGACAAAGATGAATTCACGTTAAAATCTACAGCAGGATTAATAAGTATTAATTTTGATAAGAAGATTAATTCGCCTGCTGGCTATACGAAACTAAAAACGCTGGCTGCAGGAATTCAGAATAAATTAAGAGAAGATAAATGATTACGGAAACTGCCCTTTAAAATTTCATTTTTACTTTCCAATAATTGGCTAATTTCTGGGCTTCTTTTTTAGTCAGATGGATTACAGCGCAATGTTTTGGCGAGCTGAAATTGGTTGCCTTCATTATGCCTTCGTTAAAATGGCCCAGATTTTTAAAATTCACAAAATCGGTGGTTTCGCTGAAACCAAAGTTATGTGGATTGATGCGGTAGATATCATAAATGAGGTGCCACTTTTTCTGGCCGATTAGTTTGTAAACAGTTGGGGCCTCACAACCTTTATCTTCAGGATCGTACCATTTATCGTCGTATTGATAACCAGAATTAATAGAACTTGAAACCGTTTGTTTCACTCCTGCTGTTCCATCATGAGGTACATAAAATAAGTGATATTGATCTCCAACTTTGGTAATGTCTGCATCAATATAAGCTACGTCTTTCGGGTAGGTAAACAATAGTTTTGGGGGAGTTTCCATTTTTGTAAAGTCTTTATCCATATAAGAATAGTAGACTTTATCCTTGCCAGTGCCAAAACGCATGGTGAAATAAATCATTGTTTTCTGTTCTTTTTCATCATAAATTAGTTCTGGCGCCCAGGCACATCCAATATCCGACAGTTCGGGAAATGACTGGTCTACCCGCAATACCTGGTGCGACCAATTAATCAGGTCTTTAGATTTCATCAAAACTAATCCACGATTGTTCCCCCAGCCATATTGCTTTCCATCACGTTCCCATTCTGTTGAACGATAACCCATTTTTTGCGCATAAATATGTAGATCAGTTAAAGCCAAATAGAAAGTGCCATCGGGAGCGCGGTAAATGTAGGGATCACGAATGCCTTTTTGTTCAGCAATGGTATCTCCGGCAATAATCGGTTTTGCATTATTTACATCAGTGAAGCTATAACCATCTTTACTCAAAGCCATGTAAAGTCCATGTGTATCATCTTTAAAGTACACCATTAAATAGGCTGCCATATCCTTTTCTTTCGGAACTTTTGTTTTAGTTTGTGCAGAAGTAGAGAAGGCGCAGGAAAAACAGGCGAATAAAATAGCGAGATTAAAAAGGACTTTCATTGGTATACAAATATTTGGTTAGGGATGCGAAGACCAAAATAAACAATAATCGTTAAACTAACGATTGTTGTCTCCATAGTATTTTTGAACCTGTTTTTAGGCTGCAATATTACCCCAGAAATGGCAGGTTGGTTTAGTACCCGTGAGATTTCGGTTGGTGAGCCACCAACCGAAAGTATAATTTATTACGGCTGTCATGTTAAGCTTGTCGAAACACGATAAGCACATGTTCTTACAAGTTCGGGATCAGCTTCCAAATTGACGATACTGCCCTTGTATGGAAGTTCCTTATTAATTTATCCAGCTGATTCTTATTCCTTAAGCAAGGCATCAATTTCAGTATTAAACTCTTTCACGAAATCAGTATAGTACTTTCCGGTTGCCGGGCCGCTGTATCCGGTATGGATTTGCGCTACTTCACCCTTTTTATTGATGATGATCGTTGTTGGGAAGGAAAGAAAATTACTTAAAGCGGGTAATGACTCAGCCACTAGTTTTTTATCTGGCGTACCAGCGATGACCTGATCATATTGAATATCAAATTTTTCTCTAAACCTGCTTAGCGCTTTACGTACATAGGCAGAATCCAGTTGTCTTTCGTAATGGATTCCGATAACTTCTACACCACGATTCCGATTTTCTTTATACCATGGAGCAATAAATGAAGCCTCATCCACACAGTTTGGGCACCAGGTACCAGTGATGGTTAATATCACTACCTTATTCTTAAATTTATCATCGCTCAGCGAGATTTTCTTTCCGTCAACATCCGGAAAAGAGAAGTCGAGAGTTTTGTATCCCTCTTTCAGATAGGTTAATTTATAGGCATCTGGCAAGGTTGCATTTTCATTATGCTTGCCAATAAATGGGGTATTTCCCCTTGCGCTTACCACCTCACCGGTAAGTGTGCCATCTTTAGCAAAACTTCCTTTATAATAAGATGGGCCTGAGCCTATGAAACTTGATAAATAAAAATCATTGCCTTCCACAATTCCTTCCAGATAACGGGAGTCTCCGGTAACACGTAAAAATGTTCCTGAGATTTTATTTCCCTGTTGTTTAAAAAGCCCGACAGCATTTTCCTCTTTCCCGGCAGGAGATTTAAACGTTACATCATATTTGCCAGAAAAATCTGCTGCAGCTGCTTTACCATTAGCTTTGAATCGATAATCTTTTCCTCTCGTTGCGCTTACTGCCAAAGGTGTTCCGGATTTATCCTGTTTTCTTAATGTTCCAACGAGTGAATCGCCGGAAATTTTAAATGCCAGTTCGTTGTCAAACTGATCTAAAGAAACTAAAATAGAATCTGATGTCTGCTTTACAATGCCACCTTCAAAACGTTCTTCAGCATTTAGGAAAACCAAATGCGGTTGATCTGTGCCTTTGGTTATTTCAAAATTAAATGGAACTTCTACGCCAGGTTTAATTTCAAAAGCACCACGCCATTTGCCATTTGGAACAAAAGCAGTCGTTAATTTTTTTGCAGGAGAATTTTTTGTGTGTGTTTGTGCTTGTAAAGTTTGCGAAAGCGTAAATGCAAATAGCAGAAATAAAGAAGATTTTATATTCATAGTGTGTTTTCGATCTAATGATAATGCCACAAAGGTAAGCATGAAATTAATGGAGAAAAAATATTTTCAATAAAATCTATAGAATTTGTAGTCATTATGATTTTTATATTATCTTTGCGGCAGTTATTTTAAAATACTTATCAAGAAAGGTGGAGGGAATGGCCCTACGAAACCTTAGCAACCAGCTTTAAAAAGCGATGGTGCTAATTCCATCCCAAAGCAATTTGGGTGAGTTAAGTCAGTTGAATGCAAATTATTATGTAATAATATATGAGAGCACTCCTGATTTTACGGGCGTGCTTTTTTTATAAGCCAGTTTCGCAATCCTGATGAGTATTGATTTAGCGTTAAAGTAAATTTGATGGAAAAAACTAACAAAAAACAGTCAATTCAAAAAGTAAATTCAGGTACCTTATTAAGCCTCCGAATGTGCAAGGGTATATATTGCTGTAGTGGCTAATACATACCAAATCTATTCAATTAATTAAATAATTATTTATGTCTGCTAAAAAATCGCCTGATGGCGAACTGGAATTGCTTTGCCGTGATTTTTTACAGTCAACATTTTTTAATGACCATTAATCACACCTAATTATGTTTAATAAAATAAAGCTTCAGGCAATACTATTTTTGCTCTTGCTTTCCAACTTCGTTCAGGCACAAACTATTGCAATTTCCGGAACGGTAAAAGCCGCCACAGGTGAAACGTTGCCGGGAGTTTCGGTATTTGTAAAGGGAACAAAGCAAGCCGTAACTACTGATAATAATGGTGCTTTCAGCATTTCAGTGGCAGGAAAAAGCACCTTGGTTTTCTCTTATATTGGTTTTGCTAGCCGCGAAGTAGAAGTAGCCGAAGCAACAAAAACGCTGGTGGTAACGCTGAGCGATGGTGAGAATGCACTGGATGAAGTGGTGGTAACAGCCTTGGGAATCTCCAGACAGAAGAAATCTCTGGGTTACGCGGTTCAGGAATTAAAAGGCGAAAGCTTAACTGAAGCTCGGGAATCTAACCTGGTAAACGCACTTGCTGGTAAAGTGGCCGGGGTTAGGGTAACGAATAGCCAGGGCGATATGGGATCTTCACGCGTAGTTATTCGTGGCGAAACTTCTATTTCAGGGAATAACCAGCCATTATTTGTAGTGGATGGAATTCCGGTAGATAACTCACAACTTAACTCTGCCGGTGCGAGAGATTATGCCAATGCCATATCTGATATTAATCCTAATGATATTGAATCAATCAGTGTATTGAAAGGTCCGAATGCTGCGGCTTTATATGGCTCGAGAGCTGCTGCGGGGGTAATCATTATCAAAACCAAAACTGGTAAATCTAAAAAGGGCTTAGGGATTTCTTTCAACTCCAATGCTGTAATTGAAAGTTTGTTAACCTTACCGAAATACCAAGATGTATTCGGACAAGGTTCTGAAGGTAAATTCAGCTATGTAGATGGAAAAGGTGCCGGGATAAATGACGGCGTTGATGAAAGTTGGGGTCCTAGAATGGATGGGCGTTTAATTCCTCAATTCTTTTCTAAAGGCGTAGCCGTTCCGTTTGTTGCAAATCCCGATAATGTGAGAGATTTCTTTGAAACAGGTTATTCTTTGGCTAACGGTTTATCTATCGAAGATGCCAGCGATAAATTTGATTACCGCTTATCCTACAATAACCTGAAACAAGTAGGCATTGTGCCCAACTCTGGTCAGGGTAAAAACTCTTTTGCTTTAAATACCACGTTGCGGTTAACACCGAAATTAACCATCACTGCAAATGCAAATTATAGCAAACTGGCTTCTGATAACCTACCGGGAACTGGTGGTTCAAGGTCAACCAGTACCATGTTACAGTTTGCCTGGTTCGGTAGACAGGTAGATATTAACAGGCTGAAAGATTATTTGGATGAAAATGGAAATACTTTTAATTGGAATAATAGCTATTACAGCAATCCATATTGGGTAGCTTATGAAAATACAGTGGCTCAAAACAGAAACAGGATTATCGGAAGTGTGGGCTTAAACTATAAAATTATTGATGGCCTGAACTTCAATTTCCGTTCTGGAACAGATTATTATAATGATCGCCGGAAGATTAAAATCGCCTATGGCACAAATGGGACACCATTTGGCTCTTATACTGAAAGTGCTTTCACCGTAAATGAAAACAATACCGATGCGACTTTAAGCTATAACAAGCAGCTAAATGATGACTTCAGTTTAGAAGCTTTATTAGGAGGGAACATTCGGTCCAGATATATTGAGCAGAATGATCAGAGTGCCCCACGCCTTGCTGTTGCTGGTTTATACACGCTAAGTAATTCAAGAGATCCTTTAACTTCTTCGAATAATTACAGCGAGTTAAAATCTTATAGTGGTTACGCATCTGCGCAAATTGGCTTTAGAAATTATTTGTTCGCCAACATCACGGCGCGTAATGATTGGTCATCTACCTTACCAGCGGCAAACCGGTCATATTTCTATCCCTCATTTAATGGAAGTTTGGTGCTTACAGAAGCATTTGACATTAAAAGTGAAGTATTGGATTATGCGAAAATTCGCGGAGGTTGGTCTAAAGTGGGTAAAGATGCAGATCCATATCGTTTGCTGAACACCTATACTTCTGGCGCACCATTTGGATCTAGTCCTCAGCTTACACCATCTGCTACAGATTTAAATCCAAATTTAAAACCAGAAACCACTACCTCATCAGAGTTAGGTGCAGAGGCCGTATTGTTTAACAAGCGATTGCGTTTTGATTTAAGTGTTTACAATACCAATAGTTACGATCAGATTCTGAGTGTTGATGTGAGTCAGAGTACAGGCTTCAGATCTAAATTGCTGAATGCAGGCAAAATTAATAATAAGGGAATTGAAGTGCAATTAGGGATTACGCCGATCAAAAAACAATTCAGCTGGGATATTGATGTAAACTATGCAGCAAACAGAAGCAAGGTAATTGAATTAGATCAGGAAGGTTTGCTGCAAAATTACGTAGTCGCTACGAATTCGGCTCAGGTAATTGCAGCTGTTGGGCAGCCTTATGGAACCTTATTTGGTAATGCATTTTTGAGAGATGGCAATGGAAACATCGTGGTAAATGCAACGGGCGCACCACAAACCGATCCAACCAAAAGAGTACTTGGAAAATATACGCCAGATTGGATTGGTGGAATTTATAATACCTTTAATTATAAAGGCTTTAGTCTTGGTGTTTTGGTTGATGCCAGCTTTGGTGGTTCTATCTACAATGGCACTTATGCTACCGGAACTTACACAGGTGTTTTGGCTTCTACTTTACCTGGAAGGGGCGCCGAATTTGGCGGGATTCCTTATTATTATCCAGATAACAAAAAGGAAAACGGAACGGTTAGGTTGGCCAATGGCGCAAATGCACCAACTGGAGCGACAGTTTATGATGATGGAATGGTTTTCGATGGTGTAACTGCAGATGGCAAACGAAATGAAAAGGTTCTGTCTGCACAAACGTATTATAAGTCTTTCCGTACCATAGATGAGGCCAATATTTTCGATGCTTCTTATGTAAAACTTCGTGAGATTAAACTTACCTATAATTTACCAACTAAATGGATTCGTTCGCTTAATTTACAAGGTGTTTCGGTGGCATTGGTGGGTAGAAACCTGGCTATTTTACACCGCAATACCGAAGACATTGATCCGGAAGTTGCCTTTAATACCGGAAACGGGCAAGGCTTGGAAAGTTTATCAAACCCTACTACACGTACGTACGGAATCAACCTGAACATTAAATTTTAATCTTCAATCCATGAAAAATAATATCATATATACGCTTATTTTACTCTCGCTATTTACCGCTTCTTGCCGTAAAGAGCTGGATGATGTCAATATTAATCCAAATGCTACAGAGAATGCACAGCCAGATTATTTGCTCACTGCGGCAATTAAAAACACCGCCGATGCTTATTGGGGAACCACGAATAACATGAACTCCAGTTTGCTTTTTGTGCAGCAATGGGCTAAGGTGCAGTATACCGAGGAAGATCGCTTTATCTATTCCAATAGCAGCTTTACCTCCCTTTGGTCTACGCTATACTCCACTACGATTACCGGGTTAAATAGAATAATTGAAATTGGTAATAATACGAACAATCCAAATTACAGGGGCGTGGCGCTAACGTTAAGATCATGGTCTTTTTTATTGCTAACGGATGCTTATGGTGATGTTCCCTATAGCCAGGCCGGAAAAATTAATGAGTTTATTACGCCTGCTTACGATAAACAAAAAGACGTTTATTATGGTATACTGGAAGATTTAAAAACTGCCAATAGCGTTTTAAACCCTGCCGGAACAGCTATTAGTGGCGACATTATCTACAGTGGTGACATTAACAAGTGGAAAAAATTAGCGAATTCACTGCGCTTAAGAGTTGCGCTTCGCATTGCGGATCGGGAACCAGCAAAAGCACAACAGGTTTTGGATGAGCTAAAAAGTGAAGGTGGCAGCTATATCAGTTCAAACGCAGAGATTGCTCAGCTGATTTACCAGGTTTCACCACAGCAAAACCCGGTGAGTGCACAGTTTGATACCCGGGATGACTACCGGATTAGTAAAACTATTGTAGATAAGTTATTCAGTTTGAACGATCCTCGTTTACCAATTTATGCAAGTAAAACCCAAACCGCTACACCAGCAGAATATGTGGGTTTACCAAATGGGTTAACCAATTCGGAAGCCAGTAATTTGGGCTTTGCCAGAACATCCAGACCAGGCGCTTACTTCCTGACTCCTCAATCACCAGCTGTAATTTTTAGCTATGCTGAATTATTGTTTGATCGGGCAGAAGCAGCGGCTCGTGGTTTAACAACAGAAAATGCTGCTGATTTATACAATCAGGGCATCGTGGCTTCCTTAAAACAATTTGGCGTTGCTGATGCATTAGTTGCTAACTATACGGCTCAGGGAGCTGTTCAATATGATGCATCTAATTATAAAAAATCAATAGGCGAACAAAAATGGCTGGCACTTTTTGGTCAGGGGTTAGAAGCCTGGGCAGAAAGACGCAGATTGGATTATCCAGAACTTACGGCATCGGCAAATACTGTATTAAACGGACAAATTCCTGTCCGGTTTATTTATCCGGGAACGGAACAATCTTTAAACGGGCAGAGCTACAGAAATGCAGTAGCCAGTCAGGGAACAGATTTGCTTACCACGAGGTTATGGTTTGATGTGAAATAATCTTCTTTTAAAATTTTGAAGCTGCTTTAGCAATCGTTAAAGCAGCTTTTTTGCGCTGTGTTTGTACTTCGCTAATCCTTTTTTTGCGCATGATTATTTATAATGAAGTGTGTAAATAGAAGGCCGTATCTATGGCATGGAGACTATTACATGTAAACAAGCTATGGTTTGTATTGAGCCACTAATATCTTATCAGCAACTCTAAAAACTATATAAAAACCTGCTGACGTTATACAATCGTATAACGATTATGCACGCGTTAGAAACGAGCGCAGGCACAAAACCAGGTTCACTAAATCTGTTACATCAGATTTCTGGAAATCATATATACGATTGCTATCTTGCGCAATTCGAAATTTTGAAACCATGAAAAAAATACTCTTCACGCTAATTCTTTCTCCATTTTTATTCATAGCTACTTTTGCACAAAATAAACCTGCTTTTTGGGATGATGTGCAAACCATTAAAAAATATGACCAAATGTACAAGCCGCCTGTACATCCGGTTTTGTTTGTAGGCAGTTCTTCCATTCGTAAATGGGATGATTTAACACAGGTTTTTGCAAAATACAACGCCTTAAACCGCGGAATCGGCGGTGCCGTAACCAACGATATTACTTTCTATCTAAATGATATCGTTTTTCCTTATCAACCCCGTCAAATTGTACTTTACGTTGGGGAGAATGATTTGCCAGATGCCCAAACCACGCCAGATTCAGTGTTGAATAGAACGGTTAATCTTTACAAAGCCATTCGGGCTAAATTGCCAAATGTTCCTATCGTTTATATTTCAATTAAACCGAGTCCAAGCAGAAATGCTTTTAAAGAAAAAGCAATCGCTTCGAATGCCCTGATCAAAACCTTTCTTTCTAAAGAGGCCAATACGAAGTATGTTGATGTGTATAGCTTGATGCTAACAAGAGATGGAAAGTTACGTCCTGAACTCTTTGTAGAAGATATGTTGCACATGAATGCTGCAGGTTATGCCATTTGGAGGAAAGCTGTAGCGCCATACCTTGTGAAAAAGTAATCACACGTTGTTTTAAGTAGTTTTTTATCAAGTTTCAAGACACACTTTAGTTAACAGATTCGTCACGTCTACATCATTTTGTATTTCGTACATTTGGGGCTTCATCTCAAAAGTTGCGCTTATATGCTGATAAAATTTTACCTTTCTGTTCTTTCATTGCTTTTACTCAGTTCATCCGTTTTTGCGCAAAATAAATTCACGTTAAGCGGTACCATTCGCGATGCGGGCTCTGGCGAAACGCTCATTGGTGCAACCGTTAAAATTACGGGTTCGGCAAGTGCTGGCACCTTAACCAATGGATATGGTTATTTTGCTTTGACCCAAGTTCAGGGAACTTACACGGTTACCATAAGTTACACGGGTTATGTTCCTGTTACCAAAAACATCGATTTAAATAAAGACATTAAGCTGAACGAAGAACTGAAAACGGCAAATGACCTTGCCGAAGTAACGGTAAGTGCCAATAACCGTAAAAATGAAAACGTTAAAAGTGCGCAGATGGGATTGGAAAGAATTGATATGGAATCTCTCAATTCTATCCCCGTTTTACTTGGTGAGAAAGATGTTTTAAAAACTATTCAATTACTGCCCGGTGTAAAATCTGGTGGCGAGGGAAACACAGGTTTTTACGTTCGTGGTGGCGCTGCCGATCAGAATTTGATTATTCTGGATGAAGCGGTGGTTTATAATTCATCACACCTGTTAGGTTTCTTTTCTACTTTTAATGCAGATGCCATCAAAGATGTAAGTCTTTATAAAGGCGGAATGCCTGCACAATATGGCGGGCGTTTATCTTCTGTTTTGGATGTGAAAATGGACGACGGCAATAACAAAGAATTTAAATTTCAAGGTGGAATCGGCCTGATTGCGTCCCGGCTAAAAGCAGAAGGACCGATTGTTAAAGATAAAGGATCTTTTATGGTGAGTTTTAGGAGAACTTATATTGATCTGTTTTTAAGGGCCTCTCCAGATTCTTCCATTAACGGAAGTACATTAAATTTCTACGATATCAATGCCAAAGCGAACTACAAGATCAATGATAAAAATACCATTTATCTTTCCGGTTATTTCGGTAAAGATAATATTGGGATTAAGGATCTTTTCGAAAACAACTGGGGTAATGTAACTACAACTATTCGCTTAAATCACATTTTTAATGATCGCTTGTTCTCCAATACTTCCCTCATTTATAACAACTACAATTATACGGTGCGGTTGCTGAACGATGTAACTAACTTTAAGGCAACGTCACTGGTTCGGGATTTCAATTTTAAAGAAGATTTTCAATATTTCAGCAATAAGCATACGCTAAGGTTTGGACTAAATGCCACGCATCATCGCATTTCTCCAATTGATATCACGACCAGTCAGGCATCTCAGGTAAATCCACTTACGCAAGAAAAACGGTATGGTTTGGAAAGCGCTGCTTATGTGTCAGACGAATGGGCGGCGAGTGAAAAGCTGAACTTCCTGTATGGCCTTCGGTTAGCTGCTTTTTCACTTTTAGGTCCGGGTAACTTTAGCCAATACGATGCAAGTGGCAACATCCTCAGCACAGAAACCGTAGGCAGCGGGAAGTTCCATAAAAACTATTTCAATCTGGAGCCTCGCTTCTCCGTTAGTTATTTATTTAATGAGCAAAACTCTGTAAAAGCATCTTATAACCGGAATACGCAAAATATACACATTTTAACCAATGCCACATCAAGTTCACCTACCGATCAATATGTGTTGAGCAGTAATAACATCAAACCTGAAATTGCAGATCAGGTAGCGGTGGGTTATTTTAAAAACCTCGATGAAAATAATTATGAACTCTCAGGAGAAGTCTACTATAAATGGTTGCAAAACCAGATTGACTATAAAAATGCAGCGCAATTGCTTGCCAATTCCAATGTAGAATCAGAATTGCTTTACGGTATCGGTCGGGCTTATGGTTTGGAATTATTTTTTAAAAAGAAATTTGGAAAACTGAATGGTTGGGTAGGCTATACCCTATCTAAAACTGAGCGGAAATTTGCGCAGCTAAATAATGGAAACTACTTTCCGGCAAGGCAGGATCGTACACACGATTTATCTGTTGTGGGTATTTATAATCTCAATAAACGGTGGACATTCTCTTCCAGTTTCATTTACAGCACCGGAAATGCGGTTACTTTTCCGGCAGGTAAATATATTGTTGGTGGCCAAACTATTTACTATTATACCGAAAGGAATGCGGGCAGAATGCCTTATAACATGCGACTGGATTTGAGCGCAACGCTTGAGGGAAAACGGAAAGGCAGATTCCAGTCGAGCTGGAACTTTGGGGTCTATAATGCTTTGGCCAGAAAGAACCCGTATTCAATAGAATTTATAAACGATCCGGCAAACCCTGGTAGAACGGCTGCGGAACAAACTTCTCTTTTTGGCATCATTCCTTCTGTTACCTGGAATTTTAAATTTTAAAATATGAAAAAACTTTTTTTATATCTGTTGATTGTTACTGCCGGGCTTACGTCTTGTACCAAAATCATAGAAATCGATACTAAAAATGCCGAACCTCAACTCGTGATCGAAGGAAAAATCGTTGATAGATTAATGGAGCAACAAATCCTGATCACTAAAACGGTTGGTTATGATGAAGTAGGGGTTTATCCGAAAGTAACCGGAGCCACCGTTAGGGTAACAGACAGCCGGGGAAATAATTATGCTTTTACGGAAAAATCACCTGGTATCTACGTGAGTAGAATGAGGGGTGTTTATGGTGTAACCTATACCATGGACGTAACGGCTGAGGGTAAAAACTACCAGGCCAGTTCTAAAATGCCCAATTCCGTTAAGTTGGATTCGATTGGTGTAGTTAGTAATTCTTTTTTTGGAGAGGAACGTAAAACGGCTGCCGCTTTTTTTGTTGATCCTGCAAAAGAAAGTAATGCTTATCATTTTAATCTGTATATAAACGGGGTTTTTGCTGATCGGATTTTTGTTGAAAATGATCGTTTAACCAATGGAAATAACCTTCGTGTCCAACTGTTTTACCAAGCCAATGACGACGATGATGGTTTAAAAAGTGGAGACAATTTCAGTATTGAGATGGAAGGAATTGATTCAAACATCTTTAATTATTGGTTTGCGCTAAGTCAGCAGGATGGCAGAGGACCAAATCAGGGTACAACGCCTTCAAATCCAACATCTAACATTTCAAATGGTGCATTAGGCTATTTTAGTGCGAATACTTTCCAAAGGATGAATGCCACGGTAAAGTAACAATGATTTTAGAATATTAAAACTCCTGAAAAGGTTCCTTGTTTTTAAAGTATGAAAGTATTTGTAAGTGGTAATATTGCACAGGTTGGTTTTACGCAGCTCGAAGAACATGGATTTGAAATCACCCGGTGGGAAGAAGACAGACAAATTTCTGCTGACGAGTTGGTGGAAGCCTGCCAGGATCAAGATGCCCTGGTGAGTGTTGGCCCCAATAAAATTGATGCTAAATTTCTAAATGCCTGTAAACATTTAAAGGTAATTGCGCTCCACTCCGTAGGCTTTGATCAGGTTGATGTAGAGGAGGCCAAAAAGTTAAACATTCCTGTTGGCAATACGCCGGGTGTACTTAGTGGCGCCACGGCTGATACGGCTTTTTTACTAATGCTGGCAGTTTCGAGAAAAGCTTTTTACCTGCATAAGAAAATTATTAACGGCGACTGGCACAATTATGAACCCACACCAGAACTTGGAATAGAGCTGAATGGCAAAACTTTAGGTGTTCTCGGTCTAGGGAAAATTGGTTTAGAAATGGCAAAAAAATGTGCAGGGGCTTTTCAAATGCCGGTGATTTACCATAACCGATCTCGTAATGAAGATGCAGAGCGGGAAGTTAATGCTAAATATGTTTCTTTTGATGAACTACTGGAACAGAGCGACGTGATTTCTGTACACACAGCATTAACAGATGAAACCAAAGGCAAATTCTCAATGGAGGCTTTCAAAAAGATGAAACCGAAGGCGATTTTCATTAATACTGCAAGAGGTGGAATTCATAACGAAAAAGACCTGATTCAGGCTTTAGAAGAAAAAATTATTTGGGGGGCTGGCCTGGATGTGACCAATCCGGAGCCAATGAAAAAAGATAATCCACTGTTAAATATGGATAGTGTAGCGGTTTTACCTCATATAGGCTCTGCAACAGAAGAAACAAGGGATGCAATGGCTAATCTGATTGCTGAAAATATCATTGCCGGATTGGATGGGAAGAAATTACCGTATCCTATTTGGTAATGAGACAGGATTAAATTTCCCTCAGATTAAAAACGCAGATTCAAATCATCACCGCAGAATTTATTAGTCGCGCCTGCGGAAATCTTTAAGACGGATAGTAGGGTGGTCGTAGCGAGGTGCTTCATTAGATTTATAAGTTTTTCACCTATCGGCTGGTGTCATCATCTGCCGAAAGCTTTTTTCCGCTGCGCAGCCTTGCCTCGGCTGGCCGCCGAAGGGCTTCTACCTTTTTCTTGATAAAAAGGTAGCCAAAAATCAAGGCTTGGACCTGATGTCGGATAAATTCGTTAAAGCTTTGTTTCGGCAGCACAAGCACCCGATGAAGAATCGGGAGAGGACGCGCTGCCTTGGGTTGTGGTGGGTTGAAAGATTGTGTTCGAAGCTTTAAACGTTTTCTCCTTCCATCATTTCCTAGGCCGGATAGCAGGGTGGCCATAGCATGGGGAGAATTATGATGCAGACTTAGATTTATAACAAGAATGGCGATCGCTATCACTACCCAGCAAGGCCAGACCACCGTTTCTTCGTTCTGCTCTTAGACCGGCATGGTCAATTTTTTGGGGTGGCAATGTCCAAGCCTACTCACTAACTTTAACAGAAAAATTGCGAGCCGGCAGTTTTGTTTCTTTTGCTGTCAAAAGAAAAAAGGCCCGTCCGGCCAGGACACGATAATATCCTTTTAAACCCGAAGCGTAAAAGACATTTTTTTGTAGTAATCATCTATCGGCTGGTGTCATCACCTGCCGAAAACTTATTTCCACTACTCTGGCTTGCCTCGGCTAGCCGCCGAAGGGCTTTTACTTTTTTGCTTGATCAAAAAAGTAACAAAAACCGAGCTTTTCTGCGAGCTCATGAATACCTATAAAAACATAAATAACTTATGAATAACTCAAGGCTTGGACCTGATGTTGGATAAATTCGTTAAAACTTTATTTCGGCAGCACAAGCACCCGATGAAGAATCGGGAGAGGACGCGCTGCCTTGGGTTGTGGTGGGTTGAAAGATTGTGTTTGAAGCTTTAAACGTTTTCTCCTTCCGTCATTTCCTAGGCCGGATAGCATGGTGGCCATAGCACGATGATAAAGTATGATGCAGACTTAGATTTATAAAGAATGGCGATCGCTATCACTACCTAGCAAGGCCAAACCACCGTTTCTTCGTTCTGCTATTAGACCGGCATGGTCAATTTTTTGGGATGGCACTGACTAAGCCTAGCTACTGACTTGGATAAAAAAATTGCGAGTCGGCAGTTTTGTTTCTTTTGCTGTCAAAAGAAAAGAAGCCCGTCCGGCCAGGACAACATAGAATTCTTTTAACACGAAGCGTAAAGACATTTTAGTTGGAGTAATCATCTATCGGCTGGTGTCATCACCTGCCGAAAACTTATTTCCACTACTCTGGCTTGCCTCGGCTAGCCGCCGAAGGGCTCTCTTCTTTTTCTTAACAAAAAGAAGCAAAACCGAGCTTTTCTGCGAGCTCATGAATGCCTATGAAAACATAAACAACTTATGAATAACCCAAGGCTTGGACCTGATGTCGGATAAATTCGTTAAAGCTTTATTTCGGCAGCACAAGCACCCGATGAAGAATCGGGAGAGAACGCGCTGCCTTGGGTTGTGGGGGTATGAAAGATTGTGGTTGAAGCTTTAACGTTTTCTCCTTCCATCATTTCCTATGCCGGATAGCAGGGTGGCCATAGCATGAGGAGAATTAGGATGCAGACTTAGATTTATAACAAGAAGAATGTCGATCGCTATCACTATCCAACAAGGCCAAACCACTGTTTCTTCGTTCTGGTCTTAGACCGGCATGGTCAATTTTTTGGGATGGCACTGACCAAGCCCAGCTACTGACTTGGATAAAAAAATTGCGAGCCGGCAGTTTTGTTTCTTTTGCTGTCAAAAGAAAAAAGGCCCGTCCGGCCAGGACGCGATAAGATCCTTTTAAACCCTAAGCCGGATAGTAGGGCGGCAATAGCGAAGTTCAATATTGGAGTTATGATTTTCTTATTAACATTAGCATAGTGATTTAGTCAAAGCACTTTTTCCAGAAAGTGCCTTAACCAAATCATCATCTTTTTAATAAAAATCTCCTAAATCTCCGTAATCAGCTGGAAACCCTTTAGATTATATGGTTAAAATATCCCCACACAGATTTAAGGGGATCAAATACACGGAGATTAATCTATTTAACCGTATAACGTAATACCGATCTACCTAAGTTTCCATTGGTATCAATCCCTTCGATAATTACTTTATATTGCCCTTTACCATCTGCATTATAAAATTCAAAGGATGAATTTCCGGTCGCATCGGTAATCACTTTCGGATTCCAGTAAATAGTGGTACGCAAATCATTTCTATTCATATTTGCCGGTACATCATATTTAGGGGAATAAAATTGTTTTTCTTTGTTATAACCTTGCGGAGAGAAAGTTACTTCGTAATTTTTAGGAATCATATCCAGCAATTGCGCTTTAGAAATTTTAGTTCCTTTTGGCGCTTTCTTCTGGTTGAAAACAATAACACCATTCACATTATTTGCACGGTTTACCAATCCCAGTTCATCTCTTAAAAACACTTCAATCGATTCGATATTATTTGGATTTAAAGTGTTGATCTGATTCACGTCTACGCTCATACCATTGATGAAAATTCCCATCGGAATGCGTTTTCCTGCGTTAAAATCTCTGGTTACGTAAAAATTATTATCCTGAAAGGTTACACCCGCCAGCATACCTTGTAAACAGTTAATTAATAAAGCACAACCCTGTAAACGGTCGCCGGTAACTTCGTGATCCGCCATCTGACTTAAGCCTGTTAGTGCAGGATAATCTTTATGGGTAACCTTAGGAATAACAGCACCCTTAATGGTAACGTCCTTTAAGGTATGGAGGTAGGAATATTGTTTTTTACTATTATCTAAATAGGTCGTAAGTGCGCTATCAATATTTAAAACTTCTTCAGCTGCGCTGAAATTACGGGTTAAGCTTGGTACCGGAGAGCCGTTTAAGCTAATGGCCATTGCCCTGAAGTTAACATTATATTTTGCCGTAATGGTTACTTTAGATGAGTCGTTTAAAACTAAATTCTGGAACTTGAAATTTCCCACCGGATCGGTAGTGCCTTCCAAATTGAAACGTTTATCAGGAATGGTTAATAACAACTGACCTTTCCTAACCGGAATCCCATTATTCATTCTCAATATCCCCGAAACTTCAATTCCCTGCTCTGGCAAGAAGCTGATTTTTGGTAGGCTGCCAGCAAGGATATTACTGTAATTAAAGGTGCGGTAACCTTGCGTAAGTAACAAATTATCAAGGTCTGTATTCTTCTTTGCGTCTGGTGTATTAAAGTAATAATTGGCCTTTTCTACATAACCTTTAAGATCGCTACTCAATAGTAAACCTGTTAAAATGGTGCTGGCGGCATCCTCATTCGCCGGAACTTTGGTTTCATCAACCACCGTTACAGAGAAATTTCCTTCCACTGGTGCACCATCTTTTTTAGCAGCAACGTTCACCTTTACCTTCTTTTTTACACCGTATGATGGTGTTGCGGTAGTTAAAGCTACTGCCATATTATTTTTATGTTGAATAAAAGCCAGACGTTCGCTTAGTGGTTTGCCCGCATCAGTAAATAAGGTAAACTGTGCAATGCCTGATGGGAATTTTGATTTTAAGATGGTTGAACTATATTCTTTATTGGATAAAGCAGTTTGTGCACCATAACAAATTACTCCTTTACTTTGAGCAACCAGGTAGAATTTTTTCCCTTTGTTTTCTTCAAAAAAACCATCGTTAGCAAGAATTTTTACCTGAATATTTTCTGCGTCGCTGTTATCAACAGTTACTTTTATCCCTTTTTCACTTAATGCAGGCAGATCATAATTAGCAGTTGTTCCATCATCATAAGTTACATTAGCCTTATAAGTCTTTCCACTTTCAGGCAATAAATCGAAGCTTCCCATTCCTACATGTTGTGCATTAAATGTAGCCACTTGCTTGCCGGTATTATCCGTAATCGTTCCTTTTGCATTAATCCCTAAACCATCACTCTTAATTGCTTTAACTGCAACTTTATTGGTTAAACCTGTAATCAGGTTTCCTCCCTCCGGGAAGAATTGAAAATCTTTACTTAAAATGGCATTAGCCAAAGTAAAGCTATTGTTTGCCACATCTTTATCTGTGGTGTTGATGCTGGTAATCAGCTCGCCTTTTTTTAACTGATACTCTGCTTTTTGATTGGCACTCATCGCGATGGTTAAATAACCATTTGCATCTGTTGTACCTCTTCCTTTTGCAATAACGGTGTAACTGGTAACCACCTGCCAGCTCACATTTCTATTGGCATAAGGTTTATTATTAGGGTCTTTGAACTGCACACGGGCATCAATTTTTTCCAGTTTATCGGTTGATGTATTTTTATAAGTGATATGTGTTTTTACTTCTTTATCAATCGCCTCACCAACAAAAAAAGTTTTATTAAAATACGCCGGACTATCAAAATTAAGCATCCACATGGTATAGGCCCTCACATGATAATTTCCTTGTCTATAGTTTACCTGATCCAGCGGGAAATTTCCATTTGCCACGCCACCTGTAATGGGCAATTTGATGGTTTGAATCAGCGAATCTTTCTGATTAATTACATCAACGTATATAATTTTACTGATCCCAGAAAGTAGGTTTTGATTCTCTGTAACATAAGCCTTGAACCAAACGGTATCTGCTATGGCGTAATAAGGTTTATCAAAGTGAAGGTAAATTTTCTCTGATGGATAATCATTCAGGGCTTTACTGGTTTTGCTGATCAGGGTATTGATGCTAACAGTATCGGTTTGTGCCGAAGAAGAGAAGTTTATAGTGAAGAGAAAGGAGAGTATTAAAAGGGATAGTCTAAAAATTTTCATGAATTGGAAATTAAATACTTAGGTTGTAAATATATCCAATTAAAAATAGAGCGCCTAAATTGTCATCATGTTTAACACTTTTTTACATAAAATACAGTTGCATCGTGTAGAAAGAGTGGTCAACTTTTTAGCCAGATTGCTATTAAAGTTGACCACTCTAAATTGATGTTGAATATCTTATTTTATCTCAATTAAAAATTCATCTTTCGGGGTACGAACCTTTTTAAGGTTAGCCAACCAATCGCCATTTTCATCTCTGTGGCCAAGTGGTAATAGGGTTACGCTTTTTAAACCTTTTTCCTTTAAGCCTAAAAGTTCATCCAGTGCAGGCGCATCAAAACCTTCCATTGGAGTAGCATCTACCTTTAATACTGCGGCTTCAACAATGGCTGCTCCGAAAGCCAGGTAAGCTTGTTTAGCAGCATGATGGAAGTTTTCTTCTGCAGATTTTGATAATAAAGTTGTTTTTAACTGGTTTTTATAAGCATCAGTTGTATCTAATGGCAAACCACGTTCGGTATTCATTCTATCAAATACTTTATCAATGCCTTCACCTGTATAATTTTCCTGAGCTGCAAAAACCAATAAGTGAGAAGAATCCAGCACCTGCGATTGGTTATAAGCAATAGGTGCGATTTTTTCTTTTAAATCCTGGTTAGTGATTACAATTACCCTAAAAGGTTGCAAACCCGAAGATGTTGGAGCCAGGTGCGCAGCTGCTATAATTTTATCAACCTTTTCTTGTTCTACCGGTTCGCCGTTCATTTTTTTAACGGCGTAGCGCCAGTTTAGTGCATCTATTGTGCTCATAGTTTTTCGATTTTTTGCAGCTGAAGATCGAAATTAAATCAGCTGTAATTATTGATTTATGTTAATAATTAATCTGCCATGAATTGGTAAAGGATTGAAGGCAGATTATTTTGCTTCTGTAGTTTTAGAGATAAATTTTAAGTCACTTCTAACAGGAAAGTGATCGGATAATTTTGCCTTTTCAATTTTATAATTCAACACTTCCAAATCCTTTGAAGTAGCAATATAATCGATCTGGAAATTTGGAAATTTACCATTGTAGGTAGTGCCAAATCCAGATCCTTTTTTAATGAAGGCATTATTTAGCTTTTCCGTAATCTGTGTTACTACGTAAGAAGCTGGTGTATCATTGAAATCGCCGGCAATCAGGTAGGGTATTTTGCAGTTATCCATTTCCTTTTTCATTTCATCTACCTGACTGCTTCGCTTTAAAAATGCACTTTTTAGCATTCTTAAGATGCGTTTAGACGGTTGAATCTGCGTGTTCATTTCCTTCACCTTATCCAGGTATTCATAATCCTGTTTTTCAAAAGAAATGGATTGAAAATGCACATTATACACCCTTAAAGTCTGGCCTTTAATATCCAAGTCGGTGTAGATACTCATGTTTCCGGCATAACCCTCTGCGAAAGAAATTTTGCCAGAATGCTTAATGGGGAATTTGGAGAAAATAGCTAAACCAATGGCTTCGTAATCATTTTTATTCGTGGGTACGAAGTAGAAATGTTTTGTTTTTAGGATCGTTTTCAGGCTGTCGATGGTATCAAAGTTTCCTTTGTAACGGGTATAAAATTCCTGAAAGCAGATAATGTCAGGGTTTTGCTCACTTATCACCTGAAGCATCTTCTCTTTTACCGATTCATCGTTTTCGCCTCCATATAACTTAAAATTATGAACATTGTAAGTCATCATCCTGATGCTGTTTTCAATCTTCGCTTCAGGCCCCTCATCTCCGCTGATGGAAAAAGTTGCCCTTAGTGTTTTGTAGCCATAGGCGATGACTAATATGCTTGCCAGTGCAAAAATCCATTTTTTGCTGATGCACCACCAGGCGATAAAAATGAGGTGAAGAAATAAAAAATATGGATAAGCCAAGCCAAAAAAAGCAATAATGGGGTGTTGTCTTGGATCCATGTTTCCTGCAACTGTTCCCAATATCAATGCGATTGCTAATATAATTGCAATGGGTAATAAAAGCTTATCTAGTAAATTGTACCTTTTGTTTGCCATTAATCTTTGCTTGCTTTGAACAATTTTTCCTTCTCTGTTGGCGTCAGTTTATCATAACCTGAAGATGAAATTTTATCTAAGATCTCATCAATTTCTTTTTGCGAAACGTCTTTAAAAGCAGGCTTTTTAACTGGTGGTGTTTCATTTTTAACTACCCGCAGTTTTGGTTTTCGCTCAAATAATTTACTCCAGTCGCGGCCACTTTGTAAGCTTTTTATAAATGCAAAGCCTAAAATGGCACCACCAATATGGGCCAGATTTCCTCCTGCATTAACAGATGATAATCCAATAAATGAAATCAGGAAATAAGCAATTGCTACCCATTTAATTTTTACTTCGCCAATCAGCATCAGCATAATGGTATAGTTTGGAACGAGTGTAGCCGTAGCCACAATAATGGCCATTACTGCAGCAGAAGAACCAATAACCGTTTGACCAACCAAACCGCCGGCATAAGCAGGAAAGATGTTTAAACCCGCAATATAAATCAGCGCTCCGGCAAAACCACCGGCAAGGTACACGAAATGGAACTGCTTGCTGTTTAAAAAATTCATGAAAATGTTTCCAAACCAGAATAATCCAAGCATATTAAACAAGAGGTGAAGAAAGCCATCATGAAAAAACATGTAGGTTAGTACCGTATAGAAGCGGGTTGGTAGTGATGAAACCGCCGCAGGCACCCCAAAATAATCCCTGATCCATTCCCCTACAATAAAGTCGCTTTTGCCTAAAAACAAAAATACAGAGATGATTGCTGTGGCCAGGAATAAAATGGCATTAATACCAATGTAGAAAAATAATGGATTGCCAGATTGAAAGATCTTATACTTTAAATCTTTAAAAGTATTATTCATAATAATTGTAAAAATTTGTGTTTTTATCCTTCCATATTTTAACAAGAATAAAGCCGATTAAAGCCCCACCCAAGTGTGCGTAATGAGCAATAGAATCGCCTTCAAACTGGCCGATGCCTAAAAATAGCTCTACTAAAATATAAAAAGGAATAATGTATTTTGCCTTTACGGGTACTGGAATGAACATAATCATAAGCTCTGCATTGGGATAAAGCATGCCAAACGCCACTAATAAACCAAAAATAGCACCAGATGCGCCAACCATTGGAGTCGTGTAAATCTCAATCAATTTGTTTAGTTGCTCACTATTTAAGCCCTTCACATTTGATTGAACCATGTTGGATGCAAAATCAATTGAAACTGCTCCAGGATTTACCACCGCTCCCGTTAACTGATAAGTTTCGAATGCCTGTACACCCAACTGTAATGCTAAGGCGCCAAGTCCGGTGATTAAATAGAATGTTAAAAACTTCTTAGCTCCCCAACGGCTTTCTAATAATGTGCCGAAAGAATAAAGGGCAAACATGTTGAAGAAAATATGCGCCCAGCCACCATGCATAAACATGTAGGTAAGCGGCTGCCAAGGTTTCGCTAGTGGCGAATCGAAATAAAAAGCACCAAGGCTGAAGCCTAATCTGATCCCTTTTGTTTCGAAGTATAAAGTAGCAAGGAAAAATAAAATATTAATAATCAGCAGGTTTTTTACTACTGGTGGGATATGTATGTTATTCATTTATTAGTATTCGTTATTTATGGTCTTTCGTTGTTCTTTGCTCTTTACTCTTTGTTCCTTGCTCTTTGCTCTTACTCTTTGTTCCTTACCCTTTACTCTTTGCCCCTTACTTCTCAAACTTCTTATCCAATTCTCCAAGGGTAATGGTTTGGATTATTGGTTTTCCGCTCACGCTAAAGTTAGGCGTTTTGCAGGCAAAAAGTTCATCAATCAAGGTATTCATTTCTTCCTGTGCTAAAGCGGTGCCAGCTTTAATGGCGCTATTTTTCGCTAAACTCCTGGCCAGGCGATCACGTTTAGTTAACTTTAATTCCTGCTGAGTGTTTTTAAAACCTTCAATTAATTGTTCAAACAGTTGCGTTTCGTTAATACTGCCACTGCCTAAGTCGACGGGAACTCCTTCTACCACCAACGTATTTTTACCAAATTCCCGTACATCAAAGCCCAAACTTTTTATATCATCCAATAAACTTTTGGCCAGTTCAAAATCATTGGCATTTAAAGTAATCGTTTGTGGGAATAAGCTTTGTTGCGAGGCCCCTTTTCGATCATCGAGATGTACGAGGAAACGTTCGTAAAGGATTCGTTCATGTGCCATTTGCTGATCAATCACCATTAAGCCAGATTTGATCTGCGAAACAATGTAGCGATTGTGCAACTGCATATACTGTTTCTTAGGCGTTTCCAACTCATTGGTATCTTCCTCGTAAATCGACGTTTGTTCTATAATCGGTTGATCTGTAATTTCATACAATGATCCCCAGTTTTTAGCGCTCGGTTTTGCATCGTAATTTCTTGGGGAAGATGCATAGCCGGAAACAGAACTGCTATCACTCGCAAAGGGATTAAAATCCGGATTAAAGTTGATGCTCGGTGGAACAATATCTTCTACTGCCTTGTGGGTAATCATATTACTGAAACCGGTTTCCTGATCAAAATCTAGCGTAGGGGCAATGTTGTACCTACCTATCGAGCGCTTAACAGCCGATTTTAAAATCGCATAAATGGATTTTTCATCCAGGTATTTAATTTCAGTTTTGGTTGGGTGAACATTCACGTCAATTTTTGCCGGATCAATCTCAATAAATAAAACATAAAGCGGATAGCTGTCGTCGGGTAAAAGATCTTCGAAGGCAGAACTTACCGCATGATTTAAATAAGGATCTTTAATGAAACGGTTGTTTACAAAAAAGAATTGTTCGCCCCGGGTTTTCTTTGCGAAAGCGGGTTTGCCAATATAGCCTTTCAGGTTAATGATAGTGGTTTCTTCCTCTACAGGCACCAAACGTTCGTTATAGTTGTTGCCAAAAAGATGGACGATGCGTTGTTTCAGATTTCCCTTCGGAAGGTTGAAGATTTCTGTCCCATCGTGGTATAAACTGAAAAATACACCAGGATGTGCCAATGCCACCCGTTGAAATTCATCAATAATATGGCGCATTTCTACCGGATTGCTTTTTAGAAAATTTCTTCTAGCAGGCGTGTTGAAAAATAAGTTTTTGATGGAAATTTGTGTTCCGGCAGTTGTTGCAACTGGTTCTTGTGCAATTACTTGTGCGCCTTCTATAGAAATGCAAGTGCCGATTTCATCTTCATGGCGGCGGGTTTTCATTTCCACCTGGGCAATTGCCGCTATGGATGCCATGGCCTCGCCACGAAAACCCATGGTGCGGATGGCAAACAAATCCTCGGCCTTTTTTACTTTTGAAGTAGCATGTCGTTCAAAACACATACGTGCATCGGTTACGCTCATCCCACAACCATTATCAACGATCTGAATTAATGCTTTTCCGGCATCTTTAACCACCAGTTGTATTTTGTCTGCGCCGGCATCAATAGAATTTTCAAGCAGTTCTTTTACCGCCGAAGCTGGCCGTTGAACAACTTCTCCGGCAGCAATTTGATTAGCAACAGCATCAGGCAATAAATGGATAATATCAGTCATGTATTATGGCAAAGTGAATTCGCTAAATTATAGAAAATAAGCTTAAGGAAAGGGATTTGTTTAAAACTCAACATGTAAATGACGATGAACAAAGGCTGGAAATAGATTGTCGTAGATAAGTTCTACGGGAATTGGTTTTTAAAGAAAAAATATTCCAACTTTATTTTCATTTCAACTGTAAAGCTGAAATTACAAAACTGATTGGTTACAAATTTCTATCTTTATCGGTATGAAATCCATCTTATACGCGCTTCTTTTTTCAGCTATGCTGTCCGCTTGCAGTCAAAAAGAACAGGCCGATCTAATTATTTACAATGCCAAGGTTTACACGGTTAATGATCAATTTGATGCTGTTGAAGCTTTTGCCGTAAAGGATGGAAAAATACTCGACCTCGGTTCGAGTAAGGATATTCAAGACAAATACACTTCGAAAGATAAGGTTGATGCAAAAGGTAAAGCCGTTTATCCAGGTTTTATAGATGCGCATGCTCATTTTTTTGGCTACGGACAAAGTTTGCAGGCAGCAGATTTACGAGACACAAAATCCTGGAAGGAGATTTTACAGCGCCTAGCCGAATTTGCTAAAACCCATCCCGAAGGCTGGTTAATAGCCAATGGCTGGGATCAGAATGATTGGGAAAATAAAGCCTTTCCGAATAATAAAGAACTATCTAAGTTGTTTCCTGACCGTCCTGTTTTTCTTAATAGGGTTGATGGCCATGCAGCTATTGTGAATCAAAAAGCATTTGATGAAGCTGGGATCATCGAAGAACAGAAACTAACCGGGGGTGATATGCTCACAGAAAATGGAAAACTTACTGGTGTGCTTATTGATAATGCAGTGGGTTTGGTAGAAAGCAAAATCCCCTCACCAGATACAAAACTTGCAGAAAAAATTTTAACGGATGCACAAAAAAACTGTTTTGCAGCAGGCTTAACCACCATAGACGATTGTGGCTTACCTTATCAAACCGTTGATTTAATCGAGAAACTTCAACAGGAAAACAAGTTGAAAATGCGATTATATGTCATGCTGGCAGATGCACCTCAAAATTATGATTACCTTTTTAAACGTGGCGCTATAAAAACCAATCGATTAAATGTTCGCTCTTTTAAGGTTTATGCAGATGGTGCGCTGGGATCAAGAGGGGCATGCTTGCTCCATCCATATGCAGATATGCCTGCCAAAACTGGTTTTCTATTGAGCAACCAAAAACACTTCGAAGAGGTTGCGGAGAAAATTGCGGCTAAAGGATTTCAGATGTGTACCCATGCCATAGGTGATTCTGCTAACCGGGTGATGCTTAAAATTTATAATAAAATTTTGAAAGGTAAGAATGATAAACGCTGGCGGATTGAACATGCGCAGATTGTGAACCCGAAAGATTTTAACTTATTTGGTAGCGCGAGTATTGTACCATCTGTACAGCCTACCCATGCTACCTCAGATATGTATTGGGCCGGACAACGTTTAGGCGCAGCCAGATTGAAAGGTGCTTATGCTTACCAGCAATTACTGAAACAAAATGGATGGATTCCGCTGGGAACAGATTTTCCGGTAGAAAACATTAATCCGTTATTGACGTTCTATGCTGCAACAGTGAGAGAAGACGCTAAAGGTTTTCCGAAAGGCGGTTTTCAGATGGAAAATGCCTTAACGCCGGAGGAAGCATTACGGGGAATGACCATCTGGGCGGCGAAAGCAAACTTTGAAGAGCAGGAAAAGGGTAGTCTGGAAAAAGGAAAACTGGCCGATTTCGTAATTCTGGATCAGGATATTTTGAAATCTTCACCACAAAACATATTAAAAACTAAAGTATTAAAAACCTACCTGAACGGAGAGAAAGTATATGAAGCGAAATAGATTAGTGATATTGGTTGCCGCAAGTTTTTTAAATATTCTGTGCCTGATGGCTTGTGCACAAGAGCATACCAATAATGAAAGGAAGCTCACTATTGCAAATACCATTTCCAAAACAACGGTGGTATTAAACAATCAGGATACGATTATTCCCTTAAAATCGCTGGAAAAGAAGACGATTGCTTCGGTAAGTTTAAGTTTTGCCTATAGTGTGGTTTTCGATAGCCTGGCGAATAAATATGATAAAGTAACCTCTTTTTCTGCAGATAGCTATCGCGATAGTGTTAATCTTAACGACCTGGAGGACGATTTAAAGTATTACAATACGGTACTGGTTTCCATTGATGATCAGAATATTACGAAAGCTAGATACATCAATTTTATCAACAACATCAGTAAAACGAAGAAACTAATTTTAGCTTTCTTTGGAAATGGAACCGGGTTGAAAACTTTCGACGCCTTAAATTCGCCAATCGTGTACACCGCACAAAATAGTGTGGATGCAGCAGCCCTGGTTCCGCAATATATTTTCGGTGGCATTGCTGCAGAAAATAAACTTGCCACTGCTTTCTCCGCACGTTATACATTGGGCTCGGGATTTATTACTCCAAAAACCCGGTTAAAATATACCGTGCCTGAAGACGCGGGTTTAAATTCAAATGCACTTACAGACATAGATGCCATTGCTGCAGAAGCTATTCAACAGAAAGCTACACCTGGCCTGGTAGTTTTAGTGGCTAAAGATGGCAAAGTAATTTTTAATAAAGCGTATGGAACGCATACTTACGATACCAATGTGCCTGATCGTACTACCGATATTTTCGATTTGGCATCGGTAACGAAAATCGCGGCAACAACGCCAGCAGTGATGCGTTTGGTTGAAGAAGGTAAACTGAAATTAGATACCACTATTGGTACCTACATTGCAAAAGCCAGAACTTCTCCAATGAATAATATCCAGGTGCGCGAAGTGATGTTGCATCAGGCAGGTTTTATTCCTTATATCCCTTTCCATGATTATGTAAAAACAGGTGATTATAGCAGAGATTCTTCTGCGGCTTATCCTACTAAGGTGGCTGATCAGTATTATATTAAGAAAGGTTTCTTTAAAGATTTTATGTGGCCAAAAATGCTCAATTCGCCGATCAGAACCCGCGGGAAGTATGTGTATAGCGATATCAGCATGTATGTAATGAAAGATATTGTGGAACACATTAGTGAAGAGCCATTAAACCAATATACCTACGAAAACTTCTATAAACCACTCGGTATGCAAACCGCGGGCTTTTTGCCGAGAAACAGATTTAGCAGGGATCAGATTGTTCCAACAGAGCAGGATACTTATTTCAGGAAGACTTTATTGGTAGGTTATGTTCATGATCAGGGTGCCGCATTGGCTGGAGGAATCTCTGGCCACGCAGGTTTATTTGCCAGTGCAAACGACCTGGCCATTCTTTATCAAATGATGTTGAATCGGGGTACTTACGGCGGAACGGAATATTTTAAACCACAAACTGTAGATACCTTTACGGCGAAGCAATCCAATGTCAGTCGCCGGGGTTTAGGTTTTGATCGTTGGGATCCAGATACCACAAAACATTATCCATCAAACCTGGCCTCACCACAAACCTATGGCCATACCGGCTACACAGGCACCTGTGTTTGGGTAGATCCATCCCGCGGTTTGGTTTATATTTTCTTATCCAACCGGGTAAATCCAACGGTGAGCGACAGGCTTTCTAACTTAAAAATAAGGGGTAGGATTCAGGATGTGGTCAATAAGGCAATTGATGATGCAAAGAAATAAAGGAGGGGAATTGTTGTTTCATGAAACTTCGCAGGTTAAAAAAACCTGCGAGGTTTAAATATTCATAATATAAAGTTGTCTACTTAGTACAGTTTGGCTAGAAGTGACTACTCAACAATTCTATCCCTCCTATAAAGTTAAGCTCAACTTATAAATCGTTGTATTCAATTCATCAGTATCGCGGTCTTCGCACAATAGAAACTCTATTTTGTTCTTCGCCTGTTTATAAACGGTAATGCCTTCAAATTTATGTTGACCAGGGATTTTATAACTGAAGTTGAGTTTTAGCGTCTTTGCATCAATGCTCCCAATAAAGCTGCCTAAAATCTCGCCATCATGATAGGTGGATTGGGTATCTTCAGCAGTGGATATAAAGTATATTTCATTGCCTATTATTGTGGCATCGGTAAATGATGATTCTACATGATTGATATTGGGTAATTGAAGCGTATTGAATTTAATGTCTGTCGCATTAATAAGATCATTTCCTAATAATGAGAAAATGCCATTCTTGGCTTCATCTCCATTTCCACGGTTAAAAAGTAACCAATTTGTTCCGTTAAATACGGCACCTTCGATATTAAAGTTCTCGTTATTAATGCCAGAAACCTGTTTCATTTGCGCATAAGTTTTGCTTAAACTTTGCTGGCTAACTTTTCCGTTTGCCAGTTCGTATTTAATCATGATGTTTCTTGCTGGAGTTGAGCCAGAGCCTAAAATGTAAAGGTTGTTATCCGCATGACAAAGCACTTCAAAATCTGGCTTCAATGGTTTTGGAATGTTTTCCTTTTTAGTGAGTTGCTCATCCAATAAGATTTGAATTTTTCTCAATACATCAGTGCTCAGATTATATTTATTCAAAAAAGCGCTGTTATCGCCAACAATGTAAAGTTGGTTTGACTCCGTAAATATACCAGAAGCAGAACCAATGCCTTTTATCTGTTTGAAAATTTCTAAATGAGTAGAATACATATTTTAAGGTAACAAAAAAGCACCGACTTTGCCGATGCTTTCTATACTATTTAACTTTAAACTTTTAACTCTAAACTGTGGGTTTTAGACTCTGGACTCCCGACTCCGGACTAAAGACTCCCGACTACTTCTTCAATCCAATTTCTCTTAACCTTTCATCCAGGTATTCTCCCGCGGTCATGTCGCTATAAGCTTTTGGGTGTTCCGCATCTATGGTAGATGGTAAACTGGTTAAATCCATATCGCTACGCGGATGCAAGAAAAACGGAACAGAAAAACGGGAAGTCTTCATTAATTCACGAGGCGGATTTACCACTCTATGCGTGGTAGATTTTAATTTGTTGTTGGTTAAGCGTTGCAACATATCGCCAACGTTTACTACAATATCTGTGTGATGCGCTTTAATTGGCAACCACTCGTTGCTTCTGGTTAATACTTCTAAGCCATCAGCGCTTGCGCCAATTAATAAAGTAATTAAGTTAATGTCTTCATGTGCGCCCGCACGAACTGCATCATCAGGAATAACTTCTGGATTCTCAATCGGGAAGTAGTGAATTCCCCTTAAAATAGAGTTTCCATTGTGAACATGCTGATCAAAATAATCAATGGGCAATTCCAGGTAAGTTGCAATGGCACGTAAAAGGTGGGTGCCATTTTCTTCCAGTTTCTTGTAAATATCACCCGTTACCTTATTAAAATCCGGCAACTCTTCCAGTACTTCGTTGTCGGGATACTGATCTTTAACAGGGTCACCATCAGTAACCTCTTGCCCGATCTGCCAGAACTCCTTTAAGTCAGGCGTTTTAGCACCTTTTGCGGTCTCTTTCCCTGCACTGGTATAACCCCGCTGACCAGCAAGCTCTGGCTTTTCATATTTGCGCTTGGTTTCTACAGGTAAAGTAAAAGCAGCACGGATGTTTTCGTAAAGTTTATCAATTAATTCCTGACTTAAACCATGATTGGTGATGGTTGCAAAACCCGAATCGTTGAAGGCACGGCCCAACTCATCAGAAAATTTTTTACGTTCTTCTTCAGTTCCATTGATATATGAACCCAAATCCAAACAAGGAATATACGGTGTAGACATGATTTTTAATTTAATGTATTACGAATTTAAAAAAGAATTGTTAATAAGTGAGATTTCGGTTTTTTGAATCAATTTATAGTTCTGTTAGTCAGTGTTTTAAGTTATTAACAATAGCGCGCTTCGCTGATGTTTTGCGTGATTGTCATTCGAAATCCATTATTGTTTCAACAGAAACTATGGTGCATATATTTTCGTAATATAGTGTAACAAGTAAAACCCTAAAGAGCAACAGATCATATGAAGAGGATAATTTTAGTTTTATTAACAGTTTTAAGTATCAGTCAGGCCAATGCCCAAACCAAGAAAACAGAAAAGGCAACTTTCGGAATGGGATGTTTTTGGTGTACGGAAGCGATATTTCAACGTTTAAAAGGTGTTACTGCTGTTAAATCTGGTTATGAAGGTGGTCAATTGGCTAACCCAACTTATGAAGAGGTTTGTACAGGTAACACGGGCCACGCTGAAGTGCTGCAGATAACTTATAACCCGATGGAGATTTCTTATGATGAGTTGTTGGAAGTTTTTTGGAAAAGTCATGATCCAACTACATTGAACCGTCAGGGAGCAGATAGCGGAACACAGTATCGTTCGGTAATTTTTTATCATACTGCAGAACAAAAAGCTTTAGCAGATAAGTATAAAGCAGAATTAAACAAGACCAATGCTTATGGCAAAAAGGTAGTTACTGCAATTGAGGCGGCAAAGCCGTTTTATGTTGCCGAAAGCTATCATCAGAATTATTTCAATAAAAATGGTAATGAGTCTTATTGCAGGTTAGTTATTCAGCCGAAGATTGAAAAACTAGAAAAGATTTTTAAATCAAAACTGAAGAAATAATTACAGCTTCAAAGTTACTAGCGCTGATTGGCATCGTGCTAATTAGCGTTAGTAACTTTTTATGAATGCTTTTCCTTTAAGAATTGTCAATAAACGTTCCTCCCGATTAAACAATTCTTCATTCCTGAAACTTTACGCTGGTAAATATTACATTTGCAATATGAATACTGGCTTACAGCTTTATAATACGCTTTCACGTAAGAAAGAACTTTTTCAACCGCTTAATGAAAACCATGTTGGGATGTACGTTTGTGGTCCAACAGTTTATAGCGATGTGCATCTGGGCAACTGCCGTACCTTTTTATCATTTGATTTAATTTTCAGATACCTGAAGTTTTTAGGTTTCAAGGTTCGCTATGTGCGAAATATTACCGATGCAGGTCACCTGGAAGGCGATCGGGACGAAGGTGATGATAAGTTTGCAAAACGGGCGAAATTGGAGCAGCTGGAGCCAATGGAAATTGTACAGAAGTATACTTTGGGTTTCCACGATGTAATGCGCATGTTTAACACGCAGCCGCCTAGCATAGAACCAACCGCAACAGGCCATATCATTGAGCAGATCGAAATGATCAAAGTAATTATTGCCAACGGCTATGGTTATGAAATCGGCGGAAATGTTTATTTCGATGTAGAAAAATATAGCAAAGAATACAATTATACTATTCTAACCAACCGGAATCTGGAAGATATGCTCAATAACACCAGAGAACTGGGTGGGCAGGATGAAAAACGTGGCCGTTTAGATTTTGCACTCTGGATAAAAGCAAAGCCAGAAACATTAATGCAATGGCAATCTCCATGGGGTTTAGGTTTCCCGGGCTGGCACATTGAGTGTTCAGCCATGAGCGCTAAATACTTAGGCGATGAATTTGATATTCATGGAGGCGGAATGGATCTTGCGGCAACGCACCACACCAACGAAATTGCACAATCTGAAGCTTGCAGTCATAAACAACCAGCCCGTTACTGGATGCACACCAATATGCTTACCGTGAATGGTACGCGGATGTCTAAATCTGCAGGAAATGGTTTTCTTCCCTTAGAATTGTTCACTGGTGCTCACCCGCTTTTGAAGAAAGGTTATAGCCCAATGACGGTTAAGTTCTTCATGCTGCAGGCACACTATCGCAGTACGTTAGATTTTTCAAATGATGCTTTGGATGCGTCAGAAAAAGGTTTCAGGCGATTAATGGCGGCCATTAGTTTGTTAGATAAACTTACCGTTTCTTCAGAAAGTGACTTCGATATCGAAACGATAAGAGCGAAATGTATTGCGGCGATGAATGATGATTTCAATAGTCCGATTTTGATTGCCGAATTATTTGAAGCCGTGAGAATTATCAATACGGTTTACGATGGCAAAGCGAAAATTTCAGCAGCACAATTAGATCAGTTAAAGCAATTAATTAATGATTTCGTTTTTGATATTCTCGGTTTAAAAGGCGAAGATGCCGGAAGCAATGATTTAAATGGAGTGTTGGATATGGTGATTGATCTTCGCACTGAAGCAAAAGCAAATAAAGACTATGCTACCTCTGATAAAATCAGAATCGGTTTACAGGAATTGGGTATTCAATTAAAAGACAGTAAAGAAGGGACTACGTGGAGTAAGGCATAATTGAATTTAGCGTCTTAAGTCGGGAGTTTGGCGTTTACCTGATTGAATTCCAGCTATAAAATTTACCAAATGAATAAAAAACTTTTAATCATCCCATTAATCGGATTTATTGCATTTCAGGGATGTAAAAACAAATCAAAAACCGAATCTACAGAAACTTCTTCCACTGAAGAGATCAAAGTGGTTTCGCCTGAATTTAATGCAGATAGCGCTTACGTTTATACCAAAGCACAGATAGATTTTGGCCCACGTATTCCTGGCACAGCCGCACATCAGCAATGTGAGGATTATCTGGTGGCTAAACTCCAATCATTCGGTGCTACGGTTAAAGTGAATGGAGAAAAAACCAAAACCTACGATGGCAAAACATTTCAGTTGAAAAATATTGAAGCCAGCTTCAACCCGGAGAAAAAGGAAAGAGTATTAATCACCGCCCATTGGGATGCACGCCCATTTTCTGATCAGGATACTGATCCTTCAAACCACAACAAACCCTTTGATGCGGCCAATGATGGCGCAAGTGGTGTAGCCGTGATTTTGGAAATGGCCCGGCAGGTACAAAAAAAGCAACCAAACGTAGGAGTAGATTTCATTCTCTGGGATCTGGAAGATTATGGAAAAGCAAATGATGAAACCCCTGATGAAACAACCTGGTGTTTGGGTTCGCAATATTGGGCTAAAACAGCAATAGCCAAAGGTTATAAAGCCCGTTATGGCATCAATCTGGATATGGTTGGTGGTGGAAACGCACAATTTACACAAGATGAAATTTCCCGTCAGGCTGCGCCAGATGTAGTAAGCAATGTTTGGGCAATCGGGAATGAAATTGGTTATAGTTCTTATTTCGTTAACCTGCCCAGTGGGAAATTAGTTGATGATCATTTCTGGATGAATAAGGCAGGCGTTCCGTCGATAGATATCATTCACTATAATGATAACAGTGGCTTCTACATTAATTGGCATACACAGTTGGATAATCTTGCTAATATTGATAGAAATACACTCAAAGCTACTGGTCAAACCGTATTGGAAACCATCTACCGGGAAAAATAAAATGTGTAATTGTTGATTACTTTTGAAGCCCGCCACCTTATAAAATTTTATATTCGCCCACAACTATATTAAAACTTATAATGAAACAAATATTTACAACCGCAATAGCATCGCTTTTAGCAATAAGTGCCTTTGCACAAAAAAATGATGGAACTACAAAATCTCTGGTTAATGCAGAAAAAGAGTTTGCGAAATCAATAGCAAAAAAGGGAGATAAAGATTCGTACCTGGAATATTCTTTAGCAAGTGCTTTGGTATTTCGCCCGAATCCGGTAAACGTAAAAACATTTTATAATGCGCAGACAAAAGATGAAAAATCAGTTACCTGGGAACCAAATCTTGCAAAAGTTTCACGGAGTGGTGATTTAGGTTTCACAACCGGTCCTTATGCCGTTAACGGTGAAGAAAAACAATATGGTCAATATTTATCCATTTGGAAAGCTGAAAATGGCAAATGGAAATTGGCGATTGACCTGGAAACTACCAGTAATAAACCGCTTGATCAAACTGCTCCTCGATTCGTAGAGCCAAAAGATCATGTTGCACCAAAATTTTTAAACGAAAAAGAAATTAAAGCTGGCCGTGAGATCATCTCAACTACCGAGAAAACATTAAATACGTTTTTGAAAACACATGGTATTGGTGCCTTTGGTGGGTTTATGACGGATGATGCGCGTTTATTATTCCCTGGGAATGAACCAATCATTGGAAAAGGAAAAATACTTTCGTTCTATAGTGGAATGATCAGTAAAATTAACTTGAAAACCACTGGCGTAGATAAGGCATTGGGTAGTGATCTGGCTTATACTTTTGGTGTGGCCACCATCGATTATAAGGCAGACTTGCGCGAAAGTTTTAACTATGTGTTCGTTTATGAAAAAGCTGCTGATGCCAGTTGGAACTTAATTGTTCAGGCATTTGTGCCAGCAGAAAGATAATAATCAAAAATGTGAATTGAATGAGCTTCTTGTTAAAGGGAAGCTTTTTTTGTTTTCGACTGGCTATGAAGTATAGCCTATTTATAAATTATTTTACAACTTAAAATTAGCTTTTACGTTTACCCTAAAATTAAAGTTTATGCATAAAAAACTCCTTATTCTTTCTGTTGCTATTTTCTTACTTTTCAATGCTTCTGCCCAGAAACGAAAGTTTGATGTTCAGGGCAAGGCGGGCGCCAGAGGGATTATGCCCGAAAATACCATTCAGGGAATGTTAAAAGCGTTGGATCTGGGCGTTACTACCCTGGAAATGGATGCGGTCATTTCTAAGGATAAACAAGTCGTATTGTCGCAGGAGCCCTATTTTAATAATGAAATCTCCTTAATGCCTAACGGAAAGGCCATTACTTTCAAAGACCAGAAAAACTACAATATTTATAAAATGGATTACGAACAAGTGAAGAAGTTCGATGTGGGTAGTAAAGTTCATGCCCGTTTCCCGGGGCAAATGAAGTTCAAAGCCTATAAGCCATTACTTTCTGAAACTATTGATGCTGTTGAAGCTTATGTTAAAGAAAACAGATTAGCCAGGCCCGTATATAATATCGAAACCAAAACCATCAAAAATGGCGACAATGAATTCCATCCGGAGCCGGCAGAATTTGTAGACTTGATTATGGAAGTGGTGAATGCGAAAAAGATTTCAAAGCGTGTGATTATAGAATCTTTTGACATGAGGACACTTCAATATCTACATGAGAAGTATCCGAAGATTCAAACTTCATTGCTTATTGATGAAAAAGAGCCGTTCGAAGATTACATTACCAAACTTGGATTTAAACCCACCATTTATAGCCCTTATTCGGTGCTTGTTGGGAAAGGCCTGGTAGATCGTTGCCACGAAATGGGTATCAAAATTATCCCATGGACGGTAAATACCATAAAAGACCTGAAGTATTTTATGAGTTTAGGTGTAGATGGAGTCATTACAGATTTTCCAAACCTCATGAATCAAATAAAATAACAACATATAAAAAAAGCGATGATGTCATCGCTTTTTTTATATGATAATAATTTTTTAGTGGTGTGATGTCTCCGCTTCTTCTGCTTTAGAATGTGGCTTAGCTTCAGTCTTTTCGTGTGCAGACCCTGCTGCATCATGCACGAAAATAGGTCGGGTAAATGCGACAAGAAGGATTAAAGTAAGAATCCATGCTGCTAAAGGAAGTGTCCAAATGCCTTTTGTTTCCTGAACCGGAGCGTGTGAATCGTGAGCTGACATATCGAATATTTTTGATTTTAAATTTATGCTTTCTAATTGAATGGTAAATATAGCAACAAAAATAGAAAATAAAGATTCAAAGCGCTATTTGTAAAGCAGATTATTTATGAGCATAAGTGGTATTGCACCTATGCCAATAAATCGTAAATCATCGTTTTAGTGCTATTTATCTTGCCCTTAATCCTGTTCTGATGTTCCTTAAAAACACTTTGCTTATCCTGAACAGCATTGAGCATTTCTGCCTTCTTAAAATAGCTATCTGCCAATTTAAAATCCTGCTGTCTTTCTGCGTAAAAGCCTAAACTTTCATAGATGCTTGCTTCACAAACGCCGGGAACTGCCAATGCCTGCGCTGCAACCTGCTTTACTAATTTGTGCATTTTTAGTGTGATTACCAATTTCAAGTAAGGTTCGTATACCTCCGGGAAACTTGCGTCAATTTCAATGCATCTTTTGTAATAGTAACCGGCACTTTGATAATTTTTGAAATGATAATGGTTAAAATTACCCAATTGATAATAAGCTCTGGCATAATCAGGATCAAATGCAATGAGCTCGTTGAAATATTGATGGGCTTTTGGGAGCTCGCCCCAGTTTAATTCTTCAATGGCCTGTAGATATTTTTCTTCCACAGTAGTAAAAATGTCCATGATGGATATAGTTGATTTTCAATATGATATTGAAAAAGTTTAATAAATTGATTTTAAATAAAAGTAATCTTCGTAAAAAGGAAAACTTAAGGGTTGGAATGAAAAACTAAGTCAATATCCAAGCCCTTTGAGCCACAAGACAGGCTAAAGTTTGCTGGTTGAATATGTAGGTGACGTAGCATTTGATTTATATTTCGATGCAAATATATCTATTTTTGATAAATTACAAAATGCTAATACTTTATTAGTAAGTGATAGAAGCGGGTTATCCAGCTGCGGGATCTATAAAACTGCGTAAAATGTAGAGTGAGTTTAAAACATTCTTGCTATCAAAAAATAAGGTTACATATCGCTCGCCTATTTTAACTTCGAGCTTTGTACCTCCCTCGAGTGTACCGTATAAGTTGGGTTTTGTCTTTTTAACTTTGTATTTATTAAATTTTGCCAATGTTTCCTGAACAGTAGTTTTGTTGAGTATTAAGTTGTAAGGCAAGCCAGAAACAATCAAAAATTTATCATCAGGAACACTGAACCAGATTTCATTGATGGCCTTCTGATCTCCGATAGTAGTATAGACTCCTAAACCCGATTTGGTTATCCATTCTGCATTTTGCGCTCCATCATTTTCGTTTTCAGTGACTACAGCTTTTACATTTAAAGCATGAGAAATTTTTTCAGTCGTTTGGGGAAAGATAAACTCCGCATTTTTATTTAATAATGTGCCCAACCCTGCATTTTTCTGAGCGAAAGTAGTGGCTAATAGCAGTTGAAACAAGATGACTAGGGCAAACGCTTTGGGTTTCATCTAAATGTTTTAAGGTTAAACAATTTATGTTTAAAGATATCAAAAGAAGCAAATCTTGAAAAAATGTTGGCCGAAAAAGACTACAAAATTGAAGTGTTGAATTAAGGATGCTATAAAAGATCTTTAATAATTTTTTCGATAGATAGACCTTCTGCTTCTGCGCGATAATTCCGAACAATACGGTGGCGTAGAATAGGTTCTGCAACGGCTTGGACATCCTCGATATCCGGTGCATATTTGCCAGTTACCGCAGCATGGCATTTTGCACCTAAAACCAAGAATTGTGAAGCTCTTGGGCCAGCGCCCCAACTAATGTATTTGTTAACAGCATCAGTTGCAAATTCACTATTCGGACGCGTTTTCGAAGCCAGTTTAACGGCATATTCTAATACGTTATCCGTAACCGGAATGTTCCTGATCAATTGCTGAAAATACTGGATATCTGCTGCATGAATGATTTTTTGTAATTGAACAGTTTTATTGCTTGTCGTATTTCGAACGATGTTCAGCTCATCTGCAAACGCAGGATAATTTAGCTGAATGTTAAACATGAAGCGATCCAACTGTGCTTCTGGCAGGGGATAGGTTCCTTCCTGTTCAATTGGATTTTGAGTAGCCAGAACAAAGAAAGGTTTCGGCAAAGTATGGGTTTGACCTGCAGCGGTAACTGATTTCTCCTGCATGGCTTCTAATAGAGCAGCCTGCGTTTTTGGAGGAGTTCTGTTGATCTCATCTGCTAAAATAATATTGGAAAAAACAGGCCCTTTAATAAATTTAAAATGCCTGTCTTCTCCTAGTATTTCTGCGCCAATGATATCACTTGGCATTAAATCTGGTGTAAATTGGATGCGGTTAAAATCCAGATCCAGCACACCGGCTACAGTTTGAACGAGCAAAGTTTTAGCTAATCCGGGTACGCCTACCAACAAACAATGTCCGTTGCTAAAAATGGCGATTAATACAGATTTGATGATTTCATCTTGTCCAACTACAACTTTACCAATTTCAGCTTTAATGTTGTTAAAAGCCTGGTGAAGTGCGTTGACAGCTTCTACTTCGTTTTTGTACTGCATTCGTGTTATTTTGCGGCTGTGGACGTTTTAGTCCAGATTTTTAATTCGTCACAGGTATTAAATTCGTCGTCAATTTTAATATAAGTGCTTTCACGACGTTTTTCAAACCATTCGCTTAAAGTACGATTAATTTTATCACTTTGAGCAGCATCTCTGATTTTTGGAAAATCCTGTGCCATGTTTGCTTTATGAGGCGGAATTTTCGATTTCAGATATAAAATACGATATCCTTGTTTTCCATCGGCCGCGGTATATAAATTCGGTTTAGAAACGGCTCCAATCTTCATGGTGTCTATCACTAAAAATACGGAGGGATCCAATTTATCAATAGGGATGAAAGTACTTCTGGCCTGAACATTTTCTGCGTTCAGCATCATACCACCATTAAACTTAGATTCTTTGTTATCAGAGAATAAACTCGCAGCGGCAGCAAAGCTGATTTTCTTTGATGAGATATTATTGTAAATACTATCCGCGTGAAGTTGCAAACGGGTTAAGCTTTCTGGTGTTGTTGCCGGTCTTACCAGGATGTGGCGGGCATGAACCTGCTCACCTCTACGCTCAATTACCTGTAAAATATGAAAACCAAATTCTGTTTCGAAAACTGGAGACATTTCACCTGCCTTAAGTTTAAAAGCCCATGCTGTAAACTCTTTTGCCATGGTACTTCTATCAAAGAAACCTAAATCACCACCATCAGCAGATGACCCTGGATCTTCAGAATACGTTTTAGCTAAAACGCCGAAGTCATCGCCACTTTTCACCCTTAAACGAAGGGCTTCAATTTTATCATGAAACCTTTGTTTTTCTGCCTTGGTTAATTTTGGATCTAAAATAATCTCACCAACCTCAACTTCTGTATTAAACTCTGGAACACTATCTCCCAATGTTTTGAAGTACTTTTCGACTTCCATTGGTGTAACATTAATGTTTTCAGTAATTTTAGATTGCATTTTCTGTGCAATCAACTCATCTTTTACTGATGGCCTGATCTCATCTTTATACTGAAGTACAGATTTATTTAAGAATTGCTCCAGGCGTTCTTGTCCACCAGCACGTTGCATACTATAACGCATCCGTTTGTTCACCTCATCATCAACCTGTGCATCATCAACCATTACCGAGTCAATTTCTGCCTGCTGTTTCAATAGCTTTTGCGTAAGCGTATTTTGTAAAATTTTGCATTTAACGTCTTCATTTGCAGGGTTTCCCTGATAAAGATATTGCGTGTATTGTTGATTTATGTCAGAAAGGAGTACGATGTTATTTCCTACAACAGCAGCAACTTTATCGATGTTATGTTTTTTTGTTTGCGCATAACTATTTAAAAACAAGCAAACCAATGCGATTGCTACTAAAAAAACTTTTTTCATTCTATTATTTATATTTTTCTCTATTATTATACTAATCCGGTACCAGTTTTTTAGGGTTTAGTGAGTTTTCTTAACTCGTTTTCATTCACCTTTACCTGATATTTTTGTTTAAGGCTTTCCAGCCAGTTTTCTTCTAAGTTTTGCTGATAATCTGCAATAACCAATCCTTTAATTTCGCTTAACGGTTCTTTATAATCCTTTTTATGATGATGATAAAAATCTTTTACTGCCTGCTCATCCTCCTGTGCTTTATTCCAGATTTTTTGTTCTGAAATGTTAAACATCAAAACTCCCTCACGATATTCGTTAAGCAAAAAATCGTGATTTTTACTTTTTACACTCGTTTTTTTATGAGCTTCCAAAGCGGTCTCATAAGTTTTAATTTCTTCCTGATAAACCGGATTTTTATCTAATCCCATCTCACGGGCATCTAAAACCTTTAGTTTAAAATTTAAATACAAATTAAGATAGGATGCTAAATCTGCATAATCTGAGCTTACATTGCCATTGTGACTTTTCTTGTACGACCAAATAAACTCTTTGGAACTTATAGGTTTACCATTTACCAGAGCAATGTTTTGAGCAAGTGAGTAGCTACAAATAAAGCTAAAAACGAACAAGGAATAAGCTTTCTTTGCAGGTAACACTCTGTAAATTTTAAGGGATAAAAGTAACAATTAGCGGCGCTATTATAAGATATTTAACTATTTTTAACAGAAATTATTATCTACAAAAATACGAATGGAAAACCAGGTTACCAACAATGCGAACGCTTTACGTTTATTTTTTACTGAAGATGTTTTTTTAGTAAAAGATGAAAGTGTAGAAATCGTGCATCACGTTGCTGTAGCGCCTGTTTTGCCACAACCTGTTGTTGAAAGTAAATCTGGAGAAAATACTACTTTACCAATGCAAAACAGTACCATTTCAGCGCCGGAAGTTGTAGAAGTAATACAAGTTCAGCAAGATAGTGTTGAGATTCTGCCTGTTATTACGCCATCGGTGCGAGAAAATTCATTTAAATTTTTAGGAGGAAATAAAAAATCTGTTCTGATTTTAGTGAATGATCCTCAGCATGATGTAAGTACAGAACAGGGTAGGGAACTGCTTCGGAAAATTGTCAAGGCTGTAGATTTAGGCACGGCTGATTTTGCGCTTTTAAATTATGCACATTATTCCGGGGTTAACTTTGTTGCGCTTCATCAGTTTTTTAAACCGATAATTATGCTTTCTTTCGGTGTTGAAATTGCCGATTTGGAATTGAATTATGAATGGAAAAATGAAATCATCAATCATGAAACCACCCGAATCATCTTTGCGCCGAATCTGCATCTTCTGGATAGCGACTTAAGTGCAAAAAAACAGCTTTGGGCTAATCTTCAGAAAATTAAGTAGTATCAGGTTGTAGGTATTTGGTGCGAAGTATTTAGTATAAAGTATATAGTATCAAGTATAAAGTATCAAGACTTGAGTATCAGGTGTCACGCCCCGAAATGTGCAGACAAATATTTTTAGATATTGTAACATTAGTTTCTTGGCTTATTCAAAACCTAACCACCTAACCACCTAACCACCTAACCACCTAACCCCTAATGACTAAACTCGTTTTTGCCACTAATAATCAACATAAAACCGATGAAATTCGTTTGGCACTGGCCGGACTTTACGAGGTTTTGAATTTGAACGATATCGGTTGTGAAGAAGATATTCCTGAAACAGCAAATACCTTTGAGGGCAATGCAACGCTAAAAAGTACTTACGTGTTGGAAAACTTTCAGTTGGATTGTTTTGCAGATGATAGTGGCTTAGAAGTAGAAGCGCTCAATAATGAGCCAGGGGTGTTTTCTGCACGTTACGCTGGTAGTCGGGATAATGAAGCGAATATTAACCTGGTTTTAAAAAAACTAGAAGGAGTTACCAATAGAAAAGCGAGATTTAAAACCGTTATCTCATTACAGCAGCGCGGACAGAACCATATTTTTGAAGGCACAATCAACGGTACGATCAGGGAAAGTTTATCAGGTTTGCAGGGCTTTGGCTACGACCCAATTTTTCAGCCGGATGGCTACGACATTACTTTTGCAGAAATGGATATGGCACAAAAAAATGCCATCAGCCATCGGGCGCAGGCATTGAAAAAGATGCTTGATTTTCTTAAAGCTCAATAAAAAGATTACATTTTCTTTAACTGTTTCAGCTGGGTAGAATCCTTTTTGGGTAAAATCGGTTTGATACCGAAATTACTCGTGTCAGCAGGTTTTGCCTGAAACAGATTTCTTTTTGTGTTGACTGTATCTTTAACAGCCTTCACTTTTGATTGATCTACTATTTTAATAGCACCTTTGTCAGGAATTACAGCTGGCTTTACATTGGTGGCAGGTTTCGTGCCTGATTTATTAGCGATAACAGTTTTACCTTTTGCTTTAGGTTTTGCCTTCCCTGATGATCCTATTGCATCTTTCTTAGATTTCGGCCGCTCTTTAGGTTTCCAGGAAAAGCCTTTTAACACATTGTCTTTCGAAATCTTAGTTTCTGGGTTCAATGCACCTTCAACACCTTTAATGTACACAATGTCTTCAATGTCATTCTCATTATCCTGGAAAACAAACTTGATCCTGCTACTCAGGGTCTGGTTCATTTCCTTATACACTTTAGTGCTGTCATCCTGTGTATAGTAAATACTTTCTGCGTTGCCGTCAACATACATAGTTTTGAGTTTGCCATTGTTGAAGAAGCCCGTCATTAACCTGCCTTTAATCTGGTTAAACCGTAACGAATCTTTCGGCGTATTTACTAAAAAGGCATTTCTAATGGCCTGCAAATTATTCAGCTTTTTATTTTTAAACTGCACGTAAATGGTATCGGCAATCTGCTGCGAACCTTCAGACCAGATAATTGGATTAACGAAACACCTTAATGTAGAGTCTGCACTGGTATAAAATAAACTATCAGTTTTTGCCTGAATATTAGTTTTGAAGATTTTAACACCGTGATAAGCCTTTATAATCCTGGCCTGAACGGTATCGGCAGGATTAAACTTTGTGGTGTCGTTTTTGATAATACCTGGTTTTAATGCTGAAATTACACCTTTGCCCAGGTTTTTTAAATCTGTTTTACCTGCCTTATTAGTTAAACTATCTACTTTGCCAACAGCATCCTTTCCAATCGAAGCGTTGGATTTAATTATCTTTTGAGTAAGGCTGTCCGCTTTTATTTTTGGAAGATTTTTAACAATAGAATCTGCTTTTTCTTTTAAAACGTTTCCGTTTTTCAAACTATCGGTATTTAGTTTGGGGAGTTTTTTGGCAAGTGAGTCTATCTTGGCTGAGTCTACCTGCAATTTTTCTTGCGCATTGCCAGGGTCATTATTTTTACGATCACTTTTAGGTTTATTTTTGACAGCTTTGTCATTTCGGGATGGAAGACCTCGCTTTTCCTTTACATTGCCTTCTGAATTTTCTATCGGGTTTTGCTCTGTCGATTCAGCTTTATCTTTTGTAGCTTCCTCTTCATCGTCTTCGCCAACTTCATTATCTGCTTTTATCGAAATTTTGGGAACCAGTTTTAAATTTTTCTGTAAAACCATCTGAGTCTCCAGTGTATCTGCGCCCATCCATAAGCTATCCGGGCGCTTCTTGCCTTTAACCAGTACGGAATCTTCCGTTCCAATTCCTAAATAGGCATTTCGGGTTACTAAAGTTCGCTGGTCGATTTTATAGTAATAACCTAAATCGCCAAACATCTTCATTTTATCCTTCGTATCAGAAAACACAATATTTTTTACCGCTTTACCATAACCAATTTTGCCGAAATAATATAAGCTATCACCCTTAAGCGATCTTGTTCCTTGCGTATAGAGGTTTTTCTTTCCAAAATAAGCATCTTCTGTAGCGGTATTGTAAGCGCCATTTTCGGTATACAAATTATCGTCTTTACCTTTTATATTAGTTGGCCCATAGAAGTAAGTCCACTTGGTTTGGGTATTGTACCTCAACGTGTCAGATTTGATGGTTACCTGTGGAGTAACCACCACCACGTTGTATCTGAAATAAGCATCATTACTTCCACTGAAATAATAACCATTCTTGCTGGTGAGGGTAACCTGCTGATTTACAATTTTTCCACCACTGGTATAAGTTCCGATTTTGCTTACGGTATTGTAATCTAAAATTTCAGTGGTCAAAACCGATGTAGGGTCTGTCATTCTAACATTCCCGGTTAAATGGGCCTGCTTCTTATTCCCATCATATTGCAGCTCATTAGAATAGATGTCGGTGGTAAGCTGGTTGATGTGCACATTTCTATAAGCCTCAAAATAATTCCGCTTATTGTAGAAAACTGCGCTATCACAGGTTAGCGTAGCATTGTCTTGTTGAAAGACTGGATTTCTTAAATAAGTAACACTATTTTTCATATCTCCGCTAATTTTGGAGTATGAAACGATCTTAATCTGCTTTTGGCCGAATAGAAAAAAAGGACTTATTAGAAGAAATAGAAAAACAAATATTTTTTGCACCCTACAAAGTTAGTTTTTTGTTCCGAACGTTCGGAATACCAGTTAAAATTAAATATTTTTGGTGGATGTTACCCTTATCTCAGTTTCAGGATTTTATAAAGAAAAACGAGTTGTTTACCAATGGTGACAAGATTCTTTTAGCCGTTAGCGGAGGAAAAGATTCGGTATTGATGTTGCATCTGTTTAAGGCATTAGGCATTGATATAGGTGTGGCACATTGTAATTTCGGTTTGCGGGCAGATGAAGCGCAACGCGACGAGAATTTTGTTAGAATACTTGCCGATGCTCACGATCTTCCATTTTATGTAACGCATTTCGAAACCAAAAAATACGCTGTTGAAAATAAAATTTCTACTCAAATGGCGGCGCGGAATTTACGCTATGCCTGGTTTGAGGAGATTCGGGCAGTAAACGGCTATGATTATATTGCTTTGGCGCAACACCAGAACGATGCCGTTGAAACCGTATTAATTAACCTTACCCGAGGTACCGGTATTAGTGGTTTGCACGGAATTTTACCTAAAAGAGATCAACTAATCAGACCATTGCTTTTTTTAAGCCGGCAACAGATTAATGACATTATCGAAGAAGATCATATCGCATTTGTGGAAGACAGTTCTAACTCCAGTACAAATTACACCCGCAATAAGCTGAGGTTACAGGTAATTCCGCATCTGCAGGAAATTAACCCAAACCTCGAAAAAACTTTTGCAGAAAACATTGCCCGTTTTACTGCATTAGAAAGTTTTTTGGATGTGCAGGTAGCCCAGCTTCGTAGAGAAATTCTAATCCGAAAATCTGATGGATGGTATTTGTCCTTGGCAGAGATCGCAAAGCTGAATCCCCAGCAACTTTTATTGTATGAGTTGCTTAAACCATTTCATTTTACAGCGCCTGTAACCGAAGAGATTTTGAATAGCTTAAGCGCTGTAAGCGGCACGCACTTTTTTAGTTTAAGCCATCAGGCGATTGTAGATAGAACCAATCTGGTGATTGTGGAAAAGAAAGCTAACACATTGCTTAATCAGTTTATTCACCCTTCAGCGGCAAAAACTAATTTTGGCGACTACAGCATTTCTTTACACTATTCTACAGAAATAAAGTTTGAAATTGATGCTTCAAAAGCCTTTGTAAATGCTGATCAACTGATCTTTCCTTTAGTGTTGCGGAAATGGCAAAACGGAGATAAATTTATTCCGCTTGGCATGCGCTTTCCCAAAAAGGTGAGCGATTTTTTTATTGATGAAAAAGTTCCACTTCATTTAAAGCATAATACGCCGATCCTGGTAAATGGAAATGGGGAGATTGTTTGGATTGCTGGCATGCGACAGGATAATCGTTATAAATTAACTACTGCAACAAAAAAAGTTGCTATATTCGAGCTCGAAAATAATTAAGTGGAAAGCAAATACGCCTATATCGAAAAACAATACATTGGCCGGGATTATGTTCGCATTTTCATCAGATTGATCATGGCGGCGTTCTGTTTTGCAGCTTATGTTTACGAGCGCGATCGCGACAATACTCAAGATCTTTTTTTGGTAGTCGGTTTTGGAATCATTGGCGTTTCTATGCTCTTGCTTTTTCTCATTCAATATAAAATCGTTGTAGATAATGGAAGCATGATATTGGATGGTTTATGGACCACCAAACGGGTCAAAATTGATTTGAACAGTATTGTAGATGTTCGGAAAGCCACTTATAGTCGCTATTTTTTCAATAACCCAGTGTATAACCTTCATACCAAAGGCACCATTCGTTTCTATTCCTCTGGTAAAGATGCCGTGGTATTAACCGACCGTGATGGATTGGAATATTTTATCGGTACCCAAAGGCCAAATGAGCTTTTTCTTGTTATTAAAGAAGAAATGAGGAATTTGAAATAATTAAGGTGAGGCATTATTTGCCCAATATCTTTTGTTTTCCCCATGGTTACTTCTTATTCGTTGTTTTCAGAGCTTCCAGGTAATATTTTATTAATGGCATCTAAATTGAATTATTAATGTGTCTATGAGGTGTCTATCCTATTGGCTATCGGCCGCAAATTAGCGGATTAATAAACTAATTAAATATGAGTGATCACTTCAATGTTGATGATTATTCGTTTCAAAAAGAGTGTTATGCAATGATTGGTATAGCAACGCATTGTAAAAACTAAATAAATCTATAATGTTGGTATGAATAATTTGAAATAGAGTGCAGATACATTGGTGCTTTAAACTGTTTTTAAAATATTTTACTTGCGAATTAGCGGCTTAACTTTCCTAGTTTTTATTGCAATATTCCGACATGCATTATACAGTCAAATGGGCTACATTTGCATAACAACAACGCATTTATAAATGAAGATAGGAATTGTTTGCTACCCAACCTTTGGGGGTAGTGGAGTAGTTGCAACAGAGCTTGGAAAAGCACTTGCAAATGAAGGACACCAGGTTCATTTTATCACATACAGCCAGCCAGCCAGACTGGATTTTTTCTCCGCAAATTTATTTTATCACGAAGTTTCAGTAAGAGACTATCCGCTTTTCGACTATGCGCCGTATGAATCGGCTTTAGCCAGTAAACTGGTTGATGTGGTTCGTTTTGAGCAGTTAGATGTTCTTCACGTGCATTATGCTATTCCACATGCTTCTGCGGCTTTTATGGCAAAGCAGATTTTAGCCAGTTATGGTATTCATATTCCCGTGGTAACTACCTTGCATGGAACTGATATTACCCTTGTTGGTAAAGATCCAACCTATAAACCTGTAGTAACCTTTTCTATTAATCAAAGTGATGGTGTAACAACTGTTTCTGATGATTTAAGGGAAGATACCTACAACCATTTTGAGATCACTAAAGATATTAAGGTGATTCCAAATTTCATAGATTTTAGCCGATTCAGTTTGCAGGCCAAAGATCACTTCAAAAAAGCGATTGCACCAAATAACGAGCGGATCTTAATTCATACCTCTAATTTCAGAAAAGTAAAACGGACTTCTGATGTGATCAAGATCTTCGAAAAAGTACAGGCTGTAATTCCTTCTAAGTTATTGATGGTGGGCGATGGACCAGAACGTGCTTATGATGAGCAGCTTTGTCGCAGCTTAAATATAGGAGAAAATGTTCGTTTTCTTGGGAAACAAGATGCGGTAGAAGAAATTCTATCTGTTTCCGATCTGTTTTTAATGCCGTCAGAATCTGAAAGTTTCGGTCTGGCTGCTTTAGAGGCCATGGCGTGTAAAGTACCTGCAATTACCACAAACGCCGGTGGCTTGCCAGAATTAAATGTAGATGGTTTTTGTGGATACATGAGCAATGTGGGTGATGTAGAGGCAATGGCGGCAAATGCCATTTCGATCTTAAAAGATGATGAGACTTTAAAACAGTTTAAGGAAAATGCATTTACACGCGCTCAGGATTTTGATCTGAAAAAAATCTTACCATCTTATGTAGATTTTTATAAAGAGATAATAGAAAAATCCTTACAGGCAAAATACTAGATACCGTTATCATAATAGTTAGAAGTCGTTTGATTGACCAAACGACTTTTTTTTATGGAAGTGTGATTTTAAACCGCTTAATGCTGATTTTGTAATATATCTATTCAATATGGGAATAAAACTATTTTAGCGTTAATATTCACGATGTAAGATTCTTATAAAGAAATCATTATGAAATTAAACTTTCTCTAAATCAAATCATTATAAATCGTACCTTTGCGCCAAATGAAAAAGATAGTAGATTACAGAAAGCTTTTGAACGTAGATAAAACGGCCGAGCTTGCAGCGCTTAAGTCAGTTTACCGCACGATGATGAAAGAGTTCCATCCTGACAAATTCCAGGTTGAAGAGGAGAAATTAGCGGCAGAGGCAAGAAGTAAAGAAATTATAGAAGCTTACCATTTCCTGGTTAGTATTGCACCAGAAACACGTGAGCAAAACATTGAGACTTACACACAAACGATTACAAACTCTAATATTTTAGATTTTGAATACAAACAATCTGTTTTAAATATCCAGTTTTTTGATGGAAGTGCTTATGAGTATTTTGATGTGCCAAGAGCAATTTACATCAAATTAGTTAATGCAGATTCTCCGGGTCGTTTTGCCCGTCGTCATATCTGTAATTCGTTTCCATATCGTAACGTAGTTAAAGTTGCAGAACCTGCATAGTTTAACATTGAAATAGAATGAAAGACTCGCTGAAAGGCGGGTCTTTTTTATTTTGTTTTAAATTTCTCGCCCAGCGAGTGACTTTTTATAGCAATTTGCTTGGTATTCATCGCCATTGGTTTCAACCAAGGGCATGAGATGAATGATTCAGATAGCGATTGTTTTAAAAGTGCTTAATAAGTCTGTAGTGTTTTGGGATCTCTATCACAATAACTTTAAATAAGCTTCTATTTTTGTACACTTAGGCCACCTATTCTATATTCGAAATTAAATTCCGCCGTTATTTATCAAACACCAAGCAAACCGGCGCACCTACGTCAATTCTTTTTCCACTATCCGTTAATTTACCTGTTTTAACGTCTCTGTTAAAAATTACGACGTTATTGGTATACTGGTGACCAACTAAAAGAAATTTACCAGTCGGGTCTATCGTAAAGTTTCTAGGTCCTTTGCCTAAGGTACCTAAGGTTTCAACAAATTGTAGCTTACCTGTCGGAAGAATAGCAAAGGTTGAAATGCTATTTGCATCGCCACGGTTGGTTTCATAAAGAAACTTTCCATCGTCAGAAACATGAATATCAGCTGCATCTACAGTGCCATTAAAATCCTTTGGCGTGGTACCAATTTCCTGTATTTTGGTGAGTGTACCATCCTTATAGTCAAAAGCAGTAATGCTGCCATTAAATTCATGAACAAGGTAGGCAAACTTTCCATTCGGACTAAAAACAATGTGACGTGGACCTGTTCCTGCATTGGTTTTAATCACTGACTTTTCTATGAGTGTTTGATTCTTTCCTGTTGGATTATAATTGTAAACGTAAGTCTGATCTTCTCCTAAGTTATTAACGACTAAATGTTTATGGTCTGGAGTAAACTTTACCATATGTACATGCGCGCTATTTTGTCTGCCTTTAGGATCTATACTTTTTCCTGTGTGTTTGATCACTTGAACAGCTTCACTTAAAGATCCATCAGCATTGCGTGAAAATACAGCTAAACTACCGCCAGAATAATTTGCCACTAAAACATTTTTGGCATCAACAGTAATAAAACACGGATCGGCACCATGACTGTCAACTTTGTTTATAAATGTTAATGCCCCTGACTTTGCTTCATATTTAAAAGCAGTAACCGTACTCTTATCTCCCGTTTCATTTACAGCATAAGCATATTTTTTGTCGGGGGAAATGGCCAGATAACTTGGGTTTGGAATGCCTTTGGTAATGTTTTTTAAGCTGGTATTCCCATTGGCAACGTCGAAATCATAAGTATAGATTCCTTCGCTTTTACCTGGAGCGGTGTAAGTGCCGATGATGAGATTGTAATTGGTTTTTTGGGCGATTGCAATTGTTGATAGTAACGACATTAAGAATATTCCAATATATTTTTTCATACGATGATCTTCTTTTTGAACAAATATGATAAAAATTTGTTGAGGCAAATGTCAAATATTTTCTGGAGAGCAACATTTACTAAATTCAAGAAGGTAAAATGAGCGGGGAATCCAATGTTCTAACTCCTAAATCACCTATTGGATAGCAAGGAAAAAGGCAACCTTTCGATTGCCTTTTTTATTATTTTATTAAGTGTTTAATCTGGATCAATTCATGATCTTCCAGATAACGCCATCTACCACGAGGTAAATCTTTCTTCGTTAAATTGCCATAAACAACCCGGTCTAATTTTTCTACATTATATCCTAAATGTTCGAAAATACGACGAACAATTCTGTTTTTACCACTGTGAATCTGAATTCCGATTTCTTTCTTAGTTCCACCAGCTACATAAGAAATGTTATCTGGTTTAATTAATCCATCTTCCAGCTCTAAACCAAAGGCAATTTTATTTAAATCACCTTGTGATAAAGATTTATCCAGTTCAATATTGTAAATTTTAGTGATTCCGTTTTTTGGATGAGATAGTTTATCTGCCAACTCACCATCATTTGTCATCAATAACAATCCAGTTGTGTTACGATCTAAACGGCCTACCGGATAAATACGTTCGCGACTCGCTTTATCAACCAATTGCATCACGGTACGACGTTCTTGTGGGTCATCCGTAGTGGTAATGTAGTCTTTTGGTTTGTTTAATAAAACGTAAACTTTCTTTTCACGTTTAAGCAACTCGCCATTATAACGAACTAAATCTTTTGAGGGATCCACTTTATGTCCCAATTCAGTAACGGCTTCACCATTTACTGAAACCACACCTGCTGCAATTAACTCATCGGCTTTACGGCGAGAGCAGATTCCAGCATTAGAAATATATCTGTTCAGGCGAATTAAGCCTTTATCTTCATTTGTTTTACGGGCAGGAGCGATTACGGTACGTTCCGGACGGTTAAATTCTGTGTCTCTTGGTTGCGTTTCTTCGCGTTTTCTAAACGGACGGGAATCGCCTTCTCTTGGTTCTCTAGGTTTTACATCTCTTGAGCTTCCAGCACTTGGCTTGAAATCGTCTGTTCTGCCACCTCTTGATTTGTAATCTTTATATCCGCCTTCTCTCGGTTTAAAATCTCTCGAATCTCCATCCTTAGATTTGAAATCGCGTTCTCCTGTTCTAGGTTTATAGTCTCTTGCTCCACCTTCTCTAGGTTTGAAATCTCTGTCGCCAGTTCTAGGTTTGAAGTCTCTCGATCCGCCATCTTTAGATTTGAAATCTCTGTCACCTGTTCTGGGTTTATAATCTCTTGATCCACCATCTTTTGATTTGAAATCACGGTCTCCGGTTCTGGGTTTATAATCTCTTGATCCGCCATCTTTTGATTTGAAATCTCTGTCTCCGGTTCTAGGTTTATAATCTCTTGATCCGCCTTCTCTCGGTTTGTAACTGCGTTCTTCTTTAGCGCCAGTATCTTTGGATTTGAACTCACGATCTCCAAATTTGAAACTTTGAGGTTCTGCATCTTTCGATTTGAAATCACGTCCGCCTGTTCTTGGTCTTGAATCTTTTCTGTCGCTAAATGATTTTGATTTAAAATCTTTGCCTTCTGAACTTCTAGGTCTGAAGTTGTCTTTAGAATCGGATGATTTTTTGAATTTATCGTCTCTGTCGTCTGATCTTTTTCTGTCAGATCCGGCCGAACTACTTCTGCCATCAGTGTTCCGGCTACCCGGTTTGGACTTGTCATCCCGACTGTTCCTGTTGTTTTTATTTATCATGATACGCTTTTAACCGCATCCTGAAATGCGGGTTGCAAATTTATGAAAAATTGGTGAATATTACAATGTTGAGAAGCGGAAAACTATAATAAAAAAATAGCCTCTAATATAGAAAAAATAGCTTGATTTTGGAAATTTAAAATCCACGTTTTAAGCGGTTTAGGGCATGGTTTTGGGGTGTATTTATGTAACTATTTGATAATGTGCTTATTATTTTTTAGCTTTGCCGACGTTTTTATATAAGTTCACCAAAAAAAGGAGGAAGATGTTAAAGAAACACATCGTACCATTTGCGGTAGTGGCAACACTATTTATCATGGCTAAAGTGTTCGCTTACCAAATGCCCTTAGCACAAAAAAGTCTTTTAAAAGAAGAAAAATTACATATTACAATACCCAAAACTGATAGCCTCAAGGTTGAAAAAGAGGAAAAGCCTCAATCTTTAATGGCTCAGTTGAATTTTGCAGATGAAACTTTGCCTTTAGGCGATAAAAAAGTGGAACGCAAAATGAAAAAAATCCTTGCCGCTCATAGCTATGGCAGTACGCAAACAAATCGTTTGCATAAAAAGGCAAAAGAATGGTTTCCTGTTATAGAGCCGATTCTTGCCGCCTATGGAATTCCCAATGATTTCAAGTATTTGGCTTTGGTTGAATCCGGAATGGCGGGCGGAGTGTCTCCAAAAGGTGCAGCCGGAATCTGGCAATTTATGCCTGGTACGGCACGCTCTTACGGTTTGAAGGTAAACGGAAGAGTTGATGAGCGCTATAATTTACGCAAATCTACTGTTGCGGCCTGCAAATACATTAAAGAGATGTATAAAGGTTTAGAAAGCTGGACCCTTGTTGCTGCGGCATACAATGTAGGTGATGGCCGTTTACGCAAACAAATAACCAATCAAAATCAGGATAATTATTATAAAATGAAGCTGAACCAGGAAACTGGCCGCTACGTTTATAAAGTGATTTCCATGAAACAGATTGTAGAACATCCGAAACGCTACGGATATGAAAAAAAGCGTGTGTTATTGGCCTACAACGCCGAATAATATAGGTAAGATAAAGACAAGCATTTGGTAAGACGCTCCGATTTTTGAATCGGGGCGTTTTTTTTTGGGAAAATGATTTCATAGATGGTTTGATTCCACACTGAATCGCTGACTAGTGAAGTAATGGTTTTTTTGCCACGGAAGCACAGATCGCACGGAATTATTTTTTCTCACCGCCTAAACACCTAACCATCTAAACTTCTAACCCACTAACCCAAATTCATCTTTTTGCCAAATACCAATGAACTAATAAATTTTTTGCCACGGAAACACAGATCGCACGGAATTATTTTTTCTAACCACCTAACCATTTAATCCACTAACCCAAATTCATCTTATTGCCCAACTACCAATGAACTAATAATTTTTTTGCCACGGAAGCACAGATCGCACGGAATGTTTTTCTAACCATCTAAACTTCTAACCTGCTAACCCAAATTCATCTTATAGTTTAACTACGAATAATTTTTTTGCCACGGAAGTACAGATTGCACAGAATGTTTTTCTAACCGCCTAACCACCTAACCCACTAACCCAATAACCCAAATTCATCTTATTGCCCTTTTATCAATGAACTAATAATTTTTTTGCCACGGAAACACAGATCGCACGGAATTATTTTTTCTAACCACCTAACCCTATAACCTTCTAAACCACTAACCTCTCTAATTAAAATATTTCCCATCGGTCAAACACCACTGGTTGGCGGTTGTTTCTCCTAAAGACTAAAGACTAAAGACTAAAGACTAAAGACTAAAGACTAAAGACTAAAGACTTTCCAACTCAAATTCTTTTCTTTGCAATATGTTCAGACTTCGAATCAATAAAATGATTAATCAACCGGGAGACAATATTACTTTTCAATTTGAAGAGGTTGACTCACCATATCCAACTTATTTGGCAGGTCAGTTTGTATCGTTGGTTTTTGAAGGAAAGAATAGGGAGGTTCGAAGATCCTATTCATTTAACAGCTCCCCGGATGTAGATGAGCCTTTAGCTATTACGGTTAAGCGGGTAGAAAATGGAGAGATTTCCAGGTTTCTTCACCATAAAACGGCCACTGGCGATATTTTATTCGCGCAGGAGCCACAAGGCTTATTCAGTTATTTGCCTGAAGAAAATTTAGCGAGAGATCTTTTTCTCTTTGCTGCGGGAGTGGGGATCACACCCTTATTTTCCATCTTAAAAACGGCTTTGGTTCGTGAGCGGAAATCGCTGATTACGCTTATCTACAGCAATCGGTCGATGGAAGATGCCTTGTTTTATAATGAACTGCTGGAGTGGCAAGCCCGGTATCCGGAACGATTAAAAATTGTTTGGATCTTTAGTAACAGTAAAAATTTAATGACGGCCAGGCTGAATAAGTTTTATATTGAAAAGTTACTGAAAGAAAATTTACATTTCGCCCGTGAAAATGCACTGTTCTACACCTGCGGACCTATTATATATATGGATTTGTGCAGAATCACCTTATTAGGAATGGGTTTCGACCTCAAACAGATTAAAAGAGAAACATTCGTACTACCAGAAGATGAGGTGGATGAAGATGATAGCTCGGAAAAAGTGGTAGACAAAAGTACCTATTCGGTTATTTTAAACTTTAATGGAGAAATTTACAATCTGGCAGTTCCCTGGCCAAAACGGATTTTAGATGTTGCGCTTGAAAATAAAATCAAGTTACCCTATAGCTGCAGGGGAGGGGTTTGCAGTACTTGTGTGGCCAATTGTACCAAAGGTAATGTGCGTATGGATTACAATGAAGTGCTTACAGACGATGAGATTGAAAGAGGAAGAGTTTTAGTTTGTACTGGGCACCCAACAGAAAATGGAACAACGATTGAGTGGTAAAATTGAAGTAGATATTCGTCCTGAACCAATAATTAGCGACAGTTGACTAATATCTGTTGCTTAAATATTCATCAGCAGGCATAATTGGGATTGTTCAATGCTTAAAATCTTTGCCCTTTCTGGAATTGATAATATTGCAGTTAGCACGCATCGCTGTAAAATATTGGACTTTATTCTGATCGGCAGTTAGCGCATTTAAATAATTCTCTATTAACCTGGATAAGCTTAATTTTTTATCGGAAGCATATAACTTGGCCCGCTCGATAATTTCTTGATTGAGCTTTAATGTTAATTTCGTATCCATAACTAAAAATCTATACGTACAGACATATGGATTTGGGACGCAACTATTCAAGGCTAGCAAATAAAATTAAAGTGTTATCTGAAATTGTATTAATTCACCAACGAATATATCTCCCGTTGTAAAACTATCATCTCCTAACTAACGTTTATATGGTATGATGAAAACGCTGTTAACACTTGCCCTATCTTTTCTTAGTTTTCATCTTCTGGCGCAAGATTCGCTAACCATCAGACGAGAATTTGCCAATAAGGAATATGTAAATCTATATAAGGAAAATTCAGATTTTTCTTACACGGCGCCAGCAGGAGAGTTAGGTGCACCATCTAAATACGTCATTAACGGACGTTTAACTACCACTTATATGCTATTAGGTAGTTATAAATCGCCAATAGCATTTTCAATAATTCCTGATTTTACAGTGCGGGTTCGAAATGAAGCTTCTGCTGGTGTGCGTACACCGAGTTACCGTTTAGGCTTTGCTGCATATGCGCGGTTAAATCCAGATCCCGATCGTTATCAATACGCAGAACTGGCATTTACCCATCATTCCAACGGACAGGATCAAAGTGCACTCAATCTGGATGGAACGATAAATACGCTTACTGGAAATTTCAATGCCAACTATTTAACAGCTTCCTATCGGTTTGGTCATTCGTCACCTGTGGTTGAAAATGGAAGTTATTATTCATTTAATCAACGTGTGGGTTTTCAATGGCACAAGTTTTTCAGATATGAGCCTGCATTGGATTTAGGCTTTGGTTTTACCAGAGTGCTTTATAATTTCTCCTGGCGGAAATATGATCAGATCGAAAGAAATGCAACAAATAAAGCGAAAGTTAAAACCGAGAAAGAAACCTGGCGTTTAAATACTGAAGTTTCTTATGCCGTGAATAAAATCCCGGCGAAGAATTTTATAAATGTGGGGAAGCGTTTAAATGCAGAAGTAAATTTTAATTATAGCTTCCCATTTATGAATAATGTGTTTTTAATGGCGGCAGTTGGCTATTATGGAGAGGATAATTACAATATTTATTTTCAGGATCATTATGGTTATATGCGATTTGGTTTTTCTTCCGGTTTCCTTCGAAATCGGCGCCGACATTATGACAATTAATCCTTAATACAGATTGAATTACACTTTCTTTTTGATAAAATTTTTAGCAATTTTGCAGATTGGAATTCAGCCTTGTTTTTTGCCAAAATTCCATCCAATTTTCAATAATATATGAGCAACAAATCTATCGACCTTGGCGAGCAGAAAGAAGTAGAAGTTTACGGAGCAAGGGTACATAATTTAAAAAATATTGATGTAAGTTTTCCCCGAAACCAACTGGTGGTCATTACTGGTTTAAGTGGTAGCGGAAAATCTTCTTTGGCTTTTGATACCATATATGCAGAAGGTCAGCGCCGCTACATGGAAACTTTTAGCGCTTACAGTCGCCAGTTTATGGGTGGTATGGAACGCCCGGATGTAGATAAGGTTTCTGGTTTGAGCCCGGTAATTGCCATTGAACAAAAAACAACAAGCAAGAATCCACGCTCTACGGTAGGTACCATCACCGAGATTTACGATTTTATGCGGTTGCTTTATGCCCGGGTAGCCGATGCCTTCTCTTATAATACAGGAGAGAAGATGGAGCGCATGAGTGAAGATCAGATTTTGCAAAACATCTTCAATAAATTTGATGGCATGGCCGTGAATATCCTGGCGCCAGTGGTTAAGGGAAGAAAAGGGCATTACCGCGAACTGTTTGAGCAAATCCGTAAGCAAGGTTACGTAAAGGTTCGGGTAGATGGTGAGATTAAAGACATCACCGCCAAAATGCAGGTAGACCGCTATAAAATTCATGATATTGAAGTAGTGATCGATCGCCTGATTGTAGATGATAAAGATAGAAAACGCCTGTTAGATTCTGTTCAAACGGCGATGAAGATGGGTAAAGGCGTAATTAAAATCAGCGATAAGGATAATCATGTTGCCCACTTTAGTAAATTTTTGATGTGCCCAACTACGGGTATTTCTTATGATGAGCCACAACCCAATAGCTTTTCGTTTAACTCTCCGTATGGGGCATGCGATCGTTGTGATGGTTTAGGTTATATATTCGTGGTAGATAAGGAATCGGTGATTCCAAATCCTAAATTGAGTATTTTAAATGGTGGCCTAGCGCCACTTGGCGAATACCGCGACATCTGGATGTTTCAGGTATTAAAATCACTGGCTAAAAAATATGCCTTCTCCCTATCTACACCAATAGAAAAGTTAAGTGATGAGGTCATTAACATCATTTTAAATGGCTCGCCAGATTTAATTAAGGTAGAAGTAGAATATAATAAGTGGAATGTGCAGAATTACAACATCACCTTTGATGGGATCATCAAGATGTTGGAAGAGCAGAATGAAAAGCGAAGCGAATCTGCATCTGATGATATGGATGCTTTCCGTAAGTTAAAAACTTGTCCGGAGTGCCATGGTGCCCGTTTAAAAAAAGAAAGTCTCCATTTTAAGGTTGATGGAAAAAATATCTTCGAGCTTTCCTCAATGGATATCAACAACCTGTTTAAATGGTTTGAGCATGTTGATGAGCGTCTTTCAGATCGCCAGAACATCATTGCAAAAGAGATTTTAAAGGAGATTAAGGCAAGAATCGGTTTCCTTACGGATGTAGGTTTAACCTATTTAACTTTGGATAGAACTGCACGTACACTGTCTGGTGGTGAGGCGCAGAGAATTCGTTTGGCTACCCAGATTGGTTCTCAGCTGATGAATGTGATGTATATTCTGGATGAACCTAGTATTGGTTTGCACCAGCGTGATAACGAACGTTTGATTAATGCACTAAAAAATCTGAGAGATTTAGGCAATACCGTTTTGGTGGTAGAACATGATAAAGACATGATTTTAGAAGCCGATTGGGTAATTGATGTAGGGCCTGGTGCGGGAATTCACGGCGGAACGGTAGTGGCGGAAGGAACGGCTGCACAGATTTTGAAATCGAAAACCTTAACTGCGGCATATTTAAACGGAGATAAGAAAATTGAAACTCCGAAAGTTCGGAGAGCTGGAAACGGACATAAACTTTCTATCATCAAAGCCACTGGTCACAACTTAAAAGAAGTTTCTGTTGATTTCCCTTTGGGAAAATTCATCGCGGTTACCGGCGTTTCAGGATCTGGAAAATCAAGTTTAATTACGGAGACTTTGTATCCAATCTTAAATCATCATTTCTTCAGGGCGAAGAAAACGCCGCTTCCGTATGAGAAGATAAGTGGATTAAAGGAAATTGATAAAGTTATTGAGATTGATCAGGCACCAATTGGTAGAACACCACGTTCTAATCCATCTACTTATACAGGTGTTTTCTCAGATATTAGAAACCTTTTTGTACAATTACCAGAGGCGAAGATTCGGGGTTATAAACCGGGTCGTTTTTCTTTTAACGTGAAAGGTGGAAGGTGCGAAACCTGTCAGGGAGCAGGATTGAAGGTAATTGAAATGAATTTTTTGCCAGATGTTCAGGTGCCATGTGAAGAATGTGGTGGTAAAAGATACAACCGAGAAACACTGGAGGTTCGCTTCCGCGGAAAATCGATCAGCGATGTGTTGGATATGAGTATCGAAGATGCCTGCGTTTTCTTCGAAAACATTCCAATCATTTACCGGAAAATTAAAACGTTGAAAGACGTTGGTTTAGGTTATATCACGTTAGGTCAGTCGTCTGTTACTTTATCAGGTGGTGAGGCGCAACGGGTGAAATTAGCTACCGAACTTTCAAAAAAGGATACTGGAAAAACCTTTTATATTTTAGATGAACCAACCACCGGACTTCATTTTGAAGATATTAACGTGCTTTTAGGCGTGTTGCAGGAATTGGTAGAAAAAGGAAATACGATTTTGGTAATCGAACATAATTTAGATGTGGTCAAAGTGGCCGATTGGGTAATTGATTTGGGTGAAGAAGGAGGAGCCGGCGGCGGAAGAATCCTTTTTGAAGGTACACCCGAAGGTTTAATTCAGAACCCGATCAGCTTAACCGGTAAATTCTTAAAAAAGGAGATGGAATTTGATTCCCAGTTAGGTAGTCAAAAGGCTGAAGAGAAGAAACCGAAAAAAGCAAAAATTGAGAAGAAATAGTTAGACTGTAGTCTTGCTACTAAACAATCGCTACCTGATACTCGCTACCTGATACTTAATACTCACTACTCATTACCTGATACCCACTACCTAAAACTAAATACTCACTAAAAAAATGATTTTCACCGATACCCATACCCATTTATATTACGAGCAGGATGCCGAAAAGCAAGCGCAACTAATGGAGCGATGTTTTGAAAACGACGTTAACCGTTTGTTCCTGCCCAATGTTGATGTAAAATCAATTGAAATGATTGATGATCTGGTGAAAAAGTATCCTGAAAACTGTTTTGCAATGGCGGGCTTGCATCCTTGTGATGTAAAAGAGGATTATCTTGCGGTATTGGAGGAAATATATAACAGCATATCCGGAAGAAAGATTTATGCCATTGGTGAGATCGGGATTGATTTATATTGGGATAAAACCACCTTGGAATTTCAGCAAGATGCCTTTCGTAAGCAATTTGGCTGGGCTAAAGATTTAGGCTTACCAATAGTTATCCATTGTCGTGAGGCTTTCAATGAAGTATTTGAAGTATTAGAAAGTGAAAGAGATGAAAAGCTTCGTGGAATTTTCCATTGCTTTACCGGAAACGTGGAGCAGGCCAAACAAGCCATCGATCTAAATTTTCATTTAGGAATTGGTGGTGTAGTCACCTATAAAAAAGCTGGATTAGATTTAGTTTTGAGTGAAATTCCTTTACATAACCTGGTATTAGAAACAGATTCACCCTACCTGGCCCCCGTGCCCTTTCGAGGAAAGCCGAATGAAAGCAGTTATTTGATTTATATTGCTCAAAAGCTGTCAGACATTTACGGCGTTTCAGTGGAAGAAATTGCAAACGTGACCACAGAAAATTCTAAAACAATTTTCGGAGTTTAAGACATTAGTGATTGTTTTTTAGAATGTCAACATCGAAACGGCGGTTAGAGAATTCTAATATGGTCTTAAACGTTCTTTTAACATTTATTATTAAAATGGTAATTAAATAAATCGAAATAGCCATTTTACCTGATTTTTATCATTTATTAGCCCGATAAAATTAAATTCTTTTAGTTTCTTTGTGAGGAGCAACCAAACCAACCAAATGACTAAAATTCTAATAATTTATACCGGTGGAACCATCGGTATGGTGAATGATCCGAATAACGGGATGTTAATTCCTTTTAATTTTGAGCAGATTAAAGAAAATGTGCCCGAACTAAGTCGGCTGGATTATGAACTGGATGTCCATTCCTTCAATCCGGTTTTGGATTCCTCAAATATGGATCCGGAGATCTGGAAAACTTTAGCAGAGTTGATCTACAATCGATATGATTTTTATGATGGTTTTGTGATTCTCCATGGGTCAGATACGATGGCCTTTACGGCTTCAGCATTGAGCTTTATGCTCGAAGATCTTGGCAAAGCCGTAATATTAACAGGTTCACAACTACCAATTGGAGAAATTAGAACAGATGCCAAAGAGAATCTAATTACTGCTTTGGAAATAGCAGCAACAAAAGAAAATGGTAAGTCCCTCTTTCCGGAAGTTTGTATCTATTTTGATTCGCAGTTGTTTCGTGGAAACCGCTCTATAAAATACAACAGTGAAAAGTTTGAGGCTTTCCGGTCGCCAAATTATCCCGTGCTTGCTGAAGCAGGTGTACACATGCAGTTTAATACAAACTATGTGATGAAAGCACCAAAAGATAAGTTAACCTTACATACTAAGTTCAATTCCAATATTGGTGTGCTCAAGTTATATCCAGGTATCACCCCACAAGCGGTAACGGCCATAACAGACTCAAAGGTTGATGCCATCATTCTGGAGGCATTCGGTTCTGGCAATACCACAACGGCTCAATGGTTCTTGGATGCACTTCGTCAAGCTATTCTAAGTGGAAAAATTATTATTGATATCTCTCAATGTAAAAAAGGTTCCGTTCACTTAGGTAGGTATGAAACCAGTCGGGAATTGCTTAAAATGGGTATTATTAGTGGTTACGACCTTACCTTCGAATCTGCAGTAACCAAATTGATGTTCGTTCTTGGGCTTGGTTTACCACTCGAACAAAGCCGCAAGCTAATGGACGAATCTTTACGTGGAGAGCTAACAAAAGATTAACACTTAAACTTATTAGGCATTTTAAACCTGAGAGGTTTATTGGTACACAGCCAGCCAGCTTTGTTAATAAGTAAAACTTCTGCAATTATGACTGTGATCATTTTGGTTATAATTATTTAGCGCTATTTTTGATGCAAGATACTTGATCCTCACTATTCGATACTGCAGTAAAATGAAAATAGAACAAATATACACCGGTTGTTTAGCAGAGGCTGCTTATTATATAGAAAGTAATGGCGAGGCTGCAATTATAGATCCTTTAAGAGAAGTGGCCACTTATTTAAAAAAAGCTGAAAAAGCTGGTGCAACCATTAAATATATTTTTGAAACTCATTTTCATGCAGATTTCGTTTCCGGGCATGTAGATTTAGCGGAAAAATCCGGGGCTAAAATCATTTACGGACCAACTGCTAAAACAGGCTTTGAATCTCATATTGCATTAGACGGAGCGCAATTCAAAGTTGGCGCACTTACCATCACCGCATTACATACACCAGGCCATACGTTAGAATCTACTACTTATTTATTAACAGATGAGAACGGAAAAGACCATTGCATCTTTAGCGGCGATACACTCTTTATTGGTGATGTCGGTCGACCAGATTTAGCACAAAAAGGTAATTTAACCATGGAAGATTTAGCAGGAATGCTTTACGATTCATTGAACGAGAAAATTAAACCACTGGCTGATGATGTAATTGTTTATCCGGCTCATGGCGCAGGCTCTGCATGTGGCAAAAGCATGAGTAAAGAAACTTTTGATTCTTTAGGGCATCAAAAGCAGGTTAATTATGCGCTAAAAGCCGAAACAAAAGAACAATTTATAAGAGAAGTTACGGATGGCATGATGCCGCCGCCACAATATTTTGCTAAAAATGCAGCCATAAATAAAGGTAGCGTAGAAAGTATTGATGATGTTTACGAGAAAGGCTTAAATGCTTTAACACCGCAGGCTTTTGAAGATACCGCAAACCAGACAGGTGCAATTATGCTGGATACCCGCGATCCACAACTTTTTGCGAAAGGGTTTATTCCTAACTCAATCAACATCGGTTTAAATGGCCAGTTTGCGCCATGGGTTGGTGCCTTGATCACCGATCTACAGCAACCCATTTTACTCATTACAGATGAAGGCAAAGAAGAGGAAACCATCACCCGTTTAACCCGTGTAGGTTATGATAGCACAATTGGCTATTTAGAAGGGGGTTTTGTGCGCTGGACAGATGCTGGAAAAGAAATCGATACGATAGAATCTATTTCTGCCGAGGCTTTTGAAGAAGCAGCCACTACTGGCGAGGTTATCGCACTTGATGTGCGTAAGCCCGGTGAGTATGAATCAGAACATTTAGATTTTACCTTAAGTCGCCCGCTGGACTTTATTAACGATTGGATGGGAGAAATAGATCCTAAAGCAACCTATTATGTGCACTGTGCTGGTGGTTACCGCTCGATGATTGCAGCCTCTATTCTGAAATCTCGAGGGGTTGAAAACGTCGTAGATATTGCAGGTGGTTACGGAGCGATTAAAAATACAGGTTTGAAAAGGACTAATTTTGCTTGCCCAAGTAAAGCCATGAAGGTTTAATTAGGTAGGTACTACCTAAGAAGGTGAGAAGGTTTTAACTATCATTCCTTTATTTGATATGATAAGCTTATATGATCTTAGCTGTCTCAGGTCGTTAATTTAGTAATCACCACCTTAGAAACCTTAGGACTGTTCGGTGATTGATTGTTTAAAATTAAACTTTCATCATCCTATTTTATATTTGAACTTATATGCTCTTAGTTGCCTCAGGTGGTTAATTTAGTAATCACCACCTTAGAAACCTTCGAACTGTTAGGTGATTAATCATTTTAGATTTAAATTATCATTACCCTATTTTTATATTTGAACTTATATGATCTTAGGTGTCTCAGGTGGTTAATTTAGTAAGCACCCAGAAACCTTAGAACATTTACTTGATTAATCATTTTAGAATTAAATTATCATTACCCAATTTTTATATTTGATCTTAGCTGTCTCAGGTGGTTAATTTAGTAATCACCACCTCAGAAATCTTCGAAAATTTTGGTGGTTAATCATTTTAGATTTAAACTTTCATTACCCTATTTTTATATTTGATCTTATATGATCTTAGGTGTCTCAGGTGGTTAATTTAGTAATCACCACCTTAGACACCTTAGAAGTGTTAAGTGATTAATTGTTTAAAAATTAAATTATCATTGCTCTATTTTATATTTGAACTTATATGCCCTTAGCTGTCTCACGTGGTTAATTTAGTAAGCAGCCAGAAACCTTAGAACATTTATTGTTTTAGAATTAAACTTTCATCATCCTGTTTTGTATTTGAACTGGATTACCCCTTAGAAATCTAAGGTGGTTAATATTTTTAGAATGCTTCAAAAAGAAAATCATTACGATATCATCATTATTGGCGCCGGACCGATTGGTATGGCTTGCGCAATAGAGGCGAAACAAGCAGGTTTAAGTTATCTCATTATTGAGAAAGGCGCGCTGGTGAATAGCTTATTCAATTACCCCGTCTTCATGACTTTCTTTTCTACTTCACAGAAATTAGAAATTGGAGGCGCTCCTTTTGTAACGATTAATCCGAAACCTAATCGCAATGAAGCAGTTGAATACTATCGCAGGGTTGCGGAGAAGTTCGACTTAAAGATTAACTTATTCGAAAGGGTAAATCAAATTCAAAAAAACGTTGAAGGTATATTCGAAATTGAATCGGCGAAGTCAAGCTACACGGCCAGCAACGTCATTGTTGCTACAGGGTTTTATGATGTTCCATTACTGATGAATATCCCTGGCGAAGATTTGCCGAAAGTAACACACTATTATAAAGATCCACACCTATATGCTTTCCAAAATGTAGTCGTGGTTGGGGCCAATAATTCTGGTGTAGATGCTGCATTAGAGACTTATCGAAAAGGTGCAAACGTAACCATGGTTATCCGCAGCGGAGACCTTGGTCCACATGTAAAATATTGGGTTCGCCCTGATATTCAAAACCGGATAAAGGAAGAAGAAGTAACTGCCCTTTTCAATTCAGAACTTGTTGAAATCAGAGCAGGCGAAGTAGATATTAAAACGCCTGAAGGCATCAAAACCATTCCCAATGATTTCGTGATTGCCATGACAGGTTATCAGCCTGATTTTTCCATGTTGAGAAAATTCGGAATCGATTTGCCGGAAACCCTTTGTCCGGTTTACAATGAAGAAACGATGGAAACCAATGTAAAAGGCCTTTATCTGGCAGGTGTAGTTTGCGGCGGACTAGATACCCACAAGCTTTTTATTGAGAATTCTCGCGTGCATGCGGAGATGATTGTGAAGAATATAGTAAATCCGGTTTAAGAAATTTAGTAGGCCGTGCGGAGTAGGAAAAACTTCGTCAATCTAACAATGAATTTAAATGTTTGATGAATCTTTCGAAGTCTTTTTGAGCTCATTTATACGTTTACGATTTGCAAGTTAAATTAATGGGCTCCTTCAAAACGCTCTCTAAAAAACTATTAATTGCAATTTCTACACTCGGTAAATCTTTCGAAGTTAAGTAAGAGCCCAGCACATGGTTCCCGGCATTTGGAATGGCAACTTTACGTTTCAAATCATCTGGTGTGCCTAAATCATTAAACATTTTAAGCATGGCATCTACCCGTACAACGGGATCTTGCTCCAACTCATTCTTGAAATAATAAAGGAGTAAAACCGGCTGTTTAACTTTTTCGAAAACGGATTTATTCATGGTGCTTTCCACAAACTCCTGCAATTCTACCAGAGATTCGATTCTATAACTAGTGTACCAATACTTTTTGTATACTGCTGTTCTTCCATCCACCGTTCTTTCATCGCTGCCTAAAACCCGACGGGCAATTTGCAAACCCCAGGGATCGTTTAGCAACCAAGCATTTCTATCATTGATGGCCACATTGGGCGACATTAATATCAGGCTATTAATTTTTGGATAGGTTGATGCAAGCTTTAAGGCTGCGGTGCCACCGGTAGAAGTGCCAACCAAAATTACTTTTTTACCTAATTTCTGACCAATTGCATAAGCTTGCTTACTGGTTTCCCAAAGCCTGTCTGCTGTAAAATATTGCATAGGTGCTACTGTGTCTACTCCATGGTCTGCTAAACGCGCCAGGTATAAATTGGCATTTAATGCTTTTGCTAAATTCAGATGAACCGGATTTCCTTCCATTTTTGAAGCAGAAAACCCGTGTAAGTAAACCACTGCATATTCTGTTTGTTGGTGACTGGAATCTGCCCAGACAATTTCGGCCTCATTTCCTGGCTTCAGTTTATTGGCTTTTTCCATTGCACTAACATAGTCATCAAGATCCTGAATATCAGGAACAGATGCCAGCGAGGTATCATACATTGGTTTCTTTGGCTTTGGCCCAAGCAGATATCCGGCGATTATCAATACCGAAAAACCAATTAGTACTTTATAGCGCTTTTTCATAAATCCTAAATTATCGGTTTAAATGTAAACTTTTGAAGGATGAAAGTAAATTTTTGATCATCTGATGTTCCGGCTTGAGGGGAAGATTACGAGCAGCAACGTTCAATTTAAACCTGATTGCGCCCCAATAGCCCGCAGCCTGAAGTATGAGGGCGAGGACTATAGGCAAAAGCAGGAGGGGAGATGTTAATAATTACGGCCATTGCTTTCCAACCCATTATAATGCTTCATAATACATTACTTTTTTATGGGAAATTAGCTTAAGTTTGCAATCAAAATTTTTCGACTTAATGCCGGGAATCGAACAGATAAAAAAACCTATAGCAACTGATATCAAAGCGTTTGAAAAAACGTTCAAGGAGTCTATGCATAGCGACGCGCCGTTGTTGGATAGGATTACCCACTATATTGTAAAGCAAAAGGGGAAACAAATGCGACCGATGTTCGTGTTTTTTGCGGCTAAACTGTGTGGCGGTATAACCGAATCTACCCATCGTGGCGCTGCTTTAGTGGAGTTGTTACATACGGCAACGCTGGTGCATGACGATGTGGTTGATAATGCTTATGAACGCCGTGGGTTTTTCTCTATCAACGCACTTTGGAAAAACAAGATTGCCGTATTGGTTGGCGATTTTTTACTTGCTAAAGGATTGCTGCTTTCTGTAAACAATAACGAACATAGATTGTTACAAATTGTATCTGAAGCCGTTAAGCAGATGAGTGAGGGAGAGTTGCTACAGATTGAAAAGGTGCGGAAAATGGATATTTCTGAAGAACTTTATTTTGATGTTATCCGTCAGAAAACAGCCTCATTAATTGCATCATGTTGTGCTGCAGGAGCGGCTTCGGCTGGTGCTGATGATACAGTAATCGAAAAGATGCGCTTATTTGGAGAGAAAGTTGGAATTGCTTTTCAGATTAAGGATGATACTTTCGATTTTGGAACAGATGATGTTGGGAAGCCATTGGGGATTGATATTAAAGAAAAAAAAGTAACTCTTCCGCTAATTTATGCTTTAAACCGCGCTGATAAATCTGAACGGAAACGAATCATTAATCTGGTGAAAAACCATCAGGATGATCCGGTAAAGATTCAGCAAATTATAGATTTTGTAAATGGACACGAGGGTGTTTATTACGCAAACGAGAAAATGTTACAATACCAGGAAGAAGCATTTGATATTCTGCGTCAGTTTGATGCGGGAGAAGCCAGAACAGGTTTAGAGGAACTTGTGCTTTACACTACCGAACGTAAAAAATAATGAGTAACGAGCTGCTTTTTAGTATTGGTTTTCTGTTGTTTATTGTCATCATTCTAGCTTTGGATCTAGGGCTTTTTAGTCGTAAAGAACATGTAGTAAGTTTGAAGCAGGCCGGAATTATGAGTTTGATCATGGTGGCTTTTGCCATTGGTTTTTACTTTGTATTGCTTACCGAAGGGCATCAATTACACGGAATTAAGGATTTTGCCCATCTACAGGAAATTGTTACCAAGCATCAACATCATATTAAGCTGATTCCAAATGATTTTGAAGGCAGTCTGGGCGTTTATAAAAAGAATTTAGGTTTAGAGTTTCTAACAGGCTATGTAATTGAATACGCTTTATCTGTTGATAATATCTTTGTTATTGTACTGATCTTTTCTGCATTTGCAGTAGAGGAAAAATATTACCACCGGGTGCTTTTCTGGGGGATTTTAGGTGCAATCATTATGCGTTTCATCTTCATATTCGTTGGTGCGGCATTGATTACTAAATTTGCATGGATCCTCTACATCTTTGGTGCTTTCCTCGTTTTTACCGGGGTGAAAATGTTTTTCAGTAAAGAAGAGGATGAAAAAATCGATCCTGAAAACCATCCTGTTGTTAAATGGGCCTCGAAGATATTCTCCATACACCCTAAATATGAGGGAAAGAATTTCTTTGTTAAAATAGATCATAAGACGCTGGTTACGCCCCTGTTTTTAGTTTTACTAATTGTAGAATTTACAGATTTATTATTTGCGGTAGATTCGATTCCGGCTATTTTCGCGGTTACAAAAGATCCATATATTGTATTTTTTTCAAACATTTTTGCCATCATGGGCTTACGTTCCATGTTCTTTTTACTGGTGAATATTATCCATAAATTCCACTATTTAAAAACGGGTTTAGCCGTGTTGCTGGCTTTTATTGGGGTGAAAATGTTAGGTCATGTCTACCTGGAAAAGTTAGGTTTCACTACCCAGCACTCGCTAATTATCATAGTGAGTATTTTAGTGATCAGCGTTGTGGCATCACTGGTTTTCCCGAAGAAGATATTGCATAAATAATATATTACCACTTTAGGCTTCTTAAGTCATTGTTTTAGTTTATTTTTCTGAGGTGTCTTAAAAGGCATAAGATTTTTGGAAAACATTCCTTTAAAATAATATAACCACCTTAGACACCTAAGTCCATTAAACCGTCTATGACCTTAGTTTATATTTACTAAGATGTCTGAGGTGGTGTAAGTATTTTGGAAACATTCCCTATCATTGTAATCAATTCAGTTAAAATAATATAACCACATTAGACACCTAAGGCCTTTAAAGGTCGATGATCTTAGCTTCTATTTACTAAGATGTCTTAGGTGGTGTAAGTATTTTGGAAACATTCCTTATAGTCGTACTCAATCCAGTTAAAATAACATAACCACCTTAGACACCTAAGTCCATTAAAGGTCGATGATCTTAGCTTTTATTTACTAAGATGTCTTAGGTGGTATAAATTTTCTTGCAAAAAGTCATTATTGCTGTATTGAATCAAGTTAAAATAACATAACCACCTTAGACACCTAAGTCCATTAAACCGTCTATGACCTAAGTCTATATTTACTAAGATGTCTTAGGTGGTGTAAATTTTTAGGAAACATTCCTTATCGTCGTACTCAATCCAGTTAAAATAATATAACCACCTTAGACACCTAAGTCGTTAAACCGTCGATGATCTTAGTTTATATTCACTAAGATGTCTGAGGTGGTGTAAGTTTTTTACAAAGCTATTATCTGTAGTAGATTAAAATACCAGCTAAGCAAAATCTATGTTACAGCATAAAAACTACCCTGTAAATTTGTAATTTTAGCACATAAACCAACTAAATGAAATACCTTTTCTCAACAATAATTATTTGTAGTACCCTTTTCTCTAATGCTCAGGATAAATTTGGAGGTATCTTCTCAAAAATTAATACGGATGTACAGCAAAATTCTAAAGCATATCAAACCCTAAAGTATGAAACCGAAACCATCGGCCATCGGTTAACAGGTTCTGCAAATGGAGCGAAGGCAGAACAATATGCCTATGACTTATTGAAATCTTATGGTTGCGACGTTAAATTTCAACCGTTCGAAGTCGAAAGTTGGGCCAGAAAAACAATATCGGTAGAAATAGGGACGGATAAAGGAAACTTAACCAAAATGAAAGCCGTAACCTTGGCACATTCTCCAATTAATGCAGATATCACTGGCGAAATCGTAGATGCGGGCAATGGTATGGAAACAGACTATCAAGCCGATCCAGCTAAATTTAAAGGTAAAATTGCGTTAATATATTTAGGCATTTTGCCTGGTTCACCTGCCGAAACAAAATCACTACATCGTTCAGAAAAAACGGCAATTGCAACAAAATATGGTGCTACAGGCGTAATTATCATTAATACTGTTAAAAATGGCGTTTTACTAACAGGTACAGCCTCGGTAACCGGAAAACTGATTTTAATTCCGGCAATTTGTATCGGATTGGAAGACGGAATGGCATTGAAAGAAAAACTTAAAAGCCAGTCGCAAACCGCACACATCGCCATGACCAATTTTTCAGGAGTAATTAAAGCCAGAAATGTAGTGGCAACATTTAAAGGAACTGAATTACCAAAAGATAAAATTGTTGTCGGCGGGCATTTAGATAGCTGGGACTTAGCCACTGGAGCAATTGATAATGGGATTGGTTCATTCGCTGTTATAGATATGGCGAGGACTTTTAGAAAGTTAAACCTAAAAACAAAGCGTACCGTAGAATTTGTTTTGTTTATGGGTGAGGAGCAGGGTTTATTGGGTTCTAAAGCCTATATCGATCAAGCTAAGAAAGATAAAAATCTGGATCAGGTTAAGTTTATGTTGAATTACGATATGACGAATGATCCAAAAGGGTTCGCTACATCCCGTGCTGAAATGAAAGAATTGTTCACTGCCTGGGGAGCCGACATTGTAAAAATCGATACCGGGTTTAAAAACTTGTTTAACGCAGGTGCAGGATTACACAGCGATCATCAGCCATTTATGCTGGAAGGAATTCCGACTGGTGGTGGCTTTGGTGGTAAATTGCCAAACAATTCGGGCCCGTTCTATCACTCTGATGGCGATTCATTCAAATTGGTAGATGAACAGGAATTAAAAAATACTGTTCGTTACAGTGCTATGCTTACTTATGCATTAGCTAACACTCCAAAAATTCCTGTCGGTGTTCAGGAAGAAGATGAACTGAGGGCTTTCCTGGAATCTCAAAACCTAAAAGAACCACTAACGATTGCTGGTGAGTGGAGGTGGAAATAATATCTAAAAATTTACCAGTTTATCTTAAGAACTATAAACTTGTGTTATAAGTGTTTGATTTTAGATTTCGAGTTATCGATTATTTGATTTCTTTTCTTAACATACAAATATGATGCTCATATAAACAATAGCTTTATTCAATCAAGTTATCATTGAAAGGTAGATAAGTTTATAGAAATAGTTAAAATACCAATAGATAGTGAGTCTCATTTTCGCAAGACTAACTTTTATTACGAGCATATTTCATCAGAATCACTTCTTATTCAGCATAAGAATGATGCCTGTAGTCACCAACCTATTCTAAATAATTATTTCCGTTTGCTGGTGTAAATGTTCTGGTTCCTGAAGATGCCGGCGTAATAAAGAATTTATCAGATGCATTGTAATTGTCTATCAGACAGCCTTGGTTAAAAATGCTTTGAGGAATTATTAATGTTAAGAGAGTAATTGTTTATTCATTCTCAAAATTTAAAGTATTCTCAGGAAGAATATTTTTAATTAGCTAACAAATAATTCCCTTACTGAAGAAGCAAGGATCCCACTCCACCATAGAAAAAGTAAAATGGCTATGCCTATAACTGTATAAGCAATACTTTCGAAGTATTTATAAAACAGAGATTGCTTTACAGACAAATTGCAGATTTTATAAGTTATCCATTGGATAACGGTAAACATACGTTGCATGAAATAGGGAATAGATGATATTAAAACCATTTAGTATGCATTTTGTTTTATTTTTTTTTAATGAATATGTTTAAAGGGTTAGAAAAAATAATTTAGTGCGATCTGTGTTTCCGTAGCAAAAAAATTATTGAGGCAATCTGACTTGCAAGTCGCTGCTTTTTATATTTGCTGAAGAAGTAAAATGTTTGGCTTGAGGAATATCTCCGTTGAATAAAAGATAAACTATTTTACATTCAACAAACCGGGTTGCTCTTTTAAATATTTGGCTTTCACAAAGGGATGCCGTAACTTTGCATCACATTTAAAAACAAATAATTATGTCATCAGTAGAGACAACTTATATCCCTTACAAAGTTAAGGACATTTCACTGGCAGAATGGGGCCGTAAAGAAATCGAATTAGCCGAAGCAGAAATGCCAGGTTTGATGAGCTTACGCGAAGAATTCGGTCCTTCGCAACCGTTAGCAGGTGCTCGCATTGCAGGCTGTCTGCACATGACCATCCAAACGGCTGTTTTAATCGAAACATTAGTGGCTTTGGGTGCTGAAGTAACCTGGTCATCATGCAATATTTTTTCTACACAAGACCATGCTGCTGCGGCAATTGCTGCTGCGGGTATTCAGGTTTATGCCTGGAAAGGTTTAAACGAAGAAGAATTCGACTGGTGTATTGAGCAAACTTTACACTTCGGTGCAGATCAGAAACCATTAAACATGATTTTGGATGATGGTGGCGATTTAACCAATATGGTTTTTGATAAATATCCTGAGCTTATTGCTGGCATCAAAGGTTTATCAGAAGAAACCACCACTGGTGTTCACCGTTTATACGAAAGAATGAAAAACGGAACATTGCATTTACCTGCAATTAACGTGAATGATTCTGTAACTAAATCTAAATTCGATAACAAATACGGATGTCGTGAGTCATTAGTAGATGCAATTCGTCGTGCAACTGATGTAATGATGGCTGGTAAAGTAGCTGTTGTTTGTGGTTATGGTGATGTGGGTAAAGGTTCTGCAGAATCTTTGAGTTCACAAGGCGTACGCGTAATTGTAACGGAGATTGATCCAATTTGTGCTTTACAAGCGGCAATGGAAGGTTATGAAGTTAAGAAATTTGCGACAGCTGTTAAAGAAGCAGACATTATTGTAACTACGACTGGTAATCGTGATATCGTACGCGGCGAGCATTTCTTAGTGATGAAAGATAAAGCAATCGTTTGTAATATCGGTCACTTTGATAATGAAATTGATGTTGCGTGGTTAAACGAAAAATATGGTTCAACTAAAGTTGAAATTAAACCACAGGTAGATAAATATACTATCGAAGGTAAAGATATCATCTTATTGGCCGAAGGTCGTTTGGTAAATTTAGGTTGTGCAACTGGCCACCCAAGTTTCGTAATGAGTAATTCATTCACTAACCAAACTTTAGCTCAATTGGAACTTTGGACAAATACAGATAAATACGAAAACAAAGTTTACGTTTTACCTAAATATTTAGATGAGAAAGTTGCACGTTTACACTTAGCTAAAATCGGTGTGGAATTAGATGTTCTAGATCAACACCAGGCTGATTATATTGGTGTGCCGGTAGAAGGTCCATTCAAATCAGACGAATATCGTTACTAAAAACTAGTCATGAGTCTGTAGTTCGGAGTCACGAGTTTAAATATCAAAAGGGATGTGCAAATTGCATATCCCTTTTTTTTACGTTTATTTTTTTCAGTGATCTGATAAAAATGTACAGTATATAGATATTCATCTGATCACTAGTTGTGAGTTATTTTTCAAATAAAATGAAAAATATTGTCACATTTTGATTCTTCCTGCGTCTTATGGTTGAATTGAGCCGAACTCCTCATCATAAACAAACTAAAAAACGACTTCATTTTATGAAAAACTACTTACTTATTTTACTTTGCTTTTTATCTACGAAGGTCTTCGCACAAGAAGGAGCCGCTATCATTGGTAAAGTAGTTGATGATAAAACAAATTTGCCATTGGAATATGTGGGGATTATTTTAACTCATAAATCTGATTCAACAAAAAAAATTGGTGTGGTAACTAATAAAGCAGGGGAGTTTTTATTGAGAAACGTAGTTGATGGAAATTATCTGATCAGAATATCAGCTATGGGTTATCTCTCTTTTTCAAAATCATTAACGGTTAATGGTAAAGGAGTGAATTTCGGAACAATAAAATTAAAGGAAGATGCCATTGCATTAAAAGAGGTATCAGTAGCTGGGAAATATGCAACCGCCACCATTAAAAAAGATACTGTAGAGTTTAATGCTGATGCTTATAAAACGCAACCCAATGCAGCTGTTGAGGATTTATTAAAAAAACTGCCTGGTGTAACCATTGATAAAGATGGAAGCATTCTGGTGCAAGGACAGAAAGTAACCCGGCTCACGGTAGATGGGAAAGATTTTTTCGGCACTGATCCTAAAACAGCTACGAAGAACCTGCCTGCAGACGTAATTGCAAAAGTGCAGTTAATTGATAGTAAAACCTTAGAAGCGAAGGCTACAGGAATAGATGATGGTCAGCGGGAAAAGGTCCTCAACCTAACTATTAAAGAAGATAAAAAGAATGGTTGGTTCGGTAATGCAAATTTATTAGGCGGCACAACAGCACGATATAGTAGTTATCTGAGTGCAAATCATTTTACTAAAAAGATGCAGTTTGCAGTTTTGGGTATGAGTAACAATGTGAGTAATGCCAGTTTCCAATATGAGGATTTAAACAGCTTTACTGGTGGTAATTTAGGAAACATTTTCGCTCCTCCAGGTGGCGGAGGTTTTTCAATCAACGTAAATAACGGACGAACCACCATCGGCGGCTCAGGCGTTTTCGACAATAGTGCCATGGGTGAGGTAACTACTCACAGTGGCGGCGTTAATTTTAGCAACAGTTGGGGAGCTAAGGATAAATTAACATTAAGTAGTAGTTATTTCACCTATTTTAGTAAAGGTTTAGGTACCCGATTTTCTAATGTACAAGACATTAATGAGGATGATGTATTGAGAACGAACGAAACGTCAAATCGCAACTCTGATAATCAGGCCCATCGTTTCAACTTTAAGGTAGAATATCATCCAGATTCATTAACAGACCTTCTCTTTAGATCGAATGCGATTTTAAATTATACCACTAATATTAACAGCCGGGATTTTAATACCACTTTAGACCGGGCTGGAGAAGTAAATGATGGAAATCAGCTACTGGATCAAAAGAATTCTACACCAGCTTTTTTTGGAGAGCTTTCGGCTACACGCCGCCTAAATAAAGGTTCTGTTATTTTCGGCTTAAACGGAACGCAAAATACTTTTAATTCTAACTGGCTAAACCAATCAATCATTAATAATTACCAGACTGGTGGTGTAGATATTACCGACTTAAACCAGCAAGCAGAACAAGAAAATAAGTCGAGAACTACCTCTGTTTCTATCAATTACATCAGGCCTATTATTAATAAAAAACTCAATAGTAATATCGCTTATATTCGCAATGATGGTAAAGTAAACGCGCAACAATCCACATGGAGTTATAATCCCCTAAATAATACTTATGATACCGTTGTGCCTGATCTCAGTAACCTGTTAGAAAACAGAACCTGGACACAAACTGCCCGAATAGGTTTGATCTACAACCGTACGCAATGGACCTACAATTTGGGGTTTGGATTTCAGGAGACTGGGTTAGACGCTTCGGCTTTTAATAGTTTAGGCACAAATATCAATAATATCGAAAAGAAATATTACAACATCCTGCCAAGGTTTAGTTTTAATTTTAGAAACGCTACCAACCAAACGCTACAACTAAATTACAATGCTAATGTTAATCTGCCATCTGTAAATGATCTTCAGCCTGTTCAAAATAATACCAATCCGTTGTACAGGCGTGAAGGAAATCCGAATCTAGAAGCCAGAAAAAGCCATCGGTTATCTGTTAATTTTAACACTTTCAGTCCTGATAATAACAAGTATTGGAACGGATACTTCTTAATCAATTATAGTTTAGACGATGTAGGGAATAGTATTGTTTACAGAGATGGTGTTCAATTTGTGCAACCTGTAAATGTAGATGGCAACTATTATATTAACACTGGGACAAATTTTGGACAACCTACAAAAATTAAAGGTTTGAGAACTGGTTATGGGATTAATTTATTTATTTCACACGGCACCTCTTTTATCAATAGCGAGAAAAATATGACCAATCGCTATAACTTCGGACCTAATGCCAATTTGAGTTATGATATTGACGATAAGATAAATGCCGGAATTTATATCAGTGTTCAATATAGCAGGGTAAATAATTCACAGCCCAGTGCTATCGATAACAAGTATTTCAATTTCTCCAACAGTGCAAGTATTAGCTATGAGTTTATCAAAAATACGCGTTTAAATGGCGAGTTGCAGCATAATGGTACGGCTGGCAGGGCCGATGGATTTAATAATAATGTGTTTTTATTGAACGCAGGTTTTGAACAATATTTTATGGATAGGAGAATAACCCTGGCCCTGAAAGGCTTTGATATTTTAAATCAGAATACAAATATAGACCGAACCATTAATGGAAGCAGGATAGAGGATATTCGTTTTAATACCATTACGCGGTATTTTTATTTATCTCTAAATTATAAAATTAGCAATGCAGGATCGTCAAAAGAAAGAAGTAATCCCAGGAGTACGGTGAATTAACGTTCCATAAAAATGCGGGTTTAAGTTGTTATGATGAAAGTTCCTAACGCTTATTAGGCATGATGCAGATAAGCGTTAGGAACCTGATCAACGATAACCTAAAGACTGACAACAAAATTAAAGCACTTATCTATTAAATTGTTAACTGAAAATATTAACAGAATTGCAACCCGCTAGTCTTCAACTGTAAACGAATAACAGCGAACCGGAAATTTTTTGCCTTAACCCCTTGATTATTAAAAAGAATTGTTCTACTTTTGCAGTCCGTTTTATAGGCTATCTGCGAAGATGCCGGGGGAGCGGTAATTTTTTAATAAAAACATAAAAAAGCACAATGCCAACCATTCAACAATTAGTTAGAAAAGGTAGAGTAGCACTGGAGTTCAAGAGTAAGTCTCCAGCGTTGGACAGCTGTCCACAGCGAAGAGGTGTATGTACACGTGTGTACACCACTACCCCTAAAAAACCAAACTCAGCAATGCGTAAAGTAGCCCGTGTTCGTTTAACGAACGGTAAAGAGGTGAATGCATACATTCCTGGAGAAGGTCACAACTTACAGGAACACTCAATCGTATTGATCCGTGGTGGTCGTGTTAAAGATTTACCAGGTGTACGTTATCACATCATCCGTGGTGCATTAGATACATCAGGTGTAGCTGGTCGTAACCAACGTCGTTCAAAATATGGTACAAAACGTCCTAAACCAGGTCAAGTAGCTGCTGCGCCTGCAAAAGGAAAGAAAAAATAATCGGGAGGAAATAAGAAATGAGAAAGTCAAAACCAAAAAAGAGAATTATTCTTCCTGATCCAAAATTTAACGATGTTCAGGTAACTCGTTTTGTAAACAATATGATGTACGATGGAAAAAAATCTATCGCTTATGATATTTTTTACGATGCTGTTGAAATTGCTGAGAAAAAAGCAGGTGAAAACGGTTTAGAGATATTTAAACGTGCTTTAACTAACATTATGCCAGCTGTAGAGGTTAAATCTCGTCGTGTTGGTGGTGCTAACTTCCAGGTTCCAACTGAGGTTAGACCAGAGCGTAAAACAGCTTTAGGTATGAAATGGTTAATTTTATATGCTCGTCGTCGTGGTGAAAAAACCATGAAAGAGAAATTAGCTGGTGAAATCGTTGCTGCTGCTAAAGGCGAAGGTGCTGCTGTTAAGAAGAAAGAAGATACGCACAAAATGGCTGAAGCTAACAAAGCGTTCTCTCACTTCAGATTCTAGTAATTAGAATTAACAGATTAGTAAGATTACACAGATACTAAAAACATAATGGCAAGAGATTTAAAATTTACAAGAAATATTGGAATCGCGGCTCACATTGATGCAGGTAAAACTACAACAACAGAGCGTATTCTTTATTATGCTGGTGTAAGTCATAAAATTGGTGAAGTGCACGAAGGTGCTGCAACAATGGATTGGATGGCACAAGAGCAAGAGCGTGGTATCACAATTACTTCTGCAGCAACTACGGTTGATTGGAATTACAGAGGTCAAAAATATCATGTTAACGTTATTGATACACCTGGTCACGTGGATTTTACCGTAGAGGTAAACCGTTCATTACGTGTATTAGATGGATTAGTGTTCTTGTTTTCGGCTGTTGATGGTGTTGAGCCTCAATCGGAAACTAACTGGCGTTTAGCAAACAACTACAGTGTGCCTCGTATTGGTTTCGTTAATAAAATGGACCGTTCCGGAGCAGACTTCTTAAAAGTTGTTAAACAAGTTAAAGAAATGTTAGGTAGTAATGCAGTTCCATTGCAATTACCTATCGGTTCTGAAGACGGATTTAAAGGTGTGGTTGATTTAATCAACAACCGTGGTATTGTTTGGAATGAGCACGATAAAGGGATGACCTTTACTGAAGTGCCTATCCCAGAGGATATGATTGATGAAGTTGCTGAATGGAGAGAGAAATTACTGGAATCAGTTGCTGATTATGATGAGTCGTTAATGGAGAAATTCTTCGAGGCGCCAGAAACAATCACAGAACGTGAAGTTTTAGATGCTTTACGTGCAGCTGTTTTAGATGCTAAAATTGTACCTATGGTTTGTGGTTCATCTTTCAAAAATAAAGGTGTTCAGACTATGCTTGATTATGTGATGGAATTATTGCCTTCACCTATGGATAGCGAAGGTGTTATTGGTACTAACCCGGATACTAGCGAAGAAGTTTTATTAAAACCGAGCATTAGTGAGCCATTTGCAGCTTTAGCTTTTAAAATTGCAACTGACCCTTTCGTAGGTCGTTTATGTTTTATCCGTGTTTACTCGGGTAACTTAGAAGCAGGTTCTTACGTTTATAATTCTCGTTCAGAAAATAAAGAACGTATTTCCCGTATCTTCCAAATGCATGCTAATAAGCAAAATCCTGTGCCAAATGTGGCTGCTGGTGATATTGCTGCAGTAGTTGGATTTAAAGACATCAAAACAGGTGATACACTTTGTGATGAGAAACATCCAATTGTTCTTGAATCAATGGATTTCCCAGAGCCAGTTATCGGTTTAGCTATTGAGCCTAAAACTCAGGCTGATGTTGATAAATTAGGTATTGGTTTAGGTAAATTAGCGGAAGAAGATCCAACATTCAGAGTTCAGACTGATCAGGAAACTGGCCAAACTGTAATTTCTGGTATGGGTGAGCTTCACTTAGACATCTTAATTGATCGTTTAAAACGCGAATTTAAAGTAGAAGTTAATCAAGGTGCACCACAAGTAGCTTACAAAGAAGCTATTTTCGGTACAACTACTCACCGTGAAACATACAAGAAACAATCAGGTGGTCGTGGTAAATTTGCAGATATTTCTGTAATTATCTCACCAATTGATGCTGATTTTGAAAAAGGTGGTTTACAATTCGTAAACGAAATTACAGGTGGTTCAATTCCACGTGAATTTATTCCTTCTGTAGAAAAAGGCTTTGCAGCTTCTATGGCTAATGGTGTATTAGCAGGTTACCCACTTCCTGATATGAAAGTTCGTTTAACGGATGGTTCATTCCACGCAGTCGATTCAGATGCTTTATCATTTGAGTTAGCAGCTAAAATGGCATATCGCGAAGCTTTACCTAAATGTAAACCTACTTTGATGGAGCCAATCATGAAAATCGAAATCTTAACCCCTGAAGAAAACATGGGTGATGTAATCGGTGATATGAACCGTCGTCGTGGTCAGTTATTAGGTATGGATACCCGTAACGGATCTCAGGTAATTAAAGCAACTGTGCCGCTTTCTGAAATGTTTGGTTATGTAACTCAGTTACGTACAATCACTTCAGGACGTGCAACTTCTACAATGGAATTTGACCATTACGAAGCTGCGCCTAAAAACGTACAGGATGAAGTAATTGCTAAATCTAAAGGAAGAGTAAAATCTGAAGACTAGTTAGAATAAGTATTTTAGTATCAAGTATTGAGTATCAAGACGGATTATTATCTTGATACTCGATACTAAATACTCGATACTACAAATGATAAATCCGATTCCTGTTGTTAATAGCTCTAACAGGGAATCATAATTGAAAATAAGATGAGCCAAAGAATCAGAATCAAATTAAAATCTTACGATTACAATTTAGTAGATAAATCTGCTGAGAAAATCGTAAAAACTGTAAAACCTACGGGTGCAGTTGTAAGTGGACCAATTCCACTTCCTACAGAGAAAAAAATCTTTACTGTTTTACGTTCTCCACACGTTAACAAAAAAGCTAGAGAGCAATTTCAATTATGCGCTTACAAACGCTTATTAGATATTTATAGCTCTAACTCTAAAACAGTTGATGCTTTAATGAAACTTGAATTACCTAGCGGTGTTGAAGTTGAAATCAAAGTTTAATTGATTTAAAAAGGTTAAAGAAAAGTCGTGATGAAAATTACGACTTTTTTTTATTGCCTATCTTTTCAAACAAAAATGAATACCAGAGGTTTAATTTTCATGAGCAAGCCATTAAAAGAAGAAGAAAGTTTACCGGTGAAAGGTCAGGATTTTGCAGATCCAAAAGAAGAACTGAAAGAAAAACCATCCTCGCATGGTGAGGTTGCCAATCAAAAAGGTGGTGATTTTTCTGAACTGGAGGAAAGCAGAATGGAAAATCCACCTGAACACAGAGACGAAAATGGATCTGGTAAAAAGGATGTAGATAGCAATACTGGTTTAGATCAGCAAAAAGGAGTAAAATAACGGATTAATCTATTATTCCATTCCTTACCACGAAATTGATTAAGGCTGCAGTATTTTTTTTGCCGGTTTTGTCCAGCAGCGTCTGTCGGTTTCCTTCGATTGTTCGCTTACTTGTATAGAGCTTTTCAGCAATTTCGCTATTGGTGTAACCCTCAGCAATCAAACTCAGAATTTCCTTCTCTCTATTAGAAATTTGGATATTAGCTTTCAAGTCTTGCTGGCCACTTGAAGAAGATCGAAAATGGCCCAATAGTTTAATGCCAATTGCAGAACAAATGTATTTGTAACCCGTATAAATCTGTTCGATGGCAAATACAACTTCAGCTATCGAAATATTTTTAAGTAGGTAACCATCAGCGCCTGCATCGAAAAATTTGATTACATCATTTTTACTATCTGTTGTGGTAAGAATCAGTACTTTAATCTCAGGGTAATTCAACTTAACCAAAGAGGTAAGTTCCAGACCATCCATCTCAGGCATTTCGATGTCGGTAATGATCACATCGGGCCTTAAGCCATTTTGAATTAAGCGAAGAACCTCTATTCCATGAGCTGCCTCGCCAATTACTTCAATATTTATCTCTTTTTCCAGAAGGGAAATAATTCCATTTCTTACAATTGCGTGTTCGTCAACGATTAAAATTTTAATTGGAATCTTCAAATTTGTTTGATATTAGTCAATCTAGTTAAAGCCAAATATCGAAATAATATCAAAATCGGAAATATGTGTTTATACGGAAAATGTAGGTATTTATACGCTTTAAATCATTTTAGTAGAATTAAATTTTAAATACACGATATGTATTAAGGATTAGTTGAGTGAGCTCTTATGCCCATAATAAGCCGTTTGAATTACATGAATTTATTGAACGTTCAATGATGTTGACATTAACAAAACTGTATTGTTATACTAACTGTCATGCAAATTAAATAGCAAATTAATAAACTTTCTAGAAACGGGGGTGTTACCATTAAAGTAACTAAAATATATATGATATGAATACTGATAATAAAGCACATGGAGCTCAGAAAGATAATCAGGATCAAAAGTATGACCAGAATATAGAATGGGATCATGAAGATGCTACATACGGACATAGCATCAGCAATTCAACTTTCAAAAGAAAAGATGTTCCGGATGAAGATCATATTGCTCAAGTTCAGGAAGCAAAGATTGATGTCAACGAAAATCTTAAAAATACGAATCTAAGTACAAGTGAGGATCTCGCAAACAGAAATAATACGGACGAAAAGGGTGTGGGTGGTAAAGATTTATAAATGAGAAAAGGGGCTAATTTTTATTAATCCCTTTTCAATAGTTTAGCTCCACGGTAGATGAAACACTTAAAAACTCCACATCTTAAAGTGTAACCCAGAAACATTAATGTCCTCAAGTATATTTATTAAATTGTAAATAGTTGCGAGTTTCTATTAATATCAAAATTAAGAATTCGCTGTAATATTTAAAATAATAAGCTATTTTTTATTGACTTTCGTCAATATGCAGCTATGAGTTTCATCTTTCTAATATTAACCATAGATTAACTTGTGCTAATATAGGCCAACGGTTTGCTGATAGTCCATTTTAATATTACGACTCAGTGTATTCACTTCTTTAACTATTTTTGGTGTTTTTTCAATAACATCATCAACTACAGACTTTCCGTCCATTAATCTTTTTTTGGTTAAGTAGTGAAGCACAAAAACAGATGCAGCACTCCAAAAAGCATATTTCAATAATTCCATAATTTTAATTTAGATACCAGTATTAAGCGCGTTGTCTTCGTCTCTCTGTTTAATATTAGATTTATCCTGATCATCTTTGAAATCTTCAGATGAACTACCTGTTCCGCTTGCTGCGCTTTCTATTGTATGTTGGGTGTCAGGGCTGTTATAGGTATCATCGCTTAGCGAGTCTTTACCTTGAGTACCGGAATTATCCAATCCATCTTTTGCGGTGATATTACCTTCATTAAAACCATTGGCATTTTCTTCAGCTATAGGAGCTCTACCAAAAGCGGTCACTTCATTTCCATCATTACCTTTTTCATATTCCTGCTGAACATCAGATTTTTCTTCACTTTTTCCCTTTCCGAAATAACCTTCCGTATGCTCATCTTTATTATAAACGCTGGTTTTCATATGCTGTAATTTATCTAAAAAACAATAACGCTTCAAAATGGTTTGCTTAGGTTTCATAATATCTTCCATATTATATTTATCTTATCGGCAGATTTAATCCCCTATTTCTTGTATAAATTTCCAGTTAAATAGAACCGTCAATCAGCACTTTGAAATGAAAAAACCCGAAGAAACCCGTATAAGCGAACAATATCAATATCAAAAAAAATGGTTTAAATGGGGGCCTTATGTTTCTGACAGGGCATGGGGAACGGTTCGAGAAGATTATAGTGCCGATGGAGACACCTGGGAGTATACTACGCATGACAGTGCAAGAAGCAAGGCTTTCAGATGGGGAGAAGAAGGAATTGCGGCAATAAGCGATGATAAACAAATCCTTTGCCTGGGTTTGGCTTTATGGAATGGAAAGGATGCAATACTAAAAGAACGATTATTCGGCTTAAACAATGCCGAAGGGAACCATGGTGAAGATGTAAAAGAAATTTATTATTACCTCGATAGTACGCCAACCCATTCTTATATGGAAATGTTGTATAAATATCCGCAGACGGCTTTTCCATATGAGCAATTACTTGATGAATCAAGAAAGCGATCTACCAATGATCCTGAATTTGAAATTATTGAAACAGGGATTTTCGATCAGGACAAATATTTTGATGTATTTATTAATTATGCAAAAAATGATGAAGCAGACATACTGATAGATTATACTGTATATAACCGGAGTATAGAAGAGGCAGAAATTCACTTATTGCCTCAAATATGGTTTAGAAATAACTGGAACTGGGAAGGTAGCGATCCAAAACCATTAATCAGTTGTATAGGTGATAAGGAATTATTGCTGGATGCCAAAGCGCTTGAAGAACAATATTTTTGTTATGTTGATGGCACGCCGACGTTCCTGTTTACCGATAACGAAACCAATAACCAACGTCTTTACCACACCGAAAATATTTCGCATTATGTTAAAGATGGAATTAATGATTTTATCGTCAAAAATGATCAGAATGCAATTAATCCGGCTAAGACTGGTACAAAGGTAGCTTTACATTTTAAGGAAACGCTTGGGGCTAAACAAAAGAAAACTTTCAGGTTGAGGTTAAGCAACAAACAATTAAAAAAACCTTTTGAAGATTTTGACCAAATTTTTGATTTACGTAAAGCGGAAGCCGATGAGTTTTACAGCACTAAGCACAAGACTGGTATATCTGATGATGAAAAACGCATTCAACGCCAGGCATGGGCAGGTTTGCTGTGGAGTAAACAGTTTTACAGTTACAATGTGCATACCTGGCTAAGAGGCGATAAAGGATTAACCCCACCTCCAATTCGCTTACCGGAACGTAATTCGGATTGGAACCATTTAATTGCAAATGATATTATTCTGATGCCTGATAAATGGGAGTATCCGTGGTTTGCTGCCTGGGATTTGGCATTTCACTGTATTGCTATGGCAGCTATAGACCCTGATTTTGCCAAACAACAGCTTTGCCTTTTAGTAGGCGATAATTACATTCATCCGAATGGAGAATTACCAGCTTATGAATGGAATTTCTCTGACGCGAATCCTCCGGTACATGCTATGGCATCGTACAAGGTTTACATGGCAGATAAAGCGGCAAAAGGTAAAGGTGACCTGGTTTTTCTGGAGAAAATTTTTCAGCGTTTAATGATCAATTTTACTTGGTGGGTAAACCAGAAAGATAGCGAAGGCAATAACATTTTTGAAGGTGGTTTCTTGGGGCTGGATAACATTGGCATATTTAATCGTAGCGAACCCGTTCCGGGGGGAGGCTTTTTAGAACAGGCAGATGGAACAAGCTGGATGGCTATGTATGCATTGAACATGTTCGAAATTAGTCTGGAACTATCTCTTCATAATCTGGTTTACGAAGATATGGCTATAAAATTTAGTCAACATTTTTTATACATAGCAGGCTCGATGTCAGATATGGGCGGGAATGGCATTGGGCTTTGGGATGATCATGATGAGTTCTACTATGATATGTTGCGAAGACCTGATGGAGGTTCTGATCGATTGCGTTTACGCTCGTTGGTAGGTCTGATCCCATTATTTGCTGTAATTGTTTTTAATGATCGTGATTGGGAGGTGTTGCAGAAACTCAAAAAACAGTTAACCACATTCATGCTTCAGCGTCCAGACCTTGCACAACTGGTAAGCCATTGGACGGGCAAAAGTGGCACGAATAAACACTTATTCTCGCTGTTGAGAGGCCATAGGATGAAAATGTTACTTCGAAGGATGTTGGATACCAATGAATTTTTGTCTGACTATGGTGTTCGTTCTATGTCGAGGGTTTACGAAGAACAGCCATTTTCTTATGCGTTGAATAATGAAAATTATTCGGTTAAATACATTCCGGCAGAAAGTGATAGCAGGATGTTTGGTGGCAACAGCAATTGGAGAGGGCCAATATGGATTCCTATTAATTATATGTTAATCGAATCCATCAGGCGTTTCGATGAATACTATACCGACGATTTTAAAGTTGAATATCCAACAGGTTCCGGTAGTTATTTATCCCTGTCTGATATTGCTGATCAACTAAGTTTAAGGTTAAAAAGTATGTTTCTAAAGGATGAAAATGGAGAACGTGCTATTCACGGCGGCCAACCTAAATTTAATCATGATGAACACTTTATGGATAATATTTTATTCTATGAATATTTTGATGGTAATAATGGTAAAGGTTTAGGTGCAAGTCACCAAACGGGATGGACCGCCTTAATTGCTCTCTTATAGCAAGGTGTAAAATGTAGAAAATAATTTAAGAAATTTGCGCTGATTACAATGATGGGAGATTATACCTTTCTTCAGGAAGAGGAAAGAATAGAAAGCCATTTGCAGTTAATACATGCCACGGCAATTTATACTTTACTAAAGGGGATTAAAAATGAACACAGCATTTAATTTGTTCTGATTAGAAAATCAGATTAGTTTTATTAAAGGCACTTTTTGCTAACTTCGCTCCGAATCAAGCAGCAGCAGTTAATGGAGTGGAAATATTTACTTTCGAATAAAAGGTTTGGGCAGGAAAGCTGGACGGGTGATCGGGATAAGGCCCGATCTGATTTTCAGAGAGATTACGATCGCTTAATATTTTCCTCACCTTTTAGACGCCTACAGAATAAAACCCAGGTTTTTCCCTTGCCAGGAAGTGTCTTTGTACACAATCGGCTAACGCATAGCTTAGAAGTTGCAAGCGTGGCCCGCTCTATGGCAAACATCTTCCTAAATAACCTGGAAGAACACCAGCCCTCATTAATCAGAGACGTTCCGTTAATTAGCGAAGTTGGAAATATTGTAGCTGCTGCAGCACTCGCTCACGACTTGGGTAACCCGGCATTTGGACACTCCGGCGAAGCTGCCATTTCACGTTATTTTACCGATGGGGATGGTCGTGTTTACCAAAAAGAAATGAAAGAATCGCAGTGGCATGACCTCATAAATTTTGAAGGTAACGCAAATGCCATTCGAATTCTAACTCATCCTTTAAAAGGAAAGGGGAATGATGCTTATGCTTTAACTTATTCTACTTTAGCCTCCATAGCGAAGTATCCATGTGCATCGATAGCCGGAAAACAGAAAAAGCTTTTGCATAGAAAGAAGTATGGTTTTTTCCAATCGGAAGAAGAATCATTTAAAAAGATTGCAACGGAGTTAAGGTTATTGCAAGAGGAAAGCGAATACCTGATTTATAAACGGCATCCTTTAGTCTATTTGGTAGAGGCTGCTGATGACATTTGTTATAGCATCATTGATCTGGAAGATGCGCATCGGCTAAAAATTTTATCTTACGAAGAAGTAAAAAACTATCTTCTGCCTTTCTCCAATTCCAAAACAATAGAGGAAAGGTTGAAAAATGATTACGAAGATGATGATGCGAAAATTGGTTTATTGAGGGCAAAAGCCATCAATACGTTAACTAATATTTGTGCAGGTATCTTCTTCCACGAACAGGAATCTTTATTAAAAGGTGAACTAAATCATAGCCTCACAGATCTTTTGCCCGAACCCTATCTTACTGCATGGAAAGCAGTAGAAGCGGTATCTGTGGAGCGGATTTATAACTTCTCTTCGGTAATACAAAAAGAAGTTGCGGGCTACAAAATAATGGCTGGTTTGCTGGAAGAATTTGTCCCGGCACTCATTAACAACAATACGCACTATTATCAGAAGCTGGTAAAACTGATCCCAAAGCAATATCATACCGATCTGACTGATATTTACTCCCGTACGCAGAGTGTTTTAGATTTTGTTTCAGGTATGACGGATTTGTACGCAGTGGATTTATATCGGAACATTAAAGGAATCTCTTTTCCATCAGAAACTTAAAGCTAAATATTATGAGGATATTTATTTGTATCAGTGGTTTTTTGTTTTTTTTTAATTTTGCCAATTCGCAAACAGTTACCACTGCTCATTTGAAAAATGGCGATTTAATATTTGTTGGCGCCGAAAAAGACAACCTTTCGGGTGCCATTAACCGGGTTACCCAAAAAAAGGATGCTATTGCTTTCGATCATATTGGAATTATCGAAAAAGAGCGAGATTCTTTATTTGTTTTGAATGCATCCTCCAAAGAAGGTTCAATCAGGGAAAGTATTGAGCAATTCTATCTGACACAAAAAACGGCAGACAATAAAATTATGGTCTACCGTTTAAAAGATAGTTTTCAATATGCTATTTCTGCAGCTTTAATATCTGCCAGGAAAATGCTAGGGAAACCCTACAACTGGACTTATATCCTGAATGAAAATTCTTATTATTGCGCTGATTATATTGAAAGATCTTTTAGAAAAGATCACATATTCAGACTAGAACCTATGACTTTTGTAAATCCAAAAACTGGAAAGACAGATGATTTTTGGATTGACTTTTATAAAAAACAACATCTGGAAGTGCCGGAAGGCAAACCAGGTTGTAATCCGAATGGTTTGGCGGCAAGCGAGAAGCTAATGTTAATAGGGAATTTCATCAATTAGCTTAAAGCCAATTGATGAAATTTAGTAAGCAATTACCTGCCTCTGGCGTCGTCCCATTTGTTTCGTTCATCTTGTAACTCGCGGGCAAGCCTCATTTCTTTATCTTTTGCCTTAACCTTATGCGTTTGAAACTCATCAGCAACCTCCTGGTATAGCTGAGTTCTGTAATTAGCTTCTTTACGGTATTTCCCTGATTGGAAAATTACGATAGCTAAACCAGCACCCAATATAATGATGATGGCCCATACAATTGTATTATAGGTTCCTTTGTTAAACGCGATACCCAGAAAACTAATTTCGTTTACAGACGCAGTGGCGCTAGCAAGTGAGCTTTCTTTTCCTGTTACTTCGCCCTTTAAACTTGCAATGTTATCCTTTTGAGATTTTATTTCTTGTTTAGCCTGAGTAAGCTGCTTCCGCTCTTTTCTTAAAGTATCATTAACGCTTTTCCATAAAGAACTTAATCTGGATGGATTGATCAGTCTAGCACCATATAAACTTTTAGATTTTTTAAGCAAAAAATTATACTGACCATTTAGAGAAGGGTCCGTATTTTTTGAAGTGTCTTGTTTAGCTTGCCCAAATGCAATGTTTACGAGTAGCATAACCGCTAAAAACAATAGGGTTGGTTTAAGTTTCTGCATAGTTTAAATAATAGGTGTTAAAGTGTAAAACTACATTTTTATACAATTACAAGGCAATCTAATTTTACTTTTACCCTGTAGTGCTAAAAAAATCGATTTATAAATTAACATTTTTATCTGGGTTTTATTATAAATTAATCATGATAGATTACATTTGCTGCATGCAAATAGGAATTATCGGTTTAGGCGATATGGGTAAATTGTACGCCGTATGGTTTGCAGGTGCTGGTTATAAAGTATGTGGAGCAGACATGCCATTGCGTTTTGCCGAATTAAAAAATGAACTTGAACCTAAAGGTGTTGAGGTTTTATTAGATGGGCATGAGGTAGCAAGAAAATCAGATTTCATTATTTATTGTGTAGAAGCTGAGAAAATAGACGAGGTAGTGGCAGCCTTTGCACGGTCGACAAAGTTCGGCGCAATTGTGTCTGGCCAAACCTCCGTAAAACATCCTGAAATTGCCGCTTTCGAAAAACACCTTCCCCAAGATACCCAGATTGTAACCTGCCATTCTTTACATGGTCCGGCATTTAGTCCAGAAGGACAAACGCTCGTGGTGGTTCGCCACCGTGCTACCGATGCTGTTTATGCCAAGGCTTTAGAAATTTACAAGTCTTTAAAATCGAACATTATCGAAATGGACGATTACAGGGAACACGATAGAATTGTAGCCGATACACAGGCGGTTACACATATGGGTTTCGAAAGCATGGGCTCTGCCTGGAAGAACGCTGGCTTTTTCCCATGGGATAATCCAGCTTATGCCGGAGGCATCGACAATGTAAAAATATTAACTACGCTTAGAATCTTTAGTTACAAATCTCATATCTATGCCGGCCTGGCTATACTAAATCCATATGCACAGAAGCAGGTTAAATATTATGCTCAGGCAGAGTCTGAACTTTACAAATTAATGATTTGTGAGAACGAAATAGAATTTAGGGAGAAAATCTACGCCGCCCGTGATTTTGTGTTTCATGAAAGCAGAACGCTATTACTTTTAGATGATAACATTATGAAAGAATTCAGCTTATCTGATGCAGCGCATAAGCAAAAACCGAATTCTCACCTCAGTTTGCTCAGCATGGTTTATGCCTGGTATAAGATGGGGGTAAATCCTTACGATAACCTGATCTGCCAAACGCCACCTTTTAAATTGAGATTAGGTATTGCCGAGTATCTTTTCAAAAACGAAGAAATGCTGGAAGAGTCGATCACCACTGCACTTTACGATAAATCTATCCGTGGTGATGATCTGGAATTTCATACGGCTGTGCACGAATGGGCATCGATTATTGGTTATGGCGATTTAAAAGGATACAAAGAACATTTCGAAGCTGCCAAATCATTTTTTGCCAACCGTTTAAATGATGGCAGGGATTTGAGTGCAGAAATGATTAAGCGATTGGGTAAGTAACCACTGAGGATGAAAACCATTTTAAATAAATCTGAACTGGTTTCGCAGCTGGAGCGAGAACTAAAAGAGATAGCGATACTTTGTGGTGAATACGATAACGGAAACGAATCTGTTATCTATCCGATTGCAAATCGAATCGTGGTGATTTTCCATAATTCCGATCAGACAAAAGCATTGGTAAGTCTGCTTAAATTAGGTCACCTGGATCTGTATTGCAGTTCTGAGATTTACGATTCTAAAAGCCTTACTAATTTTATTGGATTATTAAAACTGACACATCGTGCTGATAAGGGCTGGGGATATGTTGCGAGGCTAGACCCTTTTTCTTTAAAATCGGTAAGACAAGAAAACTGGTGGAGCAATAAAAAAGTGATTATTGATTCGGATGGTTCGCCTTTTACCAGAGCCAAAATAATTAAATCACTGGCTAATTCCAGTCCGTTATTGCTTAATACTTCAGGGTGGACAGTTAAAGACGCCAATGGCAACAAATCAACAATTTCCCCAATAGCCGAAACAGTTAGGCAAATTGCTTTTGAGCTGTTGGAAAGTTTCCGGGATGTTGATGTGAATAAAGAAAGTAAGTTGTATAAGTAATTATGGAATTAGAGCATTATTGAATTTTGAATGAATCAATTCGGGATGTTGATGTAAATAAAGAAAGTAAGTTGTATAAGTAATTATGGAATGAGAGCATTATTGAATTTTGAATGAATCAATTATTGAATGAGTAAACACCATTCTTCTCTATTACAAAACTCACCTACTCAATCATTCACTCATTTAAAATAAAGAAAGTAAGTTTTATAAGTAATTATGGAATGAGAGCATTATTGAATTTTGAATGAATCAATTATTGAATGAGTAAACACCTATTCTTCTCTATTACAAAACTCACCTACTCAATCATTCACTCATTTAAAATTCTATTTATCCATATAACATATAGACTTTATTTTATTCCTTTAATCCTTCGTTTCCGCAAAATTCGTGCATTATATTTGCCCGCATGTCGGTATTGCTGTTTACGATTATCGTTTTATTGGGTGCTTTTTTAGCGGGTTTATTAGGTTCGCTAACAGGCTTGGGTGGTGGTGTCATCATCATTCCTCTACTTACTTTAGCTTTAGGTGTTGATATTCATTATGCGATTGGTGCATCTATTGTTTCAGTGATTGCCACTTCATCAGGTTCTGCTGCAGCTTATGTGAAAGAAGGGATTACAAATATAAGAATTGGGATGTTCTTAGAGATCGCAACTACGATAGGGGCGGTGTGTGGGGCAATTATAGCCGTTTACCTTAATGCCAATTACATTGCCATTCTTTTTGGCTGCATCCTCATCTTTTCTGCCATCATGACTTTAAAGAAAAAGGTAGACCATAGCACGCTGGAAGATACCGATAAATGGGCTAAATTTTTTAAACTCAACGGGTCTTTTCCCGATAAAGGTGTTGATCATCCTTATGCTGTAAAACATGTTCCTGGAGGGTTTTTAATGATGCTCTTCGCCGGGACTTTATCAGGATTGCTGGGGATTGGCAGTGGAGCATTAAAAGTAATTGCGATGGATAATATCATGCGTTTACCCTTTAAGGTATCAACCACCACCAGTAATTTTATGATGGGGGTTACCGCTGCAGCAAGTGCGGTGGTGTACCTGCACCGCGGGCAGATTGATCCTGGTATTGCCATGCCAGTCTGCATCGGGGTTTTAACAGGCGCTTCATTAGGCTCTAAAGTTTTACTAAGGGCTAAAACGGATAAATTGAAAATTGTGTTTGCCGTAGTAGTAGCCTTTTTGGCCCTGCAGATGATTTATAAAGGAATAAGCGGATTATAATGGAGACAGCAAAAAAAGAAAATCTGAATGATAAAGATATCCAGGTAATTCTGGGTACACTTTTGCGTGCAGGCGTAATCATTTCAATGAGCATTGTATTAATAGGTGGCGTCATTTTTCTTATTCATAATAAAGGGGCTGTTACCAATTATAAAGTTTTTAAACCCGAGCTTAACAATTTTTCTTCTATAGCTGCAATTTTTAAAGGTGTATTAACCTTCCAGGGCGATGCCATTGTACAGTTTGGTATCCTCATGCTTATCTTTACGCCAATTGCACGCATTGTTTTTGCTATTTTCAGCTTTTTAATCGAACGCGATTACCTTTATGTACTCATTGGAGTCATCATTTTAACGATCATAACCATCAGTTTAAATGGTGGGATAGCACATTAATTTTTTAATAATTTTATTATACATTAAGATAAAACAGCTAAAATTGTTGTTATAAAATCCTGTTTGAATTTTAATAGCAAATATGACCTAGCGTTTGCTGTTAGGCTGAGCGCAAAAATTTGTTCTTATTAATGCCTTATAACGGTCAGACTGTTATACAAATAATTTTATTGAATTTTTAAACAGGTTCTAAGATTTATAACAAATACAGATCAAATGGCCAAATCAGGTAACACTGTTCAAAGTACATAACATTATCTACGGTGGAGAAGCTTTTGCCAACGATTGTGGCTTCAAACCGCATAAAGATTGGAAAGTAGTCCAATTTATCTTAGAAGAAGATGATGATCACATCCCTTTAGTTGATATCGAATTCGGAGAAGACGGTGTTCCTGCATATTATGTTGGACCAAATGATGATCCTGCCAAAATAAATCAAATCTTGGCTACGTTGGATAAAAATGTAGGTCTGGGCAATTACCTGTTTTATAATGACGAAGATGAGTCTGATGAAATTACGTAAGAGGATAATGAGCAAAGCTTTAAGCATATATACTATGCTTTAACCAGCAACTACCGCGGTAAACTTGAGGGCAATAGCACAGTTACGCTGGATGAGGATCATATTGACGAAATTTGGGTTCAAAAGGTAGATTTGGGACTTTACAGCCTAAATGATGAACTGGATGATCGTATTATTGAATGTGCTGAAGAGTATGAGTCAATTTTTGAAGACAAAAGCCTCGAAAGTATCAGTCAAATTAATGCTTTGCTGATCAAAAATCCTGATATGCCATTGTTTTATGCAGAATTATTTTTGCAATATAAAACAATAGGACTTCATAGTAAGGCCGATGCGATAGCTATAAAGGGGATGCAGCTCTTTCCTGATTTCTTATACTTAAGGTTTTATGTGGCCCATACCGCGATGGTTGATGGTGACTTGGAAAAAGGCTTCAAGTTATTGAATAAAAAGCATAACCTTGATGAAGCATTTCCACAGCGGACAGCTTTTGCCGAAGGCGAGTTTATGCTTTTTTATACCGCATTATGCCGATATTTTATGGCTAATGGCAGTTTAATTGATGCCATAATCTGTTGTGATGCGCTGATTGCTGAGATTTATGAGTATGCTTGTAGCGAGAATGCTATATTCGATCTTTTACAGCTGATAAAAAGCCAAACCGGGAGCAGTATACTAGAGGCAAATATTGATTAAATTAAAGTGTTTTTACACCTTGAATATCGCCTAAAGTGCTTTTAATCAAATTTATAGCCTTTACTTTGAGTACCCTAATAGCCCATTAACCTCACTTTTTAGGTTAAATCCCATTATATCAGCAATTTATTTGAAAAAATATTTGGCTAACTATTTGAAAATTAATATTTCTTGTCTATCTTTGCCGTCCCTTTCGGGGGATGTACAACCACCTTGAACGAAGCCCTACTGCTTCGATGGGTGTTAAAAAAGAAAAGATAAAATGTCAGGAATTATTGGAAAAAAAGTAGGAATGACCAGTATCTTTGATGCCGAAGGAAGAAACATTCCTTGTACGGTAATCGAGGCTGGACCTTGTGTAGTTACACAGGTAAAAACCGAAGAAGTAGATGGTTATTCATCAATCCAGTTGGGTTACGATGAGAAAAAAGAGAAAAACACAACTCAACCATTGAAAGGCCATTTCGCGAAAGCAAACACAACTCCGAAACGCAAGCTGGTAGAATTCGATTCGTTTACAACTTCACCTAGTTTAGGTGATGTGATAACGGTTGATTCTTTCGCAGAAGGCGATTTTGTTGATGTTGTAGGTACCTCAAAAGGTAAAGGTTTTCAAGGTGTTGTAAAACGCCACGGATTTGCCGGTGTTGGTATGCAGACTCACGGTCAGCATAACCGTTTACGTGCCCCAGGTTCATTGGGTGCATCGTCATTCCCATCACGTGTATTCAAAGGAATGCGCATGGCTGGAAGAACAGGTGGAGACAGGGTAAAAGTTCAGAACTTACAAGTTTTGAAAGTTTATGCTGAGCAAAACTTATTAGTAGTTAGTGGTTCCATTCCAGGAGCTAAAGGTTCTTACGTAATCTTAGACAAGTAATCAGATGGAAGTTAAAGTATTAAACATTTCAGGTAAAGAAACAGGTGCCAAGGTGCAACTTCCTGAATCGGTATTTGGTATCGAGCCTAACGACCACGCGATTTATTTAGATGTAAAACAGTATTTGGCTAACCAACGTCAGGGTACTCACAAATCTAAACAACGTAATGAGATTGCAGGTTCGACCCGTAAACTATATAAACAAAAAGGTACAGGTGGTGCACGTGCTGGTAGCATTAAATCTCCTCTATTCAATGGTGGTGGTCGTGTATTCGGTCCTCAGCCACGTGATTATAGTTTTAAATTGAACAAGAAATTAAAATCATTAGCACGTAAATCGGCTTTAGCTTATAAAGCAAAAGATAACAATGTGGTAATTTTAGAAGATTTCAACTTCGAAACTGCTAAAACTAAAAACTATACAAGTTTATTGGCTGCGTTAAACGTAGGTACTCAAAAAACTTTATTGGTTTTACCTGCACAAAATAATAATATCTATTTATCAAGCAGAAACGTTCAGAAAACAAAAGTAATCTCAGCAGCAGATTTAAATACTTATGATGTATTAAATGCTGGTGTGCTTGTGTTAACTGCAGATTCTGTTAAAACTTTGGAGGAGGCGTTTGCCAAATAATATGGACATTTTAAAAAAACCAATATTAACCGAAAAAGCTTCAGCTTTAACTGAGAAATCTAACCGTTTCACCTTTAGTGTTAACCACAAGGCTAACAAAATCCAAATTAAAGCAGCTATTGAAAAATTGTACGGTGTAACTATCGTTGCAGTTAACACAATGGTTGTTGATGGAAAAGCTAAATCACGTTACACTAAAGCAGGTTTTGTATCTGGCCGTAGCCCGAAATACAAAAAAGCAATCGTAACGTTGAAAGACGGCGAAACAATAGATTATTACGCAACCCTTTAATTTAATAATTCATTATAACTATGGGCTTAAGAAAATTTAAACCAGTTACTCCAGGTACCCGCTTCAGAGTTGGTGCTAGTTTCACGGAGATTACAGCAACCACGCCCGAAAAATCATTGGTTGTATCATCAAAAAAGTCTGGTGGACGTAACAACACAGGAAAGATGACTATGCGCTACATGGGTGGTGGTCACAAAAAATCATACCGTTTGATCGATTTCAAACGTGATAAATTTGATATTCCTGCAACAGTAGCTACTGTTGAATACGATCCAAACCGTACTGCCCGCATTGCATTATTACATTATGCAGATGGCGAGAAGCGTTATATCATTGCTCCTGAAGGATTGCAAGTAGGTTCGGTATTATTATCGGGCGAAACTGCAGCACCAGAAGTAGGTAACACTTTAAAATTATCGAACATTCCGTTAGGTTCTATTATCCACAACGTGGAGATTCACCCTGGAAAAGGAGCACAATTGGCTCGTAGTGCAGGTGCTTACGCACAATTAGCTGCCCGCGATGGTAAATATGCTACTTTAAAAATGCCTTCAGGCGAAACCCGTTTAATCTTGACTACTTGTCTTGCTACGATCGGTGCGGTATCTAACTCAGATCACGCAAACGAAGTATTAGGTAAAGCAGGTCGTAAACGTTGGTTGGGCCGTCGTCCGAGAACTAGACCGGTAGCGATGAACCCTGTCGATCACCCAATGGGTGGTGGTGAAGGTAGATCATCAGGTGGTCACCCACGTTCAAGAAATGGCGTTTTAGCTAAAGGCTTTAAAACCAGAGAACTTAAAAAATATTCTAATCGTTACATCATAGAGAGAAGGAAGAAATAATGGCTCGTTCGATAAAAAAAGGACCGTATATTGACCATAACGTAGAGAAAAAAGTAAACTCTATGAATGATTCAGGCAAAAAGTCTGTAATCAAAACTTGGTCTCGTAGATCAATGATCTCACCAGATTTCGTTAATCATACATTTGCAGTACACAACGGTAATAAGTTTATTCCTGTGTACGTTACAGAAAACATGGTTGGTCACAAGTTGGGAGAATTTGCTCCAACCAGAACATTCAGAGGACACGCTGAAAAGAAAAAATAATTAGACAATGGAAGCAATAGCAAAATTAAACAATTGTCCAACCTCACCACGTAAGATGCGTTTGGTTGTAGATCTTATCAGAGGTGAACGTGTGGAGAAAGCATTAAGCATTTTAAAGTTTACCAATAAAGAAGCAGCAATAAGAGTTGAGAAATTATTATTATCTGCGATCAAAAACTGGGAATCTAAAAATGAAGGTGCCCGCCCTGAAGAAAATCAACTTTTTGTTAAAACAATTATGGTTGATGGTGGCCGTCAGTTAAAACGCTTACGTCCAGCTCCTCAAGGCCGTGGATATAGAATTCGTAAACGTTCTAACCACATCACGCTGATTGTAGATAGTAAAAATACAGAAACAACTCAAAACTAATTTTAGGAAATGGGACAAAAAGCAAATCCAATAGGTAACAGGTTAGGTATCATCAAAGGATGGGATTCTAACTGGTTCGGTGGCAACAACTACTCCGATAAATTAGTTGAAGATGAGAAAATAAGAAAATACCTTTCTGCCCGTATCGCTAAAGGTGGTGTTGCTAAAGTGGTTATCGAACGTACGTTAAAACGTATCACTGTAACTATTCACACAGCCCGTCCAGGTATCGTAATCGGTAAAGCAGGTGCTGAGGTTGATAAAATCAAAGAAGAGTTAAAGAAATTGACTAAAAAGGAAATTCAAATTAACATCTTTGAAATTAAACGCCCGGAACTTGATGCACAATTAGTTGCAGAAGGTGTTGCAAAACAATTAGAAGCAAGGATCTCATTCCGTAGAGCAATGAAATCTTCTATCGCATCAACTATGCGTATGGGTGCTGAAGGTATTAAAATCATGACTTCTGGTCGTTTAGGTGGTGCTGAGATGGCACGTACTGAGCAGTACAAAGAAGGAAGAGTGCCTTTGCATACATTCCGTGCTGATATCGACTATGCTTTAGCTGAAGCTTTAACTACTTATGGTAAAATAGGTGTTAAAGTGTGGATCTGTAAAGGTGAGGTTTATGGAAAACGTGATTTGTCTCCAAACATTGGTTCGACAAATAACGGTCCAAAAGGCGCATCAGAGAAACCAGCATTCGGTGGAAGAGATAACAGAGGTGGTGGAAGAGATAACCGTGGCGGTGGTAACGACAGACGTGGTGGAAACCAAGGTGGTGGTCGTGGTCCAGGTCAAGGTGGTCCCGGAGCAAATAGAGGTGGTGGCGCAGGCGCTAACAGAGGTCCTCGTAAATAATTGATTTATTAACATCGTTTAACGATTAGAACAAAATAAAATGTTACAGCCAAAAAGAACGAAGTTCAGGAAGATGCAAAAAGGCAGAATGAAGGGTTTAGCTTCTCGTGGAGCTGAATTAGCATTCGGATCTTTCGGTATCAAATCTTTAGAAGCAACTTGGATCACAAGTCGCCAGATAGAGGCTGCCCGTATCGCCGTAACACGTTTCATGAAACGTGAAGGTCAGGTGTGGATCAGAATATTCCCGGACAAACCAGTAACTAAAAAACCTGCTGAGGTACGTATGGGTAAAGGTAAAGGTGCTCCTGAGTATTGGGTAGCAGTGGTAAGACCTGGTCGTGTAATTTTCGAAGCTGAAGGTGTGCCTTTAGAAGTAGCTAAAGAAGCATTACGTTTAGCAGCTCAGAAATTACCAATCCAAACCAAATTCGTAGTACGTAGAGATTACGTAGAAGCATAGTTAAGTGTTGAGGTGAATGTTGTAAATACTTGTTTATTATAACCGCTACACTCAACGTAAAAAAAAAGAAAAATGAAAAATTCAGAAATCACAGGGCTTTCAAAAGAAGAATTAGTAGCTAAGATTGCGGAAGAAAAAGAGAGCTTATCAAAATTAAAGTTCGCACACACTATTTCAGCTATCGAAAATCCTTCGCGTATTGCGAAAGTAAGGAAAGACATAGCCCGTTTAAACACTGAGTTGACTAAAGTGAAAAACACTGAGTCAGCTACTGAAACTAAATAATTTGAGAGTCGACATGGAAAGACAATTAAGAAAAACAAGAACGGGATTAGTAGTAAGCAACAAGATGGATAAATCTGTTGTAGTGAGCGTTGAGCGTAAAGTAAAGCACCCGATTTATGGTAAGTTCGTTAAGAAAACTACCAAATTTATGGCTCACGACGAGAAAAACGAATGCGGTATCGGTGATACAGTATTAATTATGGAAACTCGTCCCTTGAGTAAAAACAAGAACTGGAGATTGGTACAAATTTTAGAAAGAGCTAAATAAGATGGTACAACAGGAATCAAGATTAAACGTTGCTGATAACAGCGGCGCAAAAGAAGTATTAGTAATTCGCGTGCTAGGTGGAACCGGCAAACGTTATGCTTCAATTGGTGATAAAGTAGTTGTTACCGTAAAAAGCGCATTACCTTCTGGTAATATTAAAAAAGGTACAGTTTCTAAAGCAGTTGTTGTAAGAACTAAAAAAGAAATTCGTCGTAAAGATGGTTCTTATATCCGTTTTGACGATAATGCAGCTGTATTATTGAACGCACAGGATGAGCCAAGAGGTACACGTATCTTTGGCCCGGTTGCGAGAGAACTACGTGAAAAACAATTCATGAAAATTGTATCATTAGCACCGGAGGTATTATAAAATGGGAAACAAAGTAAATACACCATCGAAACTTAAAATCCGCACAGGAGATTTAGTTAAAGTAATTGCTGGCGATTCAAAAGGTCAACAAGGAAAAGTACTTTCAGTACAAATAGATAAAAACAGAGCCATTGTAGAAGGCGTTAATTTAGTATCTAAACATACTAAACCAAATGCTGCAAATCCAAACGGTGGTATTATTAAAAAAGAAGCTGCTCTTCATATTTCTAACCTGATGTTGGTTGATCCAAAATCTGGTAAAGCTACACGTGTTGGTCGTAAACTAAACGCGGATGGTAAATTAGTGAGAGTTGCTAAAATTTCAGGGGAGGAAATTAAATAATGGCTACACCTAGATTAAAAAGCAAATACAAAGAAGAAGTTGTAAATGCATTAAAAGAGAAATTTCAGTATAAAACTGTAATGCAGGTTCCTAAATTGGAAAAAATCTGTATCAATCAGGGTGTAGGTCGTTTTTCTGTAACTGATAAGAAGATTATGGATACGACAATCGTTGAATTGTCTACTATCACTGGTCAGCAAGCAGTTCCGGCTAACTCTAAGAAAGATATCTCAAACTTTAAATTACGTAAAGGTATGCCAGTTGGTGTACGTGTAACATTACGTGATAACAATATGTACGAGTTCTTAGATCGTTTGATCTCTGTAGCTTTGCCACGTATTCGTGATTTCAAAGGTATTAACGATAAAGGTTTTGATGGAAAAGGTAACTACACTTTAGGTGTTACTGAACAAATCATCTTCCCAGAGATTAATATAGATAAAATCAATAAAATTTTAGGGATGGATATAACTTTCGTAACTTCGGCGAAATCTGATGTTGAAGCACTTGAGTTATTGAAACAATTCGGATTACCATTTAAAAATCAAAAAACAGCAGAATAATGGCAAAAGAAGGTGTAAAAGCACGCGAAGTTAAGCGCCAAAAATTGGTAGCTAGATACGCTGAAAAACGTGCAGCATTAAAAGCTGCAGGAGATTTCGAGGGTTTAGATAAATTACCTAAAAACTCATCTCCGGTACGTTTACACAACCGTTGTAAATTAACTGGTCGCCCACGCGGTTATATGCGTACCTTTGGTATTTCAAGGGTAACGTTTCGCCAAATGGCACTAGACGGTAAAATACCAGGTGTTAAAAAAGCATCTTGGTAATATAAGCTTAAAGCTGAAAGCTCAAAGTCTAAAGCGAATGTATGTCGCTTTAGTCTTTGTGCTTTAGTCTTTTTGCTTTTAAAAGAATTTTAACCGATAGCAGGTCCCATGCCGATGTGAAATCGGGAAAGGAAACCACTATCAAAAACAATAAAAAATGAATACAGATCCAATAGCAGATTATTTAACAAGAGTAAGGAATGCCATTAAGGCCAACCACCGTGTTGTAGAAATTCCTGCATCAAACCTTAAAAAAGAAATTACTAAAGTTCTTTTTGATAAAGGTTACATCGCGAACTACAAGTTTGAAGATACTACCGTTCAAGGCACCATCAAAATCGCTTTGAAATACAATCCGATTACTAAAGTTCCTGCTATTCGTACTTTGATGCGAATTAGTAAACCAGGTTTGAGAAACTATGCTGGTGTTGAAAATATGCCAAGAGTATTAAACGGTTTAGGTATCGCAATCTTATCTACTTCTAAAGGTGTAATGACTGATAAAGAAGCAGCCAAATTAAATATTGGTGGTGAGGTATTGTGTCACGTTTATTAATTATTAGGAGAACAGCACAATGTCAAGAATAGGAAAAGCCCCAATTACAATCCCTGCAGGTGTTACCATTACCGTATCTAACGATAACGTAGTAAGTGTAAAAGGCCCTAAAGGTGAATTAACACAAGCAGTAGATACAGATATCACTGTTAGTCAGGAAGACGGAATTTTAACAGTTTCTCGTCCATCAGAACAAAAGAAACACAAAGCATTACACGGTTTATATCGCTCATTGCTTAATAACATGGTTATTGGTGTTACAGATGGTTATAAATTAACTCAAGAATTAGTAGGTGTGGGTTACCGTGCAACGAACGCAGGTAATACATTAGACCTGGTTTTAGGTTATTCTCACCATTATGTATTTCAATTACCAGAAGAGATTAAAGTAACTACATCATCAGAAAAAGGTCAGACGCCTAAAATTATCTTAGAAAGTATTGACAAGCAATTGATCGGTCAGGTAGCAGCGAAAATCCGTTCGTTACGTGCACCAGAGCCATATAAAGGTAAAGGTATCAAGTTTGTAGGTGAAGTGTTAAGAAGAAAAGCAGGTAAATCAGCGTCTAAAAAATAGTAATCATGGCAGGTAAAAAATTATCAAGAAGAGATCGTATTAAAAAAGGGATCAGAAAGAGACTTACTGGTTCTACCGAACGTCCAAGGTTATCTGTATTTAGAAGCAATAAAGGGATTTATGCGCAGGTAATTAACGATGTAACCGGTACAACAATTGCTTCAGCATCATCTTTATCAAAAGATTTTTCTGGAACAGGTAACAAAAGTGACCAATCAATAGCAGTAGGTAAATTAGTAGCTGAAAAAGCAATTGCTGCTGGTGTTAAAGAAGTTGTTTTCGATAGAAATGGCTATTTATACCACGGTCGTGTGAAATCGTTAGCAGAAGGTGCTCGCGAGGCTGGTCTAGTATTTTAATCTGAAGAAAAAGTAAGATGTCAACTATCAATATAAAAAGAGTAAAAACCACCGATATCGAATTAAAGGATCGTTTGGTTAGTATACAACGTGTTGCCAAAGTAACCAAAGGTGGTCGTACTTTCAGCTTCTCAGCAATTGTTGTTGTTGGAGATGAAAACGGTGTTGTTGGTTTCGGCTTAGGTAAAGCGAAAGAAGTAACTGAAGCAATCGCTAAAGGTGTGGATGATGCTAAAAAGAATTTAGTGAAAGTGCCTATTTTAAATGGTACTGTTCCTCACGAACAAATTGGTAAATTCTCAGGTGGTTTTGTTTTAATTAAACCAGCCGCAGTAGGTACCGGAGTAATTGCTGGTGGTGCGATGCGTGCTGTATTAGAGAGTGCTGGCGTGCATAACGTATTGGCAAAATCTAAAGGTTCATCTAACCCGCATAACGTGGTGAAGGCAACTGTTGATGCATTAACTAAAATGCGTGATGCTTATACAGTAGCTCAAACCCGTGGTATAGATTTAAACAAAGTATTTAACGGATAATATCATGGCTAAGATCAAAATAACACAAGTAAAAAGCGTTATCGACAGAAGCGAGCGCCAAAAGAGAACCGTTCAAGCTTTGGGATTATCTAAAATGAACCAAAGTGTTGAGGTTGAAGCTACACCACAAATCATTGGTATGGTTCGCAAAGTGAACCACTTGGTAGCAATCGAAACAATTTAATAGAATTATTAAATGAGTGAGTTTTGAGTGAGTAAATGTGCATCATGCAAACATTTAATCATTCAAAATTCAATCATTATTTATTTATCGTTGTACCTGTTTAGTGAAAGCGAAGGGCAACACAAATTCAAAAAAATGAATTTAAGTAATTTAAAACCTGCAAAGGGTTCTACAAAAAACAGCAAAAGAATTGGTCGTGGTACAGGTTCTGGTCGTGGTGGTACTTCAACTCGTGGTCACAAAGGTGCGGGTTCTCGTTCAGGTCACAAAACCAAAATCGGTTTTGAAGGTGGTCAAATGCCTTTACAACGTCGTGTGCCTAAAGTTGGTTTCAAACCAATTAACCGTACCGAATATGTTGGTGTAAACTTAGATGTTTTACAAACCTTAGCTGAAAAACACAGCTTAACAACTATCGATTTCGCTGCTCTCCAAGCGCATGGTTTAGCTTCAAAAAATGACTTAGTTAAAATTTTAGGTCGTGGTGAAGTAAAAGCAAAATTAGAGATTACTGCTCATGCGTTTTCTGCAACCGCACAAAAAGCTATTGAAGCTGCAGGTGGTTCTATTGTAAAATTGTAATTATTAAATGAAGAAGCTATTTACTACTTTAAGTAATATCTGGAAAATTCAAGAATTAAAAGAGCGTATCTTGTTTACGCTCTTAATTCTTTTGGTATACCGTTTTGTATCTCACGTGGTTTTGCCAGGTGTGGATCCAACCGCTTTAGATGCTAACGAAAAATCTGGAATTTTAGGCATACTTGATATGTTTGCCGGAGGTTCTTTCTCGCGTGTGTCTATTTTAGCGTTGGGCGTAATGCCTTATATCTCTGCATCCATCGTGGTGCAATTGTTGGGTATTGCTGTTCCTTCTTTTCAAAAAATGCAGAAAGAAGGCGAAAGTGGTAGAAAGAAAATGAACCAGATCACTCGTTACCTAACGGTAGCGATCACAATCGTTCAATCTGTAGGTTACGTTAAAACGCAGGTTCCGGCAGAAGCTATTTTATTACCTAATACTTTATTCTTAGTGTTATCTACTTTTGTATTAACAGCAGGTACATTGTTTGTGATGTGGTTAGGTGAAAAAATTACGGATAAAGGAATTGGTAATGGAACATCTTTAATTATCATGACTGGTATTATTGCTCGCTTACCGCAGGCAATCAGCCAGGAATTTAGTGCTCGTGTGGGTTCTGCCAGTGAAGGTGGAGGTCCGGTAGCGCTTGTTTTAGAGATTGTTGCTTTATTCGCTGTGGTAATGTTTACCATTTTAATTGTTCAAGGTGTACGTAAGGTGCCTGTACAATATGCTAAAAAAATTGTAGGTAACCGTCAGTTTGGTGGTGTTCGTCAATATATTCCATTAAAAGTAAATGCAGCTGGTGTAATGCCAATTATCTTTGCGCAGGCCTTGATGTTCATTCCTGGTGCTTTGATGCAATTTGTTCCGTCATTACAAGGTTCATGGTTGGTTCAATTCAGCAATACAACATCGTTAGCCTATAGCTTAACATTCGCTTTTTTAATTATCGCATTTACTTTCTTCTATACTGCAATTACAGTAAATCCAACTCAAATGAGTGACGATATGAAGAAAAACGGTGGTTTTATTCCTGGTGTTAAACCAGGTTTTGCAACGTCAACTTTTATTGATGATGTAATTTCTAAAATCACTTTCCCTGGAGCAGTATTTTTAGCAATTATTGCTATACTACCTTCATTAGCGGTTAAATTCGGTATTAAACAAGAGTTTGCACACTTCTTTGGTGGTACTTCATTATTAATTTTAGTAGGGGTAGTGTTAGATACGCTTCAACAGATCGAAAGTTATCTATTAATGCGTCACTACGATGGTTTAATGAAAACAGGCAGAGTTACAGGTAGAACAGGTGTTCCTGCCGCCAGTAGCAACGCAGCATTGTAAAGATAAATTATAGAATTTTGAATGATAGAATGAGTGGATTATTTTATTATTCACTCACTCAAAATTTACGCATTCAAAGATTTAAAATTAATGTCTAAAATTTATTACAAATCTCTTGACGAGATCGAGTTAATAAGAGAAAGTTCCATGCTTGTTTCTAAAACCTTAGCTGAAGTGGCTAAAGTGATAAAAGCAGGCATGACTACCATTGAACTTGATAAGCTTGCTTATGAGTTTATAAGCGATCACGGAGCAATTCCAGCTTTTTTAAACTACAATGGTTTTCCAAATTCTTTATGTATTTCGCCTAATGAACAAGTTGTTCATGGGTTTCCAAGCAAATATGTTATCGAAGAAGGAGATTTAATTTCGGTTGATTGTGGCGTAATTAAGAACAACTATTTTGGGGATTCGGCTTATACTTTCTCTATTGGGGAAATAGATGCAGAAAAACAGAAGCTTGTAGAGGTTACGAAACGCTGTCTGGAGTTGGGTATTGAGAAAGCTGTAGTAGGTATGCGCATTGGTGATATCGGCTTTGCCGTTCAGCAATATGCAGAAGCCAATGGTTTCGGTGTAGTAAGAGAACTTGTTGGGCATGGTGTTGGTGTAAAGCTTCACGAAAAGCCTGAGGTTCCTAATTATGGAAAACGTGGTGCAGGGCCAAAACTTGAAGAAGGAATGGTCATTGCAATCGAACCTATGATTAATGCAGGTGTTGCTGGTGTTAAATTCCATAACGATGGATGGACGGTAACCAGTAAAGACAATAAACCATCGGCACATTTTGAACACACAGTGGCCATAAAAAGGGGCAAAGCAGAAGTTTTATCAACCTTTTCTATAATAGAAGAAGTTTTACAACAAAAAAAATAAATAATTAAAATTTTTTATTTAATTTTGCAACCCTGTTTAGAAGCAGCTAATTAAGTAACAATCAACAAAATATGGCTAAACAAGCCTCAATTGAACAAGACGGAGTAATCAGAGAAGCATTGTCTAATGCAATGTTCCGGGTAGAACTTGAAAACGGGCACGAGATTATCGCCCATATTTCAGGTAAGATGAGGATGCACTACATCAAAATCCTTCCTGGTGACAAAGTAAAATTAGAGATGTCTCCTTATGATTTAACAAAGGGACGCATCACTTATAGATATAAATAAAATGAAAGTTAGATCATCAATTAAAAAACGTAGCGCTGATTGCAAGATTATTCGCCGTAAAGGAAAACTTTACGTAATCAACAAGAAAAATCCTAAATACAAGCAACGTCAAGGGTAATTTTAAAATATTGTAATGATCCGCACAACGGTGGCCCGCCGTTCGGAATTACGTAAAACATAAACAAATATGGCAAGGATTTCAGGTATTGATTTACCAAGAAACAAAAGAGGAGAGATTGGTTTAACTTATATCTACGGAATAGGAAGAACTACTGCACAACGTATTTTAACTACTGCAGGCATCGACTTAAACAAAAAAGTACAAGACTGGTCTGATGATGAATTATCAGCAATCCGTACAATGATTAACGATGAAATTAAAGTAGAAGGTGCTTTACGTTCAGAGGTTCAGTTAAACATCAAACGTTTAATGGATATTGGTTGTTACCGCGGTTTACGTCACAGAAAAGGTTTACCTTCTCGTGGTCAGCGTACTAAAAACAACTCACGTACTCGTAAGGGTAAGAGAAAAACAGTTGCTAACAAGAAAAAAGCTACTAAGTAGAAAAAATTAATGATTGAATAATAGAATGATTGAATAATGAATGTTTTACATTCCCTCATTCGTCACTCAAACATTCTCTCATTATAGTAATATAAAACATGGCTAAGAGTAAAAAAGTAACAAAAAAACGTATCGTTGTAATTGAGTCTGTTGGACAGGCCCATATAAATGCTACCTTCAATAACATCATCGTTACCTTAACAAACAACGGCGGACAAACCATTTCATGGTCTTCTGCTGGTAAAATGGGCTTTAAAGGTTCTAAAAAGAACACGCCGTATGCAGCTGGTCAAGCAGCTTCAGATTGCGGTAAAGTTGCGTTTGATTTAGGTTTACGTAAGGTTGAAGTGTTTGTAAAAGGTCCGGGTTCAGGTCGTGAATCTGCAATCAGAACTTTGCAAGTAGCAGGTATTGAAGTAATGTCTATTAAGGATATCACTCCACTTCCTCACAACGGATGTCGTCCTCCTAAAAAGAGAAGAGTTTAATTAATTTTAAAGCTAAGAATCTTCGGTTACAGGCCGAATGATACTTTAAAACAGAAAAAAAAATGGCAAGATATACAGGCCCAAAATCAAAAATCGCCCGTAAATTCAGAGAACCAATCTTCGGTCCTGATAAGGTGTTAGACAGAAAAAATTATCCTCCTGGGCAACATGGCTCATCAAAAAGAAGAGGAAAACAATCTGAATATGCTATCCAGTTAATGGAGAAACAAAAAGTAAAATATACTTATGGTGTATTAGAAAAACAGTTCAGTAACTTGTTTAAAAAAGCATCTTCACGTGCTGGTATTACCGGTGATAACTTACTTCAGTTATTAGAAGCACGTTTAGATAATACAGTTTACCGTTTAGGTATTTCAACAACCCGTTCTGGTGCACGCCAGTTAGTTAGCCATAAACACGTTACCGTGAATGGTGAAGTTGTAAATATCCCTTCATATCAGTTAAAAGCTGGTGATGTGGTTGCTGTTCGTGAAAAATCTAAATCTTTAGAATCAATTAGTAACTCAGTTGCAGGTAGAACAATTAATAAGTTCGCTTGGTTAGAGTGGAATGCCAGTGAATTAACAGGTAAATTCTTAACCTACCCACAACGTGATGAGATTCCTGAAAACATCAAGGAAAACTTAATCATCGAGTTATACTCAAAGTAATAAATGATCTGGTTAATTACCTCAAAAGGGTAATTAACTTTTTTCATATTACTATATATTCAATAACGAATTTAAAAAAATATAAATGGCAATTTTAGCATTTCAGAAACCAGACAAAGTGATCATGCAGAAATCAACTGATTTCGATGGCACATTTGAATTTCGTCCTTTAGAGCCCGGTTTCGGTGTAACAATTGGTAATGCCTTAAGAAGAATTTTACTTTCTTCATTAGAAGGTTATGCTATTACTACTATTCGTTTTTCAGGCGTTTCTCATGAGTTTTCTACCATGAAAGGTGTTGTAGAAGATTTAACTGATATCATTCTAAACTTAAAACAAGTTCGTTTTAAGAAAACTGGTGACTCAGGTGATGCTGAAAAAGTGTTCATCATCGTTAATGGTCAGGATCAGTTTAAAGCTGGTGATATCACTAAATTCTCTAACAACTTTACAGTTTTAAACCCTGAGCATGTTATTTGCAATATGGATAAATCTGTTACTTTAGAAGTGGAATTAACCATCAATAAAGGACGTGGTTATGTACCTGCTGAAGAAAATAAAGTTGCTGATGCTGTTGTAGGTGTTATTGCAATCGATTCGATTTATACTCCAATGAAAAATGTAAAATACACGATCGAAAACTTTCGTGTTGAGCAAAAAACGGATTATGAAAAATTGGTTTTAGATATCTCTACTGACGGTTCAATTCATCCTGAAGAGGCATTAAAAGAAGCGGCTAAGATTCTTATCCAACACTTTATGCTATTCTCTGATGAGAACTTAGTATTAGAATCTCAAGCTAAAGAGGAAACTAAAGAGGTTGACGAAGAAATTTTACACATGCGTAAAATCCTTAAAACTGAATTAGTGGATATGGATCTTTCAGTTAGAGCATTAAACTGCTTAAAAGCTGCTGATATTCGTACTTTAGCTGATTTGGTTTCTTACGATGTTGCTGATATGTTAAAATTCAGAAACTTTGGTAAAAAATCTTTAACTGAGATTCAGGAATTAGTAAAATCAAAAGGTTTATCATTTGGAATGAACCTGTCTAAGTTTAAATTAGACGAAGAGTAAAAATAGTCATGCGTTCGGAATCGAAAGTCTTGAGTCCGAAACTTACCTATAAATAATATTTTTTCATGGTATATAATTCCCTCAGCTTAACTGCAAAGAGACGGTATATACTTTATAACACTCGAAATGAGACACGGTAAAAAACACAATCATTTAGGTAGAACTACCTCACACAGAAAAGCGATGTTAGCCAATATGGCTTCATCACTAATTTTGCACAAAAGAATTACTACAACTTTAGCTAAAGCAAAAGCTTTACGCGTGTATGTTGAGCCAATTATCACTAAATCAAAAAATGATACTACTCACTCACGTCGTACCGTATTTGCTTACTTACAGGATAAAGAAGTAGTAACGATTTTATTCCGCGAAATTGCTGAGAAAGTTGCAAATCGTCCAGGTGGTTACACTCGTATCATTAAATTAAACAACCGTTTAGGTGATAATGCTGAAATGGCTTTAATTGAATTGGTAGACTATAATGAAGTTTATGGTAAAGATGTAGAAGCGAAAGAAGAGAAGAAAACTACTCGTCGTGGTAGAAGTAAATCTGCTGCTGCTCCTAAAGCTGAGGAAGCGAAAGCTGAAACTGCTGAGAAAGTTGAGACTGAAGCACCTGCTGCTGAAGAAACTCCTGCTACAGAAGAACCAAAAGGAGAATAATAAATTCAACTTTAAAAGTTTAGAAAGTCCTGTTCGAAAGATCAGGACTTTTTTATTGACTAAAATTTCTTGAAAATAGGGTTGTAGTGCGATTCGCTTTTGCCACCTAAAAAGGCAAAACCACTCTTTCTTTGTTTTGTTTCTCAACAGGCATGGTTAATTTTTCGGCAACGCACTGCCCAAGGCCACAAAACAAAATTATTTTATACACTGTCTAAAACCTGGATGTGACTTCCCGCTCCAGCTTAACGCATTTAGCCATTGCATTTTAATAATGAAGTAATACACGGCAATTTTAATTCTATAGTAATATTTCAATTAGGTATCTATAAATTAGCTTAAAATAATGTAAAATGAAATTTAGGCTAATTTTATTGTGCTGTCTATTCGGACAGCTGTCTCTCCGAGCTCAAACGTTAAAATATACCAATGGCAACAAGGCCTGGAATGCAGATTCACTAGGCAACCATCGTGTTCTTGTTCAATTTGCCGGGAATGATAAAATAGCTCATGCTAAAATTGACTGGCGCAGGAGAGATGAACATCCAGAATCAAAAGGGATTATCATTCAAGGTGTTAAGGGTAAAGCGGTTTCGGTTTTTGGAATCGATAAATTCACTAGGGAAAGTGCAGATATCTATTTTGAGCCTTCTTCTGGTCCTGGTAAGTATTATGTTTATTATCTTCCTTATAAAAATGAAGGCAAAAGTAACTATCCAAAGGGTGTTTATCTAAAATCTAAACAGGCAGATCTAAACTGGTTAAACAAGGCAAAGCAGGTTAAGGTGAATACTTCGGTTTTAGAAATCCAATCTATTGATGCCTTTAACTCTTTTTATCCAATGGAAGTAATCGCCACCACGAAGGAGACTAATATTATAAAAGCTAAATATCCAACGGAAGCTTTTATCGTATTTCCGGAGGATAGAATGTACCCTATTAAGATGCAGCATGATCTACCTTACCGATGGGTACAAAAAGGGGCTTCAAATTCTTTCGCGGGCACAGCAAGTAAAGGCGAAAATTACGCCTTTCAACTAGGGGTATTTGCGTTAAAAGATTTACAAAATGTAGCTGTAAGCTTCGGTGATTTGAAAACAAACACCGGAAAAATAATTTCTTCAAAATACATCAACTGCTTAAATACCAATGGGACAAGTTATGATAATAAGCCCTTGGTTCAAACTGTAAATGTAGCTTCAGGTAAGGTGCAGCCGATGTGGATTACCGTTGATATCCCTAAAAATACAACAGCTGGTATTTATACGGGTAAATTCACTGTAAAGGGTAGTGGTAAGTCTAAGATTGTTAATGTAAGTATTTCTATTACCAATCAGGTATTGGCCGATGCAGGTGTAGGAACTCCAGATAAACAAACCCGTTTAACCTGGTTAAATTCTACGCTCGCCCAAGCAAATAAAGTAGTTGCGCCATATACACCTTTAACTGTAGATAGTAATGTAATTTCGCTTTTAGGAAGAAAGTTCGTGATAAACACTGATGGTTTTCCCAAACAGATTCAAACTTTTTTCAATACCGAAATGACTGGTTATAGCGAGAAACCCAATAACCTGTTATACGAACCGATTCATTTTCATTTTTACAATACGCCTAAGATCCAGGAAAAATTTGTGTCGAGCAATTTTCAAATTACCAGTAAAGAGGCAGGAACGGTAAAATGGAAAGCAACGAATACGTCTCAGAACCTGGCGATGGATTTGGAAGGTACTTTAGAATTTGATGGTTATGTACATTATGTAATTAAGGTTAAGGCGTTAAACGATGTGGAATTTAGCAATGTAGATTTTCATATTCCATTTGATAAGTCTGCAACAAAATATTTGATGGGGTTGGGCGAGAAGGGTGGGATTAGGCCAGATACTGTAAAGTGGCGATGGGATGTGGCAAACAAGAATCAAGATGCAGTGTGGATTGGAAATGTAAATGCAGGTTTGTATTACAACTTGAGGGATGAAAATTATGTTCGACCGCTGAATACCAATTTCTATCTCCAGAAACCATTAATATTGCCAAAATCATGGGGTAACGATAATAAAGGGGGCATTCAGATTAATGTAAAAGGCAGTTCCATGTTGGCTGATAGTTATACGGGCGCAAGAAGCATGAAAAAAGGAGATGTACTTTATTATAATTTCAATTTACTGATTACTCCCTTTCACCTGTTAGATACCGATTTCCAATGGGATAACCGTTTCTATCATAAATATGGCAATCTGGATGCTATTAAGGCTACCGGTGCCTCTGTGGTGAACATTCACCATGCCACACCAATTAACCCCTGGATTAACTATCCATTCATCGAATGGAAAAAGATGAAGAATTATATTGAAGAAGCGCATCATAAAGGCTTGAAAGTGAAGATTTATAATACCGTTCGTGAACTTTCGAACCATGCATATGAATGGCCGGCTTTGAGAAGCTTAGGCACTGAAGTGTATTCTCCAGGTAAGGGTGGGGGTTTTAGCTGGTTACAGGAGCATTTAGATTCTAATTATATCGCGGCTTGGTTTGTTCCTGAAATTAAAGATGCCGCTGTAATTAATAGTGGAATGAATCGCTGGCACAACTATTATGTAGAGGGGATGAACTGGTTGGTTAACAATGTTGGAATAGATGGGGTCTACTTAGATGATGTAGCCTTCGATCGGGTAACCATGAAGAGGATCAAACGTGTTTTAACTCAAAATAACCATCCAGGTATTATCGACCTGCATTCTGCCAATCAATACAATAAAAGTGATGGCTTTAATAATAGTGCAATTTTATACCTGGAACATTTTCCTTATCTGAATCGGTTATGGTTTGGGGAATATTTCGATTATGAAAAGAATAATCCTGATTTTTTTCTAACCGAAGTTAGTGGCATTCCTTTCGGTTTAATGGGAGAGATGTTGCAGGATGATGGAAATCCATGGCGTGGGATGATTTATGGAATGACGAGCCGCTTAGGTTGGTCGGATAAGAGTAATCCAAAACCACTTTGGAAAGCCTGGGATAACTTTGGGATAAAAGGAGCTGAAATGATCGGTTATTGGAGTGAGAATTGTCCGGTAAAAACAGACCATGCTAAAGTATTAGCAACAGTCTTCAAACAAAAGGGTAAAACAATGATTGCTTTAGCCAGTTGGGCTGAAAGTGATGTGAAAATTGATTTAACTATCGACTGGATTAAGTTAGGTTTAGCTGCCGATAAAGTAAAAATAACTGCGCCTGCGATTGATCAGTTTCAGACTGAAGGCAATTATCCAGGGGGAAAATCGATTTCTATTCAAAAAGGGAAAGGTTTGATTCTGATAGTGGAGTAACGGTCTTTTTAACTGGAGGGAAGCAGAATGGAGAAATCTTTGAACTTATTTACAAAGATTTCTCCACTTCGGTTAAAAGTAAGATATTGCTTAATTAAATTTTTACATTTTGCATGCCATATTGCTTCAACACATCCTCTGGAACACCAGTCCACTGGTTTGGCGCATTTCCGGCATAACCAATATCTTTTACCCCAATTTCGGTAGTATAGAATCCTGAGGCAGTTAAACTTCGCATTCGGTTAAAAAAGGTAACACCTGCCTGAACTTCTGGCTTTGCTTTCTTCGGGTAAGCAATTTCATCGATTATTGAAATCTGCTGTGTGGCTGAAGCATCTATAAATGATTTGCCAAACTTATTAAAGCAATAAACATCCAGCCATTTTAAACCACCACGCATTGGTGTTTTATGTTCAGGAATGTCTTTAACTATAAATTCTATAAACTCAGGTACCTTGGCGTCAGATGCACTGCCGGAGACATTATCTTTCGGAATGATTATATCTGCCAGGACCGTTATGGTAGCCATTTCGTGTTTATTAAAATAGGTTTCTGCCTTGAGTCTTTTATCACGGTCAATTTCCCATTGTTCTCGTCCGGCTTCTGTAGCGGTTTCCTCTTTTGGGGCAACAACTTCAGGAGTTTTTGTTTCGGGTTGTTTACAGGCTTCTAATAATACAGTAGTACTAATTGCTGTTAAACCTAATGCTTTTAGGGAATCACGTCTGTTCATGTTGTAATTCTTAAATGTTATGTTTTTTCTTTTGAGCCAAAATATATTCTGCGGTACGCATGGAGAGCGCGAGAATTGTCCAGGTAGCGTTTTTATCGCCTTGTTGCACAAAAGGTCCGGCATCTACCACAAAGAGGTTTTTACAATCGTGAGCCTGGCAATATTTATTTAATGCAGATTTTTTTGGATCATCACCCATGCGGATGGTACCTACCTCATGGATAATTTTCCCTGGTGGAAGCAGTCCATAATTGGTTTCCGGCCCCTGGATTTTTGAAGTCACCACGCCACCCATTTCCTTCATCATGGTGAGGAAAGTATCCTGCATGTGTTTGGCTTGCAGAATCTCTTCTTTGGCCCATTTATAATGAAATCTTAAAACGGGAATCCCGTATTTATCAACCGTATTCGGATCAATTTCGCAATAGTTATCTTCGCGGGCAATGGCTGTTCCTCTTCCAGCCATACCAACTGTGGTGCCATAAAAGCGACGATAATCATCTTTTAGTGATTTTCCATACCCACCGGCTTCTTTTGTTTTGCCATCTCTGCCTGGCACCATGCCATTCATCTCTGGCACACCACCACCAAAGCCGTATGCAGGCATGCCCATGCCACCCCAATATTCAATGTGGTATCCTCTGGGGAAATTAAGTTTTTTATTATCGAGCCACCAAGGTGAATAAATGTGAACACTGCCTAAGCCATCTTCATTGTAACGTTTTCTGTCCATCAGTTGAGGGAGAAAACCAGAGACACTTACACCCGTTGAATCATGAAGGTATTTGCCGACAATACCGCTGCTATTGGCTAAGCCATTTGGGTGCGACGATGATTTTGAATTTAAAAGAATTCTTGCAGATTCGCAGGCACTGGCACCCAGAATAATGATTTTTCCATTTACCTGGTACTCCTGTAAATCTTTCCTGTTTACATACGATACGCCTTTAGCAGTACCATCTTTATCGGTAATGACTTCACGAACCATTGCATCGGTAATCACGGTTAAATTTCCTGTTTTTACTGCCGGAATGACAAGGCAGGATGACGAGGAGAAATCACCATAAACTTTACAACTCCTACCGCACTGACCGCAATAAAAGCACGGTGCCCGGTCAGTGTTATTGGGTAATGGTTCTGTTAATACAGAGCCTCTGCCAGGAATTACCTTTACACCAGCTTTATCAGCACCTTTTTTAATGAAAAGTTCTGTTAAACGTGGTTTAGGCGGTTTCATGAAAATGCCATCTGGTTCATTTGGCAAGCCTTCTTTCGTGCCATAAATACCAATTAAGCGATCTACCCGATCGTAAAAAGGTTTAACTTCCTCGTAGGTGATAGGCCAATCATCTGTCAAACCATCTTTGGCTTGGAAATCCAGTGGCCCCATTCTTAGGGAAATTCTTCCCCAGTGATTGGTACGACCGCCTAACATGCGAGATCTGAACCATTCAAATTCAGTTTTATCTTTTGTGGTATAGGGCTCGCCTTCCAGTTCCCAGCCGCCGTATGAAGCATCAAAATCACCAAAAGGTCTGGTGGTAGAAGCACCACGACGTGGAGATTCCCAAGGCCATTTTAATTGATGTGCATCTATCCTGGGATCAAAATACTGACCAGCTTCAAGCATTAGCACTTTTTGTCCGGCGTTTGCTAAAACATAGGCAGACATACCGCCACCTGCACCAGAACCAACGATAATCACGTCGTAAACAGTCGGCGATTTTTTAATCTGAAATTCACTCATTTGTATTGGTTAGATTAAACTATAAATCTAATCTAATGCTATTTTTTATTAAATGAAAACGTTTAATTACTTTGGAACGATTACAGATAATGTCTCTTTATCGTTTTCTAAATCGTATTACCTCATCTAATACCATGATGCTATTTAAATCAATTTTTATACCTACGCATTAGTTTAGTAAGCTGTGCAACAGATAACAGCATCGCTTCATTGTTACATGATTTGTCTGCTACGGTTCTTCAAAGAAATTGGTTTATCTTTGTGCTTTAAATTTTATTGATGGTATTTTCAGCACACATAGAACAATTTATATCTGTCTTAGAAAAAAGCTTAAGCCTGCAGCAGTTTGTGAAAATTTCTTTGGGAAATTATAAGGGTTCGGAAGATGGATTAAAGCAACTTTTGATTAGAACAGTCTTAATAAAAAGAGAGCCTAAGCTGGCATTTACTTTTCGTTATAAAACGCGTGATATTGTAAAAAACTTTAGCGAAGAAGAAGCAGTGAAGCTCATTTCAGAATATCTGCAAACTGGTTTTAAGATTGCTACACTATTTACCACGAAGAGGGATTTAATTTTTGAAGAATTAAATAATGGTAAAATTGTTTTAAGAGAAACGGAAGCATCAACCAAAGCGGTTCCCACAGCTCATCATGATCAGGAGAAGTCTAGGTTAATTAAGCCTGATTCAAAACCTTATTTAACTGAGTTAAAAATTACGGATGCAGAGGGCAAAGTATTTAAGAATGCGCAGGATAAATTCCGCCAGATTAACCATTATATCGAAATTTTAAGTTCGTTAATCAAAGAATTACCAGAAGGAACCATCAAAAAAGTGGCTGATATGGGGGCTGGTAAAGGTTATTTAACATTCGCATTATATGATTATTTGCATTCGGTTTTGAAGTTAGATGCAGAGATTGTTGGTGTGGAGTATCGCCAGGATCTGGTTGATTTATGTAATGCTGTTGCTGATAAATCTAATTTTGATCAATTGAGTTTTGTTAAAGGAACGATTGAAGATTTTGATGCAGAAAATGTTAATTTATTAATTGCGCTTCATGCTTGCGATACGGCTACGGATGATGCCATTTTTAAAGGGATTAAAGCCAATTCAGAACTGATTGTTGTTGCACCTTGTTGCCATAAGCAGATCAGAAGAGAGATGGAGCAAAACAAAGCGAAGAATGATGTTTCCTTTTTAACTAAATACGGTATTTTTCTGGAACGCCAGGCAGAGATGGTTACGGATGGGATCCGTGCTTTAATTTTAGAATACTTTGGATATAAAACTAAAGTGTTTGAGTTTATTTCTGACGCGCATACGCCTAAGAATGTACTTGTTGTTGGCGTGAAGAGTAAGGATAAAGGAGCAAAGAGTAAGGATAAAGGAGTAAGGAGTAAGGATGAAAGAGCAAAGAATAAGGAGGAAATCCTACAAAAAATAAAAGCGAGTAAGGCATACTTTGGGATTGGTTACCACCATTTGGAAAAGTTGCTGGATTTGTAGATTAACCGCAAAGAGCGCAAAGTTTTTCGCAGAGAAACGCAAAGCTTCAGTCCAAGATTAAGTGTAAAAGGTTGGGTTAATTTAACCGCAAAGAGCGCGAAGTTTTTCGCGAAGAAACGCAAAGTTTCAGTCCAAGATTAAGTGTAAAAGGTGGATGAAATTAACCGCAAAGAACGCAAAGTTTTTCGCAGAGAAACGCAAAGCTTCAGTCCAAGATTAAGTGTAAAAGGTTGGATTAGATTAACCGCAAAGAGCGCGAAGTTTTTCGCGAAGAAACGCAAAGCTTTGAGACGGATAATTTCATATTAGTTCTATATCAACCGATAAGATCAAGTTTATAAGTGTAATAAAATCAAAGCAATTAATGCTGGGATCGATTGTACATAAAGAATCTTCTTACTTGCAGTTGCCGCACCATAAATACCAGCAATAATTACGCAGCATAAGAAAAAGATAGCTACATATATTTTCCATTGAGGATCGTTAATACATAACGACCAGATTAATCCTGCTGCCAAAAATCCATTATACAGGCCTTGGTTTGCCGCCAATGCTTTAGTTTGCGGGAAGAGTTCTTTAGGAATGGTTTTGAAAACTTTAGGTGCCTTGGTAGTCCAGGCGAACATTTCCAGCCAAAGAATATAGAGGTGAAGAATGGCTATGATGCCAATTAAAATCTGTGCTGCTAGTTGCATTCCGTATGGGTTTATAAGCTCAAGATACAAAAAGTTTTATCACTGTGATGGTCAGTGATGAATATCTCCTTAGCGCTTACATTCATCGAACGATTATTTATACGCATATCTCAGTCGGTTTAAAGAAAAAACTGGCACTTATTTAGATCCTTTTATAAATTATAATTTTACTTTAGTCTATCGGCTGTTAGCTTAAGATTTTCAGTTTCAAGCCTTCTACTTTAAGCGCTCTTCTTTTAGCTTTCAGCTCCAGTCTTCACCTTCAAGTTTTCTTGATTCTGTCATGCTGTCAGTCTTCGATGGCCTGTTTTTTTACATTTTATCAGTCTTTTGACGTTATTTTCTGCCAAAACCCAATTGGCACAAGCATTGTTTAATAGGTTGAAATTACAATACTTTAAAAGAAGAAAATAGAAATACAATGGGAAAAATTATTGGAATAGACTTAGGAACAACGAACTCTTGCGTGAGCGTAATGGAGGGCAACGAGCCTGTAGTTATAGCGAACAGTGAGGGCAAACGTACTACACCGTCTATTGTTGCTTTTGCAGAAAACGGTGAGCGTAAAGTTGGCGAGCCTGCTAAACGTCAGGCTATAACCAACCCAACAAAAACGATATATTCGATTAAACGCTTTATGGGTAGCAGCTACGACGAAAGTTCGAAAGAAGCTGGACGTGTACCATATAAAGTGATTAAAGGTGATAACAATACACCTCGCGTTGAAATCGACGATAGAAAATATACTCCACAAGAAATCTCTGCAATGATTTTGCAGAAAATGAAAAAAACTGCTGAAGATTTCTTAGGATACGAAGTTACTGAAGCGGTGATTACTGTACCAGCTTATTTTAATGATGCACAACGTCAGGCTACTAAAGAAGCAGGCGAAATTGCAGGTTTATCTGTAAAACGTATCATTAACGAACCAACTGCAGCTGCGCTAGCTTATGGTTTAGATAAAGCACATAAAGACATGAAAATTGTTGTGTTTGACTGTGGTGGTGGTACACATGATGTGTCTGTATTAGAATTAGGTGATGGCGTTTTCGAAGTGAAATCTACTGATGGTGATACACACTTAGGTGGTGATGACTTTGACCACATTATTATCGATTGGTTAACTGAAGAATTCAAATCTGAAAACAGCATGGACCTTGCAAAAGATCCAATGGCTTTACAACGTTTGAAAGAAGCTGCTGAAAAAGCTAAAATTGAATTATCAAGCACTACTTCAACAGAAATTAACTTACCATATATTACTGCTGATGCTAGCGGCCCTAAACACTTAGTACGTACATTATCTCGTGCTAAATTTGAGCAATTGGCTGGTGATTTAATTAAACGTACTATCGATCCATGTAAATCAGCTTTGAAAAATGCAGGTTTAAGCACAAGCGATATTGACGAAATTATCTTAGTTGGTGGTTCAACTCGTATTCCTGCTATTCAGGAGGCTGTTAAAGCTTTCTTCGGTAAAGAGCCAAGTAAAGGTGTTAACCCTGATGAGGTTGTAGCAATTGGTGCGGCTATTCAAGGTGGTGTATTATCTGGTGATGTTAAGGATGTATTGTTGTTAGACGTTACGCCATTATCATTAGGTATCGAAACTATGGGTGGTGTAATGACAAAATTAATTGAGTCTAACACAACAATCCCAACTAAAAAATCAGAGACTTTCTCCACTGCAGCTGATAACCAGCCTTCAGTAGAAATCCATATTTTACAAGGTGAGCGTCCAATGGCTGGCCAAAACCGTACAATTGGTCGTTTCATTTTAGATGGTATTCCACCAGCACCTCGTGGTGTGCCTCAGGTAGAAGTATCTTTTGATATTGATGCTAACGGTATCTTACACGTAAGTGCAAAAGATAAAGCTACTGGTAAAGAGCAAAAAATCCGTATCGAAGCATCTTCAGGTTTAACTGATGCAGAGATTAAAAAAATGAAAGAAGAGGCGGAAGCTAATGCTGCAGATGATGCTAAGCAAAAAGAAGAAGCTGATAAAATTAACGGTGCTGATGCATTAATTTTCTCTACAGAGAAACAATTGAAAGAATTTGGTGATAAATTATCTGCTGATAAAAAAGCGCCAATCGAATCAAGTTTAGAGAAATTGAAAGCAGCTCACTTGTCTCGTAACTTTGCAGATATCGATGCAGCACAAGCTGAATTACAAGCTGCATGGAACGTAGCTTCTGAGGAAATGTACAAAGATGGCGGTCAGCCTCAAGGTGGCGAACAACCACAAGCTGATGGTCAACCTCAAGGTGGTGGCGATAACGTTACTGACGTTGATTTTGAAGAAGTAAAAGAAGACGATAAGAAATAAGTCTTAAGTCTTTAGTCCTAAGTCGAGAGTCTTTGGAGCATATAAAAAGCGTTTCTGATTAAGTTCAGGAGCGCTTTTTTAGTTTAAAGTCTGGGGTTTTGATTTGAGCGTTTTAGATGGAACAAGCAGGTGTCCCCGATTGCAGTCCGGCTTTAGCGGACTGCTTTAAAAAAGGAATTTTATTTTCCAGCTCGCAATTTATAATCGTTTGAGTAATCCATTCATTGCAGTCTGGCTTCAGCCGACTGCTTTAAAGAGAAATTTTATTTTCTAGCCCTCTTTATGATCGTTTGAGCAATCCATTCATTGCAGTCCGGCTTCAGCCGACTGCTTTAAAAAGGAAATTTATTTTCCAGCTCGCAATTTATGATCGTTTGAGCAATCCATTCATTGCAGTCCGGCTTCAGCCGACTGCTTTAAAAGGAAATTTATTTTCCAGCTCGCAATTTATGATCGTTTGAGCAATCCATTCATTGCAGTCCGGCTTCAGCCGACTGCTTTTAAAAAGAAAAATCTAATTTCTATCCTATTTAATACAACAGATTCTCTTCTATAATGCCCTGCAATTCTTTTTCATTTACAGCTATTTCTGAAAGTAATTGAAACTGGTTTTTAGCACGATCTAAGTTTTGAGTAGGATAGCTTACCGGATAATAAGTATTTCCGTTTAAAAAATCAGATAAAAAACGCAAAGCCTGCATGTAGATAATATACCGGCCGGAGAAGAGCATTAGTTCTTTTTCCGTCGCTGTTAAAATCGCTTTCATTTCCGAAAGATACCCTTTAATCATCGCCTCAAAATAGGGCAATCTGATTTTGATCCTGGTTAAATCGATTTCATTTTCAGAGCATGCACAAAGGTAGGTACGCATCATATCACCCAGATCTGAGATGAATTTTCCGGGCATAATGGTATCTAAATCGATAACGCAAATGCCCTTAAAAGTTTTTTCATCTAGTAGTACATTGCTAATTTTAGTATCGTGGTGCATTACCCGATCTGGAAAATCATCTTTCTGTAAATAGGAGGTATAATAATCTAAAATATATTTATGATTCAATGCATCTTCAATCTGAATTTCAGCTTGCTCTCTTAATGCTGCAGGTGCTTCACTTAGTGCCTGTGTAAACTGTTTATACCTTAATCCTAAATCGTGGAAGCCGGGGATAGTAGGCTCAAGGGTTCGGGTATCGAAATTATTAAGCAATCGGCTTAATTTACCAAACTGCTTAGCGGCTTCAAAAGCTTGCTTTGGATCAGTTAAAACATCAAGCGAAACTGTATGGTGTACAAATGGTAACAATCTCCAAAACTCCTGATTAATATGAGCCATTTCTGCTCCTTCAATGGTAGGAATAGGTTTAATGAAAAGATAATCAGGATGGTGTTGCGCAAGGTAATCTGAGATAGCCTTTAAATTCTCTGCGATGGCCCAGGGCGATTTAAAAACGGCAATGTTAATTTGCTGAAGAATGTATTTCTGATTTCCAGCATGGGGAGAAAGCAAATAGGTACAGTTAATTAAACCTGTACCTATTTGAGTGATTGTTGTATTTTTTTTAGTAAATCCGTAAGCGTTTAAAACTTCGGAAGCTAAATTTAGTTCCATAGTTTTTCAGGATACGTTCCGTTTTTAACCAATTGGTCTATAGAATCCTGAACATAAGGCTTATCTTCTTTGTAAGTTACCCCAAACCATTTATTCGAAGTTGGTACTACTTTGAAAGTAGCGGTGTCATTTTGCACCAGGCTTTCGCCGATTAAAGGGATAAAAAATTCTGCTTTAGGCTTATCTTTATTTGCCATGGCAAATTCTTTAAATAATCCTTCTGTAATTTCAAAAACAGCGGGAGTGAAGCCCCAGAAATTCATCGAAACTGGCGTACTAAAATCTAAAGGGAACTCTTCGCCATCTTCTTCATAGAAAATTTTTCCATCCTTTGGATACACTTTCGTACGCTCAATAATCTCAGATAAGTTACCCGATTCATCTACTTTACAAACCCCTCTTGATACTGAACCGAACTCAGAAAGTGTTTTTCCGATTTCGTATCCAATAATTGAATAGTTGCTATCTGTAGCTTCAGTATTTAAGAAATCTGCCATTTTTTTAAAGGCATCAAAACCATAATAATCATCGGCATTAATTACACAAAAAGGCTCTTTAATTACATCCCTGCCCGATAAAATGGCATGGGCTGTTCCCCATGGTTTTTCTCTATAAATTTCTTCTTCGATTCCGAATTGTTTCAGGTCGAAATTTTGAAAAACGTATTCTGTTTCTATTCTGCCATTAAGTTTTGGCTCAAAAATAGATTTAAAATTTTCTTCAAATTCTTCTTTAATGATAAATACAACTTTGCCGAAGCCAGCATTAATTGCATCATATATTGAATAGTCGATGATGGTTTCGCCATTTGGGCCAAAGCCATCGATTTGTTTCATACTTCCATAACGGCTTGCCATTCCGGCAGCCAATATTAATAGTGTAGGTTTCATCATTTAAATATTAAATCGAGCGTTTCTTTTGTTGTGTTAATTTATATTACCAAGGCTTTTTAAAAACCAAAAAAGCCTCCGGTTTTAGATCTTGTTTTCTTTCCTGTAAGCATTCCGAAGATACCTCTAACAATTTCTTTGCCAATCTGGCGAGTAATTGTTGCGCCCATTACTTGCTCTACCAAACTTTTCTCTCCTGGCTTGGGCTTATTCCCCTGTTCCTCTTGCTTTTGTAATGCTTTCTGTTGTTTTTCTTGCGCTGTAAGTTCGGCCTGATCATTAATCTTTTTGGTTAGCATTTCATACGCACTTTCAGGATCGATTGCATCCTTATATTTTGCATACATCTTACTTTTATTTACCAAATGCTCAAAATCTGCCGGACTTAAGGGACCCATTACCGAGCGGGGAGGGGTAAGCATGGTAGCCGAAACCTCAGTGGGTATTCCTTTTTCATTTAATACCGTAATTAATGCCTGGCCAGTACCCAACGAAGTTAAAACTTTGTCAATTTGATAAAAATCAGATTTAGGGTAGGTATTTACCGTTTTCTTTAGTGCATCTACATCATTTGGAGTAAATGCCCTAAGCGCATGCTGTACCCGATTACCCAATTGCCCCAATACACTTTCAGGTACATCAGTTGGAGATTGGGTACAAAAAAATACGCCAATTCCTTTTGATCTGATCAACCTGATAATGGTTTCAATTTGTTCTAAAAAGGCTTTTGAAGAGTTTTTGAATAATAAATGTGCCTCATCGAAAAAGAAAACCAGCTTGGGTTTTTCTAAATCTCCAACTTCGGGCATGGTATTAAACAATTCAGCTAACAGGCTCAATAGAAAGGTAGAATACAATACGGGCTGATTTTGTACATCGGCAATATTAAGTAAACTAATGGTTCCTTTACCATCTACGCGTTCTAATAGATCGTCGATATCAAAAGATTTTTCGCCAAACATGCCACCTAAACCCTGTTGCTCAATGGCTACAATTTTTCTCAATATTGTGCCAGATGTAGCTGTTGAGATGCTGCCGTAACTGCTTTTAATTTCTGCTGCTCCGGCACCTTCTGATAAATAAGAAACCAGTTTTTTTAAATCATTCAGATCAATAATGGGCATTTTATTATCATCTGCATATTTGAAAATGACGGCCATTACACCAGATTGTGTATCGTTCAAATCCAGAACTTTGGATAAAAGGGTAGGCCCGAATTCTAATACTGTTGCCCTCATTTGCGCACCCAGTTTCCCAGATAACGAATAGATTTCAAGCGGAAAAGCAGTAGGTGAAAATGATTTATTTAGTTGTTGGGCACGCTCTTCGATTTTTGAATTTACTAAGCCTGCTTGGTTCAATCCAGATAAATCGCCTTTAACATCCAACATAAACACGGGTACACCGGCATCAGAAAGCTGTTCGGCCAGGAGCTGTAACGTTCTGGTTTTACCTGTACCTGTTGCACCAGCAATTAAACCGTGCCTGTTCATCATTTTTAAAGATAAGTTTACTTCAGCTTCGCTGTAAACCTGTCCGTCTAAAATACCTGCACCCAGGTAAATATACGAGCCTGTTGGCGCATAGGATGCTTTTATCTTTTCGATGAATGTAGACGACTCGCTCATGTTGTTTTATATGAATGCCAATTTAAGAAACTAATTTTATAATAAATGTGCATTTAGCTTACCAATCGGTTCAATTTATTGCACAATTTGGTTTATTGTTAATTGAAATGTTTACTGTGGATGAGGTCTGCTTTTAACGTATTTATTTCCTTTTGCATGGTTTCTACCTGGTTTAATAAATGTGCAATAGCGTGTAAACCTTCCAGGTTAATATCGAGGTCTTTCGCCAGCCGAACGTAGCGCTCTAGTTTGGAAAGTTCATCAAAAGATAGAAAACTGGATTGCTTTTGAGTAGTGGTTTTGATTAAACCGAAATCTTCAAGTGATTGAATAAAATCAATTTCCAAATGGTGATAGGTACAAATATCACTCACGGCTATTAAATTATTTCTCATCGTAGTTAGCTTTTAGAAAGTTTTTCAAATAATTCTTTTTGCTCCGGGTTCAGGTTTGTTGGTAATTTTACCTGCCATTTAATATACAAATCGCCAAATTGATTGTCTTTTTTATAAATTGGGAAGCCTTTGCCTTTTAAACGTAAGGTAGCATCTGGTTGCGTGCCTGCGGGAACTTGCAGCTTTACTTTGCCGTTTAAGGTTTCTACAATCTTTTCTCCACCTAAAATGGCGGTATATACATCTATCTCTTCCTGGATGTAGATATCATTTCCTTTTCTTTTAAATTTAGGATCTTCGTTGATATTAAATTTAATATACAAATCTCCGGGTTGACCATTATTTGCCCCTGGTGCACCATAACCTGGTAGTTTTATCTTCTGGCCATTTTCTACCCCTGCAGGGATGGTAATCCGCACCTGGCGCCCGTTAACCGTTAGTGTTTGTTTATGTGTAGTGTAAGCATCTGTTAAATTTAATTGTAAATCGGCATTATAATCCTGGCCTTTAAAGGGCGAATTACGACTACTTCTACCGCCGCTGCCAAACATAGAGGAGAAAAAATCTGAAAAATCGTCTCCACCGAAGCCGCCAGAATAACCACCGCCACTACCATAACCACCACCTTGAGATTGGTATTGCGGACGTTGCTTTTGCTGTGCATCTAACTGATCGGCATGTTGCCAATCTTTACCATATTTATCGTATTTCTTACGCTTATCAGGATCACTTAAAACTTCGTTAGCTTCATTAATTTGCTGAAATTTTTTATTTGCCTCTTCATTATTGGGATTCAAATCTGGATGATACTTTCTGGCTAATTTTCGATAAGCTTTTTTGATATCATCTATTGATGCGCTTTTATTTAAATCGAGGATTTTATAGTAATCTATGTAGTCCATATGCTGTTAACAAATTATTGAGGTTTATGTTCAAATGCCTCGCGGATAAATTTACTGTAAATATTTCAGGACTTTGTTTTTTCACTGGCGAAATTCATATTGGTTAGTTTTCTAAACACAAATGCCTCCAGATTTGGAGGCATTTTGTGTGCAGCCTTTCTAAATGCTGTACTTAAATATTGTATTCGATTTCGATGGAAGTTGTTTTAAAGGGAATTTATAACATCGAAATCTACTTCCCTTTCAAAATCTCTACCTTTTCCTGCTCACTAGCCAATAAACGTTCGTATAGCTTTTTGTTTTCTTCCATTACATCTATCAGTTTGTCTAACGGATTAAAGGTACAGTTGTAATTTACTCCCGGGCCATTTACAACTGTATTGTCATAGTTATTTTGAATATTATTAATCACAGCTTCATCACTATAGTTCTTTATTGCTTCTTTGCTTACGCCTAATACACTGGCAATTTTTTCTAACGTACTATCTTCTATTTCTTCGCTCTGCTCTAATTTACTCACCGTTTGTTGGCTAACCCCAAGTTCTGCAGCGAGCGTTTCCTGCTTCATTCCACGTAACTCTCTTATACGGCTGATTTTTCTGCCTATGTTAGTGGCATTTGTTTTTCCTGTGGTTTCCATACTTCAAATATATTTAATTTTTGTGTGGTAAAAAACAATATGCAGTTGTAGTTAACAAGCGCGTTGATTCTAAACGAATATTGATAGTTGTTCTTTTGCAGTAGGGAGAATAAGGGGCGCAGTAAGCAACATAAGCCTTGCAGTAGGAAGAATAAGGAACGCAGTAAGCAACATAAGCTTTGCAGTAGGGAGAATAAAGGGCGCAGTAAGCAACATAAGCTTTGCAGTAGGGAGAATAAGATGCGCAGTAAGCAACATAAGCTTTGCAGTAGGGAGAATAAGGTGCGCAGTAAGCAACATAAGCCTTGCGGTAGGGAGAATAAAGAGCGCAGTAAGCAACATAAGCTTTGCAGTAGGGAGAATAAGGAACGCAGTAAGCAACATAAGCGTGGAAGTAGACTATTTATTTTACCACCTAAGGCACCTAAGTAAAAATAAGCGCCATTAGTTAATAGCCTTAATTAAAAAAACCATTACAATACCAGCAAAGGCCAGTACCATAATGGTTTTTTCTAATGAGTTAGGAGCAAATTATTTTTTTCCTTTTACATATTTTTCTAACCACTGGTCTTCTTCCCACAGGGTATGTAAGATGTTTTCTTTACCACGGTAGCCGTGCGCTTCGTAAGGTAAAAACACAAACCGGGTTGTGCCGCCTGCACCTTTAATGGCATTAAATAAACGCTCACTATTGATGGGGAAGGTACCAGGGTTATCGTCAGAATCGCCATGAATTAAAAGCAATGGCGTTTTAATTTTATCGGCATAACTGAACGGACTCATTTCATAATAAAGTTGCGGAACCTGCCAGTAGGTACGTTCTTCGTTTTGGAAACCAAACGGAGTAAGTGTACGGTTGTAAGCGCCACTACGGGCAATACCTGCAGCAAACAGATCTGTATGTGCCAATAAATTAGCCGTCATAAAAGCACCATAACTGTGGCCACCAACGGCCATTCTTTTCTTATCACCAACGCCTAAATCAGCAAGTTTATTAATTGCAGCTTCGGCATTTAATTTAAGTTGTTCTATAAAAGTATCGTTTGGTTTTTTGCCATCTTTTGCTACGATTGGCATTTCTGCATTATCCAGAATGGCATAACCGCGGGTTACCCAATAAATTGGCGATCCCCAGCTAATGGCTGTAAATTTATCTTTCGAACCACGAATTTGTGCCGCATCTGCTGCGGAGTTAAATTCTCGTGGGTAAGCCCAAATAAGGGTTGGAAGCGGACCATCCTTAGCCTTATCATAACCTTTTGGTAAATATAAATCACCAGTCAAATCTACACCATCGGCACGTTTGTAAGAAATTTTTTCTTTTGTAATGCCATCAAGTGATGGGTAAGGGTTGGCGAAACTGGTAATTGGCTGATCAGCAATGCGAAGCACAAGATTTTTGATGAAGTAATTTGGAACCATTTTCTGGCTCTCTTTGCGCGTTAATAAAACCAGTTTATCAGGATTAATTACATCGGTAATATATTCAAATGTACCTTCTGCGCTGCGCCAAATAATTTCATTCTTTTTCGAAGCAAGGTCAAACTTTGCTAAAAAGGGTAAATCGCCTTTTTCTGATGAGCCTATAGCGTTATTCATTAATAGCTTAGTGCCATTATCTACAGTTTTAATTACCTGCTTACCATATTTGTTTTTAGTAGTTACCGGAGTACCTGGGTTACCGTACGCATCAGTTTGATTACGGGTATAAAGTTCTTCAACTGCGCCTGTAGCCGGGTTGTACCGGCTTACTTTGCTGGTTTGCTTGCTCCGTAAACCTTCCATTATCAGGGCTAAGTTCGCATCTCCCCATTGTACGCCACGGTAACGTGTTTGTGTTTTAAATAATTCTTTTTCAGTTCCGGTAAATGGCGCGCTTAATGCATAAACTGCATCATGAAAGGGAACATTTTTTTTAATTAAACCACTATCTAAAGGTTTGGCCCAAACCAATGTAGCAGGTTCATCATCTCTCCAATCGAAACCGCGGGCAACATTTTGGGTATTGTCGTAACCAGATGGAGTACCTTCAGATGATGGTAATTCTGCCACCACTTTTACGGTTTTACCATTTAAATCTGTAATGCTAACTGTTGATGGGAAGCCATAGGCAGAAACTAAATAAGAGAAAGGTTTCCGGATGGTTTCTGTCATTAAATAATTTTTATCTGGCGAAAGGCTTACTGTGCCGTAAATTGCCGGCTTGCCAATTGGTGTTTCTACGCCTGCGGTATTTTTTACCAATTGAGCAGTAGCGAAGAACTCAAACAACTGTTCGTCGAAAGGCGATTTAATTAAATCCTGATAGGTTGCACTCGGCGCTGCTTTGCCTAAGTTTTGCTGAATAGTTGGTCCTTTAGGCATTAAAGGTTTGGTTGGGGCAGCACTTGCCGGCTTGGTTACTGCGCGGTAAATTACTGTATTATCGTTTAACCAGATTAAGCCACTACCTAAAACAACATTTAAAAATGATTTATTAGTTTTTACGGCTTTTTTGGTTGCAATATCTATTACATATAAATCAACGCCTTTTTGAGTGGTGTTGGTAAAGGCAATTTTTGTTTCTGCAGGATTCCAGCTAATATTACCAGCATATAAAGGTGTAGGTAAACCAGTAACTTGTGAGGTTTGATTGGACTTGATATTCTTTAAACTAAAATTATTGATATAATTCTGTCTGCTTGGCGAATAGTTATTGGGATTTAACCTTAAACCAGCAATCCGATATTCGGGCATTGCCAATTCTTCTACAGATGGATAGGAATTTTTTTCGCTAAATAAAATCCATTCTGCCTTGCCATCAATGCTTACTGCGGGAGTAGGTTTGGCGAGCAATAAATCTGCGATTTCTTTGGGCGGCGTTTGATAACTAACCGCATCTTGCGCAGCTGCATTTAGGGAAATAAAGGCCCCGGCCACTACTAAACAGGCGTATAAATTTTTAATCATATTTTAAATAAGTTGTTGATGAAAGGAATATTCAAAGATTGGAAATTTAAAGGTATCGTCTCGTAACTTCTTATTTACAGTAATATGCTATCGTTATAACCTGGCTAATCTTAGTAGTCAGCGCCACTTAGTATTGAAGCTATTTTAGCACAGTTAGCAGTGTGTATTAAATCATGGCGTGTAAATGATTAAAATCTCAAAATGTTATCCAGAATAGTTTTATTTATGTAGCTCTAGTATTACGTATTTATAGGTTTAAATTAGCGTATTTATTGCCATTTTACCGAAAAATACCTAAAAATGTTGATCTATGTCAAAAAATGCACCCGTTTTGTGCAATATTTTATGTTTTTTCCTACTTTCGTTCTGTCAATCGTCCCCGATATTGATTTAATTGAATTTTTTATACTTAAAAATTAATTATCTCGATGACAACGAAAATAAAACATGGTGAGATTTTGGAGCGCGTTGTACGCCGAAATCGAATGGGAATTAGTGAGCTTTCAAGAAAGCTGAATGTTAGCAGAAGAACAATTTATAATTGGTTCGGTCAAGATCGGCTACATCAAGAAATCATTTGGCAGATTGGACATTCATTAGGGCAGGATCTTTCAATATCGTTTCCTGATGTTTTTCCAAAAAGCAATTCCAAGGCAGAACACCCTGTCGAAGCCAGTGAGAAACCTGCAGGCAATTCAAATTCAGTATATTTCTGGATGAATAAATACATTCATTTATTAGAAAAATACAATAGTATGTTGAGTGTTGAAGAAGAGCAGGCGCATGCTGAAAATAAGGATAAATCTATGTCTGTAAAAAACAAAAGAACAGAAACCTTCATGTTTCAGTAAAACCTTTTAGCTGCTGCTAAAAAAAAATCTAAATCGATGTAAAATGCCTTTTATTTAAAAGATTAAAGCTTAAGAATTTGATATTTCTTTATGACAAGGAATACCTATTATAAAAAGTTTTGTAAAAAGAATCATTTTAAATACCTGGGAAGGCCTTACACAGAATTTGATATAATTCTAACAACCAAACGAGATATAACCGATACTGGTTATTATCAAAACTAAATAAGTACTCTTCTGGAACTTATTTAATTTGATTACAAAAAAGATATAGCCACTTATAAAAATAAGCGGCTATATCTTTTTAAAGTTTTGCTTTTTATGGTGTGCCTGCCCTCCGCGGATTACCCGCTCACAGGACTTTTTTATCACTTTGTTTATGAATAACAATTTAGTGAAATGTTGGTTTCATTCTATGAAAAAATTTTACACATCCTGTGGATAATGTGAATAACTAAAATTTTATCATCTCAAACATTTAGTACAAATGTTGGTTTTGTAAAACGAGATATTAAAATAAAGTAGTTCAAGCATCGTAATATAGAGAAAATAGGAGTTGTTTATTTTAGAAATTTTCCTCACTGTATCTTAAAAAAATATAATTTTCACCTTTCACCCTAAAACGTAGCATGATCCGTCCATCATATTTTTTAAGTAGCGAGGAATTACTTGGGGTTTTTAACCTCACCCATACTGCCACCGCAATACATGTAACTGAAGATGCCATTATTCAAGAGGTCAACGATGCCATGCTTACCATATGGGGTAAAGATAGGAGCGTGGTTGGAAAGTCTTTACAGGATGCGTTGCCAGAACTTAAAGGACAGCCTTTTGTAGATATGTTTAAGCGGGTTTGGAATGAAGGACTTGTAATTTCGGGTAAGGATACGGCGGCACAACTTGAAATTAACGGGGAGATCCAAACCTATTATTTCGATTTTGAATATCGTGCTATAAAGGATAAAGCGGGCAAAGTAATTTGTATTCTGCATACAGCAATTGATGTTACAGAAAGATTTTTAAAAAGGGAAGCGATGGAGCTTGTTGCAGAACGGCAAGCGGCATTAGATAGGGAGCAGGCCTTAAATGAGGAGCTTTCTGCAACCAATGAAGCGTTACAAAAGGCTCAAAACCGCTTAAATATATTAAATACAGAATTGGAAGACCGCGTTTCAGAACGTGTTAAAGAACTTTCTGAAAGTGAAGAGCGTTTTAGAATCATGGCTGAGGGCACGGAAATTTTTATTGCTGTTGGCGATGAAAGTGGAAATGCAATATATTTTAACAAACCCTGGATGACGTTGACAGGAAGATCAATGAATGAGCTTCTTGATTTCGGTTGGTCAGATTTGATCCATCCGGAAGATCGTGATCGTTATATAGGCATTTACCTAACTGCTTTGGAAACAAAGACCGCTTTTGCAGGCGAATTTAGAATATTAAGTAAGGAAGGTAATTACCGATGGCTTTTATCCAGTGGTCCGCCGCGTTTTCATTCAGATGGAACATTTGCCGGGTACATCAGCTCTTGTGTAGATATTACCGAGCGTAAAATGATGGAACTCGAAAAGCAAAACTTAAGTGCGCTGGTTGATGCAAGTTCTGAATTTATCTCGCTGGCAAACCTGGATTATGAAATGACTTATGCAAATCCCATCGCTTTGAAAAAACTTGGATGGGATGCTGTAGCAAACAGAACGATACTAGATTGTGTCTATCCTGAAGATAGGGATTTTGCACAAAAAGCGCTAAGCAATTTGCTTACCTACGGAAACTTCAGGCATGAAATCCGTTACTGGAATGAGAAAACTAAAAAGCCTTTTTGGATAGAATGGAATGGTATTGTTATCAAAGATCCGATCTCGAATGAATTTATTGCAGTAGCCACTGTAGGGCCAGATGTAACAGAAAGGAAATCTCACCAGGAAGAGTTACAAAATATTAATGAGGAAATGGCTGCGGCAAATGAGGAACTCGCAGCAACAAATGAAGAACTTGCAGCCACTAACGAGGAATTGGCTCAAACGCATGACGATCTGGTGCAGTATATCAGAAAATTATCAGAAAGCGAAGAAAAATTACTTCAAGCCATTGAAACCGGGAAGATGGGTACCTGGAGCGTAAACCCTCAAACGCTTAAAGTTACGATGTCTGGTTTCGTTCGGGAATTATTAGGTTTAGAAATGGATGAAGCTGTTTCTGTAGCAGATATTTTTAGCGCAATTAATCAGGATTATCATCAATTGGTTGCCAAGACTTTAGATGATGCCATGAACCGCCAGATACCAAGTGATACCGAATATATTATTAACAATTTAAAAACTGGCGAAGAAAAATGGGTGCGTGCTACTGGTAAAGTCTTTTTAGATGAAACGGGGAACGTAGCAGAATACTCCGGTATGTATATGGATATTACAGAACGCAAGCTGGATGAGCTTCGCAAAAATGATTTTATCGGAATGGTGAGTCATGAGTTAAAAACACCTTTAACCGCCATAAATGGTTTTGTACAGGTATTGCAACGAAAATCCAGGTTAGAAGCTGACGAATATTCGAGTAATGCATTAGAAAAAACCCATATCCAGATCAGGAAAATGACAGCCATGATTAATGGCTTTTTAAACGTTTCCAGGTTGGAATCTGGTAAGCTAATGATTGATAAAACATCTTTCCGTTTAGATGAATTGCTACAAGAAACCGTAGATGAGACTTTCATTTCGCCTTCTACACATGAAATTATCCTTGCGCTATCTTGTGAGGTGGTTGTACACGCAGATAGAGATAAAATTGGCAATGTAATTTCAAATCTGCTGAGTAATGCGCACAAGTATTCTTCTAACGGAAGCAGCATCGAAATTAATTGTAACGTTAAAGAAAACGATGTGATTGTGAGTGTCAAAGATCAGGGAATCGGTATTTCCAAAGATGATGCAAAAAAACTTTTTGATCGTTATTACCGTGTGCAAAGTAATCATACCATATCTGGTTTCGGCATCGGCTTGTACCTGAGTGCAGAAATTATTCAACGCCATGATGGAAAAATCTGGGTAGAAAGTGATGGTGAACTTGGTTCTACCTTTTACTTCTCTTTGCCACTCAATTAAAAACAAAAAAGGGATAGGCAAAAACCTATCCCCATATCTAAACCCAAACATGCGCTCAAACATGCATGAATCACACTATAAACAACTATAAGTTGTGTTGGTTTTGAGTTATTTTAAATTTTATTTTCGGCGTGGATGATTTATCTAACATTAAAAGTAGTTTTTAACGTTGGGCAAAACAATTTCCTTTATTTTTCGATTGTGTAGACAAGTGATTTATACTCGAATTGTAGCAGGTATTGTGGCAATTCTTTTATTTAAAGATCATCAATTATCAAATGATTAAAAGCGCTAACCAACAAAGAATAGCAATACTTGGCGGTGGCCCCAGCGGGCTTTTTATGTACAAAAGATTGGTCGAATCCAAGCTGAAAAATCTCATGATAGACATTTTTGAGCGGAAAAACTCGCTTGGATCCGGGATGCCCTATAGTGAAGAAGGTGCCAACAAAGAACACATTACGAATGTATCTGACAACGAAATTCCGGTTATCTTTAATTCTATAGAAGATTGGGTTAAAATTGCTCCGAAATCAATCTTAACTAAATTCGAAATCGATGCCAATAACTTTAACGAATATAAAGTTTTGCCAAGATTATTTTTCGGCGAGTATTTATCTGCACAGTTTAATCTCCTTAAAAAAGCGGCCGATGATAAAGGCATCATCACCAATATTCACCTTGATACCCAGGTAACCGATATTATTGATGATGCCGCAAACAATGAGGTTAAGGTAACGGTTAACGGGGGGGAAGTTATTCCTTTTGATCGTGTAATTGTGTGTGTTGGACATAATTGGCCTAAAAAATATGAGGGAAAAATCAAAAACTATTTCGATTCTCCGTATCCTCCACAAAAGCTGGCGAAGAAATTTAACCATCCTATCGCTTTAATGGGTTCTTCGCTTACCGCAATAGATGCGATTAGAACACTGGCCAGAAATAATGGTGTTTTTAAGGTGGAAGATGATGGTAAATATAAATTCATACCTGATGCTGAAAGCGATAAGTTTAAGATTATAATGCATTCCAGAAACGGTTTGCTGCCAGCGATTCGTTTTCATTTGGAAGATTCTCATCTGGGAAAAGATGAAACTCTGAGCAAAGCGCAGATTCAGAAATATATTGAGGATAACGATGGTTTTATCTCGTTGGATTATGTGTTTGAGAAGAACTTCAAAGATCAGTTTAAGAAAAAAGATCCGGCATTTTACAAGAAAATAAAGGATATGGAGCTGGAGACCTTCGTTGACGCCATGATGTCTTACCGGGAGAATGTTCCGGCGTTTGATCTCTTTAAAAAAGAATATGAGGAGGCCGAAAAATCTATCGATCGTGAAGAATCTATTTACTGGAAAGAGGCCTTAGCTATTCTGAGTTTTGCAATGAATTATCCTGCAAAGTATTTATGTGCAGAAGACATGCAACGGTTGCAGAAAGTATTAATGCCTTTAATTTCCATTGTAATTGCATTTGTTCCCCAAAGTTCGTGTAGAGATTTGATGGCGCTACATGATGCTGGCGTGCTTGAAATTGTTTCCGTTGGTGAGGATAGTTCGGTAGATCCTGAGGAAAAAGGTGGCGTAACATATACTTATACAGGTGCAGATGGGAAGGAGATTTCTGTGAGGTATAAAACATTTGTGAATTGTATTGGTCAGCCGCATTTATCGTATGAAGACTTCCCTTTCAAAGGCTTAGTGGAGGGTGGAACCATTAGCCCGGCAACATTAAAATTTAAATCGGAAGCAGCGGGTAAAAAAGAAGCTGATAAAGAAAATAAACTGGTAGAAAAGAATAAGCTTGGCGAATATTTATTACGTGTTCCCGGTATTAAAATTAATGATTCTTTCCAGGTTGTGGATGACTCTGGAAATGCAAATGATAGAATTTTGATGATGGCTGTACCGTATATTGGAGGGTATAATCCGGATTATTCTGGAATAGACTTTAGCGAAATGGCTTCATTGGAAATACTAAAGCGCATATAATACAAAAAACCCGGAATTTAAGTTCCGGGTTTTTAACTGAATGGTGGGCACTAAGTAATAAGTTGTAAGTATTAGGTTATACGTACTCCTTCTACTAAGTAATAAACCAGTCAAACGATTAATTATTTCATTGAATCATTGATTTTATTAATCATCACTAAGTGACCTTGCACTATTGGTGCTGTTTTGGCAGCAAAAGCTTTCAATTCTGTGTCTTTAGCATCTCTCGATTCATCTTCCATTAACTTTAAGGTAGATTTGTGTCCATCGATCATATCACTTACATAAGCTTTATCAAATTCTGCACCCGATTTTTTGCTTAAATCATCTAATTTTTTTTGATGATCAGCATCAAGAGTGCTTGGAAGTGTAATGTTTTTAGTTTTTGCAATTTCCATCAATTCCATATTTGCATTGCCATGGTCTGTAACCATCATTGTTGCAAATTCTTTAACCTGCGCATTGCTACTTTTCTGAAGGGCTAATTTGCTTAATTCTACTTCAGCCATTCCACCTACAGCAGCTGTTGTTGCAAATTTAGAATCTGCTTCGTCTACAGCAATGCCGCCGGTTGCAGCTGCATTAGTGGTGGTGTCTTTAGCCAGATTTAAACTATCTGCACTTTCTTTAGCATCTTTGTTTTCGCCACTGCATGCCTGAAACGCTAATGCCGAAGCAGAAATTGCCATTACATAAATTAACTTTTTCATATTATTGGTTTTTTGTTGTACCCTTAATAACATGTTATTAAGGGAATGGTTTCGTAATGTTGCCGCTTAAACAAATATGGAATTATTATAATTTATCAAGCTTAAAATAACCCAAATGAATCTCATCTTCTGGTAAACTGCTACCAGGCAAAATCTGGATATGGTATTTTTCCTTATAAACCGGACTTAAGATTTCTTCTACGCGATAAATATCATCGATATCTATTCCATATTTCTCATCAATATGGGCATTTGCTCCTTTTATAGAATTGGTTTTGAAAAAGACCGTTTTTTTAGCATCCTGAATAGCAGCGGCACGATCATCTTTCACACTCAATACAATATAATGTTGTTCGGCCAATTTGCCAGATTGATAGCCACCCAGGTTGGTGAAGAATAATTTATGCGGGGAGGTTTCAGTTGCCTCCTCTCTAGGGATAATTTTGATTGCATAACCTTCCACGTGGTTTACTTCTCTCCAGCCATCTATATGGATACTGGCCCCAGCTTCTGGCCAGAAGGCTTTAATTTCTGGAACAAGTTCTTTCAGAGATGTTGCTATTCCGAAGAAATAGTCGTGCTGTTCTACATTTCTTTTGGGGGCTTTAGAACCCAATAAAAGCATGTATAATTTGGGTTGTTTGATATGATTTAGATATTCGCTCATTCTTAATTTTTTTATAACAACGCCTTAAAGAGGCTATGGTTTAAAAAAATAAGAATTAAACGGAACATGGTGATATTAGGAGAAGATTTAAGCTGGTTGATGAGACACCAAACAGTAGGATAATAGGAGGAAAATAAATAATTATCCCGCAGATTTAAGAGGTTTCCGCAGAAGCAGGAAATAGGAATCTGCGAAATCATTTTGGTCTGCGGGCCAAAGCTTGGCGTCATGTTAGGTCATGCATCTATTGGTTAGTACCTCAGCACATAAATACATGTATCTATAAATAGATTTATAGTGTTTAATTTGATGAAGCCTATGTTGGTCGGTGTCACACGACTAGCAGGAGAAATTGCTATGGATCAAATAATTATCCTGCAGATTGAGGAGATTTACGCAGAAGCAGGAAACAGAAATCTGCGAAATCATTTTGATCTGCGGGCCAAAGCCTGGCATCGCGTTAAGTAATGCATCTATTGGTTAGTACCTCAGCACACAAATATATGCATCTATAACTCAGATTTATAGTGATTAATATGACGAAGCTTATGTTGATCGGTGTGACACCGACCAGTAGGAGAAATTGCTATGGATCAAATAATTATCCCGCAGATTTAGGAGATTTCCGCAGAAGTAGGAAATAGGAATCTGCGAAATCATTTTGATCTGCGGGCCAAAGCTTGGCGTCATGTTAGGTCATGCATCTATTAGTTAGTACCTCAGCACATAAATACATGCATCTATAACTAGATTTATAGCGACTAATATGATGAAGCTTATGTTGGTCGGTGTGACACCGACCAGTAGGAGAAATTGCTATGGATCAAATAATTATCCCGCAGATTGAGGAGATTTCCGCAGAAGAAGGAAACAGAAATCAGCGAAATCATTTTGATCTGCGGGGCAAAGCTTGGCGTAATGTTGGGTCACGTACCTATTGGTTAGTACCTCAGCACATAAATACATGCATCTATAACTTATTTATAGTGATTAATATGATGAAGCTTATGTTGGTCGGTGTGACGTCGGCCAGTAGGAGACATTGCTATGGATCAAATAATTATCCCGCAGATTTAGGAGATTTCCGCAGAAGTAGGAAATAGGAATCTGCGAAATCATTTTGATCTGCGGGCCAAAGCTTGACGTCATGTTAGGTCATGCATCTATAACTTAAATTTATAGGGATTAATATGATGAAGCTTATGTTGGTCGGTGTGACACCGACCATGAGACATTGCTATGATCAAATAATTATCCCGCAGATTTAGGAGATTTCCGCAGAAGCAGGAAACAGAAATCTGCGAAATCATTTTGGTCCGCGGGCCAAAGCTTGGCATCCCGTTAAGTTATGCATCTATTGGTTAGTACCTCAGCACATAAATACATGCATCTATAACTTAAATTTATAGTGATTAATATGACGAAACTTATGTTGGTCGGTGTGACACCGACCAGTAGGATAGAGGCGAGCTGGCCACCAATTAACGAAATGGCACGCTTCGCTTAATCTCGGTTTTTAGTTCCAGAATTTGTTCCTGGGCCTGTTTGTTTGCCAGGTAGAAATAAATAGCAAAGCCTAAAAATATTTTTCCTAAAACAAAAACGGCTGCGAAAACCCAACGCCATGCTTTATGAATGCGCATGTGGCTCGATTCTGATTCTACCTCGATGTATCGGTCTTTCTTAGCAGATTCGTGGTTTGTTGTATGTTCCTGCTCAGAAAATTTTTCTAATTTCTGCGCACTTAGTTGAATTTCATGAACCTCATGTTCAATTTTTTCTAGAACTCCAGGTGGCGGCGGAACAGCCATGCCATGTGCCAGAACTTCCATATCATATTCTAGTTTGTTAAGTTCTTGTTCAAATTCTGGAAATTCTTTTCTAAGCGTTAATACTTGTTCAATTTCTTGTTCGGTGGCGATTCCCATAACATAGGTTTCCATAATGCCACTTTCGATAATTTCCTTAATTTTCACGTAACCTCCTCATTTTATCTATTGATGATTTCAGTTGAATGCGTATGCTGTTCTCTTCTTCGCCAAGTGATTCTGCTATACAAGCAATTGATCTTTCCTGATAATATACAGCCTTGAAGATGATTCTTTCTTGCACAGTTAAAACTTTCATATTGTCTTCAGACCGATTATTATTCTGATCCAAAATTACAGTTGGAGTTTCGCTTAGGTTTTGCTGCGCTAAAACTTCTTTCGCATGTTGCCTGAGGTGCATCCACGTATTCATATTGCTATTAACATTTAATCTGGTTTTCAATACAAATGATGTTATTATTTTAATCAGGTGCTCTTCAGAGTTTTTAGAACCCTCGATAGTACCTTGGATAAAACCTAAAAGCATACCTGCATACTTATCATAGAATTGCCGGATATCGCTTGAGGCTTCTTTTGGGATGTTTAAAGTAGCTTCAGACATTAATTAACGGGAGTGATTAAATAAAATTGCAAGATAAGGCCAAATTTTGATTTACATTTACAAAAAGAAAATTTTATTATCAATTGATACAGTCAATTTAATTTATCATGAGAATTGCAACCTATAATGTAAACGGTGTTAACGGCCGTTTACCTGTTCTGTTACAATGGCTTGAGGAAACCAAACCCGATGTGGTTTGTCTTCAGGAGTTAAAAGCCCCACAAGAAAAATTTCCGGAACAAGCCATTTTAGATGCTGGTTATCATGCCATCTGGCACGGGCAAAAAAGCTGGAACGGCGTAGCTATTCTATCCCGGGGTTATGAAATTAAGGAGCTTAAACGAGATTTACCTGGAGATCCGGAAGATTTGCATAGCCGTTATATAGAGGCATTAATTAACAATGTAGTGATTGGTTGTCTGTATCTTCCAAATGGTAACCCCACGCCCGGACCAAAGTTTGATTATAAGATGGCCTGGTTCGAAAGATTAGCCACTCATGCGGCAAAGCTTTTAGAATACAATTTGCCAGTTGTTTTGGCGGGTGATTACAATGTAATGCCCACTGAGAAAGATGTTTATAAGCCCGAACGTTGGGTAAACGATGCTTTGTTTAAGCCAGAAGTTAGGAAAGCCTTTAAAAACCTGGTAGATCAGGGCTGGACAGATGCCATTAGAAAGCTTTATCCCACAGAAACTGTTTATACCTTTTATGATTATTTTAGAAATGCTTACGGCCGTGATGCCGGTTTAAGGATTGATCATTTTTTATTAAGCCCGGAACTAGATCTTAGGTTGCTAAAAGGTGGAGTGGATAAGCATGTGCGGGGCTGGGAAAAAACCAGTGATCATTGTCCGGTGTGGATAGAAATTGCTGATCAGGCAAAATAAAGAAAATAAATTCCAGACGTGTTGCTTATACACGTCTGGAATTTTATAATTTATAACCTAAGCCTACACCAACATTCCATTCGCCATTTTTTGCGCTGGTTTTTGCGTTATAATACAAGGGAAGCTGAAGCGCGATGTGATTAAATACCGCTGTTAAGCCTAAACCTAACGAAGGGGTTATTAAGCTGTTTTTTGTGGCTCCGGTTGCCACTTTATCTTCTTTAATTCTTAATGAAGGCAGTAAGCCAGCGCTGATGGAGAACGGTTTCTTTAAGTATTTTATTGATGGGCCGATACAGTTAATGTACCCTCCATGATCAACATAGCCGCCAACAATTGTTCCATCAAACAATGCTACTTTAGTTTGTGCCTTTGTTTCAAAACAAAATAAAGCCAGTGCGAGGCTAGCTAATAGTCTGATACTTCTTCTTTTCATAATTTAGGTTGGTTTTTTGTATGAGGGTTTGATTTTATTTATCTATCCAATGTTTCGTAGCAATTTTCTCTTTGTTTTTTCAATCAGTTAAACCGCAATGAGGTTGCCATGAAACGGAGAAAAACCGTTTCTCTTAACGACCGTATTAGTAGGGCGTGCTATTAATTCTGCTCTTTGAACGTCTTAGTGAGAATATTTTTTTTCTATCGGTTGGTCTCTCACCAACCGAAAACTGACGTCTTTACTGTTCTTCCCTATAATTTATTAATACTTTATCTTGCAACTATTTTTAGTTAGACCGTTTTCCATTCCGGAGTCTTTTTTTGCCCTCTCATATCTACAAATTCAATTGTTGGATCTTTTTCTTCGGGTGCATTTACGAAGTGTGAAAATCTTTTTCTAATTCCAGGGTTCTCCACGGCTTCTTTCCACTCACATTTATAACTGGCAATCAGGCTTTCGATTTCATTCTCCCATTTTTCTGCCATTCCAAGGCTATCGTTGATGACTACATTTCTTAGGTATTCCATGCCTCCATCCATTTTGTTAAGCCATGTTGCGGTTCTGGTAAGTGGATCGCCGGTACGGATATAGAACATTAAGAAACGATCGATGTATTTAATACAGGTATCGCTATCTACGTCTGCGACTAAGAGTTGTGCATGTTGCGGTTTGCTGCCTCCGTTGCCACATACATAAAGGTTCCAGCCTTTTTCTGTAGCAATGATGCCAAAATCTTTACTTTGCGCCTCTGCGCACTCCCTAATGCAGCCACTCACTGCCGATTTAAATTTATGAGGTGCCCTGATTCCTCTATATCGTTCCTCAATTCTAATGGCGAAGCTTACGCTGTCGTGCAAGCCGAAACGGCACCACGTACTTCCTACACAACTTTTTACTGTTCTTAGCCCTTTTCCATAAGCATGACCGCTTTCAAACCCAGCGGCGATTAATTCTTCCCAGATAATGGGTAGATCATTTAAATGAGCGCCGAACAAATCGATTCGTTGTCCGCCGGTTATTTTAGTATATAAATTATATTTCTTGGCTACTTCTCCAATTACAATCAGTTTATCAGGTGTAATTTCTCCGCCGGGGATGCGTGGAACTACGGAATAGGAGCCTCCTTTTTGAATATTAGCCAGGAAACGATCGTTACTATCTTGAGCGGTATCATTTCCTTTTTTAAGGATCATTTCGTTCCAAAGGCTAGCCAGCAGCGAAGAAACCAACGGTTTGCAAACTTCGCAACCATCAGACTGACCCAGTTTATTCAGCACTTCATCATAAGATTTTAATTCATGGATATGAATCAAATCGTAAAGTTCTTGTCTGCTGTAACTAAAATGCTCACAGATAACATTTCTAACATATTTGCCTTGCGATTTTAGGGTATGAAGCATTAAATCTTTTACCATCGGCATACAGCCACCGCACCCTGTTCCGGCTTTTGTACATTTTTTTATGCTATCTATTGTTTCGCAGCCCTGTTCAGCTACAGCATGGCAGATGTCTCCTTTGGTTACGCCTTCGCAACTACAAATTAATGCTTCATTTGGTAGAGAAGTGATTCCTGATGATGTTTCACCGCCTCTGCTTCCGATAATCAGCTCTTCGGGATTTTCTGGTAAGGCTATTTTGTTTACACTGGTTTGCAGCAGCATATTATACGCTGCTGCATCGCCAATTAAAATACCTCCTAAAAGGTACTGCCCGTCATTACTAATGTTAATTCTTTTATAAATGCCTTTATGTTTATTTTCAAAAACGATGGTGCGGCAATCTGGCTCGTTGATAAATGGATCTCCAAAGCTAGCCACATCAATACCAATGAGCTTGAGTTTAGTGCTCATGTCAAAGCCTTTAAAAGATTTATCTTCGGCGCATAGATTGGTAGCTAAAACCTCTGCCATTTCATAACCGGGTGCAATAAGGCCATAAATCATCTCAGCATGCAAGGCACATTCACCTATAGCGAAAATACAAGGGTCATTAGTCTGCATTCTATCATCAACCAGAATTCCGCCTCTGGTGCCCACTTCAATTCCACAAAATCTCGCCAGTTCATCTCTTGGTTTTATACCAGCTGAGATGACCAGCATATCTGCCGCCAGTTCTGAATCATCAGTAAATTTTAAGCCTGTAATGCTTTTTTCGCCTTCAATGCGGCTGGTGTTTTTATTCAGGTGTATTTGCAGGCCGAGTTCGGTAAGCATAGATTTCAGCATCTCACTTCCTGCCAGATCAATTTGTCTTGGCATTAGTCTAGGTGCAAATTCTACAATGCTGGTTTCAGCTATACCTAAATCTATTAAGGCTTTAGCCGCCTCCAGGCCTAATAAACCACCGCCGATTACTGTGGCCGTTTTTGCTTTTTTGGCGTAATCTGAAATGAGATCAAGATCTTCGATAGTCCGGTAAACAAAAACACCTTCCTTTTCTATGCCTTCTATATTAGGTACAAATGCAGCAGAGCCTGTTGCGAAAACTAAAAAGTCGTAGCCGTAGATGTCACCGTTGGATGTTCTGACTGTCTTTAGATTGCGATCTACACCAACTATCGGATTATTTAAATAGAGATCAATATCGTGTTCGCGATACCAACTTTCGGTAGACATAGAAAGGTCATCGGCCGTTTTACCATTAAAGTATTCACTGAGGTGAACACGATCGTATGCTCTTCTCGGCTCTTCACCAAAAACAATTAATTTAAAGGAATCAGATTTGGAAGTTAATTTTTCGCAAAATTTATATCCAACCATCCCATTTCCAATTACAATTATCTTTAGTTTGTTCATAATCTTCTGTTTTTAATGAATATTAACCGTTTGTTTGTCTATTTTTTACAGTCATCAAGTTTTTTGTATTAAAAATTGATGTTGTATGCAAAATTTATGTGTCTTAACTTAAATTTATATGATTTAAGATATTCAAATATAGATTTATTGGTTTATATTTTCGTTAAAACATGATTATTATCATATTTTATTTATATTTTTAATATTATTTAATCATATTTACAATTAATTAATCAAATCATTAAAATTATACTGGAAAAATGGAAGATTTTGGACTTTTTATAATGGGTGCGGGGCCTGGCGATCCCGAATTGATCACAATGAAGGCATTTAATGTGCTGAAAAGGGCGGAAGTGATCCTTTACGATAACTTAAGCAATGAAAATTTATTAGAAATTGCTCCAAAAAACTGTGTAATGGTATATGTAGGTAAAAAACCATATGCTAAGTGTACGCCTCAGGATGAAATAAATGAGTTGATTGTAAAATATGCTTTAGCTTATCATGTGGTAGTAAGATTAAAGGGCGGCGATCCCTTTATATTCGGGAGGGGTTTTGAAGAATTGCTTTATGCCGAGAAGTATGGAATTAAGTCGCATTACATTCCCGGAATAAGCAGCATGCAAGGTGCAGGTTTCGTAGATGTTCCTTTAACACACCGTGGTATTAGCGAAAGTGTGTGGGCAATAACCGGAACCAAAAAAGATGGGAGTTTATCCAGAGATTTGAAATGTGCAATGAATAGTTCTGCTACCGTTGTTATTTATATGGGCATGAAGAAATTGGCCGAAATTTCTGCAACATATAAACAAGCTGGTTTAGGCTCTACGCCCGTAGCCATTATACAACATGCCAGCTTACCAAAGCAGAAACAAGTTACGTGTAAGGTTAAGGATCTTCAGGAAACAGCGATAAGGGAAGGCCTGGCGCACCCGGCAATTATTGTAATTGGAGATGTAGTTAGGGCGAGGGAAATTGTTTCTGCCCAAAATTATTATAAACAGGCTGTAGCTGTTTAGGCCAATTTAAAATATTTATTCCAGGTAATAGTGCCTGATCTTTTTTAAATCATCATCTAATTCATAAACTAAGGGAACTCCTGTCGGAATTTCCAGTGCGGTAACTTCTTCATTTGATAAATGATCAAGATATTTGATCAAAGCTCTTAAGCTATTTCCATGTGCTGAAATAATTACTTTTTCATTTTTACTGATGGCCGGAACAACTGATTCATTCCAGAAAGGCAAAACTCTTGCAATGGTATCAGCTAAATTCTCGCTTAATGGTAATTGTTTTGGCGTTAAATGCTGATAACGTAAATCGTTTCCAGGGTAGCGTTCATCCTCTTTTGTTAATTGAGGTGGTTCTTCATCAGGATCTCGTCTCCATTTATGTACCTGTTCCTCCCCATATTTTTTAGCGGTTTCATCTTTGTTTAATCCTTGTAGCGCGCCATAGAAACGTTCGTTTAAATGCCAGGTTTTATGTTCAGGAATCCAGAGGTGATCGAGGTCTTCTAAAATGATGTGCAGGGTTTTAATCGCCCGTTTTAATACCGATGTAAAAGCGATATCGAAATTATAATGGTGTTTCTTTAATATAGCTGCGGCCTTTTTAGCTTCCAGGTATCCATTTTCAGAAAGGTCTACGTCTGTCCAGCCTGTGAAACGGTTTTCCAGATTATAAATGCTTTGACCATGGCGAATTAATACGAGTTTTTTCATTTGCTTTTGATAACAGTTAATAGTGCTATTTGATTTTAATCGTTGTAGGCGGATTGTCAAATTAAATACCATTCAACATCTCATCAAAAGAACAAGGCTTGAAGCGGTTAACTTCAAGCCTGTAATTATCATTGTTCGATCTCTTTTTGCTGTTGAATGAGCGCTTTTTGATCAGTTAAATCTTTATAGTAGAAGTAAGCACCAAAGCCAGCAATCAGCAGGATATTACTCAACTTAAAGCTGTGGTCGAGCCAATATTCAAGCGGTGGCGTTTTCCCTTCCAGGCTTTGTTTTATGCTTGGCCAGGAATTAATGGTAAAAATAACCACGATCATTAACAAAACCTTTAACAAGGTTCTAATGGCTGTTTTCTGGTGCGAAATTTTAAAATCCATTATTTAAATTCTCTAAAATCCTGTCCGTCTTCAATGTTCAACAAACTTTGATATATTAAGCTGATTACATTATCAACATCTTCTTTGTGCACCATTTCTACGGTGGTGTGCATGTAGCGTAATGGTAAAGAAATTAATGCCGATGGTACACCTCCGTTTGAATAGGCAAAGGCATCGGTATCCGTTCCGGTAGAACGGGAAGAAGCCTGGCGTTGGAAAGGAATTTCATTCTCCTGGGCTGTTCTGATCAATAATTTATTTAAATTGGTTTGTACTGCCGGAGCGTAAGAAACTACCGGACCTTTACCTGCAGATAAATCACCTTGAACATTTTTATTAATCATCGGCGTAGTGGTATCGTGCGTAACATCTGTGATGATGGCCACATTTGGTTTGATGCGTTGCGCAATCATTTCAGCACCCCGTAAACCAATTTCTTCCTGAACGGAGTTAACAATGTATAACCCAAATGGTAAAGTTTTCTTATTTTCTTTGAGTAAACGAGCTACTTCTGCAATCATGAAACCACCTACACGATTATCCAATGCTCTGCCAACATAATAACGATCGTTTAGAATCATAAATTCATCTTCGTAGGTAATTACGCAACCTACATGAATGCCCAATTTTTCTACTTCTTCTTTGCTGGTACAGCCACAATCTAAGAAGATATTTTTCAATTCTGGTGCCTGTTCTTTTTCACCGTGACGGGTGTGGATAGCCGGCCAGCCGAAAACAGCTTTAACCAAACCTTTTTCGGTATGGATATTTACTCTTTTTGATGGTGCAATCTGATGATCTGATCCACCATTACGGATCACATAAATTAAACCTTCGCTGGTAATGTAATTTACATACCATGAAATTTCATCGGCATGTGCCTCGATCACAACCTTAAAAGGTGCTTCCGGGTTAATAACGCCTACTGCAGTTCCATAATTATCTACAAAATGCTCGTCGATATATGGCTTCAAATAGTTTAACCAAAGTTTTTGTCCCTCCCATTCGTAACCAGTAGGAGCGGGGTTGTTAATGTATTGTTCTAAAAATTGCAATGATTTTTCGGTCACTACCTGAACGTGATTTTTTTTATCCTGCGCTTCAGGCAGGTTGGTATCTTCTTTTTTCTTAGCCATATTTATTTTATCTGCTCGTCATCCTCATCCGATAGTTATCAGATCAGGATGACGATTTTTATATTTAAATTCCTTTTCCATTACCACAAAATCGTACCCATCCTTAAAAAAGGTTTTTTCGGTTTCGTGGAAGCCAAATTTATAATAAAATTCTTTAGCATTTACTCTGGCATTACACCAAAGCTTTGATGCTTTTTGAATTTTACAAAAATCTAAGATATATTGCATCAGCTGCGTGCCTAAGCCTGATTTTTGTTGATTCGATTGAATAGCTAATTTTCTGAACTGGTAAACATCTCCATCATGAAACAGCGAAACCACGCCAGTAAGTTTATGATCTAAGTATAATCCAAAATGGATGCCTTCAAAGTCATCTGCGAGTTTCACACTATCGAAAGGTAACTCCGGATACATCACTTCATGCCTGATTTTCCAGGTTAACGATGGGAAGATTTGTTCGATTTGAATAAGCATGGTGATTATAATGTCTTGTTTTTTCGGCCGTAAAACTGATAAATTAAGATGTTAAGGAAGGTAATTGCAGCTATTCCATAACAAAACAATGCCCAGCCGCCATGGCCCCAAAGCCATAAGCCCAAGGCTGAGCCACAACTGGCACCGATAAAACTAACTGACATAAAAATAGTGTTTAGTCGGTTTCTGGCCTCTGGAATGAGGGTGTATATCCGGGTTTGATTGGTAACATGAATGGCTTGCTGGCCGATATCAATTAACACAATGCCGACAACAAAAAGGTATAAATGGCTGCCTGTAAAGTAGAACAGAGCAATGCTGATTAACTGTAGGATGAAGCCAATCATTAGATTTTTTCGAGGATTATTTCCGTCGCTCAATTTGCCAACAAGTGGGGCGGCCAATGCGCCAGCTGCTCCGGCAATGCCGAATAAACCAATCTGCAAGGTTTGAAAATTGAAGGGAGGATTGGCCAGGAATAAAACCATGGTTGTCCAAAATGCACTGATAATGGCAAAAGCCAGAAAGTTAATAATGGATGTTTCACGAAGAACTGGTTGTGTTTTAATATAGCTAAACATCGAACTCATTAACTGTTTATAACTGCCTTTAAATGCAGGAAAGCTTTGCGGAAAACGTTTCGCCATTAATGCAATTAGCAATAAGCAAATGGCTGCGGCCATATAGTACACCGCCCGCCAGCCTAACCAAAAGCCGATACTGCCACTCACGGCTCTTGAGGCGAGAATCCCAACCAATAAACCGCTCATGATCATGCCAATATTGGCGCCACGGTCTTGATCGGTACTTAAGTTGGCCGCAAGTGGTAGAATCAATTGTGGAACAATAGAGCAAATTCCAATTAATAAAGAGGCAATTTCCAGCAGGAAAAAAGTTGGCGAAATTGCAGCCACCAGCAATGCCACTATGGCTAAGCCAGTAATGCTTAAAATCTGTTTTTTCCGCTCAAACATATCGCCAAGTGGAACTAAAAGGAATAAGCCTAGGGCGTAACCAATCTGCGTGATATAAGTTATTCGCCCGGCATCCGTTTCGTTAATTTTGAAATCTTTGGCAATCAGGATGACCAGCGGCTGGCAATAATAAATATTTGCTACTATTAATCCGGTACAGAATGCCATGAGCAAGATATCGATACGGGATAATGATGAGGGAGTCTGCATAATAAATTCTAAAGTCAGGAGTCTAAAGTCTAAAGTCGTGAGTCCTGGAGGCTGAGATTGATAGACTCGCTGACTGTAGACCTAAGACTATGGACTATTTTCTACAAAGGTATGTTACCGTGTTTTTTTCTTGGATGATTGACCACCTTATTTTCTAACATCTTAAATGCTTTTATCAACTTGATCCGGGTTTGTGAAGGTTCAATTACTTCATCTACAAAGCCTCTTTCTGCTGCGCGATAAGGGTTGGCAAAAATATCGGAATATAATTTTTCTTTCTCCAGCCATTTTTCTTCCGGATTTTCGGCTGCGGTAATCTCTCTTTTAAATATAATTTCTGCTGCCCCCTTTGCACCCATTACGGCAATTTCTGCACTTGGCCAGGCATAATTCATATCGGCACCAATGTGTTTGCTATTCATTACATCATAAGCACCTCCATAGGCTTTTCTGGTAATTACCGTAATGCGGGGAACGGTAGCTTCGCTAAACGCATAAAGTAATTTTGCACCATTGGTGATGATGCCGTTCCATTCCTGATCTGTTCCAGGCAGGAAACCCGGAACATCTTCGAAAACAAGTAAGGGGATATTAAAACAATCGCAAAAGCGAACAAACCTTGCGGCTTTCGTGGAAGAATTGCTATCTAATACACCAGCTAAATAGGCGGGCTGATTCGCCACAATGCCGATACTCCGGCCAGCCAAGCGGGCAAAGCCAACCACAATATTTTCAGCAAAATCTTTATGGATCTCCAGGAAACTATTCTCATCTGCTGCGGTAGTAATGATTTCGCGAATATCATAAGGCTGGGATGCATTTTGTGGCAAAAAAGTATTTAATGTATCCCTGCTTTCATCACTCGTTTCGTAAGGAGTAGATTCCGGCATTTCCTCACAATTTTGCGGCATATAGCTCAACAGCTTTTTTACGTGGGTTATGGCCTCTATTTCATTGGCACAAGCAAAGTGGGTTACACCAGATTTTGTAGCATGTGTGGCTGCGCCTCCTAATTCTTCTGAGGTTACTTCTTCGTGGGTAACTGTTTTTACTACATTAGGGCCTGTTACGAACATGTATGAAGTATTTTCTACCATTAAAACAAAATCTGTAATGGCAGGGGAATAGACGGCACCGCCTGCACATGGGCCCATTATGGCAGATAATTGAGGTATAACGCCAGATGCCTGAACGTTTTTATAAAAAATATCGGCATAGCCTCCGAGAGAAACTACTCCTTCCTGAATGCGGGCGCCGCCACTGTCGTTAAGTCCGATTAATGGGGCTCCATTTTTCATTGCCATATCCATCAATTTGCAGATTTTCTCGGCATGAGTTTCAGATAGTGATCCGCCGAAAACGGTAAAATCCTGAGAAAAAACATAAGTTAGACGACCATTAATAGTTCCATAGCCCGTTACCACACCATCGCCTAAATATTGCTCATGTTCCATTCCGAAATCGGTACTCCGGTGGGTAACCATCATTCCTATTTCTTCAAAACTTCCTTCATCCATCAAGAAATGAATGCGCTCGCGTGCAGTTAGCTTACCTTTTTTATGCTGACTATCTATACGCGCCTGACCGCCACCCAGATTGGCCTGTTTTATTTTATCCTGAAGTAATGCTATTTTTTTATCCATTGCTGATTAATGAGATTTTAAATTTAGAAATTACCATTGGTTTTGCAAGGTTTAGGGGACGCATAATTTAGTGATTGCTTACAATAGAATGGGTATCGATAGTGAACATTCAATTTGAAGAAAGGAAAATAAACTCAAATATCCGGCAGGAGCTCAAAAAAAGACTTTATTAATCAGGATAACAAGTCTTTAAACTGATCATAGACTTAGATATAAAAAATGAAATGCCTGTAAATTATGCTAGGATAGTAGGTTAATTTCTTTAAATTACATTTGTTTTACAACATAAAGTTTTGAAAAGTCAATTATCCGTCTATTTTTGCATTAGAACAGGATTAGAAAATCAAATGTTTTTTAGAAAATACAAATATTTTATTGTGTGTGCGTTTATGTTCATCTTCATGGCGAAGATGGTTATATCTGGCGCGCCTGTATTTTGTAAGTGTATTGATAAGGACATTATGAATGCCGTGATCATGCAGATTGAATTAGAGCATGATGGGGGTAAAGACACTTCAAAAGATATTTCTAAATTTAGCGATTTCAAATTGCTGGAATTGAATCATCCTATCTTTTCTTACGAATTCTCTTCCAGTCACATTGTATTGAAGAGTAGTTTTATTGAGCATTTTAAACGATATGTAGATCCATATCATCCTACAGTACCCACACCTCCGCCTAACGTTATCTAGTTTTTTTATTGGGGTAAATTTTTATGATGCTTTTTTTGGCTGTTGTAAACACGTGGTATTTTGCTACGGTTTGTCGAACTCGCTAAAAACTATTTTAAGAAAATGCCCGCGATTTATTCGTTAAAATTTACCAGATAATTATATCGTTATGCAAAAGTCTAATACGGCCTCCTTGGGCTCAGACGTGAGAAAGTATTTTCTTAAAAAGAATCTTAAAAGAGATCTTCCATCCAGTATCGTAGTTTTTTTAGTGGCCTTGCCATTATGTTTAGGTATTGCCCTGGCCTCTGGTGCACCCTTGTTTGCCGGTTTAATTACTGGAATTATTGGTGGAATTGTGGTTGCTTCGTGCAGTGGTTCGCAGTTAAGTGTAAGTGGGCCTGCAGCCGGATTAACGGTGATTGTGTTAGGTGCAATTACTTCCCTAGGCAATTATCAAACCTTTTTACTGGCTGTTGTTTTGGCCGGGGTTTTTCAATTAATCCTGGGTTTAGTAAAAGCCGGAACAATCGGAAACTATTTTCCATCCAGTGTTATTGAAGGGATGCTGGCAGCCATTGGTCTGATTTTAATATTGAAGCAATTGCCGCATGCATTGGGTGTAGATACCGACTTTAGTGGCGATGAGGGCTTTTTTCAGCAGGATCATGAAAATACTTTCTCTGCAATTTCTGCAGCAATAGGTCATTTTAGCCTCGCAGCCGTGGTAATCAGTTTACTGGCGATAGCAATTTTAATTATCTGGCCTAAGTTTCCAAAGTTAGCGGTCGTTCCTGCCCCATTATTAGTGGTGGCTTTAGGGATTTTAGGAACATTTGTTTTCGCAGGAACAGATTATCCTCTGCGAGCGGATCAAATGGTAAAAATTCCTGTTGTGAGTGGTTTCAATGGTTTATTAGGCTTGTTTACCATGCCAGACTTTTCTCAGCTGACTAATAAAAACGTTTACATCGTGGCCATTACCATTGCGGTGGTTGCCAGTTTGGAAACGCTGTTGAGTATTGAAGCTGTTGATAAAATAGACCCGATTAAAAGGGTATCTCCAACCAACCGGGAATTGATTGCACAAGGAATTGGAAACATTACCAGCGGAATGGTTGGCGGTTTGCCCATGACATCGGTAATTGTTCGGAGTTCTGCTAACGTAAATGCTGGCGGCCGGACCAAAATGTCTGCCATTTTCCACGGTTTATGGCTGCTTCTTTCGCTACTGTTTATCCCGCAGGTTATTAATATGATTCCACTTTCCTGTTTGGCTGCTATTTTATTGGTAACCGGTTATAAACTTACCCGCATTGGCCTGTTTAAACACATGTACCACAAGGGTTGGGATCAGTTTGTGCCCTTTGTGGTTACCGTTCTGGCTGTTCTCTTTACCGATTTACTTAAAGGTGTAGCTGTTGGGATGTTGGTGTCGATATTTTATTTATTGCGTACCAACATGCGGAATCCATTCTTTTACAGAATTAGTAATGATGGGGATAAAAAGAATATCAGAATTAAACTGGCAGAAGAAGTTTCTTTCTTAAATAAGGCAGCAATACAAGTGGTTTTAACGAATATTCCCCGCGAAACGAATGTAATTATTGATGGTTCAAACGCCAGGTATATTGACCCTGATGTTTTGGAAACCATTTTTAATTACAAACATAATGCCTACACTAAAGGTATTATAGTAACGCTAGAGCAGGTACAGAAGCATTATTCGGTGCCGAAATTAACTAACAAATTTGTTGAAGACATTAATAAATAATTATGTGCGCAAAAACTATTGAAACAAAAGATATATCATACGAAACATTATTGCAGGGAAATAAAGATTGGGTTAAGGATATGATTACTAAAGATCCGGCCTTTTTCGATAAACTTTCTGAAAGCCAGAGTCCTCCTGTATTGTGGATTGGATGCTCTGATAGCCGTGTGCCTGCTAACCAGATTACAAACACTAAACCTGGAGACGTTTTTGTACACCGGAACATTGCCAATGTGGTGGTGCATACGGATATGAATATGCTTTCCGTTTTAGATTACTCGGTTAACGTATTAAAGGTGAAACATGTTATTGTTTGCGGCCATTACGGTTGTGGAGGTGTAAAGGCGGCTTTAGGTAATAAGCAGGTTGGAATTATCGATAACTGGTTGAGAAATATTCGTGATGTTTACCGGACTCATGAAAGTGAGATGGCTACAATTACAGATCCTACAGAAAGATTTGATCGCTTAGTGGAATTGAATGCCATTGAAGGTGCATCAAATATTATGAATACCTCAATTGTACAGGCTGCCTGGTCAAATGGCCAGGAATTATCGGTCCATGCATGGGTTTATAGTTTGAAAACAGGGATTATCAAGGACATGGAAGTGACTAGTAATTGCCTGGATGATGTAACGCCTGCATTTAAGATTGGTTAATATGTATCTTAATGTATTTATCTAAGCTGCGATTCGATTAATATTCAACGCTTTTAACACCGCGGTCTGCGACTACCCTGATGAAAGAGGGGAATTACGATCGCCATTCTCCTCCTTGGAGGGATGCCCAAAGGGCGGGGTGGTTAAAACAAGAATAATTCATTCAAACGGTATTCAAGTGAATATTGTTTATCGGACTCCTGGCTTAACAAAGTCATAAAAACCCCGGCATTAGTCGGGTTTTTTTTATTTCTTTCAAAGAATAATGGTCAAATATTTTTTCATAAGATGGAAGGCCGAATACCTGCTTAAACACCAAAACCCCTGATTGCTCAAGGGTTTTGGTGTTTAAATATGTATTAAATCTAATGATTAATCTTCAGCTAAGAAAGGATAACGGTAATCAGTAGGAGATTCAAAAACTTCTTTGATGGTACGTGGAGAAACCCAACGTAATAAGTTAATCATTGAACCCGCTTTATCATTTGTACCAGATCCTCTGGCGCCACCAAACGGCTGCTGACCTACAACGGCTCCTGTACATTTATCATTAATGTAGAAATTACCTGCCGAGTTGCGTAATGCATGTGCTGCTTTATCGATAGCATAACGGTCTTGCGCAATTAAGGCACCTGTTAAAGCGTAAGGTGATGTGGTGTCAATTACTTCTAAAATTGAATCGAAATCCTGGTCTGCGTAAACATAAACGGTTAATACCGGGCCAAATAACTCTTCGCACATGGTGGTATATTTAGGGTCGTTAACTACAAGTACGGTTGGCTCTACAAAGTAACCTTTAGATTTATCATAGTTTCCACCAGCGATAATTTCCACACCTTCGTCTTGTTTTGCCTGGTCGATGTATTTCGCTAATTTATCGAAAGAACGCTCATCAATTACGGCATTGATAAAGTTGGTGAAATCTTCTGTGCCACCCATTTTGAATGTCGCCAAATCGCGAAGCATTAATTCTTTAATCTCCGGCCAGATGCTTTCTGCAATATAAACTCTTGAAGCAGCCGAACATTTTTGTCCCTGGTATTCAAAGGCTCCACGTACGATTGCAGTACTAGCAATATCGGTTTGTGCTGACGGATGAACAAGAATAAAATCTTTACCACCAGTTTCGCCTACAATGCGTGGATATGATCTGTATTTATGAATGTTTGTACCGATGGTTTTCCAGATTTCCTGAAAAACTTTGGTAGAACCTGTAAAGTGAATCCCAGCAAAATCTTTGTGGTTAAAAATCACTTCACCTGTTTCTGGTCCGTCTGCGTAAACCAGGTTAACCACTCCATCTGGTAAACCCGCTTCGCGGAAAATTTCCATTAAGAGGTTAGCCGCATAAACTTGTGTATCGGCAGGTTTCCAAACCACCACATTTCCCATCATGGCTGCAGATGCAGGTAAATTTGCTGCAATTGCGGTGAAGTTGAATGGGGTAAGTGCAAAAACAAAGCCTTCTAAGGGGCGTTGCTCTACACGGTTCCAGCTGCCACGTGGCGAAACCGGAGGTTGTTGTTTATAAATGTCGGCCATATAGCTAACGTTGAAACGCAAGAAGTCGATCAACTCGCAAGCCGCATCAATTTCTGCCTGGTAAGCATTTTTGCTTTGCCCAAGCATCGTGGCTGCGTTTAATTTATAACGGTATTTGCCTGCAATTAGATCTGCGGCTTTTAAAAAGATGGCTGCACGGTGTTCCCAGGAAAGGTTTTCCCAATCTTCTTTGGCTGCCAATGCGGCATCAATTGCTTGTGAGATATGCGTTTTATCGCCAATGCTGAATTGGGCTAAAACATGTTGATGGTCATGAGGTGCAACAACTTTCCCTTTCTTATCAGTATGAACGGCTTTTCCGCCGATGTACATCGGGATATCTTGTTGATGTGAGCGGGCTTCAGCAAGTGCTTCTTTTAAAAGCACGCGTTCTTTACTGCCTGGGCCATAGTTTAATATAGGTTCGTTTACCGGTGTGGGTACGTTAAAAAATCCTTTAAGCATAGTGTATTTTTTATGAGTTGCGCAAAGATAAGGCTTTTTGAGGGATGCAATTCTATTATTCTGTAAAGAAATAGAAAGGGGTTTTGGTAGACTTTATCAAATCTTTCAAAACCCGTGGCGTTATTTTATCATGCTCAGATCACCATTAATATTATGTTATTTGATTTATTAACAATATGAGTTCTGCAATTTATTAACATTAACAATGGTTAATTGCTATTTTTAAGTTGATCGCATAGGTTGTGAATAGGGGATGTGTCAAGGTGAACCAGCCATTATCCTGATGGGAGTTAAGTAGCAGTAGGTGGGATACGGATATGATAGCGGCTAGCGGCGGAGTTAACGTGGACTGGAGGCGGAGTAAACAATTTAAGATGAATAGGTATATTAACCTTGGCTGGGATTAATATACTAAAATGATGGCTATAATAAATAGGATTGTTGAGTTTTTCGGAAATATAAGCTCATATTTTTATTGGAGAGGAAAGAAGCACGTGCAAATGCCAAATAGCGTGCGTAATCTAAAGTAATAATTTTTCCCTCATCTTATCTAAAAAATCTTTTCTATAGGTTTCGCCGATTAATATTTCTGCAGAAATACCTTTAAGAATGACGCGGTTACCATCAATGGAAGTAATCCGGTTAAGTGCGATGATAAATGATTTCTGCACCCTGATAAACTGGTTTTTAGGCAAATGTTCTTCTACATCTTTCATTGCTAACAGTGCCAATGTCCTGATGCCATTGTGGTGAAAAGCGACATAATTTTTCATGCCTTCCACGAAATCAATTTCAGCGATATTAATTTTGAGCATTTTACCCTTAGCTTCAGTTTTAACCATAAAGTATTCATGGTCTTGAGTAATCGGCTGAATAACCTTCTTTGAATTGATGTTTTTTTGAACTTTACCAATTGCCTGTAAAAAACGTGGGAGAGGGATGGGTTTAACCAGGTAATCAACTACATCCAGATCGAAGCCTGAAGTTGCAAATTCTTTATATGCCGTAGTGAGAATTACCTTTGTGTCTTTATTATTCATTGTTTGTATAAACTCAATGCCAGATATTTCAGGCATGTGGATATCAAGAAAAATAAGGTCTACAGAATTGTTATTTAAGAAACTAAGTGCGTCTATCGGGTTCGTAAAAGTAGCCAAAATCTGAATTGCGGCAATCGATTTGAGGTAATGTTGGATAACTTCAATGGCATGTTCTTCATCATCAACAATAATGCAATTAATCATGAGGTGTAAGGTTTTGGCTTCAATGCTTGCAAATGTAGCTGTTCTATAAAATTTATATGACTGGTCATCTGTTTACTCTCTGCAATTATACTAAATGGAATGCTCAAATCTAGCCGATAATCTTGTTCGGTTTCAGTAATATTTAATATAAATTTCTTATGGTAATGATGCGCAAGTCGTTTCTTAATATTGTCTAAGCCAATACCACTTGAGAGTTCTTTGGGCCCTTTTTTCTTTTGGTTATAAGTATTTAAATAAACGTATCCATCCCCCTCATTGATGTTTAAGAAAATTTTCACAGGATAATCTTTATCGGTGCAGTTACCATGTTTAAGGATATTTTCAACCACTGTGATTAAGATAAGGGGGATCACCCGAACGTTGTGGGTATTTCCTTCAATCTGAAAATCAATTTGTAATTTATGATTAAATCGAAGTTGGTTAATTTTAATTACATTCTTGATGTGTTCAATTTCTTCCTCTATTAAAGTCATGCGGTCATCTTTATCTATTTCGAGCGAATAGTGCATAATTTCGCTTAAGGTCATGATGCCATTGGCCAATTCTTCTGAAAGGGGAAGGGATTTAGCAAAAAAGAAGTTCAATGTATTGTTTAAAAAGTGAGGGTTTATTTGAGCACGAAGGAAAGCGTATTCCGCTTCGTGTTTTTCTTTTTCGATGAGACGGAGTTTTTTTTGAAATTTTATACCTTCAGAAGCGAAATAATATCCAAATCCAAGAATAGAATATCTGATAAAAACCCATAAAACCGAAGCGCCAAAATGTATAAAATTAAATGGGGGCGGGGTAGGTCCAACTGCACTTATATGCGGTCTTATATGGTAAGCTGTAGTATACCAGTTGCCAAATGAGAAAACAAAAACTAAAATTATACCAAATACTAGCTGTAAGGATTTTAACGGATTGCCATATTTAAAACACACCAGAATACATAGATAAACACTGCAAATATTAGGAAATTGAGTGAAAAATATATCTGCAATACTAAAAAAATAGCCTGCAGGATCTTGTACATATTCAAGAAGACTGCCTAACAACATATATGCTAGCCAAAAAACAATGTGATAACTTATTATTTTATATTTATTATTCACTATTAATTAGTTTTATAATTTCTTACAAAATTTATCCAATCTTTTTCTCTTTCTGGTATTCTAACATTTGGAGCAATTCCTATATTATCTAATGGTCGCTTTAATGAGAGTAGTGATTTGGCTACTGGATAAATTAACGTAAAAAACACACAAGGTGGATGTGTAATAGCTATTTCTCCATAATCAACCATTCCACTAGTATTTTGGCCAAATAAGGTAACTTTTTTACTTTGTTCTGCTCTTAAAATGAAATACTCTCCACTACTCGCTGTATTTTTATTAATTAGAATAGAAATACGTTCAGGTTTTTTTAATGTTTTAGATAATTTTATAGTTTCAGGTTTATACAGAGGATAAAGTTCTCCTAAATGTGCTCTTAGTTTTTCATTATTTTTCTTTATTTTTTTTCTTGTTTCTAGACTTGAATAAGAATAATCTTTTTCATAACAATCACGAATATTATCTTCTGTTGCTAATACGATACCACCATCAATGTGGATAGGGTTGGTATATAAATATGGAATTAGTTTTTCAAAACAACCTGTTGTGCCTCCAGGATTATCACGAACATCAATAATTAAATGTTTAGTAGTACTCAAATTATCTTTATTGTTATCGATAAGGCTATCAATTCTACTTTTATATTTTATGTCAAATGAAGGAAGTGTGAGTAAAGAAGTCTGATCGTCCAAAACTTTAAAGCTAGCCATTAATTCTGGAGGTACTATTTTGGATGGAGAAGCTGCTTTTGTTTTTTTCTCTCCTCTTTTCCACCTACCAAATAAACCGAAGTCTAAAAGATCTTTTTGAACAATCAAATTAGGATAATTAATCGAATGATCACCACCACTAAAATAAATAGTTTCGTACTGATTGCCTGTTTTTTTTATTTTAAACTTTATTTGTTGAGGCATCCATCTTGCACTGTCTGCTTTTATTACAAAGCCAATAAATTCTAAATCTCTTTTGGTGCTGTCTTTTACAATTCCGATTTCATAAATACCAAAATTCCAAATTCCCTCTATGCTATCTAATCTTTCATCGTTGTTCTTCAAATAAGATTTAAATATGCTTTCCGACCATCTTGTTTTTTCTTCGTTTTCAAAAAAAAATCTTACTGAATCAGGAGAAAGCTTACTGAAATCTATACCAAAGTCGATATGTTTATCTTCAAAAAAACTAAGCCAATCTCTAATCAGTCCTGTGCATTTGTAAGGACTTGATGCGGTAGCTATATTTTGTAAACTATCTGTGAATTTTTGAAATTGCAACTGATTTGAAGAACTTACTTTATCATTGTATCCTATGTAATTTTTTTTTATTTTTTCAACCACAAAGCGAAAATTATCGCCGCAATTACAGTTTTGCGCTTTTAACGAAAATGCTAATAAAAATAGAAATAGAAGACAAAATGTATACTTTATCATTTAATAAAAATAGGTAATGTGTTTAAGATTTGACTAAATTAACTATTAGTATTGTGGGTTATTCCACCACTGTTTTAAAGATTGTTTTGTCGGGGCAAGCTGGATCACCAGATAAACCACCACCTACAGTCTCACCGTTGCCTCCATTAATCTTTCTCATTTGTTCTGCTGTTAAATTCCGAAGGTTATTTTTCTTGAAAATAAAAACTGTCTTTTTTTCTAATTTTTTCGTTTTCATAAGATATGTTTAATTGTTTTTTAGACGTATGGTCGCAAAATAAAGCTTATTATAAGTCTGATCAAAAAAGATACACCAAATGGCATTTTGGAGATACGAAATTATTGGATTAGATATGTAAACTGTATAGTCTTATTTACCTTTATACTTCTTTACAAAATCAATCCAATCGTTAACATTTGAAGGGATTGCTACATCTGGTTTAATGCCAATGTTATCTAAAGGGTAATCGGGTAACCTGAAGGATTTACAAGCCGGATAGTAAAGCGTATAAAAACTACATGGCATTTTAATGGTAATAACTTCAACATAATCAATTGATCCGCTACTATTTTCACCATAAATTTTTACCTTTTTGCTTTGTTTCGCTTCCAGTAAAAATAATTCGGCAGCGCTTCCCGTATTTCTATTCACCAGAAATGAAATACGTTCAGGGTTTTTGTAAACCGTATTAAACTTTATGGTATCAATTGGATAAAGCTTATAAAGTTCTCCCTCATGGGCCTTTAATTTTTCCAGATCTTTCTTAAATACATTCCTGATGCTATCTGAAGCTTCAGGATATTCTTTAGAATAGCCATCCCTAATGTTATCTGCTGTTGCCAAAACATAACCTCCTTCTTTTAATATAGGGTTGGTGTATAAGTATGGCATCAGTTTTTCATAAACTAAAACAGTACCGCCACTATTATTTCTTAAATCTATAATTAAATGTTTCGTGTTTTTTAATATGCTTTCGTTTTTTTTAATTAAGGCTGTTGTTGGGGCTACATAGCCTAATTTGCCAAAAGAGGGCATTTCAAACAAGGCTGTTTCATCATCCAGTACCCGGAATTTTGGAGAAAGGTCAATTTCTTTTTCATTTTTGATTGTTGTATTTAAAGGTTTAGGCGCTTTAACCCATTTTTTAAAAAAGCCAAAATCCAGCGTGTCTGCATCTTTTATTAAGGTAGGATGCTGCTCGGAGTGATCGCCTCCACTAAAATAAATGGTTTGATACTGCCCACCCTGCTTCGATAATCTAAATTTAACTTGTTGGGGCATCCACCTCACGGAATCTGCTTTAAGCACAAAGGCCATAAACTGATTTGGCTTAATGTCTTTAACAATCCCAACTTCATAAATGCCGGTACTCCAGATGCCTTCTATAGAATCAAGTTTCGCTTTATTTTTGATGAGGTAAGATTTAAAACTACGGTCTGTCCAGTTGGTTTTTTCTTCATTTGCAAAAAAAATCCTGACTGAATCGGGATTTAATTTATCGAAAGCCATACCAAAGGTTATGTGTTTATCTTTAAAGAAATCGAGCCACGCTCTGCATAAAGTCAAACACTGATATGCATTCGATCCATTAGCAATCTGCTGTAAGCTATCAGTGAATTTTGCAAATTGTTTGCTGTTTAATGGCGTTACCTTATCTGTATAACCCACATAATTTTTTGAAATTCGTTGGGTTAAATACTTAAAATTATCGGCACAGTTACAGTTTTGGGCTTTAATGCCAGTGAGTGAAAGCAATAAAAGGAGGGAGAATAAAAGATGTTTCATGTTTAAATAGATGGTGTAAAATGTCTAAGACTTGGATGGTCTGCGTGTTTACTGCTTTTTGGGCTTAAAGTATAAAACATTATCTTACTTGGCGAAATTAATTGACGAACACTGTCTTTCTTTATACAAAGATGTTATTTGTCTCTTTTAAGGCTACCAAAATCAAAAGCATTCATTAAAGCTCTTTTCGCTTCAAATTATAGGAAGATCAGTTTCGAGTATATTACCTTCAATTTGGAGGGTAATAAGTTAATCTTCGAGGATATTAACTTCGGTTTAGAGGATAATAAGTTCTATTTTGAGGTTATTGTCTTCAGGTCAGAGGATAATAAATGCTGTTTTGAGGTTGTTATCTTTAATTGAGCAGATCATAAGTTCGTTCATGACAATGTTCACCAGGTTGGATTGAATCGGTAAATATCCAGAAGCCCCGACCTGGCCTCCGGATATTTTTTTAATTACTAAACTGTAGCTTTAGCTTTCCTGGTAAACCTTTTGCTTAAATCTTCATAGATCGGTTTTGACGTAGGGATTCCTTTCTTATAAGCTTCTTTAACCTGTCCGTAGTAAAGCATGGCCGATAGTAAAGCTTCACTGCCGGCAAGCATTACGGTATCATTCAGGTCGGCTGCCAATTGTTCTGCTAAACTGTTTAACGGACTAAGCTGAGCGGCAACGGCTTCATCTTTTAAGAACTCAACCTTATCCATATAAGCAGGTACAAATTCAGCATTGGTTTCGATATACGATTTTACCTTCTGCACGGTAGCTACTGTTTTATCGCCCATTTTAAATAGGGCTCTACGTTCATTGTCGGTAAGGGCATGCAAATAAGGCGCTAAAGCAGCCTTGCATTCTTGTAATGCCTTTGCTACACTTTCAATTACCGCTGCGGGTATTTCTGTTGAAATCTGGTTTGAAGTACTCATATGTTTATTATTAAATGTTTCATCTTCTTTAATGGGATGATTGCCAAGACATTTACCTGCCTTAAATTTAATAATAGGGAAAGAATGATGTTAACTCGGGCTAACATTACACCTAAAGTAGTATTTTTTATAACTATCTGTTGTGTTTCGTTTAAATATTTTAGTTGTTTATCCATTCTTCTGATAGGTAATTTATACTACAGGTGATTCCTGTTGAAATACAAGGATTTAAAGGGCTTTGTCCTTACAAATAGGCCATTTTGTGTATTATTTTTTTTGTTTAAATAAATAAGTTCAATACTTGTATCATGTTAGGCCAACATAGGCGAAACCTGAAAAGCCTTAAATGAGTAGGGAATAAAATTTAAATTAAACGAAATGAAAAAATTAAAGTTAGGAAGCCTTGGTGTTCAGCAACTTGGGACAATTGAGTTAATGGAAATTGAAGGCGGCCAGCTACCTTCTTGGATGAAAGGCGGTATATGGGGTGCAATAGGATATGAAATAATGGATAATTGGCAGGTTGTTAAAATTGCTGTATCTGATGGTTGGAATGGAACATATAATAACAAATATTAAATATTATGAAATTAGAAGAATTATTAGAAGAAGAACAAATGGCTATTAATGGAGGAGGAATGGCTAACTTCATGTATGATGTTATATATGGTATTTCATATGCCGCTCATGCAACATATGATATTGCTAATTCGCTTAGGAATAATCCTAGTCATGGCAATGCAAGCGTTTATAAATAATAATTTAAATAGCAGACTATTTGAATTTAAATAGTCTGCTTGATATATAAAATGATAAAAATAGAGACTGTAAATAAAAAAATATTTAAGTATTTTTTTATTTTTCTTTTGGCTAATATTGTAAGCGGTTATATATTTAACTATTTGAATATCTTATATTTTAAACTTAATAACGATCAATTTGGAAAAATATCAGAAAATGAAATTTTTTATATCGCGATTGTTTTTGCTCCTATAATTGAGACTTTGATATTCCAGTATTTTCTATACCGTTTTCTGTTATTGTTAAAAATTAGCAATACATATGTTGTTATTATAATTATGTCAATTGCTTTTTCGCAGGCTCACTGGTATCATTGGCTATACGTGGTGGCGACATTAGTTAATGCATTATTTTTCAATATTTTCTATTTAAAAGTATATAGATTAAAAAATGAATTACTTGCAGTTTTACTTACGATGACTCTACATGCAATGTATAATTTATACGGGTTTTTATTTGTTGGATAGTGCTATTAAATAGGCGATAACCACTTTTTTTAAAAAAAAATGAAAAATACCTTAATTAAGAACAATGAAGAATTAATCAGTATACTATTTTTAGTAGGTTTTCTGTGTATCTTCCTCTACGATTATCGGGTAGAATTTTTACAATGACTGCAAGCAGGCCTTAATGATTTCGACAGATTAATCCACTAAACGTTCGGCAAAAATAAATATGCAAAACATTAATAATGTTTCCGTTCAAATTTCGTTTAGTATATTTTGATTTATTATTACCTATTAATTTGAAATTCAAACTGATAGATAAAGAATTAAATATGGGTTTAATTACGCTATCGTATGGAATGATTATCGTTCATTTACATAATGAAAAAAGAAAAAATCTTTCGAAAAACATAAATTAAACTAAGGCCTATGGATTTTACATTAACTTTTTTAATATTCGCCATTTATGCTAACCATATGATATTGCTTCTCTTAATTTCCAGCCTCTTAACAGTTGTACCCTGTTTGGTATTGATTGACACTAAGCCTAAAAAAAATAGTCTGTTTATCCTTAACGTTCTTTCCTTAGCTTTTGGCGTTATGTTATTATCTCTGCCTGCAGGCGAGATTATAGGTAAGGTGCTTTATTATTTTACTCATTAACATTAGTTTCTGGTTACAAAACATCAATCTTTAGTATTGTAGCCATCATGAACATGCAGATGCTTTTTCTTTTTTGATTATTTTAAATTTTCTTAAGCATTTCATTTCGATTATGAATTTTATTCATGCTTGATGATCATCTAAATTTGATTTGTCAAGCCTTTCATCCCTACAATCTCCCCGTTGGTGTATCAATTTTGTTGCGCGCTAAAATAAATCCAAAATTGCCTTCATAAATTAATGTAGTCAAATATGGCCGTTGAAAAAGAGGCAGATCTGGAGAATAATGTTTTGGTTTTTTTACACCAGACAAAAGTGAGTACTCAGATTATTTATTCCATAACCTTATTCGCAATTATCGCTGCACTTTGCTCGCTTCCTTTTATTCATACTACGGTAAGTGTAAAAGGCAGTGGTTCTTTACAAAGTAATATTGAAAAAAATGAATTGCTGGCACCAATATCTGGCAGGGTTACCAGAATCAATTTAACTGATAATCAGAAAATCAGAAAAGGAGATATCCTTCTAAATATAGACCCAACGCTTCAACAAAAGCAAGGAATGATTTTAAGCACTCGTACAAATGAACTAAACAATTTGTTAAACGATGCTACGCTCGTGTTAAAAACAGTCGATTTAAGCAGTGCCGAGATACCGGCACTGCATAGCGGCTTATATGCTGCCAGCTGGCAACAATTTATGGAGCAAACCCAAAATGCAATTAACGCAAAAATTCAGGCTTATAAAATCTATACCAGATATGAGACCTTGTTTAATAAGAAGGTGGTTACACAGGCGGAGTACGAACAATATAAATTTAACTACGATCAGGCACTGTCTGATTTCAATTTAGTTGCCAGAAAGTATAAAACACAATGGCAAACCGAAGCCAACCAATATCGCAAAGAACTGAAAGACCTGGATGATCAGAAGGTGCAGCTCTCAGAACAAGAAAAGTTGTATGAATTAACTGCTCAAATAAATGGCACCCTTCAAGGTTTATCAGGTTTGCAGGTAGGCTCATTCGTATCCGCAGGGCAAAAAATAGGAGAAATTTCTCCCGACAGCGCTTTACTTGCCATCAACTATATCAAACCATCAGATATCGGGCTGATTAAAAAAGGTCAGGAAGCCAGGTTTCAGATCGATGCATTCAATTACAATCAATGGGGGATGCTTATTGGGGTGGTTACAGACATTTCGGACGATATTGTCATGATCAACCAGAATCCATATTTCAAGGTAAAGTGTAAGCTGAATAAAGATTACCTGCAATTAAAAAACGGTTACAAAGGTCAGGTGAAAAAAGGAATGAGTTTCAGCGCTCGTTTTACTATAACCAAAAGAAGCCTTTATCAACTGTTGTATGACCAGGTAGATGACTGGTTAAACCCTGTAAATGGTAAAAGCTAAAAGACTAAAGCGCTGAACAGAAATTTCAAATATTACACATTCGAAAATCTAATGTCTATTTTAATTAAACAACGCGACATTACGGATTGTGGAGCCGCATGCCTTGCTTCTGTTGCTGCCCATTATCGATTAAAAATGCCAGTGGCCAGAATCCGGCAGTTGGCCAGTACCGACCAGAAAGGAACTAACGTATTAGGATTAACTGAAGCCGCGGTTAAGTTAGGTTTCGAGGCAAAAGGCGTGCGTGGGCAGGTTGATAGCTTAACTAAAATTCCACTGCCCGCCATTGCGCATGTGGTTGTTAGGAAGCAACTACAGCACTATGTTGTTATTTATAAGGCTACAGATAAATACATCGAAGTAATGGACCCGGGTGATGGAAAGCTTCATCGTAAAAGCCTTGATGAGTTTGCAGCAGAATGGACCGGAGTATTGGTTTTAATGCTACCCGATGAAAGTTTTAAAAAAGGCAATGAAAAGGTAGATACGGGTAGTCGGTTCTGGCACCTCATTAAACCACACAAAACCATAGCCATACAGGCACTTTTTGGGGCACTTATGTATACGATCCTTGGCCTGTCGACCTCCATTTTTGTGCAGAAAATAACGGATCATGTTTTGGTAGATGGTAACCGGAATCTGCTGAATGTGATGAGCATGGCCATGATTGCAATTTTATTGCTGCAATTATTTATTGGCACGGCTAAAACCATTTTTACCATCCGCACCGGACAGCAAATTGATGCCCGCTTAATTTTAGGATATTACAAGCATCTTTTAAAATTGCCACAACAGTTTTTTGACACCATGCGTGTTGGTGAAATTATTTCGAGGGTAAATGACGCGGTAAAGATCAGGGCTTTCATTAACGATGTTTCCATTAACCTGGTGGTGAATGTATTCATCGTGATTTTCTCCTTTATCCTCATGTTTAGTTATTACTGGAAACTTGCCCTGCTCATGCTGGTGGTTATCCCGCTATACCTGCTGATCTATTTTATAAGTAACAAACTCAACAAGAAAATCCAGAGAAAGCTGATGGAAGAGTCTGCAGATTTGGAATCACAACTGGTAGAAGGATTAAACAATGTAGCTACTATTAAACGCTTCGGATTGGAACGTTTCACCAATGAAAAAACCGAAACACATTTTGTTTCCTTACTGAGAACCATCTATCAATCAGGAATGAATGGCGTTTTTTCCGGAACATCTGCAGAAATTATTGCGCGTTTACTTACCATTATTTTATTGTGGATAGGGGCCGGCTATGTTTTAGATGGTGAAATTACACCCGGTGAATTGTTTTCTTTTTATACCTTAATTGGCTATTTCACTGGCCCGGCCGCGTCATTAATTGGTGCCAATAAGGCAATCCAAGATGCGATCATAGCTTCCGATCGTTTATTTGAAATTATGGATCTGGAAGTAGAACAAGATACTTCTAGTGTTCACCTTACTAAAGAGTTAATCGGAAATATTCGCTTTGAACATGTTGCCTTTCGCTATGGTAGTCGAGTCAACGTTTTTGAAGATCTGAATTTAAATATAGAAGCGGGTTCATTTACTGCAATTGTTGGAGAAAGTGGCTCTGGTAAATCTACCTTAATGTCTTTACTGCAAAATATTTACCCCATTCAATCGGGAAATATTTTTATTGGAATCAACGCCATTAAATATCTAAACAATAATTCTTTAAGAAGCTTATTAAGTGTGGTTCCGCAAAAAATAGATCTTTTTGCAGGCAATGTAATTGATAATATTGCAGTAGGTGATTATGAGCCGGATATGCAGCGCATCATAAACATTTGTTCTCAGCTGGGGATTATGGCTTTTATTGAAGAGTTGCCAGAAGGCTTTCAGACTTACCTTGGTGAAAATGGTGCATCGCTATCTGGTGGACAGAAACAGAGAATAGCGATAGCCAGAGCCCTATATCGTAATCCTGAAATTTTAATACTAGATGAAGCTACTTCTTCACTAGATTCGGCTTCAGAACAATATGTACAACGGACAATAGATTTATTAAGGAAACAAAATAAAACGATCATCATTATTGCACACCGGTTAACCACCATTAAAAAGGCAGATAAAATTATTGTTTTAGATAAAGGAAAAGTTGTGGAAGAAGGCAATCATAATGAGATGATTTTTGCGGATGGCCACTACGCTAATTTATGGAGACAGCAGTTTGGAGAGGATGATTTAACCAACCTGTTAACGCCATCGCTTGAATTTGTCAATTCTAAAATCGTATCCTAGCGATTTGATTAAATCAATAGGACTAAATTAAACTCAAATGAAACTATTAGAATATATTGACCGCATTAAAATTATACATAAACTAATAAAAGAGAGTCGTACAGGAACACCAGAAAATCTAGCTCAAAGATTATCCATATCAACATCAAGATTATACGTAGTATTAGATGAATTGAAGCTAATGGGTGCACCAATAGAATATTCCCGTCAGTTACAAACGTATCATTATACCCAGGCATTTGATGTAAATATCAGGGCAGATTTTACAATTTTAAAGACGGAAGAATTAAGGCATATCAATGCAGGGTTTTTAAATCAAAATAATTATCCACTCCTTTTTTTGTAGAGTGGACAAAAGTAATTTAGTGGTGTTGCAACGAAAGGCGTAAACCGAAAAGCCTTAAATGAGTAGGTAAATTATTAAAATATAAAAATGAAAAATTTAAATCAACTAGCTTTACAAGAATTAAGTAGCGCTGAAATGGTAAATATTGATGGAGGTAAACTTCCATATGCTAATTATAGCTGGTCTAACACAGATAACGAACTCGTATATACAGCTGAAGCTATTGCCAATGGAGGTAAATTAATATACAATGGTGTTGCTGCTGCATGGAACTGGGCTACAAGCTAATTTGCAGTTTATCTAAAAATCATTCATTAGAACTTCTATTAAATGAGATGATTAAATAATTAAATGAAGACTGATTTTCAATTTTGAAAATCGGTCTTTTGTATAGTTTCAAACCTCATTTAAGTAATACTGAGTATCTAATATTAAATATGAAAATGATAAAATACCCTAAAAATGTTGTGCAAGCCATGATGTTGTTGGTTTTTGGCTTTATTCCCCTTCTTCCCTTAATTGCCATTAATGAATTACACATCATAAACATACCTAAGGAAATGTTTAATCATATTATATTTCTATTATATTTTCTTGGAATAGTTCTTTTCTATTTATGGAAAAATAAAGGAGCAGTATCATTTATCTCCTTTTTCAAGGCTGGTGATTCCTTTAATGTAGTGGCATACATAATAATATGCTTACTAGTGATAATTTTTCAAGTTGGAATAAATATTCCTTTAGCTAAATTTATATCTTATCATCTAAGTAAAACGAACAACATAACAAACCCTCTAAATGATATTTACACAGTTTTAGGGTCAATAATCCTTGCTCCATTTTGTGAAGAAATTATTTTTAGAGGCATTATTTTACGTGGTTTTCTTGGTAACTACAGTTTTAAAGTTGCCATTTTATTATCAGCTATTATTTTTTGTGTTTTCCATATAAATCCGCCTCAACTTATAGGAGCATTAACTTTGGGATTATTTTTGGGGTATATATATGGCTATACTAGAACCTTAGGTACTACAATAATTTTTCATTCCCTATCTAATTTAACCAGCGTGTTAACAGCCTTGTTATTATTTCAAACTTTGGGTCCTGGCAGGGCCGATATAATTTATGGAAAGTGGACAATTCTTACTGTTGGCGTAAGTGTAATTTTGGTTGGAGGTTTGACCTACTTACTTTACGCACTTGTTAGAAAGATGTGCATAAAGAACAGTTATCTTTAATTGAAGTGGTAAGCATTTTAGGAGGATAACACTTAGTTACGAATGTCAACTAATAAGCTTTGAAAACTTTTATATTAAAGCGCTATAAAGCTAAGGTACTCGCCTCTTAAGTAGTGAAATTTATAGCTATTATCCATACACCAATGCCAAATATCTGCCATGATGGCTTACACAATCAGCGGCTAAGCTTTTGTAATCTGCTGGATGATTTGGCTGACTATAAATTTTTATTGCGATATCAAGAAGTTTATTCACTGAAGCTGACGCAATAGTATGTACGTACGTTAGTGAAAATTCAGATTTAGTGAAGTAAGTCTGATGATCAACGGTTACCGCTCCTTTCTCACCATCAAGGGATATCAAACTACAAGCAAGAGCAGTTGGTGCAAAGTTACGGATACGAGTTTTGCGATTATGAATCTTATAGGCAGATTCCTTCATGCTCCATAATAGCCACACCATTTGATCCGGATTAGTCGCAGTAGCGATTATTAACTGTTCTTCCCTCGTGAAAATTTTATCTAAATAACCTTTGCGGCGCCAATTACTTTGCACTTTAGCCAAATCCAAATCTACAATGTCATTGCCGATCACTTCTTGCTTAATTTCTCTTTAATGACTTCGATAGAAGCTTTAACGGTGAGCATTTTTTCCATTGAGGTGTTATCGATCGTGATGCCGAATGCTTCTTCTACATCTAAAATAATATCGACTAAATTTGCCGAATTGATATTCAGATCTTTAATGAAGTCAGAATCTTCATTCAGGTTATCTAACGCTTCAGAAACTGGTGCGTAAGTCGTAATAATAGGTTTCAGTTTATTGATGATTTCGTCGTTACTCATGGTTTATATTTTCTAAAAACGATACAGGCATTTACGTCTCCGAAACCGAAGCTTGCCTTTATCAAGGTATTAATTTTTATTGTTTTTAAAGCTTTTGGAATCTTTCCGGTATCAATTAATTCCGCTATTGCCGGGTTTAAGTCTTCACAGTTTAAATTGGGAAAGAGAAAATCATGATGGATCTGCAATACTGATGCCACACATTCTATGCTTCCTGATGCGGTTAAACAATGACCTGTCATTCCTTTTAAAGCATTTATATAAGGGAAGTCATTTCCCTGCCTGTTCAAGGCGATCGTCCAGTTTTTAATTTCCAATGCATCCATTGCGGTAGCCGTTAAATGGCCGTTAATCGCATCAATTTCATTGGCTTTTACTTCGGCATTTTCAAGTGCCTTCACAATACACCGTTGTACTGCAGTAGAGTTAGGTGCCGTCATGGTTCCAGCGCCCCTTTGTCCGCCAGAATTTGCATGTCCGCCTAAAATTTCTGCATAAATTTTTGCCCCTCGGGCTTTTGCATGTGTTAATGATTCTACTACAAAAGCACCGGCGCCACTCCCTGGCACAAAGCCGCTCGCCGTTGCGCTCATTGGTCTGGAGCCTTGAGTTGGTGTATCATTATGTTTGTAAGTGCAAACTTTCATACCATCAAAACCACCCCAGATATAAGGACCGCTATCGCTCGTTGCACCGGCAAGAATTACAGTGGCCTGGCCAGCTTTGATGCGTTGATAAGCAGCAAGCAAACTTTCTGTGCCGGTACAGCAAGCAGATGAATTGGTGGAGATTTGATTGCCTAAGCCAATTTTTCCGGAAAGATAGGCGCTAACGCCGCTGTTCATGGTTTGTGCAACCACTGTACTTCCTAATCTTCTGATTTCTAATTTATCAATGGTATAAATGGCTTCTCTAAAACGGTCGATGCCAGAAGTTCCGGCACCGAAGATCATTCCATAATCCCAGAAGGGTTCGTCTGTTTGGTTTACCTCCAGGCCAGCATCTCTCCAGGCATCCAAACCAGCAATTACACCGTATAAAATCCCCGTGCTGTTAAAATTGCGTAGTTCTAAGGGCGTAAAATATTCAGCAGCTAATTCCGGAGATACCTCAGGCAGGCCAGCAATCTGACAAGAAAATTTTAAATCGCTCAAAAGCTGCTGATGTTTAATTCCGGAAATCCCATTTTGAATAGCGTGTGTGAACTTTTCCAGTCCGACGCCATTGGGCGAAACCACACCCATTCCGGTAATGACTACTCGATTATCCATTGGCATTTTTGATAAACATCCCGGCAAGTTCCCCATAACAAACCTTATCACCACCTTCATTTTGCATGGTGATTCTGCATTTTAGTTTGTTGAAACGGAAGTATATTTTTTCAGAAATAACGGTTACTTTCTCTCCTGGAAAGACGGGCCGTAAAAACTCCACATTTGAGGAGGTCATGGCTACTTGCCCGCCAAATTCATTTTCCTCGCCAGACAGCAGAAAAATTCCAAGGCAAACCAATCCGACCTGTGCCATGGTTTCAGTCAGAATTACTCCTGGCGTAATGGGCTTATCTTTAAAATGTCCCTTATAAAAATCAAGTTCAGGATCAAAAGTGAAAAATCCTGTTACACCCTCTTCATTAATTTTTTCAATTTCATCAACAAAGAGAAATGGTTTTGAATAAGGCAGTAGATCTAAAATCTGCTTTGCTGTTGGCTTTACCATTCTATTAAAATTCTTTGTGCAGAAAACCCCGGACCGAAACTTAACATTAAACCCTTTTTGCCTTTAGCGGGTTTTGAATCGAGAAAACGTTCCAAAACATATAAAACAGTTGCACTACTCATATTTCCATATAAGCGCAGTACTTCTTTTGTGTCATTAATATTTTTACCTAATTCCCCGAACAGACTTTCTACCATTTGTACAATTTTTTTACCTCCGGGATGAAAGATGAGATAATCTATATCTTTAATTTCTAAGTTTTGCTTAGCCAGAAAAGGATGGATAATATCAGGGAAATGGGCTTCAATGGTTTGCGGAACTTCAATATCCAAAACCATTTTCAATCCAGTATTGGTAAGGTCAAAACCCATCATGTGCTCCGCATCATAAAAATGGTACATTTCTTCGGAGATGATTTTGGGGCCTTCATCTGCCTCATGAGAAGATAACAGTACACAAGCCGCACCATCTCCAAAAATGGCAGCACTCACAATGTTGGTCATGGAAAAATCGTTTAACTGAAAGGTAGCCGTTGGCGATTCTACCGCTACTACTGCTGCTCGTTTTCCTGGATTTGCTTTTAAAAAGTTCTTCGCATAAATCATTCCGGAAACTCCTGCAGCACAACCCATCTCGGTTACCGGAAGCCTTACAACATCCTGGCGGAGCTTTAATTCATTGATCAGGTAGGCATCCAGAGAAGGGATCATAATCCCGGTGCAACTTACGGTAATTAGGAAATCAATGTCTTCGGCCTTCCAATTTGCCTTCGCCAAGGCTTCTGTGAGACATTGGCTGCCTAACTTTATCCCTTCGCGAATGTAAATTCTATTTCGCTCTTCAAATGAAGCATCACTAAAAACCTCTTCTGGCGACATAAATGAATAACGCTTATCTACAGCAGCATTTTCAAAAATCTTCTTTACTTTCCTGATAAACCGCTCATCTTGTCCGGTTAACCAGGCATCCAGGAAAGGCACAATTTCTTGTGTCGCGCGACTGAACGGCGGTAATGCTTTGCTAACGGCTTTAATTTTTACGCTCATATTGATTTTATAATCCATTGGTAGCGAAATGCCCATCTCCAGCGGATACTGTAATTTTTAAATTTTAACTCTCTGGAATATTGCTCCAAATCAGCTCTTTTGAATCCTCTTAAAATGGATACCAAACCATCTTTCCGCGACATTTCATTCAGCCGGAAAACAAAACATATTGCATTAAATAAATGATAAGCCAGTTTGCTTCTATGTAAATCATTAATCACGATACCTAAAGATGTTTGCTGCTGAAAAGACTGCATCAGATTCAGAATTTCCTCATCTTTAAAATGGTGCAGGGTTAGCGTACATAAAATAATATCAAAATTTATCGTTTTGAAGGCATCGGTAAAAATGTCTATACACTGGTAACTGATGTTGTCATACTGCCCGGATAAGTTTTCAGCATGGCGAATGGTGAACGCATTGGCGTCTACACCAATCAGCTTAAACTTTATTTGATTGGCCTGCCCGTACTCGGCAAGCGTTCTTAACATGTCGCCGTTGCCACAGCCAACATCTAAAATAGAGATTTCTCTATCTTTATTTATTGAACCAATCAGACTTTTAACACCATCCAGCGTTACCTTGTTCCCACCTAAGAGCTTATTTATGCTGGCAATTTTATCAAGCGCATCCCTTAATATTTCACCTTCTAAAGCAAAATCATCCATCAACTCGGGCTCGTTGCTTCTTGTTCTGGTATCTACAGCCATTTAACTTATTATTATCGGTTTTCCGTGTGTACGTTTTATTATTTCTGGCAAAATAGCTGGAAATTTAGCAATCCCATTAATCAAAAAATTGGAGAGTTTTTCCTTTCTTAGTAACCCGGAAAGTATGTGACCGGTTTTCAATCTTGATTTAAAATTATCTTGCCATGCTATAGTATAGGCCTGTTCGAGTTTTTCGAGATCAGGGATTTCCCCTTCCAGAAATCTGATCATTAGTGAACTTGCTATTTTTGCAGCATGAATAGCCATTCCCATTCCATTACCGCAAAGCGGATGAATTAATCCGGCTGTGTCGCCAGCCATTAGAATATGGTTGTTAACACATTCTTTCCGCTGGAAAGAGATCTGGCTAATGCTTAATGGTGCTTCAAACTGAAGGGTACTATTTTCAAATACCTTTTTTAAATATGGGTTTTGATACAATATTTCTTCACGGTGTGCTGTGATGTTTTTATATTTTTTGAAGGAAGCATAATTTACCAGGTAACAAATGTTAAGCAAGTTGTTTTCTACTTTAGATACACCGCAATAGCCACCTTTAAAATGGTGAAGTGCCACCAGATCATCTGGGAAATCGCCTTTGTAATGCGCTTTTATAGCAAGCCAGGCAGACTTTTCTTTGATGAAATTGCGGTTTAATTTCACATCCAAATTCGATCTTTTGCCATGAGCACCAATTACCAACCTGCTTCGATAACTTATTTCCTTGGTAGACACGGTGAAGATTTCATTTTCAAAGGTGACATCCAATACCGTATCATGGATAATATTGGCCCCGGCTGATTTCGCTTTTTCATATAGGAAATGATCGAAAGTAAACCGGCTGATACCAAATCCTCCCAGTGGTAAATCAGCTTTAATAAGCTTACTTGTAGGCGTACTCATTTCAAATTTAGTGAGTTGAGTAGGTTGTAGTATTGCCGGATCTGCCCCTAGCGAAGAAAGGTAGGGCAATACCTCATTAGAGATGTACTCACCACAAACCTTATGGTGTGGATATAGATCTTTCTCAATCAAAATTACCGCTTTGCCTGCTTTGGATAAATGAATAGCGCTGACTAATCCGGCCAGGCCTCCTCCAATAATGATTACATCGGCATCAAGCATATCTTGCAATTTAAGATAATTATATCAACAATGTTCTGCACAAAACCAAAGGCTATAACAAATATTCAGAAATTAACCTAAGCCTCTTCTGATGTTGTAGAGATCATTATTGACCAGCTTAAGTCCAGCAATTACCTGTCGCTTCTTTCCTCCATATTTAAATTGGTATCAAATGGGCTTTTGGTAAAAGGGTAAATGGATTGATTGACAAAGCCTTTGGGGTAAGATGCTTCGTGTACGCCAGTGCCTGCAGGCCATTCGTTTTTAGGAAGATAATAAGTACCAAAGATCATATCTATAAATGGAAATATCGATGCGAAATTATGTCCGTAATATTTTGGGTCTTCGCAGTGATGCCAGTGGTGGTACTGCGGTGTAGTGAAAATATATTTTAAAGGACCGAAGTTAATCCTCGTATTGGCGTGAATTAAAACGGCGTGGATAGCAATAAAAATAATGTAAACGTTAAACACTGTAGCAGAAAATCCTAAAATATATAGTGGAATAAAAGTCATTGCCCTGGTGAAAAAGATATCGATAAAATGCGTCCGGCTGCCGGCAAGCCAATCCATGTTTTGGGTAGAATGGTGAATGGAATGGAAACGCCATAAAGAAACACGCGTATGAAAAAAGCGGTGCGCCCAGTATTGAAATAAATCTGTAGTGAAGAAAGCCAGAAACAAAGCAACGATAAAAGGCAAACCTTGTACCCAGGTATGGAGTTTATCTAATCCCATCCATCCAAAAAATAATACTGCAGGTTTTTGAGTAATGATTCCAAAAAATTGGATAAATAAATGGCTGATTACGAAGTAAGTTAAATCGGTTCGCCATTCTTCGTGAAACTTAGTTTGCTCGTTATTTTTGGGGAAAAACAATTCTAGCGGAACAAAGATTGCAACCATTAAAAGCAAATCCAAAATCATCCAGTCTAATCCAAAATGCCAGCTCGATTTTGCCACATCTCTTCCTTGAACACTTAAGGCACCAAGAATAACAGCTAAAGCAGCAAGTGCAAATCCCGGCCATCCCCATTTTAGTTTTTTGCTCAGGATAACACTTAGCGCTGCGAAAAAGAAAGCGGCGATTACACCGCCTAGCATCAGAACTTCCATGCTGTCTTTTGTGTAAACTTCGCGAAACTCTGGAGTGGTCAGCTTTTCAGGATAGTGAAAACAAAGAATTCCAAGTAGCGCCAAAACAGCTAAAAAGATAGAGATATAACCACTTATCTGGCCCTGGCCAGCAACTAAACGTTTATTTGGAGACATTATTTAATTTAAATTTGTTAATCAACAATTATACTGAAAATTATATTCTTATAAACGTAAACTTTTAAATCAGATTGTTTTACCTAAATTTTGGTCCATTTACTTTAAGCTCTTAAACTATTACAGATCTGCATACATTTTCGTGAATGACAATCAACTTTCGAAATCCATCAACACACAGGCTTTCGAAAAGCTTATAAAATTAGAAACATTTTTTAAAGGAAAGGGTTGCTTTAATAGGCATTGCCAAAATAGGAATGCTTTTCTTTTTTAAATAATAGGTAATTTTGAAAATACGATTATGCTACTTAACTATTTACGTCTTTTACTACTTCCTTTCTCTTTAATTTATGGTATGGCCATCACCCTTCGCAAAAAGCTTTACGATTGGGGAATTATGCGCTCGGTTAAATTTGATTTACCTGTAATTTGTGTGGGTAACCTAGCGGTAGGAGGATCTGGAAAAACACCGACTACCGAATACTTAGTCAGGTTACTGGCGGATTATAAAATTGCCATCTTAAGCAGGGGATATGGGAGAGAAACAAAGGGTTTTATTTTAGCGGATGACCAGGCCACTGCCGAAACGATAGGGGACGAACCGTTACAATATTATCAAAAATTTGAAGATGTTACGGTTGCCGTATGTGAGGATCGTGTTAAGGGAATCGAAAAATTAAAAGAAAATCATGACTTGATTATTTTAGATGATGCTTTTCAACACCGCCCGGTAAAGGCAGGTTTAAATATTCTGCTTTTTGAATTCAGGAAACTGGGTACTTTGCAGTTTTTGCTGCCAGCCGGGAACCTGCGTGATGTTTTTTCATCGAGAAAAAGGGCTGAAATATTATTGGTGACCAAAGCGCCCGTGCCGTTGTTACATGTTGCACAGCAGGCATCGATAAATGAACTACAGCCGAATAGCACACAGAAAGTACTGCACTCTTATTTAAAATATGGCGATCTAAAACATCTTTATTCAGAGGACAGCAGGTCCTTGGAATCAATTAAAGACTTTGAGATCTATTTGTTAACGGGCATTGCGAATCCAGATCCCTTAATTGAGGAATTGGAAAAGTACACCAAAACCATCAAGCATGAAAAATTTGCTGATCATTATGCGTTCAAAACAGATGATATTAAAAAGTTTAAATCGGAATTTGATGCAGGCAGTAGAAAAGAAAAAATCATCATCACAACAGAAAAGGATAGCAAACGTTTAAAAGCTGCGGGATTTAAAGATTTACTGGTAAATTTACCCGTATATTTTTTACCCATCGAGGTTGAATTATTTGAAGAAGATAAGATTACCTTTGATGAACTTATTTTAAACTATGTTAAGAGCAATAGAAGAAACCGTTGAATATATAAAACGTAAAACTGAAAACTTTAAACCAGAAATAGGTATAATTTTAGGAACTGGGTTAGGCGGTTTGGTGAAAGAAATTGAGGTTGAACACCAACTGATGTATTCAAACATTCCGAATTTTCCAATTTCAACACTGGAATTTCATAGTGGTAAGTTAATTTTTGGAACGTTAAACGGGAAGAAAATTGTTGCCATGCAAGGGCGTTTGCATTACTACGAAGGTTACAGCATGCAGCAGATTACCTTTCCGGTAAGGGTAATGAAAGGCCTGGGTATCGAGAATTTAATTGTTTCTAATGCTGCGGGTTCGTTAAATCCGGCGTTTAAAAAAGGCGACTTGATGATCATTGAAGATCACATCAACCTTCAGCCAGATAATCCACTTCGTGGTTTAATCGAAAGTTCACTCGGTCCGCGCTTTCCGGATATGAGCCAGCCTTACCAAAGGGATATTATTGCAAAAGCCTTAAAGATTGCGCAGGAAGTGGAGATTAGCTGCCATAAAGGCGTCTATGTAGCCGTTTCCGGTCCAAACTTAGAGACTAAAGCAGAATATAAATACCTGCGTTTGATTGGTGCAGATGCCGTTGGAATGAGTACCGTGCCCGAAGTGATTGTAGCCAACCATGCTGGTATACCAGTATTTGCCATTTCAGTATTAACCGACGAAGGTTTTCCTGAAGATTTACAACCATTTAATCTTGACGAGATTTTGGAGGCTGCGGCGAAAGCGGAACCAAAGATGACCGAAATTTTGACCCGTCTAATTGCTGAGTTATAAGATGGGTAAACTGGCTCAAATTTGTCTTTCAATTTTACTGCTAACGGGCATCAATAAAGCATTTGCTCAGGATTTAAAAACGAACATCAATAGAAAAACTGAAGCAGATTCTATCCGGAAAAAACTGGATGGGCAGGATTCTATTATCTATACGGCAAAATTTATCCGTTATACAAAACTTGGTTTGAGCAAAGACAGTATTGTTCTGTTGCCGCTTGATACTTCTACCACAAATATCCAGAATTATAGTCCGCTTTTACAACCTCAGCATCCCACCATCAACAATGGTAATATGGGGTTGTCTGCCAGACCGCTTCTTTACGAACCAAGTAAAAGGATAGGTTTCGATGTAGGCTTCCATTCACTGGATTATTATGCGCTAACGCCCGACGATATCATTTACTATCAAGCCAGAGCACCTTATACCAGTCTTTATTTAGTAAGTGCCGGACAAAAAGAGCAGCTTTTTAAAATGATTCATAGTCAGAACATTAAGAAAAACTGGAATGTTGGGGTGAATTTCAATCGTGGAGATTCGCGGGGCTTTTACAGGAGGCAACGTGGGGATAATTTGAATGTGGCGGTATTCTCGTGGTATCAATCGCCAAGTAAGCGATACAACATGTGGGCATCGGCTATTTTTAATACCATGCGTGCTTATGAAAACGGTTCAAATGGCGATACCACTATTTTTGAGCCTGGGTATAGTAAAATTGATCGTGCATCTGAAGTGGTAAACCTAACAACTGCCAGAAATTTATACAAGAAGAATACCTTATTCTTAAAACAAACCTATTATGTTGGCCGAATAGATACCTCTGCAAATGCCAATAATGCCGTTTTGCCTACAAATAAGGTTACCTATACCTTTGAATATAACAGCGATAATTACAGCTTTGCTAAAAATGAACTCGATGAGAATAATGTAATGCCGATAGGTTTTGCAGATCCTTCGTTTACGAATGATTCTACGAAAGTGCGCCACCTTAAAAATGAGTTTATTTATAGCTTTTTTCTTCGTCCGAAAAACTCTACGGTAATTAAAAATGAGCTTAAGGTTGATGCAGGCATTCGCCATGATTATTATACCCATCGCTTTCTGGGATTTAAACCCGATGGATTGACATATGAAGAAAGTCAGTTTACTTATCAGAATACAACTATTTTAGGCGCTGCAGGATACCGCTTTTCTAATAATATTGATTTCAACCTCGATTTACAACAAATTTTGCAAGGTGAAAACGCTGGTGATTATTTGTATGAGGCCAAAAGCAGAATTTTGCTGGGTAAATCAGTTGGTCGTGTAGAGTTAGGTGCTTACATACAGAATCAATCGCCATCGCAGCTCTTTAATTATTACCACGGCAATCATTACAGATGGGAAAATACAGGTTTTGACAAAACAAAAATTGCTAATCTATCTTTTGGTTATATTAATGATCGATACGAATTTACAGCTGGTGCAAAGTATTTCTTAACAACAAATTACTTGTATTTTGCTTTAGATAATGTTAATGGCAACAATGCCATTGCACCACGCCAGATTGATGGAGATATTAGCTTAATCAGATTTGATGTTTCGAAAAAGTGGCGGTTTGGGGAATTTGTAATGGAAAATTATTTGGCGTATCAAAAAACGGATAGAAACGAAATTTTAAGAACTCCAGAATTTTATACCTACAATAGTTTCTACTTCAATAGTACATTTTTCAAAGTACTGAAGTCGAATTTTGGTTTTGATGTTCGTTACAATTCTGAGTATGCTAATTATTCTTATTCGCCTGCTACCGCACAATTTTATATTGGAAGTAATACCGTTTACAAATCGACTCCGATAGTTGACGTTTTCTTTAAGGCAAACCTGAAGCGTGCAAATCTTTTCGTGAAATATGATTTTGTAAATCAAGGTTTATTTGTTCCCGGTTATTATACGGTGAACCGCTATCCTATGCAGGATGCGTTGTTGAAATTCGGTGTAAGCTGGAATTTCTACGATTAAGCTAGATAGATTTCTAAATAAATATTAAAGTTAACCACATAAAAAAAGCCATTCTGATTAATTTCAGAATGGCTTTCTATTAACTGTTTTTCTCTTAGAAAGAATAACCAACTGAGAAACCTAATACACGGTTAGTCAATTTGTTATCATTATTTGTTCTTGAGTCTTTCGGTATAAGATTTGATAATCCTAAACCATAGTTTGCACCAACTAAGAATCCAGAATTAGTACGGTAAGCTAAACCGAAGTTTGCACCGAAGTCTGTACTAGCAAAATCTTTGTTTGTAGCACTACCGAAAGATAGATCGGTATCGTTTGCTACAGTTGAAGATGAACTTGTGTTATTCGCGTTGTTTACCGTAGTGGTAGTAATATCTCCTTTGTTTTTACCAGAGATGTTAAAACCTACATAAGGGCCAGCACTGATTTGTACCGCACCAGCTGTACCAGTAGGAATTCTAAACACGGCATTAATTGGAACTTCAATCGCCATCAAATTTCTTTTACCAGTAGTGGTAGTTGTAATGGTAGTGTTGTTTGCAGTTGCTGTACCTACTGATTCAAACTTATCACCCTTGTTTTGTAATGATACTCCTGGTTGAATGAAAAAGTTGTTTGCTACACCAAAATCTGCAAATGCAGTAACATTGAAACCTACATTACTTTTTACGTTGTCATTGTAAGCATTTGATAAGGCATTGTCTCCGCCCATGTGGAACTTAGATAAGTTAACTCCTGCTTTAATTCCAAATCTAGCATCAGAACCTGTCATTGTGGTAGTTTGTGCGAAAGCACCTGTTGCCAATAATACTACCGATGCACTTAATAATAATCTTTTCATGATATTTTCTTTTAATAAAGAATCTTGTTTAAAATTTAAGGTCTAAACCCATTGTTAATTACAAGCGTCAATTCCAAAAGCTGTGCCAAAGTATCAGGTGTGTTACAAGATGTATGTTAAGCCATTGGTTTACAGCGCTTATTTTTGATGATTTGATAGCGGAGGACCCATAACGAGAATATTTTATACGCTGTTTAAAATTGTATACAAATCAGGAATTTTATTAAAAACGGTGTGTTTTCAACGCAATACCTTATTTCCTTTCTCAACTTGTTCAAGTTCAAAGGCGAGGAGGGTGGAAGAATTTGTGAGTTTTTTCGAGACCTACGAAGTTTCTCAACCACACAGGCCACTTAAATTTCGTAAGCCAGAAATTCTACGTTTTCTGCGGTTTTTTCTTCGCTGCCGGAAAAAGTACATTATTTAAGATCAAACGGTAACCTGCCGAATTGGGGTGTAGGTTTAAGTCTGTCGGCGGATCGCCGACTGCGTGCTGGTAATCTTCCGGATCATGGCCACCGTAGAAAGTAAATTGTCCTTTGCCAATCTCTCCATGGAGGTACCTTACTTCTGCGGCGCCTTTATTTTCACCCAGCACAGTTACACTTGGTTTAACTAAGCTTTTTTTAAATGCGGTTGTTTGTCCCATGAAACCTTTAATCACCTTATCGTGGTTTTGCGTAAGCATGGTTGGCACCAAGTCCCATTTAGCCGAAAAATCAAACAGGGTAAAATAATCATTGGTTTGATTAAGCGTTCTAAACTGCGTTACATCAATATCCGAAAATTCGTAATTCATTGGGTTGTTATCCAGCTTGAAATTTTGGAAAGCCAACGTTTTATTGAAGTCTAATTTGGCCTGTGCATTCGGGTCAGCGGCATCTCCATCAAACATTTGCGCACAGATATCTACGCCATCAGCGGCTAAAGCAATATCGAAACTATCCGTTCCGGAGCACATGGCAAACATAAAACCACCGCCTGCACAATATTCTTTAATGTGTTTGGCTACCGCCAGTTTCATTTCCGAAACCTTTTTGAAACCTAAGCGTTTGGCTAACATTTCCTGATTTTTCACATCTTCCTGATACCAGGTTGCATACCTGAAGTTAGACCAGAACCGACCATACTGGCCGGTAAAATCTTCATGATGAAGGTGGAGCCAATCATATTTGCTGAGTTTATCATTGATAATATCATCATCATAAATCACTTCGTAAGGAATCTCAGCATAAGTAAGAACAAGCGTTACGGCATCATCCCAGGGTAATTTGCTTTTAGGAGAGTATACTGCAATCTTGGGCGTTTTCTCCAGTTTAACCATTTCCATATTCACCGACGGATCGCTAATCTCATTTAAAAGGTTAACCACTTTTCCATCAGCCATTACTTCATAAGAAACACCTCTGATTTTTAATTCATCCTCCACACTCTTATTGTACTTGATCAGAAAACTTCCTCCGCGGTAATTTAAAAGCCAGTCTACTTCCACCTGTTTGCTAATGGTCCAGTAGGCAATTCCATAGGCTTTGAGGTGGTTTTTCTGGTCTTCATCCATATAAATTAAAATGGAGGATGCCCGAACACCGAGTGCGCAAAACAGACAAAATAACAGGATATAATATTTCTTTCTCAAAATGATCTCGCTTAAAATACTAAAATACCTCATTTAAACTGTTTAGAAAAATTTAATGGTATCAGATGTAATACAAATTTGTTATTTTTGCCTTTTACCTTAAAAATCGAATTGTTTTTTAAGGCGTTAAAAATTAAATTTAGTACCCAAAATTGATATGAGTAAAGCAATAATAAAAACCGAAAAAGGTGATATGACTGTTGAGTTCTTTGAAAAAGATGCTCCAAAAGCAGTTGCAAACTTCAAAAAATTAGCAAGTGAGGGCTTTTATGATGGTGTAACTTTTCACCGTGTAATTCCTAATTTCATGGTTCAAACCGGCTGTCCAAATTCAAAAGATCCGGCTAAAGCACATTTAGCAGGCACTGGTGGCCCGGGTTACAAAATCGACTGTGAACTTGATGGCGAAAATCAATATCACGATCGTGGTGTATTATCAATGGCTCATGCAGGTCGCAATACAGGTGGTTCCCAGTTTTTCATCTGCCATAGCAGAGCAAACACTGCACACTTAGATCGCAACCATACTGTTTTTGGTAAAGCTGTTGAAAATGTTGATCTTGTGGATGATATCCGCCAGGGAGATAAAATTGTAGGAATCGAAATAATCGAAGATTAAATTGCGTTGAGCGTTTGGCGAATAAGCGTTTTAACCGCTAAACCCCAAGCGTTAACCGCTAAACAAAATATTATGAATTTAAGAGGAATTGTTGCCGTATCTGGCAGACCAGGTTTATTTAAACTGGTTGGACAAAATAAAGTGGGTTACATTTTAGAGGGTTTAGATGCTCAAAAAACTAAAGTTGTAGCTAATATCACCAATACAAAACTAGCTTCGTTAGAAGATATTACCGTATATGGCGAAGATGAAGAAATTAAATTATCGGATATTTTCACTAAAATTTCTGAAAAAGGAAATACACCAGATTTAAAAGGTGATTTGCGTGCTTACTTCTTAGAAGTTGCTCCTGGTCATGATCAGGAAAAAGTATATGCTTCAGATATGAAGAAAATCATTACCTGGTATAACCTGTTAAAAGATTTGCCTTTATTTACGGAAGAAACTCCGGAAACTCCAGGTTCTCCTGCTGAAGTAAGCTTAGCTGAAGAAAAAGTTGCTGCCGATAAAAAGCAAAAATCTGCAGGTGCTAAAGGTTCTTCAAGTGCCAAAGCCACTACTAAAACTTCAGCACCTGCTAAGAAAGCAAGCATGACCAGTAAAAAAGGCGTTTAAGCTTTTTTTAAACAATCTAGAAACACCAGGCAATCTGTCTGGTGTTTTTTGTTTAAGTGAAATAATAAAGGATTACTACAATAATTAACGAAATGATGATGCTAATCCATAACATTTTGTTATTACCACTCTGATCGCTTCTATATCGGTATTGACGTTTATATTTATCTAACATATCTTTTTTGTTTAATGATGACGAATGAATAGTTAATCCATATCAATTTCTAAATTCTATCTTCTATTTCCCTATTCACAACTTCTGATTTATTTCTCAATCCTTACGCATGATGATAAGGTTCTCCTTTAAGAATGCTGAATCCACGATACAGCTGCTCTACAAAAAATAACCGAATCATCTGATGAGAAAAAGTCATGTCAGATAGTGAAATCAGACCATTTGCTCTTTTATAAATACTTTCATCGAAACCGTAAGGACCTCCGATAATGAAAATGAGGTGCTGTACACTTCCAATCATTTGTTTATTCAGGTAATTTGAAAAATCAACTGAACTGTACTTTTTCCCTTTTTCATCCAGTAAAATAACAACATCACCATTATTAATTTGTTTGTGCAGGAGTTCGGCCTCTTTGTTTTTCTGCTGTGCTTCACTCAGGTTTTTTACATTTTTAACATCGGGAATAGGCAGGAAACTGAAATTGATATAATGTTTCAGGCGGTTAATGTATTTATCAATCCCCTCAATCAAATATTTGTCTTCTGTTTTGCCAATGGCTATTAAAGTGATCTTCATTTAATATTTTGTTATCTTTAGAATTTTCCGCGATTCAAAGATAATGTTAAATACTCAAGCACAAATTATATCTGACTACAGCCAAAAAATTACAGATGTAAGTGATCGGATAGATCAAACTAAAAAACTAATAGATCAGCTTTCTTTTGCTAGAATTGGACTATTCCTGGCCGAAATTCTATTCTTTATTTTGCTCCTGAATTCTGCTGATGATGAATGGAGAACATTGGTTCAGATTTTATTAATGCTGCCCGTTTTTGCTTTTGCTTTAATTGTAAAAAAGCAAAGCAAGCTGGATCGCGAAATAGATTATCAAAAGCAATTGCTATGGGTTTATCAAAATGAATGGAATGTGCTAAATGGTATACCAAATGGTTATGATGATGGCAAAGCTTTCGAGTCTGAGCTACATCCTTATACTTCAGATCTTGATATTTTTGGACACGCCTCGCTCTATGGTTTGTTGAATCGGTGTTACACTAAAAATGGAAAAGAGCTGTTGGCGAAAAATCTGGCAGAGAAGCCTTTAAAAGATGAAATTTTAGCCCGACAACAGGCCGTTAAGGAAATGCAAACTAAAATCGGTGATACTTTCGATTTCAGGGCAAATCTTCATGGCCATGACGTAGAAAAAATTGAACAAATTAAGCTACAGCTGAAATCTCAACTTGGTGAACAACTTAGTTTCGTGCGAAATAAGGCATTAAAATTCTATGTTGCGATTGTACCTTATATTTCCGGGGCGATTATATTGGCTGCGATTCTCTTTAACAGTGCGTTCTGGAATATCCTTAGCGTTTATCTCCTCATTAACATTGGCTTCATTGTATTGCGGGGTGCAAAGATAAATAAGGTTTTTTATAGCTTTGGTGGTGGATCAAGCCTGCTTAATGGGTATGCTGATGCGATTTTATGGACAGAAAAATACCAGTGGTCCAGTCCATATATTTTAGCTCTATTTAAATCGAAGACCCCGGTAAGTACAGAAATTAAAAGCCTTTCCAAGATTATTCAAAATTTCGATGCCAGATTAAATATTGTGGTGGGCACGGCACTAAACGCATTACTTTTATGGGATTTGAAATGTTGTATTAACCTGGATCGTTGGTATCAGTCTTCGTCAAAAGATGTAATCTCTGCACTGAACCACCTTGGTGATTTCGAGGAATTGATTTCTCTTGCTACTTTGGCTCAAAACCAGCCTGCATGGGTTTTTCCGGAAATTACCAGTAATTTTAACTTAAACACAAAGGAGATTGGTCATCCGTTAATTGCCCCAAAAATTAGGGTAAATAATACATTTTACCTGGAGAATGAACCAACGGTAGATATTATAACCGGATCGAACATGGCAGGAAAAAGTACGTTTTTGCGTACTTTGGGGATTAATATGGTATTGGCATATGTTGGCGCGCCCGTTTGCGCCGAGGGCATGAGCCTTTCTGTTTTTTCTATTAACACGTATATGCGAATTAAAGACTCACTGAATGAAAGTACCTCTACCTTTAAGGCAGAACTGAATCGATTGAAGATGATTTTAGACAATGTAGTAAGTGATAAAGATACTTTTGTGTTAATTGATGAAATGTTACGGGGAACGAACAGCCGCGATAAATACTTAGGATCAAAAGTTTTTGTAGAAAAACTGATCAATGAAAAAACACCGGCGCTGTTTGCTACTCACGATTTACAGTTGGCAGATCTGAAGAACGACCATGAAAAAACACTCCGTAATTTTCATTTCGATATTCAAATTGCAGCCGGAGAGATGAAATTTGATTATAAACTGAAGCAAGGGCCCTGTTCTACTTTTAATGCTGCTATTTTATTAAAGGAAATTGGTTTAACACTATCATAGCCTTCTGGAATAAGAGAAAGTGATTGAAAAACTTTACACACAAATTCAATTGTTAATGATTTCTTAATAGTAAACTTGCAACTTACGATCAATCAATTGATAAGATGATCAAAGCAAGTGATTTCGGAAAAGATTTTTCATGGGGTATAGCGACTGCCGCACCGCAGATTGAAGGTGCTTCGCTTTTATATGGTAAAGGTGCCACCATCTGGGATACCTTTTCTGCAAGAAGTGGCAAAATTAAAAAAGGGCACAAGCTTGATGTTGCCTGCGATTTCTACCACAGATACCCGGAAGATATTGCACTGGTGAAACTTTTAGGTTTTAAAGTGTTTCGGTTTTCTATTGCATGGGCAAGAGTTTTACCTACAGGTAGGGGTGAGGTGAACCCGGAGGGAATTAGGTTTTATCACAACGTGATTGATGAGTGCCTTACACAAGGAATCGTTCCTTATGTTACCTTATACCATTGGGATTTGCCACAGGCACTAGAGGATGAAGGTGGCTGGACCAGTTTTAGCATTAACGCTGCATTTAATTCTTTTGTAACTATTTGTGCTAAAGAATATGGTGATAAGGTTAAAAACTGGTTGGTTTTAAATGAACCCTTTGGGTTCACTTCACTCGGGTATATGCTGGGAATTCATGCCCCGGGAAAAAGCGGATTGAGTAACTTTTTTCCTGCGGTTCTTCATACGGCTGTTGCGCAGGCCGAAGGTGGCAAAATCTTACGTGCTGAAGTAAGCAAAGCCAATATTGGTACTACTTACTCTTGTTCAGAGATTATTCCTTATACGCAAAGCGACAATGATATTCTGGCGGCAAACCGGGTAGATTGCTTGATGAACAGGCTATTTGTAGAGCCAGCCCAAGGTTTAGGTTTTCCCACGGCCAATTGGGATGTACTGGAGAAATTTCAGATTGAATACGGCACCTGGCGGTTAAATGATCGTATGAAATTTGATTTCGACTTTATTGGCCTTCAAAACTACTTCCCCTTAACTATAAAATACAATGCATTTATACCTGTTATTCAAGCCTGGGAAGTAAAAGCCAAAAGCAGGAAAAAACCACACACCGCAATGGGCTGGGAGATTAATGCTGATAGTTTTTATCGGGTTATAAAGCAATTTGCAGCCTATCCGAACATCAAAAACCTGATGATTACTGAGAATGGAGCAGCTTATCATGATAAATTAGCAGATGGTAAGGTAATAGATGCTGAAAGGATTGAATATTTTCAATTGTATCTAAATGCCATGCTAAAGGTGAAAAATGAAGGTATAAATATCACGGGCTACATGGCCTGGACGCTTATGGATAATTTCGAATGGGCAGAAGGTTTTAATGCGCGATTTGGATTGGTACATATGGATTTTAAAACCTTGGAGCGAACAATAAAATATTCTGGTTACTGGTGGCAGGAGTTTCTGAGGAATTAGGTTTATTTTCCTGTTGATGTTCCCTACTGTTTAGAATTCATCATCCAGGTTTGCTTTGATGAGGATTAAAAATCCTCAGTTAATGGATTAGGAAAAAATTTCCTGACCAACGAGTGAACAAAACTTGTCTGAAGATGAAGCGCGTAGATGGATTGGTTTATGCGGATTTTAAAACCTTAACGATGTTCCTTATTGTTTAGAATTCATCATGCAGGTTTGCTTTGATAAGGATTAAAAATCCGCAGTTAATGGATCAGAAAAAAATTTCCTGACCAACCAATAAAAAAAAACTTGTCTAAAGATGAAGAGCGCAGATTGGATTGGTTTATATGGATTTTGAAACCTTGGCGATGTTGCTGACTGTTTAGAATTCATCATCCAGATTGGCTTTGATGAGGATTAACAATCCGCAGTTAAAGGATCAGGAAAAAATTTCCTGACCAACGAATGAACAAACTTGTCTAAAGATGAAGATTGGTTTATAGGGATTTTAAAACCTTGATGATGTTCCTTACTGTTTAGAATTCATCATCCAGGTTTACTTTGATGAGGATTACAAATCCTCAGTTAATGGGTCAGGAAAAAATTTCCTGACCAACGAATAAACAGAACTTGTCTGAAGATGAAGCGCTCAGATTGGATTGGTTTATATGGATTTCAAAACCTTGGCGATGTTCCTTCCTGTTTAGAATTTATCATCCAGGTTTGCTTTGATGAGGATTAAAAATCCTCAGTTATTGGATCAGGAAAAAATTTCCTGACCAACCAATAACAAAATAACAAAAAGTGTCCGAAGATGAAGCGCGCAGATTGGATTGGTTTATGCAGATTTTAAAACCTTGGCGATGTTCCTTACTATTTAGAATTCATCATCCAGGTTTGCTTCGATTAGGATTAAAAATCCTCAGTTAATGGATCAGGAAAAAATATCCTGACCAACGAATGAACAAAACTTGTCTAAAGATGAAGATTGGATGGGTTTGTATGGATTTTAAAACCTTGGCGATGTTCCTTCCTGTTTAGAATTCATCATCCAGATTGGCTTTGATTAGGATTAAAAATCCGCAGTTAAAAGATCCGGAAAAAATTTCCTGACTAGCTAATAAATAAAACGTGTCTAAAGATGAAGATTGGTTTATAGGGATTTTAAAACCTTGATGATGTTCCTTACTGTTTAGAATTCATCATCCAGGTTTACTTTGATGAGGATTACAAATCCTCAGTTAATGGGTCAGGAAAAAATTTCCTAACCAATGAGTGAACAAAACTTGTCTGAAAATGAAGCGTGCAGATCCTCAGTTAATGCATTTGGAAAAAATTTCCCAACCAACCAATAAACAAAACTTATCTGAAGATGAACAACTCAGATTTAAAAGGATTGAATAAGTGGAGTTATCTCTTATTCAATTTAAGCTGCTCACTTTTAATAGTATAGAGATAGGTTAAGTTAGCAACTTTTAAGAAAGTACATAAGCTGGATTTGTATTGTTATCGCCACCTTCTTAAATAAAAAATCCCGTTTCGATTTTACTTAAAACGGGATTTTTTTTATGTGATAAGAAACTATGAATAATCAACTTACAGTCTTTATTCCTTGCTCCTTTATCCTTACTCTTCTAAAGCGCCGCTTTCGCTGCAGCTTCAGCTCTGATAATGTTTAACGCACCACCAGCTTTAAACCAGTCGATTTGTTGTGCATTATAACTGTGGTTAACCAGGAACTGCTCTTCAGAACCATCTGCATGGTGCAATACCAATGTTAATGGTTTATCAGGAGCAAACTCTGTTAAGCCTAAGATGTCGATTTTATCATCCTCAAGAATTTTATCATAATCATCTTTATCGGCAAAGGTTAAGCCAAGCATACCTTGTTTCTTCAGGTTAGTTTCATGAATACGGGCAAAAGATTTTACCAATACTGCACGAACGCCCAAATGACGAGGCTCCATAGCGGCATGTTCACGTGATGAACCTTCACCATAGTTTTCATCACCTACTACGATTGAGCCGATATTCGCTGCTTTGTAATCACGTTGTGTTGCCGGAACAGGACCATATTCGCCTGTTAAGCTATTTTTAACATTATCTGTTTTATCGTTGAAGTAATTTACTGCACCAATTAACATGTTGTTAGAAATATTATCTAAGTGACCACGGAATTTTAACCATGGACCAGCCATAGAAATATGATCCGTTGTACATTTTCCTTTAGCTTTAATTAAAAGATTTAAGCCTTTTAAGTCTGTACCTTCCCAAGGAGTAAATGGATCTAATAATTGCAAACGATGAGAAGTTTCAGAAACTAAAACCTCTACTGATGAACCATCGGCCGCTGGTGCTTGAAAACCTGCATCTTCTACCGCGAAACCTCTTGTAGGTAATTCATCGCCAGTAGGTGGATCCAATTTAATCTGCTCACCTTTATCGTTTGTTAACGTATCTGTTAACGGGTTGAAACCTAAATCTCCTGCTATTGCGATGGCAGCAACCATTTCTGGTGAGGCTACGAAAGCGAAAGTGTTTGGGTTGCCATCCGCACGTTTAGCAAAGTTTCTGTTAAACGAGTGTACGATTGTATTTTTTTCTGCTTTTTCTGAACCCGTTCTGTCCCACATACCGATACACGGTCCGCAGGCGTTGGTAAAGATTGTTGCATTTAAATCTTCGAAAGTTTTCAAGAAACCATCACGATCTGCTGTATAACGTACTTGCTCAGATCCCGGATTGATACCGAAATCAGCTTTAGTTACTAATCCTTTTGCAATCGCCTGGTTAGCGATAGATGCTGCTCTTGATAAATCTTCGTAAGAAGAGTTGGTACAAGAACCGATCAATCCCCATTCTACTTTTAACGGCCAGCCATTTTTTTCTGCTTCCACTTTCATTTGAGAAACCGGAGTAGCTAAATCTGGCGTAAACGGACCATTTAAATAAGGTTCTAAAGTATCTAAGTCGATCTCAATAACCTGATCGAAATATTTTTCAGGATCAGTGTAAACTTCTTCGTCGCCAGTTAAATATGTTGCAATTTTGTTTGCTTCATCAGCAACTTCATTACGATCAGTCGCACGTAAATAACGCTCCATACTTTCATCATAACCGAATGTAGATGTAGTTGCACCAATTTCGGCACCCATATTACAAATGGTACCTTTACCTGTACAGCTTAAGTTAATAGCACCATCGCCAAAATATTCTACAATTGCACCCGTACCACCTTTTACAGTTAAAATACCAGCAACTTTTAAAATAATATCTTTAGCGGCAGTCCAGCCGTTTAATTTACCTGTTAATTTTACACCAATTAATTTAGGGAATTTAAGCTCCCAAGGTAAGCCAGCCATTACATCACAAGCATCTGCACCACCAACACCAATGGCAACCATACCCAAACCACCTGCGTTTACAGTATGTGAATCGGTTCCAATCATCATTCCACCTGGGAAAGCATAATTTTCTAAAACTACCTGGTGGATAATACCTGCTCCTGGTTTCCAGAAACCGATACCATATTTATTTGATACAGATGATAAGAAGTCAAAAACTTCAGCACTTTCTGTTCTGGCATGAGGTAAATCTATTGAAGCACCTTCTTTAGCGGTTATTAAGTGATCGCAATGAACGGTAGAAGGAACAGCCACTTGTGGGCGACCAGCTTGCATAAATTGCAAAAGCGCCATTTGAGCAGTTGCATCTTGCATGGCAACGCGGTCTGGAGCGAAATCTACGTAGTCAGTTCCGCGAGAGAATGCTTTTTTAGGATCGCCATCCCAAAGGTGAGCATATAATATTTTTTCTGATAATGTTAAAGGTCTGCCAACAATCTTACGCGCCGCATCTACACGAGGGCCGAAGTTCGCATAAACCTTTTTAATCATGTCTATATCAAAAGCCATCGATTTTTATTGGTTAAAAGGTAATACTTCTATTCTAATAGCTGCGAATTTACAAAAAAAAAGCGCCTCTTGCGGTCATCCTTAGATCATTGTATTATTTGGAAATATTCTAAATAAAATGTGAAATTTCTGATTTGATTTTGAAAAATCAAAAATGAAGCAAAATAATGTCCGTTACCGAACGATATTGTTCAATTTCGAACACGATATTTAGGCAAACGCCTTATAAAACTACATCCTGATTGCGTAATGGCATTGTCGCTATAATGGCACAAGAATCGCTCACCGCTACAATGTTGAAAAAGTGAAACCTTTATTTTTGAAATATTTTAATACCCGGGGCAACGCATACGCCAAACGATCAAATGCTTTCAAACTATCATGAAACACGATAATAGAACCATTTTCGGTATGTCTTATTACGTTTTGATAACATTTTTCAGGAGAGAGATTGATGTCGAAATCACCGCTTAGTACATCCCACATGATGATGTTTAGTCTTGAGTATTGAATCTTAAGTCTTGAGTCTGACTGTGGACTGAGGACTAAGGACTGAAGACTCCTAATCTGACTTTTCTTGATCCTGCCGTAAGGTGGCCTGAAAAGATTAGACTTAGTAAGCGCCTGGCACTTTAATATATTTTCGATATAGGTTTCATCATCGGTTTTCCAGCCTTTTAAATGATTAAAAGTATGGTTTCCGATCGCATGTCCGTCGTTTATGACATTCGCGTAAACGTCGGGATGCTTAACAATATTATCACCGATGCAGAAAAAAGTAGCTTTTGCGTTAAAGGCTTTTAAAGTTTTTAAAACAAAATCTGTAACATTGGGTATAGGTCCATCGTCAAAGGTCAAATAAATAACTTTTTCGGTGCGGGATTTATTCCAAAGCAATGATGGATAATACCATTTTAGCAGAAGCGGTGATTTGATCAGGTACATTTAACTTCAAAGTTAGTAAATGCCTGAACAGATTGAAATTATTAAAGTCGTTTATATAGATTTGAAACCAAATTATGAAGATGTTTACCACAAATAAATTAATCACCGGATCTGCTTTATTGTTAGCCTTAAGTTTAGGTCAGCGCGCTTCCGCTCAGGAAGTTATTTCTATTGAGCAAGCTGTTGAAAATACTTTAAAAAATAACCTGAATATAAAACAGGCGGCTTTTAGTGCTGCTATTAGTGAAGAAGATTTAAGGCAATCTAAAAACGCATTGCTACCTACGTTAAACGGAAGTATTAATCAATCTATGCAGTGGGGGCGGAGTCAACAATTATCTGGTTTATTTGAAAACACTCAAAATTATAATTTAAATCCGACCATTAACGCCAACATCGCTGTTTTTGGAGGAGGTACAAGGATTAATCAAATCCGACAAAATAAGTTCTTGTTAGATGCTGGCAAAACCAATATCGAAAAAGTGAAAAATGACTTGATTCTTCAGGTTGTAACGGCTTATCTTCAGGTATTAAATAATCAGGATCAGGTAAAAGCAACACAACAGCAACTAGAGGTAGCAAACTCCACGTTAAAGCGTGAACAAGCTTTGTTAGATGTTGGTAATAAGACGTTAGCAGATATTTCCCAAGCAAAATCTCAGGCTGCAACTGCAGAATTAAATCTTACAGATGCACAAAATCAGTTAACAATATCATATTTAACCCTAGGTCAATTGATGGAAGTTCAACCTCCAATGACGTTTAAAGTACAGCCTCCCTTGGTAAACGAAATTGAAAACGTTAAAACAACTTATGTACCTAACGATATTTATAAACAAGCAATGGAGACCTTTCCAGATATCAGACTTGCTTTTAATTATTCTAAAGCTGCAGAAAAAGCAGTTGATGTTGCTAAAGGCAGCTTCTTTCCCCAAATCACATTTGGAGGTGGCTTAGGTTCAGCTTATTACTATCAATTTAACGCCAGTCAGTTTCGCCAAAATGGTGGTTTTGCTAGCCAATTGTCAGATAACTTTGGTAAATTCTTGAGTATGGGTATTTCGATTCCAATCTTAAACGGATTTCAAACTCGTTCTAACGTAAGAAGAGCAAAAATTACGCTATTGCAAAGAAGGAATGATGAAACGTTAGCTAAGAATAACTTGATTAAGGTCATCAATCAGGCCGTTGCTGACTTAAATGCTGCAAAAAGTAGATTTTCATCAACACAAAATGCGTTCGAAGCACAGAAAGATGCATTTTATGTAATTGAGCAGCGCTATAATGTAGGCTTAGTAAATTCATTAGATTTTAGTACCGCGCAAACGAATAGGAATAGGGCTGAAATAGACTTTATTTTGGCAAAATATGATCTAATTTTCAGGGCAAAAGTGATCGATTATTACCTAGGGAAACAGATTACGTTTTAGATAAGATTTGAGGGTCAAAGAACGAAGAACAAAGATTAAGGAATAAAGAGCAAGGATTAAGGAACAAAGATTAAGGATCAAAGAGCAAAGAATAAGGAGCAAAGAGCAAATTTGAGAACAAACTCAATGTAATCCTCCGGAAGAGAATCAGAGATTAATATTCTTACAGCATTGTAGCCTTACAACATTACAACTTTAATAAACAAACGAAACACATTTAACAATTATGAAACTGAAGCACATATTAATTACCATCGGTGTTATCATAGCCATTTTAATCGTATTAAAGCTTGCCGGAGTAATCGGAGGCGAGAAGATTGAAAAAGTAACTACAGAAAAGGCGTCAGCAAAAACGGTTGTTGAAACGGTTACAGCAAGTGGCAAGATACAACCGGAGACTGAAGTAAAATTAAGTTCAGAAGTTTCGGGAGAGGTGGTGCAATTGACAGTTAAAGAAGGAGATATTGTAAAGGCTGGTCAATTGCTTTGTAAGGTTCGGCCGGATATTTTACAATCAGGATACGAACGAACTGTAGCAACCTTCAATGCACAAAAAGCAAGTGTTGCCGCGGCACAACAACAGCTGATTCAAAACCAGGCTAACTTTGTGAATGCAGAAGCCACTTATAAACGTAATGTAGAACTTTTTCAGAAAAAGGTAATTTCTGCTTCAGAATTTGACTCTGCGAAAGCCGCATATTTAACGGCCAAAGCCACTTTAGCCAGTGCAAAAGAAAGTGTAACCGGTGCTAAATTTACATTGGAACAAACGGGCGCAAATGTGAAAGAAGCTGGTGCTAACCTCGCCAGAACAACTATTTATGCTCCAGCTGATGGTGTGGTTTCCAAACTCTCAATTGAATTGGGCGATCGTATCCTGGGTACTTCACAAATGGCAGGAACCGAGATTATGAGGATTTCAAATTTATCTTCTATGGAAGTTAATGTTGATGTGAATGAGAACGACATTACCCGTGTTAAAGTAGGTGATAATGCTTCCATTGAAGTAGATGCATTTTCAGATAAAAAATTTAGAGGGGTGGTAACCGAGATTGCCAGTTCATCAACAGCAGTTGGAACGACTACCTCTACCTCGGTAGATCAGGTAACCAATTTCTCTGTAAAAATTAGAATAACAGAGGTAATGGAAGGTAAACAACAGTCGATCTTCCGTCCGGGCATGTCTGCTACGGTAGATATTGAAAGTGCTTCCCTTAATGGTTTAGCGATTCCGATTCAGGCGGTATTTACCGATAGCGGGAAAGGTGGTGATCAAAATCAAGGTAACCAGGAGAATGCCGATAAGCAAAAATCCAAATTGAGTGATAAAAAAGTTAAGCAATTTGTATATGGTTACGATGCTAAAACTAAAAAAGTTAAAAAGGTTGAGGTAAGCACCGGAATTCAAAATGATCAGTTTATTATTGTTAAATCAGGGCTAAAATCTGGTCAGGAGATTGTTACTGGGCCATATTCTGCTATCCAGAATAAACTAAAGGATGGAATGATTGTAGAGAAAACGGCTAAAGACCAATTGTTTAGCAAAGACGGTAAAAAGTAGTTTATAATTAATCGCAAGAAATAGTAACTTGCGTTTTTAAAGGTGTAAACAGAGCGGTTTAGGTGTAAGGTTTAGGGTTTAGACACAAAGTTTAAACCCTAAAGCTTACACCTTTTACCTTATGTTTTTTATAAACACTTTTTACCTTAAACCTTTTTTTAAAAACATGGTACCTAAAATAGCGATGATAGGGGGCGGTAGTTGGGCTACGGCTATTGTAAAAATGCTATCTGACAATACTTCAGAGAAGGAAATATATTGGTGGATGCGGAATGAAGTTGCGATAGAACATATCAATAAATTCAAACACAATCCTCATTATCTAAGTTCGGTAGAAATTAAATTGCCCGAAAAGAACATTTCGTCTGATATTGGCTGCATTATTAAATCAGCTGATTTTGTTATTCTAAATGTTCCTGCTGCTTTTTTAAAGGAGAGTTTGAATGGGATAACAGCTGAAGATTTAAAAGGTAAGAAAATTGTTTCTGCCATTAAAGGAATTGTACCAGAAGATAACTTAATTATCGGTGAGTTTTTGCATGAGATTTACCAGGTTCCTTATGATGATATCTTAGTGGTAAGTGGTCCGTGTCATGCAGAAGAGGTTGCTTTTGAAAAACTTTCTTACCTAACTATTGCCTGTACAGACATTCAGGTAGCTTCTACATTTGCTGCTTTCTTGAATAACAGATATATAAAAACCAATGTATCTGACGATATATTTGGAACAGAATACGCTGCAGTATTAAAAAATATTTATGCTGTTGCTAGCGGCATTTGCCATGGTATTGGTTATGGAGATAATTTTCAGGCAGTTTTGATTAGCAACGCCATTCGTGAAATTAAACGTTTTGTTGATGCTGTACATCCTATTAATCGTGATATTAAAGAATCTGCCTATCTAGGCGATCTCCTGGTAACAGCTTATTCTCAATTTAGCCGTAACCGTACTTTTGGAAACATGGTAGGGAAGGGCTATACCGTCAAATCAGCCCAATTGGAAATGAACATGATTGCTGAAGGTTATTATGCGGTAAAGTGTATGCATATCAAAAATCAAGCTTATGAAGTAGATATGCCTATCAGCAAGGCCGTGCATAATATTCTATATGGAAACCGTTCTCCACGGATCGAGATGAAGTTGCTGGCTGAGAAATTAAATTAATTTACTAAAAAGCAAATTCGGTACTCAATTTAATTTTGGGCGAATTATTAACTGCTAAAATGATTTAATAGGAGCGTGGATAACAATTTCGAATTGTTAAAATTAATTTAACAGTTTGTGATGCTGGGAATTAAAACAAATCAATGCGTTGGCTGTTATCAACTGAAATAAATATAAAGGCCATGAAAAAGAAATTTTCAATCGGATTATTAGCGCTTGCATTAGTTGGTGGATTAACCTTCAGTGCTGGTGCACAAGAGAAAAAAACAGAAGTAGGGAAAGCATTAGATCATACGGGTAAAGCAATTGGCAAGGGAGCGAAATCAGTAGGTAATAAAACTGCTGAAATTGCAGTAAAGGGTGGTTCTAAAGTTGCAGATAAAACCTGGAAAGGTAAAATGGCACCAGATGGCTCTGATGTTTACATCAATGCAAAAAATGAAAAATATTATGTGAATGCAAAAGGAGCAAAGATTTGGTTAAAACCTAGCCAGATTAAAACCAGACCAGCAGGTAAAAAATAGTCTGCTGGTGCATTTTGTAAAGAAAGCAGCTCATTTTAATGAGCTGCTTTTTTCGTTTATAATTTTAAGGAAAATATACTTTGGATATAAAAATCGGCATTGGATGTAGAAGTTTCGCGAGGCACTTCAACTTGATCGATCAAAAGCTGATCCGTTTTATTTCCATTCATCTTTAATTGAAGTTCCAACGGCTGACGGTCGCCTAGCTTAAGAAAAAATTTATTGTTGATATTTTTAGCGAGCAAGGTAATTCTGCTTGAAAACAGCTGGTTAAATGCATATGTCATTTGCCCGTAGGAGTAAGATTGCCGGATTTGAAACTCAATCGGCTGGGAAGCTCCCTGTGTATCTTTATAATAAAGCTGTATCTGATCTTTACTGAAGGCTCCTGAATTTGCCACATTTAGTAAGTCTAAGTTATTGGTTCCTTTTATAGATAAACTCAGATAAGATTCTATAGCTGGAGAGCAAGCACAGGCTCCACCGCCTGGATCAAGATTTTTTTTACAGCCAATGCCTACGATAAGCATAATAGCGAGAACGATAAATATTTTTTTCATGATTAGTTTTTTTCTTTAAACGACTGCAATCTTGATATCGCTACAGAACAAAAATAATAGTGCATAAAAAAATCCCGATAGGCGGTGGCTTATCAGGATTAATTTAAAGGTAATTATCTTAAACGATTGTGCCGTACAAATCGAAATCTTCTGCTCTGTCTATTTTAACCTGAACAAAACTTCCGTTAGCGGCATAACCTGTTGCGGCATCTATTAAAACTTCGTTATCCACTTCGGGTGAGTCGAATTCTGTTCTTCCTACAAAGAAATCGCCTTCTTTTTTGTCTACCAAGACCTTAAATGTTTGACCTACTTTTTCCTGGTTGATATCAAAAGAAATGCCTTGTTGAATTTCCATAATGTCATCAACACGTTGTTGTTTTACTTCATCAGAAACATCGTCGATTAAAGAATGGGCATGTGTTTTCTCCTCATGAGAGTAAGTGAAGCACCCTAAACGATCAAATTTAGTATCAGCCACCCAGGCAGCCATTTCTTCAAAATCTTGTTGTGTTTCGCCCGGATAACCACAAATTAAGGTGGTACGCATGGCAATATTCGGAACTTTGTCTCTGATCTGATTAACCAGATCTATTGTTTTTTGCTTGGTGGTACCACGACGCATTGATTTCAACATATTATCAGTAATGTGTTGCAATGGCATGTCCAGGTATTTACAGATATTATCACGTTCATTCATGGCATCCAGAATTTCCATAGGGAAACCACTTGGGTAAGCATACTGTAAACGAATCCACTCAATGCCCGGTACATCAGAAAGGCGACGCATCAATTCATCCAGTTTACGTACTCCATAAAGATCAAGTCCGTAATAGGTAAGATCCTGTGCAATTAAGATCAGTTCTTTTGTGCCATTTTTAGCCAGAATTTTAGCTTCATTCACCAATTCTTCCATTGGCTTACTTAGGTGCTTTCCACGCATCAGCGGGATGGCACAAAAGGAGCATGGGCGATTACAACCTTCTGCTATTTTGAAATAGGCAAAGTGCGATGGCGTAGTGAGTAAACGTTCACCAATCAGTTCGTGTTTGTAGTTTGCACCTAATTCGTGCAGAATATTTTGTAAATCATTTGTGCCAAAGAACGCGTCAACGTTGGTAATCTCTGATTCCAGCTCTGGTTTGTAACGTTCAGACAAACATCCGGTTACCACAACTTTCCCGATTTTACCTGCTTCTTTTAGTTCGCTGAATTGCAGAATGGTATCGATTGATTCTTGTTTAGCATTATCGATAAAACCGCAGGTATTGATTACCACGATATCATCTTTCCCCATCTTATCAGATTCGTGTACCACATTCAAATTGTTTCCACGCAGCTGACCCATCAACACCTCCGAATCGTAGATATTCTTTGAGCAACCTAAAGTTATTACATTGATTTTAGGTCGTTTTATTGCTGTTTTACTTTTTATTGTCTTGGTAATCATATTTGTAATAATTGCGCTTCTCCTGCGGTTTGATTACACAGATTTGGCGATGTCACAGATTATAATGTGAATATTTTAAAGGGTCAAACGGATATTCTCTTTACTTCACAACTGGTGTTGCCAAAGTTAATTAATAATCCTGTCCTAATTTTGCTGGCTTTCAAATAAGAGATAACCTGATGCTGGAATAACTTTGGCTGATACCCGGTTACAGACTTAAGCTCTACAATTACTTTTTGTTCTATTACTAGATCACACCTGAATTTGCCAATAATTTGTTCTTCAAATGTTACTGCGAACTCCTTCTCCGTCTCAAAATTTAATCCTGCCTTGCGAAGTTTTATTTTAAGTGCATTAACGTATATTTTTTCTAAAAAGCCTGGTCCTAGCTGAGTATGAATTTCATAGCAGCAACCAATAATAATTCTGGTAAGTTCATGATTTTCATATTCTTCCATTGTTGAAGTTACTTATAATCTGTGTAATTCAGCAATCTGTGAAATCATCCACGAAGTGAAAGATCAATAATCAACCGCTTGCGTTATTTAAACAAACTATTCACAAACTCCCTTTTATCGAAGAGCTGTAAATCTCCTATTTTCTCTCCTACACCAATATATTTCACCGGAATTTTAAACTGATCTGAAATCCCGATGACTACCCCACCTTTGGCAGTTCCATCAAGTTTGGTAATCGCTAATGCATTTACATCAGTTGCTTCTGTAAACTGTTTGCATTGTTCAAAAGCATTCTGACCAGTGGAAGCATCCAGAACCAATAAAATTTCATGCGGTGCATTGGGAATAACCTTCTGCATCACTTGTTTAATTTTGCCAAGCTCATTCATCAGGCCAACTTTGTTGTGCAAACGACCAGCAGTATCAATGATCACTACATCTTCGCCGTTAGCTACAGCAGATTGTAAGGTGTCGAACGCAACAGACGCCGGATCTGAACCCATTGCCTGTGCCACTACTCTCACGCCAACGCGTTCACCCCAAAGTTTAATCTGATCTACTGCAGCAGCCCTAAAGGTATCTGCAGCACCTAATACTACTTTAAGTCCTGATTCTTTTAGCTTATGCGCTAACTTACCAATGGTAGTCGTTTTGCCAACCCCATTAACGCCAACTACCATAATTACATAGGGTTTATGGTCGCCATATTCGAACTGGCGAAAATCATTACTATTGTTTTCTGCCAATAAAAGCTGAATCTCATCTCTCAGAATATAATTCAGTTCAGACGTATTGAGATACTTATCTTTTGATACGCGTTCTTCAATGCGTTTAATTATTTTTAGTGTGGTGCTTACACCAACATCAGAAGTAACCAAAACTTCTTCAAGATTATCGAGCACTTCATCATCCACAGAAGATTTTCCTGCTACAGCCTTGGTAATTTTGTTAAAGAAACCGTCTTTAGTTTTCTCTAAACCTTTATCCAATGCCTCCTGAGCTTCAGGTGCAGTTTCTTTCTTTTTGAAAAAATCGAATAAACCCATATCTAAATTTTATATAACAAAAAAAGCCCTTCCGGTTAAAACGGAACGGCCTTTAATATTTTCAATATTAAAAAATATTAATCTTATTTAGATGCAATAGCATCTTTTACGTGTTCGTTGTGAACGATAAGTTCTTTGAATGAATAAGCACCAGTTTTTGGTGATTTTACCATTGTAATTACTTTCGAATATTCTTTACCTGTACCTGTTTTAAGGGTTGCAACTACTTTCTTTGCCATGTTCTTATGTTTTTAATGATTGAGTTAGAGAATGTTGGAAGGATTGAATTAATTCAACCATTCGGTCAATCTATCATTCAACTATTTAATCTCTTTATGTACGGTTACTTTTCTCAACACAGGATTGAATTTTTTCAATTCTAAACGCTCTGTTGTGTTTTTACGGTTCTTGGTAGAAATATATCTAGACATACCTGGCATGCCACTTTCTTTATGTTCAGTACATTCTAAAATAACCTGAACTCTGTTACCTTTTTTTGCCATTATAATATAAATTTAAACTGTTAATCTCAACAGTTAATGTTTTTTACAAAAATCCTTTTTTAACGAAACGGTTGATGGCTTCGCTGATACCCACTTTATTAATGGTTTTAATCGCTGAAGTAGAAACTTTCAACGTAATCCAACGGTTTTCTTCAGGAATATAAAATTTCTGAAGTTGAAGGTTCGGGTAAAATTTGCGTTTGGTTTTAACGTTTGAGTGAGAAACGTTGTTACCTACCATTGCTTTTTTTCCTGTTAAATCACAAACTCTTGACATGACTTGTAAATATAGTTGTTAATATCGTCCGCTTAATTTTTTTAAGAGTGTGCAAATATCTGAATAATAAATGAAAAGCGCAAGAGTGGCGCTAAATATTTTCATATATTTTTTAAAAATGTGAAGGGATTGATTTTAATATGGTTTGAATATTTCTCCTTATTATTATTTAATTAAATTAGCCGATACTAATCCAAAACATATAATCGAGCAATGCAAATTACATCTTTTAAGCAATACGAAGAAGATTTTAAGAAAAGCGTAGAAAATCCTGAACAATTCTGGGGTGAAGTAGCGCAGAATTTTCAGTGGCGAAAACCCTGGTTTAAATTATTATCATGGGATTTCAAAACGCCTGATATCAAGTGGTTTGAAGGCGCAAAGCTTAACATTACTGAAAATTGTCTTGATCGTCATTTAGAAAAAAGCGGTGATAAACCAGCCATTATCTGGGAGCCAAATAACCCTGAAGAAGAAAGCGTAACCCTGACTTATAAAATGTTACACGAACGTGTTTGCCGTTTCGCCAATGTATTAAAACGCAATGGTGCGAAAAAAGGCGATCGTATTTGTATTTATATGCCCATGGTTCCGGAGCTTGCCATCGCGGTATTGGCCTGTGCAAGAATAGGCGCAGTGCATTCTGTTATTTTTGGTGGTTTCTCTGCTAAATCTATTGCAGATCGGATTAATGATTCTCAATGTAAGGTGGTTATTACCGCTGATGGAGCCTACCGTGGAAGTAAGCAAATCCCTTTAAAAGATGTAATTGATGATGCCCTAATTGGTTGTCCTACTGTTGAAAAATGTATCGTATTAACGCATGTGCGTACCCCGGTTTCGATGTTGAAAGGCCGTGATGTATGGTGGGAAGATGAAGTTAAACACGTAAATGATATATGTGAGGCCGAAGAAATGGATGCCGAAGACATGCTTTTTATTCTTTATACATCCGGCTCTACCGGAAAACCAAAAGGTGTAGTGCATACCTGTGGCGGCTATATGGTTTACGCGGGCTATACCTTTGCCAATGTATTTAACTATCAACCCGGCGAAGTTTATTTTTGTACTGCGGATATAGGCTGGATTACCGGACATTCTTACATTGTTTATGGTCCGCTTTCTCAAGGTGCAACTTCTGTTTTGTTCGAGGGAATTCCAACCTATCCAACGCCATCGCGATTTTGGGATATTGTAGAAAAGCATCAAGTAAATACATTATATACGGCACCTACCGCTATTCGTTCTTTAATGAGTTATGGTGATGAGCCATTGGACGGGAAAGATTTAAGTAGCATTCGTGTTTTAGGGTCGGTAGGAGAACCTATTAATGAAGAGGCATGGCATTGGTTCGATGAGAAAATTGGTCATGGTAAAGCGCCCATTGTAGATACCTGGTGGCAAACGGAAACCGGAGGGATTATGATTTCGCCGATAGCAACGGTAACACCAACCAAACCGAGTTTTGCCACTTTGCCTTTGCCAGGCATTCAGCCGATTCTGGTAGATGAAAATGGAAAAGAAATTGTAGGCAATGATGTGATGGGTAACCTTTGTATTAAATTTCCATGGCCGGGAATGTTAAGAACAACGTATGGCGATCATGAGCGTTGCAAGCAAACTTACTTTTCCACTTATCCAGATCTGTATTTTACCGGAGACGGATGTATGCGCGATCAGGATGGTTATTATAGAATCACCGGCAGGGTAGATGACGTTTTAAATGTTTCGGGGCATCGGATTGGTACTGCTGAAGTGGAGAATGCCATTAACATGCACGCAGGTGTGGTAGAAAGCGCTGTAGTAGGTTATCCTCATGATGTAAAAGGACAAGGAATTTATGCTTTTGTAATTAATCCTGAAATGCATGGCGAGGCTGAGTTAACTAAAAAAGATATCCTGCAAACGGTTACCCGGGTAATTGGTGCCATTGCGAAGCCAGATAAGATCTTGTTCGTTTCAGGTTTACCTAAAACGCGTTCCGGTAAAATTATGCGTAGAATTTTAAGAAAAATTGCGGAAGGTGATACGGCTAATTTAGGCGATACCTCTACTTTACTTGATCCAAGTGTAGTTGAAGAGATTATCGAAGCAGCGAAGGCTTTGAAGTAATCAAAATAGTAATTAAACAAAAAATGCTCCCGAATTTTGGGAGCATTTTTTGTTTGAAGAGGCTTTTGACTAGTAGCCCGGGTTTTGAATAAGAGCCTTATTAATATTTATCTCGCGGTCTGGAATCGGAAAAACTAATTTTGGATCGTTATAAGCAAAGGTGCCTATTGAACGTTTCGTACGCTTATAATCATGAAGTCTGAATCCTTCAAAATCTAATTCTTTTTCTCGCTCGTTAAGAATAATCGCCAAAGTAGGAACGACATTTCCTAAGCCTGCTCTTGTTCTTAAGGTATTAATGTCGCTTACCGGAGAAGCACCGATGTTGCTGCCCAATCGAAAGTTGCATTCTGCACGGATAAGGTATTGTTCGGTAATTCTGCACACTGGAATGTTATCGTAAAAGCTATACCACTTTTTGGTAAACAATCCTGTTCTGGCTCCTGTGCCATTGTAAATCATATCAGTTTGTCTTCTATCACCAGTTTCAAATGAATTATAAAAAGTAGTACTTACAAGCGCATCAGCTCTTCCAACATTTCCACCTGTGCTGTTTTGATAACTTGCGTAAAAAGTGGCAAGTCCATCGTTAGAAGTTCCTGCATTACTTTGCTCATTTTGTCTAATTTCGAAAATACCTTCACTTGAGTTTTTGGTCCTAAATGGTGCTTCAAGTGAATTGGTAATTAAGCGGTAAGGACTATTCACTATAATATCATTAGCGATGTCTCTAGCTAAATTGTATTTACCTTCTTGCAAATATACCCTTGCTAAAAAAGCTTTTGCAGCATATTGGTCATCAACTGCAGCTAATTTGGTAATCGCCAGCTTCAAGTCATTCTCTACAGCGATATAGACTTCGTTTACAGTATTTCTGGCTACTGTATTCGTAATGTTATCAATGGTTTTTACTGCTGTTGTAATAATTGGAACTCCTAAATTTGAGTTTGTAGTTGATGCATCAAAGGGTAATGCATATAACCTAACCAATTCAAAATGGGTGATTCCCCTTATAAATAAAGCTTTACCTTCTATTACATCTTTAATGCCTGCATCAGTAACTACATTGAGTGAGGATAACACAATATTTGCCGTATTAATTGCATTGTAAGCAGTTACCCATGTTCTGGTTACATCAGCATTATTTGAAACTATGGCTTTACTGGAGATATTGCGATAGGTTGAAAAACTTCCTCTCCAATTAATGTAATCATCACTAGCGTAAAGATCTGGCAAAAAGACAAGATTAGTTCCATATAAATCGCCAGTTGCTAAAAGCGTGTAAGCTCCTGTTAGTGCATTTTGTACGTCTGCAGTAGTATTGAGTGCTATATTGGCGTCAATATTTTGCTTCGGATCGATTTCTAGTTGTTTTTTGCAGCTACTAATGCTCAAAACAAGTAAAAATGCAGTTATGATATTTTTATAATTTTTCATATTTAAAGTATTTATTATAACCCAATGTTTACACCGAAAGTAATTGTTCTTGCTTGTGGCGGCGTGTAAAAATCATGACCTAACTGGATATTCGCGGATTGAACTGATGCTCCCCCCGGGGTATTAACCTCTGGATCATAACCTTTATATCCAGTAATTGTGAATAAGTTAAGTGCAGATGCAAAAACACGGAGATTTTGAAGTTTGTATTTATTAGCAAAAGATTTGGGAATATTATAACCCAGCACAACACTTTTAACCCTTAAGTAAGAACCGTCTTGTATCCATCTCGAAGATGGACCTGTTCCATTACCTTCATTAAATCTAGGTTGGGGGATTGAAGTATTCGTATTTGTTGGTGTCCAGTAATTTAATTGATCGATGGTTTGGTTATCAAAATAATCTCCATTTGCCGATTGAAAAACACCTGCCATATTATAAATATCGTTACCAGAAACAAATTGCGTTTGAACATCCAAATCGAAATTCTTAAATGAAAAATGATTTCCAAAACCTCCATAAAATTTTGGGTTTGGATCGCCTAATTTTTGATTTTGGGCAACACTATAATCATTCGTTGTAGTAGTTCTTGAATCGTCAACATAGTAAATCGCATCTCCGTTTGAAGGATCTACGCCGGCATAAGCTTTGCCGTAAAAATAGCCTAATGGTTCACCAACAGCTACTCTACCCAAGAATCTTCCGCCCGTATAAATAGGTTGATCATCCACCAGTCTCAAAACTTTATTTCTATTGAAGGCAATGTTAAAGGAAGTACTCCATTTAAATTCTCCAATTAAGTTTCGGGTATTTAATGTAAACTCAAGCCCCTTGTTCTCCATGTCGCCAATATTTTGGGTAATGGTTGAAAATCCATTTGTAGCAGCAATAGGAGCATTTAATAATAAATCTGTGGTTTTCTTTTTATAGAATTCTAATGTTCCAGAAATTCTATCCGCAAGCAAACCAAAATCTAAACCAATATTATAATTCTGTGTATTTTCCCAAGTTAAATTTGGATCGCCAAGTTGCGATGGACGTGTACCACCTACACCAGCATAATTTACACCTCTATATAAATTTCTGGATGCAAAATCTCCAATTTCAGCATTACCTGTTAAACCAAAACTTCCTCTAAGTTTCAATTGACTCAACCAGGTACTTTCCTTCAAAAAGTCTTCCTGGTTTATAATCCAGCCCGCAGAAACGGCAGGGAAAGTTCCATATCTGTTGTTAACGCCAAATCTGGATGAACCATCCGTTCTAACGGAAGCGCTTAATAGATACTTGTCTTGATATTTATAGTTTACTCTAGCTAAATAGGAAACAAATGTATGTCTGGTTTCAGAAGAACTACCTGCTGAGATAACTGCCGCACTTGCAATTTTAGTGAAATTATCTGATGGGAGTGTAGTTCCTTCAACTGATGAGAATCTGAATTTCGTGTCCTGAAATGCAAAACCTGCCAATACATTAAGGCTATGCTTTTCATTAAAGGTTTTGGTATAATTAAGGGTGTTATTGGTGTTAAAATTTATTGATTTCGCCATATAATCTGAAGAATATCCACCTGTGCTTCCACCATCCTGAGTTTTAGACCCTAAAAATTGTTCTTCCTCCAAGTTGTTGAAATCAAAACCATACTCACTTCTGAAAACTAAATCTGGGGTAATTTTTAAGCTGGCAAACGCATTGGCAAAAGTCCTGTAGGTTGTTGATAGGTTTTTGCCATTTTCAATATCAATCAAACTGTTATAGTATACGGTTGAACCATTTAATTGCCCTGAATCATCACGTACTGCTTGAATAGGAGGCAACGCATTTAGCTGTAATGGGTTTGAGAAAGCATTATCTGTGGGTAGGCGATAATTATCAACTTTAGATATATTGACAGATCCACCAACTTCTAAAATTTTAGAGACCGTATGATCCAGACTTAATCTTCCGCCGGTGCGTACATAGCGGTTTCCAATGATAATTCCATTATTATTATTGTAATTTCCAGATAGCATAAACCTGGTTTTTGCATCTCCCCCGTTGATGTTCAAGTTATATTGCTGCATATGACCTTTTCTAAATGCCTGGTCTACCCAATTGGTGTTATTACTGCTGGTCCAATCGGTTGTACCAGTATAATCTTCCCACATTTCTGCTGCGTTATTATAATCTCCATTATCATAGTTATTGTATTTAAAGGAAGCATCCAACAATTGACGATATTGATCCGCATTTAAAAATTCTCCTTTACGAGTAGGGTCACTAAATCCTGCAAAATATCCGAAGTCGATATTTGTTCTGCCTTGTTTTCCTTTTTTAGTTGTGATAAGCACTACACCATTTGACGCTCTTGCACCATAAATTGCGGCTGCGGCTGCATCTTTTAGTACCTCCATAGATTCTATATCATCAGGGCTAATTGCTGCCAAAGGATTATCAGCTTCTGTATAAGTACCTAATGCTTCTGATACAATTGGAACTCCATCAATTACAAATAAAGGCTGATTACTTGCTGATATAGAAGAAATACCCCTTACACGAATTTGCAAAGCCTGACCTAACTTGCCACTGCTGGAATTAATGAAAACTCCAGTGGCTTTACCTTGAAGTGCACTTTCTATTGTTGTAACCGGCCTGTCTTTAATGTCAGCAGCTGTAATTCCAGTTTGCGAACCCAACACATCACGTCGACTCTGCGTGCCATAACCAACCACTACCACATCAGATAACGTAGTATTTTCTTCTTTAAGATCGGCATTGATAGAGGTCCCCGTAATCGGGATTTCTAAAGTGGTATAACCGATGAAGCTAAAAACAAGTGTTTTTGCATCATTTGGAACATTGAGTTTGTAATTCCCCACGGCATCACTTTGAGTGATGGTACCTGGTAATCCTTTTACAAACACGCTCACCCCCGGAATTGGACCGGAAGTGCCAGAAGTAACTTTGCCGCTAATTACTTTGCTTTGTGCGAAAGCAAACGAAATTAATCCGAAAGTTAAAACCATACTAAGTAGTAGTTTTTTCATTAATTGTTTAGTTTTAGTTGATGGAAATTAGTTCTTTTTAAGAAATGATAGTTTAATTTACTCAAAAAATATACATTAAACAGATAAAGAATAACAACTCTGTGTTATTTAACATTTATGCGCTTCCTTTTCACTTTCAGATAATATAAATTAGATCAAGTGATTAATTATTTAATCGTAATTGACTTGTTAAGTCGTTTTTTAGTGATCAGGAAATAAAAGGAAAGTCAATTTCGTTAAAAAGAAAGTCTGGATAGGTGATTTAAGGTTGAAATGTTAGTGTCCTAAGTAAATAATTCTGTTGGTAACTACTGTATAATAACCTATTTAGAAGAACGCTTACCATACAATTCATTAGCTTTTTAAAATTCGATTAAACTTTTAAATCCAGTTTTGTTATAAGTTATGAAGTCATAAATTAGATTATGGAAGAACAAGTGAGAAGGTTTGCTGAAAATCCGATATTATCGCCAAAAGATCTGGTTCCAAGCAGGGCAGGTTTAGAGATTGCATGTTTATTAAATCCCGGTGTATTTAGGTTTGATGGTAAAGTTTGGTTATTGATTCGGGTAGCAGAGCGACCTGAACAGACTCCTGGCGTAATTTCCTTTCCTGTTTTAAAGGAAGGAGGAATTGAGATCATCACGATCAATGAAAATGATCCAGATTTAAAGGCTGAGGATGCACGGATTATTAACTTTAAAGGAACTGATTACCTCACCACACTTTCGCATTTGCGCCTTGTTTGCAGTGAAGATGGTATTCATTTTTATCAACCAGAAGGTTATCCATTATTGCAAGGAGAAGGGGAAAACGAAGTCTTTGGAATAGAGGATTGTCGGGTCGCTCAAATAGGCGAAACTTATTATTTAACTTATACTGCAGTTTCTGCTCATGGTGTTGGAGTTGGTTTACGCACTACAAAAGATTGGAAAATTTTTGAAAAACACGGCATGATCATCGCTCCGCACAATAAAGATTGCGCCATTTTCGAAGAAAAGATAAATGGAAAGTTTTACGCACTTCATCGTCCGAGTAGTGTTGGCCTTGGTGGCCATTATATCTGGCTGGCAGAATCGCCAGATGGTATTCATTGGGGAAATCATAAATGTATTGTCAAAACCAGAAAGCATCAATGGGATAGCGCACGGGTTGGTGCGGGTGCCGCCCCGATAAAAACCGACCAGGGTTGGTTGGAAATCTACCATGGTGCTAACGCAGATCATCAATATTGCTTGGGCGCTTTTTTAATGGATTTAAACGATCCTTCTATTGTTATTGCGCAAACCGATGAGCCAATCATGAAGCCTACAACTGACTATGAACTAAATGGTTTTTTTGGAGAAGTGGTATTTACCAATGGCCATATTATAAATGGTGATGCGTTAACTATTTATTATGGCGCCGCAGATGAATTTGTTTGTGGCGGAAGGGTTTCGATTAGCGAAATTTTAAATGCGTTGAAACCTGTTTAATTGGCTTGCCATGAATTCAATTTGGTTACTAAGGTGGATTACAAATCCACAGTTAAGTGATCTGGAATGTATTTCTAGACCAACGCTTAGTTTTTCTACGCCTAAACCAATGAACAAATGGCTATTGAACCAATGAACGTTTATCTGCCACGGAAACACGGATTGACACGGAATTTTGTTGTAGTTATTAAAGGTGGATTACAAATCCACAGTTCAATGATCTGGAAAGTATTTCCAGACCAACGCTTAATTTTTCTACGCCTAAACCAATGAACAAATGGCTATTGAACCAATGAACGTTTATCTGCCACGGAAACACGGATTGACGCAGAATCTTTCTGCATCTAAACCAATGAACAAATGGCTATTGAACTCATGAACATTTTATTTGCCACGGAAACACAGATTGACACGGAATCTTTCTGCATCTAAACCAATGAACAAATGGCTATTGAACTCATGAACATCTTATTTGCCACGGAGACACGGATTGACACGGAATTTTTCTGCGCCTAAACCAAGGAACAAATGGCTATTGAACCAATGAACATTTATTTGCCGCGGAAAGACGGATTGAGAAGAAATTTTGTTGTATTTACAAAAGTGGATTACAAATCCAAAGTTCAGTGATCTGGAAAGAATTTCCAGACCAACACTTATTAGGCAAAATAAAAAAGCGATTTCTGTTTCCAGAAATCGCTTTTTTTCAGATTTTTTGTAGTTATCGTTCGTCGTTTGTCATCTTACGACTGGCGTTAAGCTTTTACCTTTCTACTTTTTAGTATCCAAAAATCTGCTCTAAAGTTAATTTAGTAACAGGTCCAAATTTAGCCAGATCAGCTAGGTTGATTTTTTTCTCCGAAGCAACAACACAATAGTTGTAAGGCTTAGTTGATAAATTATCATGGTGAAAAGTATTAATGTCAGAAAAGTTTAATGGTTTTAAGTTAGCGTATTCATCAATTCTGGAATCGTGGTCAAAGCCAAGTTTTTGATCAGATAAATAGCTTGCAATAATGCCATCCTTAGTGATTCGGGAAGTTTCCAAACCATTTAATGAATTTGTTTTAGAAAGGTCGAAAGATTTATCAGATTCAGGCAAAGTATTTAATAATTCATTCATACCAGCAACAGCGTCATTCATTTTATCAGCCTGTGTACCCACATAAGCCACTACGGTATTTTCTTTGTCTTTAGTATTTGGTGTAGAGTACACAGCGAAAGTAGAATAGGCCAATGCTTTAGATTCGCGAATGGTTTGAAAAACAATAGAACCCATGCCACCGCCAAAATAATTATTAAAGAGACCAATTTTTGCTGCGTTCGCTGGATCGTATAATCCACCATTTCTTACCCAACGAATTTCGGCCTGCACCATGTCGTAATCTGCAAAATAAACCTTGTTCGAATCTGTTTTAGTATAATTGAATTTCTTGATCGGTGCTACAGGGGTAAACTCATTGGCCAAACGGTGCACTTTAACAATATCAGCAGATAAGTCTGTTAATGTTTTTGGACCATAATAAGTAATGGTGTGTTTATAATTGGTGAGGTTATGCAACAGGTAAATCAGATCGGCTGATTTCATGTTTTTAATCTCATCATTACTTAAACCATAATTGAATGGATTATCAGCACCATATTGCGCGTAACTCATTAGTCCACCTAAAATCGAAGATTTATTAAGTTTCGCATTTTCTCTAGATTTCAAGATTCTGCCTTTCAAATCTTCAAGGGCTTTTTCGTTTGGTTTACAGTTAGCCAAAACATCCTCTACTAATGCTATGGCTTTATCAAAGTTTTCCTGCAAGCCAGAAATAGAAACAGTAGTTACATCGGTACCTACATTTAAGCTATAGCTACAAGCGATATTGTAGAAAGCTTTGCTAATATCCTCTGCAGAATATTTATCTGTGCTTAAAAAAGCAAGATACTGCGAAGCATAAGGTAGAAGTTTGTAATTATAAGAACCCATATCAAAACGGTAGCTCATGCGGAAAATTCCATTCTCATTATTTTGAACAGTAATTACATCCGCTATGCCGGCTTTCCCAAAATTAAGGTCTTTCGTGTAATCCAAAAACTTAGGTGCGATTGGTTTTACTGGCGCAGCAATTATGGTTTTTGTAAATGGAGAAACTTCATTAGTGTTGGTTTTAACTGCAGTAATGGTTGGTTTTTCTACTTTAAGAATACTTTTATCTTCGCCTTTATGCTTAAATATCGACGCGTAGTTGTTAATGAAGAATTTGTTGGCAAAATCTACAATTTCCTTTTTCGTTACTTTACCCATGGCATCGGTTGAGGCCAACATTTTATCCCATTCAGTGCCACGATTTTGAATAAAAGCAGTCATGGTATAATCTGCACGCACGTCGTTGTTATCAAAACCTTGAAGTTCTGACAGTTTGATATTAGCCACAGTTGCTTTAATCAGACTTTCATCGAAATCGCCTTTTTTAAGTAAATCAACTTGCTCCAATAATAACTTCTGCGCTTCTTCTAAACTTTGTCCGGCTTTAGGGGCGCCAGATAAAATGAAGATTCCGTAATCCTTCATCTGATTGTAGCCTGCGTTTGCACGTAACATTTTTTGTTGCTTGTTGATGTTAATATCCATCAAACCTGCTTTGCCGTTTGATAAGATGCTACTGATTAAATCTAACAATAAACTCTGACGTGTATTCTGAGCAAAGCCTCGGTAAGCAACGTATAAGTTTTCTGCACTTGGACCATAGATGTCTACTTTCTGCACCTGGGTAAGTGGCTTTTCCGCAGCTGGGTTGTACAACGATAATGGTTTAGAAACCATGAAGGAGAAATCTTTCTCTATTTTTTTAATTAAATCATCATAATTAATATCACCAGACATAATTAAGGCCATGTTATTGGGCACATAATATTTGTTATAATATTTCCTGATCTCCACTAATGAAGGATTTTTTAGGTGTTCTATGGTGCCAATAGTGGTTTGCTGACCGTAATTATGTGTAGGAAATAACGCATAAAGCATTTTCTCGTACATTTTACGGCCATCGTTATCCATTCCGATGTTCTTTTCTTCATATACAGCCTCTAGTTCTGTATGGAAAATACGGAAAACCGGAGCGCGAAAACGTTCAGCCTGAACCGATAAGAATTTATCAATAGCATTTGAAGGAAGATCTTCTTCGTAAACAGTTTCTTCTACCGAAGTGTGTGCATTTGTTGAACCACTACCGATCGATTTCATCATTTTATCGTATTCGTTCGCGATAGAATAATTTGATGCTTCACCAGAAACCTTATCAATTTCCGCATAAATTTCTTTACGTTTTACCGGGTCGGTTGTTTTGATGTAGGTTTCATAAAGCGCTTCTACCTTATTAAGAAGTGGTTTTTCTTTTGCGTAATTTAACGTCCCAAACTTATCTGTTCCTTTAAATAACAAATGTTCTAAATAATGTGCTAAACCGGTATTGGTACGTGGATCGGTATTACTTCCAGCCCTTACGGCCATTTTGTATACAATATTTGGCTCTTTATTATTTTGCGATAAAATAACTGTTAAGCCGTTTTTTAAGGTGTAAAAACGTGTTTTAGTAGGATCGTTTGTTACAAATTTATAGCTGTAGCCGCCAGATGATCCTGTTTTCCATTGGTAGGTATTTTGTGCCTGTGCAACTGTACCTGTAATGAGAAAACAAGCTAAAGTAAATAGTTTGATTTTCATTGATTTGTTTTTGGTTTATAAAATGAAAGCCCATTTCAGCAAGCAGAATGTTGAGGTATTAGGCTCATTTCTACCCAAATATATATGCTTTCTTTTATTGAATGAAATGCTTTTTACGAAACACAAATAAAAAAGGAATATTTAATGAAAATAAGATATTAAACGGGTGTTTATTGTGCCCTGAATTTAATAATCTGTATTTTTGCCTGCATGACAAAGCAAAGTTCTAAACCCAATATTTTAGTCGTTAATGATGATGGAATTACGGCCACCGGAATAAAAAACCTGATGGAAGTAATGCAGGAAATTGGCCATGTAGTAGTAGTAGCGCCAGATAGTCCACAAAGCGGAATGGGCCATGCTATTACTATTGGTAAGCCGATTCGGTTCGATAAAGTTTCTATTTATGAGGGTGTAGAAATGTACAAATGCAGCGGCACTCCAGTAGATTGTGTTAAAATAGCAGTTAATAAAATTTTCAAGGGAAAAAAGCCTGATTTGTGTGTTTCTGGAATCAACCACGGGTTAAATAATTCGATCAACGTGTTGTATTCGGGAACGATGTCTGCTGCAGTAGAAGGTGCAATCGAAAAAATTCCATCTATCGGTTTTTCTATGGATGATTTCGCAGCTGACGCTGATTTTAGTCATACTAAAAAATACATTAAAAACATTTGCGAACAGGTGTTAGCCAATGGCTTGCCAGAGGGCACTTTATTAAATGTTAACTTCCCGAAAGGTGGAGATTTAAAGGGAATTAAGATCTGCAGACAGGCAAATGCGAAATGGATGGAGGAGTTTGATGAGCGAACAGACCCTTACAATCGTCCGTATTATTGGCTAACAGGCGTTTTTGAAAACTTTGATCATGGTGAGGATACCGATGTTTGGGCACTGGAACACGGTTATGTTTCTATTGTTCCGGTACAGTTTGATTTGACTGCGCATCATGCTATTCAAACTTTAAGCAGCTGGAATTTTGAAGCACATGATGCTGATAAAATCGATAAAGCCATTAAGGTATCTGCGCCGGATGGAATGAGTTTAGGTTAACTAAAAAGATGGAGAATCGCTTAAAAAAGCTTAATAATTCAGTTTGGATAGGGCTGGGGATAGGTTTACTATCGCCGGCAATTCTCTGTGGTATTGCATGGTTTATTATTCATCATGTAGCATCATTGGCCAAAGCAGATTTACTATATATTGGTGGGATTGCCGTGAATGCCTACATCATGCAGTATTTTTTTAAGATTAATAAAGAAAATACTGGCAGGGGAATTCTGGCTGCTACCTTTGTGTGTGCTCTTGTTTTTTTTGCATATAAAGTTTTTTGAGAGAGTGAATAGGGAAATAGCAAATAGGGAAAAGAAAACGAGTACTTAAAAATCGAAAACAAGAATATTAAAAAAGCATAAAGTTCATACTTATAACTCACAACTCCCAACTTACCACTCACGACTTAACATTAGAACATGAAATATTACCTCGTAGCAGGAGAGGCCTCTGGCGATTTACATGGTGCAAATTTAATGAAAGCTTTAAAAGCTGAGGATGGCGAAACTGTTTTCAGGTATTTCGGTGGCGATAAAATGCAGGCAGAAGGTGGCGAACTGGTGAAGCATTATGCCGAAATGGCTTTTATGGGCTTTACTGAGGTGGTTTTAAATGTGAGAACGATTTTCAAAAATCTCAAAGCTTGCAAGGATGATATTTTATACTGGAAGCCTGATGTTCTGGTGCTGATTGATTTTCCTGGTTTTAACCTGAAAATTGCAGCCTTCGCAAAGGCCCACGGCATTAAAGTTTGCTATTATATTTCTCCAAAAGTATGGGCCTGGAATCAGAAACGGGTGTTGAAAATCAAAAAGGTTGTCGATCATATGTTTTGCATTTTACCATTCGAGGTTGATTTTTACCGGGAGTGGGGAATGCATGTCGATTATGTTGGAAATCCATTATTAGATGAAATCGATCAGTTTTATGCGGATGCAGATTTTCGAACGAATAACAATTTAGGTAGTCAGAAAATTATTGCCTTACTGCCAGGTAGCAGAAAGCAGGAAATTGAACGATTGCTTCCGGTAATGCTTAGTATAACAGAAAATTACCCCGATTATACTTTTGCAATTGCAGCCGCACCTACCTTTTCTGAAAGCTATTACCACCAGTTTACAGGGACAAAAAAAGTTCACTTACTTTTTAATAATACCTACAACCTGTTAAATATAGCGCACGCAGCAATTGTTGCTTCAGGTACCGCTACGCTTGAAACGGCATTGTTTAAAGTACCTCAGGTAGTGGTTTATAAAGGAGGAGCGATCTCCATTGCCATAGCCAGAATGCTGGTAAAAATTAAATTTATCTCACTCGTCAATCTCATTGTTAATAAGAAAATAGTAACCGAACTGATTCAGGAAGACTGTAACCCTGAACAGGTAAACCTAGAACTGCAAGTCATCCTTGACGGACAGGGGAGAACAGAGATGCTCCACAATTATAATGAGTTATTAAGTTTAATGGGAAAACCAGGCGCATCAGCAAAAACGGCTGGCTTAATTGCAGGTTACCTAAAATAAGCACTACCTATCGATCAAATTCGTAAACAGGCAAAGCCTGGTCAAAATCCCTTACCGAATTGCTAAAACGTTTTTGTAACGTTTTTTTTACTGACTAAAACGTTTTAATAAAAGATTATTTTTTCTAATATTGACCTAACTAATCGGAATAATAGATAACTAACCAAATTCACTTTTACCAAATGAATCAATATGTATTTGCTAAGGGGCAGTTTATGTCTGCTCAAAAGCTACTGGTTCATCAATGATCATCCTATTGCATTTCAAAACAAAACTAAATAGCTAATGAAAATTAATTTACTCAAACTCACTGGTATCTCTGCAATTGTTTTGTCGAGTTTCCCAGCGTTTTCGGCAGAATCTGACCGGAAAGATTTCGATGGTTTTCTTGAATTCGAATTTCCCTGGCACAAGGCAAGTGTGAGGAAAGTGATTACCGGAAAGGTAGTTGATGAAAAAAATCTTGGTGTTCCGGGTGTAGGGGTACAGAACATTACCACAGGCCAGGGGACTGTTACTGATGCCAACGGCCAATTTAAAATTGATGCGAACGAAAACGAGGTGATTAGATTTACCTACCTCGGTTATCAAACCCAGAATGTAACTATCAATGCGCAAACTACTTTAAACATTAAGCTTGCGGTATCTGCAGATACTAAGTTAGATGATGTGGTGGTAGTGGGTTATGGTACCCGGAGTCAGCGGGAGTTAACTTCTGCCATTACAAAAGTGGATACTTCTCAATTCAGACAGAGTGGTGCCAGAAACGCGCTTGATTTATTGCAAGGTAAAGTTGCAGGTTTACAGATTACCAGGAGCAGTTCTAACCCAAACTCTGGTGTAGCGATTCAGCTTCGTGGGGTAACTTCCGTTTCTGGAACATCCAGCCCATTAATCGTAATTGATGGAATTCCAGGAGGTAATCTAGATCTTTTGCAACAGGATGATATCGAATCATTCTCTGTACTTAAGGATGGATCTGCAGCTGCCATTTATGGTACAAGAGCCAATGCAGGTGTAATTTTGGTGACTACAAAAAAAGGAAGAAAAGGACCATCTCAATTTAGTTACAATGCTTACGTAAAACACGAGACTTTGTATGAACGTCCGGATTTTATGAGTGCAACAGAGTTTAGAGAAAAACTTGCCAGCGGACAGTATAAGGCTCAGGATTTTGGAGGTGATTTTAACTACTTTGATGATATTATAAACAAAGATAATTTGACCAATTATCAAAACTTATCAATAGCTGGTGGAGGTGAACAGTCAACTTACCGAGGTTCATTTACTTACAATAAATTGGATGGCTTCGCGAGGGAAAACAGTAGAGAACAATATCAGTTTAGAATGAGTTTGACTCAAAAAGGTTTTAAAGATAAAGTAACTGCATCATTCAATGTAGCGTCTAATATCAATAAAGCCAATCTTCTAGGTAGTGGTGGTTGGGAAAATGTGTTAACCAAAAACCCAACAGAATCTTACTATAACCCTAATGGAAGTTATCTTTTCACCAGGAACATTACCAACGAAGTTGCCCGGTTGGAACAAGAAACGTCTAAAAGAGCTCAACAAACCTATTCAGCAGATGGAAAGATTGATGTTGATATTTTAAAGGGTCTGAAAGCTTCAGCTTTTGTAGCTTACCAACGCAACCAATTTATTGATAACCAATACCGCACTTTAGGTAGCCAGAACTCGGTAGAGAATGGCGATTCACCTGGCGGTGGTTATGCCTATAAAGGAACGGAGTTAAATGAAAATTTCAACTTCGAACCTACAATAGAATATAACAGAACTATTAATGATAAACACCGTATCACAGGAATGCTTGGGTACTCTTACCGTTATGAGGTAAATGAATCATTTAGTGCAAGTAACAGGGGTTATACCAATGATATTTTTGAAGAAAATAACCTGGGCAGTGTGCCGATCGGGATCAACCGTGTTACTTTAGGAAGTAATAAAAATGACAATACACTCATCGCATTATTCGGTCGGGTGCATTATACCTTTGATGGTAAAGTGAATGTTGAAGCGGTGTTAAGAAGAGAAGGTTCATCCCGGTTTGGTGCCAACAACAAATGGGCAAGTTTTCCAGCCGTTTCCGCGTCTTACGAAATTACCCGTGAAAAATTCATGGAAAACACCAAATGGCTTAATTTCTTAAAAATCAGAGGGGGTTACGGTGAAACAGGTAATTCAGGTTTCGCAAACTATGCTTCACTCGTTACGCTTGGTACAGGTAATCTTTACCCGTTTCCAAATGGCGAATGGTTACAAACTTACGGTCCTTCCCGTAACCCAAATCCAAACTTAAGGTGGGAACGCAAGCGCGAGTATAACTTTGGGGTAGATTTCGCGATGTTTAACAGTAGATTAAGTGGTTCCATAGATGTGTTTAAACGTAATATCGTTGATTTGTTAGATACTTACACTTCACCTCAGCCACCTTTTGTACAAGGATCTATTTATACAAATGTGGGAACCATTTCTGCTAAAGGTTTAGAGTTAACGTTAAGCTATCAGGCCATGAAGAGAAATGATTTTACATGGAACATTAATTTTGCAGGAAGTACAATTGATAATAAGCTTGATACTTATTCTAACGAAGTATACAAAAGAGACATGAGAACTTTTGGAAGTATTGGTGGCGCTGGTGCACTCGGTGATGCTTTCCGTACCTATGAAGGCCGTAATATCGGTGAGTTCTGGGGTAAACGTTTTGCTGGTTTTACACCAGATGGCAAGTGGACGTTCTATAACAAGAACGGAGCAGTGGTACCCAATGGACAAATCAATACTTCTCCATTCCGCGATCAGACAGATTTAGCACTTATTGGAAATGCTATTCCTAAATACTATTTATCACTCGGAAACAGCTTTACGTATAAAAAGTTTGATTTGACTGTTTTCCTAAGAAGTAAATTAGATTTTGATGTGTTAAACACGTTAGCACTTTCTTACGGAAATAAATTTGGTACACAAGGTAATTTACTAAATAGTGCATTCACCAAATATTCAGAAATTAACGATACCTATATGTATTCAGATTACTATCTGGAAAGTGGAAGTTTCTTAAAAGTTGACGAGGTAACCTTAGGATATACTTTCAAATTTAATGATAAAGCGTTCCGCAGTTTACGTGTGTATGCAGTGGGGCAGAATCTGGCTTTATTAACCGGTTATTCTGGTAATGATCCTGATCTTATTCAAGATACTGGTTTAGGACAAGAAATTAACGGACGTAGCTTGGGTATAGATACCAGAAGCCCTTATCCAACAACAAGACAATTTGTTTTCGGTGTTAATTTTGGATTTTAATATTTAAATAAAAATGAAAAATTTTAAAAAAATCATATTGTCTGCACTTATTACATCGCCTATTTTATTTAATGGCTGTACCAAGTTAGACGAGAATATCTATAGCTCACTAGTTACAGATAACTATTATAATAACAAAAACGAAGTTTTATCTGCTGTTTTAAGGCCATACACCCATGCCAATGCCTGGGCAACGCCATCAGGGCAAGATAACTGGTGGAGACCATCAGAACTTTCCGGTGATCAATTGGCCTGGCCAACTAAAGGTCGCCATGGTGAAGATGGTGGTAAGTGGAAACGTTTACACTATCACAATTGGCTGGTAGATGATGCGCCGTTAAACAATGCCTGGTCTTTAATGTACGGTGGGATGGGTTTTTGTAATGACCCAATTGGAAATCTGGAAAAACGTTCCTTATCGCAAATGGGTATTACCCAGGTAGAAAAGGATGCCTATATCGCCGAGCTTAAATTATTCAGGGCTTACCATTACCTTAAGTTAATGGATCTTTTTGGCAATATTCCAATTGTGACAGAGGTTGGTATTCCCGCGAAGCCAGAAACCAGACCACGTGCGGAGGTGTTTGCCTTTATTGAAAAGGAAATTAAAGACAATATTGATAAAGCACCAAAATTATCCAGAAGCATGATTGGAAGGATGACTCAAGCTGGTGGTTACGCTATGCTGGTAGAGCTTTATCTAAATGCTGAAGTTTGGACAGGTACCGCCCGTTGGGATGATTGTATTGCTGCTGCTAATAAATTGATTAATAACGAAGGTGGAGGTCAAAATGGTGCAATGGCGCTAGACCCGAACATTACAGATCAATTTAAAACTACCAACGATTTATCGAAAGAGGTAATTTTTGCAATTGCTTATGAATTTAGAATTGCAAATTCGCAACCCTCGTGGACAAGTGAATTTTTTCACTTCCAGCAAGACCGTATTTATGGTGGTTCCAGAAACGGAAACAATGGTGTAGTAATGGTTCCTGGAAATTACAATAAATACAGCAATGACGATTTAAGAAAATCTACCTGGTTGCTTCAAGGTCCACAAGTTCGTTTTGATAATGGTCAGCCAGCACTTGCCAGTGGAGGAAACGAATATAGCGATCAGCAAATTATTTTCGTGGATGAAATTCGCCGTGCAAGAGCCAATTCAACGGTTTCAAACATGAGTGAAGGTGAAGAGAATAGTGGTGTGCGTTTTAACAAATATAAACTGGGTAACAACGTAGCCGGCATAGTGAATGGTAACCCAATTGGTATTGATTTAAATTACAATTGTACTGACTGGAACTTGTATCGCCTGACTTGGATTTACTTTGCTAAGGCGGAAGCCATTATGCGTAAAAACGGTGGTGCTGCAAATGCAGAAGCCGTTCAGCTCATTAACGATTGTAAAAAAAGAGCTTTTACAGAAGCCAACTGGCCAGCCAATCAATATACCACGGCTAGCTTAACACTGGATGAATTATTGAACGAAAGAGGGCGTGAGTTTGTATTCGAAGGCTTCAGGCGTGATGACTTAATCCGTTTTGGTAAATTCCATACCGCCACATGGTGGGATCATACACCGTCTGCACCATTCAGACAGTTATTTCCAATTCCTTTAATCCAACGAACTTTAAACGAAAATTTAGCTCAAAATCCGGGTTATTAATAAGTAAACAAAAAGGCGCCAACTGGCGCCTTTTTTTATTTATAGTTAAAATAATTGCATTCCATTTCGTTAAATTTATCAATGTTAATGATTATGCATTATATTAGCTAAACTCAGGCTGGTTTTGTTGGTTGGCCTGCAATTCACCCCAGTAAAATATATGCTATAAATGAAAAGTCTCTCTATAAAAGATATTGCTGTTGCAGCCGGTGTATCAATCACTACAGTTTCTTTCATTATCAATGGTAAAGCCAGAGATAAGTCGATTAGTGAAGCCGTAATTAAAAAAGTAGAAAAAATTATTGCAGAGAAAGGCTATAAGCCAAATCAAATTGCCAGAAGTTTAAGAACTGGAAATTCAAATATCATCGGATTAATTATTGAAGATATTTCAAACTCATTCTTTTCCAGAATAGCCAGGTTAATTGAAGATAAGGCTTACAAAAAAGGATATAAAATCATTTATTCCAGTACAGAAAATAGCTTAGAAAAGGCTAAAGATCTGATCAATATGTTCAAATCCAGAAAGGTTGATGCTTATATTATCTCGCCAATTAAGGGTTTGGAAGAAGATATTCAACACCTTATTGCTGATAATAAACCCGTTATCCTGTTCGATAGAAACCTGCCGGATTTAGATACCAATTACGTGGGTGCAGATCATTTCAAAGCTACTTACCAATCTGTAGAAAGTTTTATTAAGCAAGGAAAGAAGAAAATCTCCCTGGTTACTACCGATATTGATGTACAACAAATTACAGAGCGTTTGGCGGGTTACGAAAAGGCACTGGCCGATCACGGCATGGTTTATAATGAAAACCTGGTACTAAAAGTTCATTTTAATCAGGAAGAAAAAGAAACCATGGCACAAATGGAAAAACTTTTCCATTCGAAAGAAATAGACGCAGTACTCTTCGCAACTAATTATTTAGCCATAAGCGGACTCAAGGTATTAAAAAAAATGGGGAAGCAAGTTGGAAATGACTTTGGTGTAATTGCCTATGATGATCATGAAGTTTTTGAGCTACATACTCCAGGAATTTCTGCTGTGCAACAACCGCTTGAGGAGATTGCGGAGACAGTGATCCAGTTGATTCTAAGTCAGCTTTCCTCCAAATCAAAGCTCGATAATCAACACATCATACTCCCTGCTAAACTCATTCAAAGATAAATTCTAAGTCGGTAATGTAAATGTTACTGCCAGGCATTGTAAATGTTTACTTTACTCTCTAATATTGAAAAGGTAAAACGATTTACGTAAATTTGATTTTTTAAGTTTTAAAATGTTCGTTCCAATTTTAGTGCTAATTCGTAAATAAAGTTATCATCACCATTGTTTTGGCTTGCCAAACACTATAAATAAGAAACTAACCAAATCATTATGAAAAATTTTTATACACTGGCGTTTTTAATGGTATACAGCATGTGTACCTTCGCACAAGACAAAGCGCCAGCTTATCCTTTAATTACCCACGATACTTATTTAAGTATCTGGTCTTTTGGTGATGGACTAAATCAATCTGCAACCAAGCATTGGACCGGCAAGGAACATTCTCTAACTGGAATTATAAAAGTAGACAATCGGTTTTACCGCTTTTTAGGCGCAGATAGTAAAACGTATAAAACGATTCTGGCTGCGGCTGATGAAGAAAAATATCAAGCCAGTTATTTCTTAAAAAAACCTTTAGAAGGATGGACGACACTAAATTTCAATGAGGCCTCCTGGATGAAGGGGGAAGCGCCTTTTGGAGACGACCAGCTTTCTAAAACCAAATGGAATACAGACGAAATCTTTTACCGCAGAAAATTCTCTATTGATAAAAAGTCGACTGCAACAAAGTATTTAAAGCTTAACCATGATGATAATGTAAACGTTTACCTGAATGGCCAACTCCTTTATCAAAAGGAGGGATGGGTGCACGAATACATTTATATCCCAATTCCGGAGGGTGTTTTAAAGGCCGGAGAGAATATCTTAGCCATCGATTGTAAAAATACTGCTGGCGGCAGGTTTTTGGATGCCGGTATTGTAGAAGAAGTTCCTGCAGCTGGAAACATAATCAATGCAACACAAACCAATGTAACTGTCGGCGCCACCAATACCACTTATACTTTTAATGCAGGTGGTGTAAATCTTAATTTAACTTTTACCTCTCCCTTGCTTTTAAACGACGTAAAACTAACCGCCAGGCCAATCAGTTATATTACCTACTCCATAAAATCTGCAGATACAAGAGCGCACAAAGTTGATGTTTATTTTAGTGCCTCCTCAAATCTGGCTGTAAATACGCCCAACCAGCCTGTTTCAGCCTGGAAAAGTACTAAAAACGAACTTTCTATTTTAAAAGCCGGAACCGTAGAGCAGCCTGTGCTGAAAGAGAAGAATGATGATCTCCGGATTGACTGGGGTTACCTGTACATTGCAGTGCCAGCAAAATTTAATGCCCTGCAATTTATTGGGAAGCAAGGTGATAATATCAATGCATTTAAAACAGGGAAATATCCAAAAGTTTCACAAGCGATAAATGTTAAAGCACAGGATTTAGGTACTGTAATTCCATTTGGAACTGTGACTTCTAAACCCGTAGAAAAATATCTGATGCTGGGTTATGATGATTTGAAATCAATCGAATACTTTGGCAATCAGCTGTTGCCAATCTGGAGAAAATCTGCAACAACCCGTTTCGAAGATCAATTATCTGCAGCCAATATGGATTATGCTATGCTTCAGGCCAAAACTAAAGCTTTCGATGCCAGCCTTCTTGCAGATGCTACAAAAGTGGGCGGGAAAGAATATGCAGATTTATGCAAACTTGCCTATAGGCAAAGTATCGCGGCACACAAAATTGTTTATGCACCAAATGGCGATCTACTTTTCCTCTCCAAAGAAAATTTCAGCGGAGGTTTCATCAATACAGTTGATGTTACCTATCCTTCGGCACCTCAATATCTACTTTACAATCCTGAATTATTAAAAGGAATGTTGAACGGAATTTTCTATTATGCTGAAAGCGGCAAATGGAAAAAACCTTATCCTGCTCACGATATTGGTGTTTATCCGGTTGCCAACGGACAAATTTATGGAGAAGATATGCCTGTAGAAGAAGCAGGAAATATGTTGATTCTTACTGCTGCCATTACGCGTGCAGATGGTAACACGCTATATGCCGCTAAACATTGGGAGGTGATGTCTATCTGGGCAGATTACCTGCTGAAAGAGGGCTTTGATCCGGCTAATCAGTTATGTACAGATGATTTTGCTGGCCACCTTGCCAGAAACGCAAATTTATCTGTGAAAGCAATAGTTGGATTAGGTGCTTACGCGCAAATGGCCGAATTATCCGGTAAGAAAGGAATAGCTGCGAAATATAGAAATGCAGCCTTAGGAATGGCTAAAAACTGGCAGACACTTGCCGATGGTGGTGATCACTTCGCGCTAACCTTTAATGATAAAAATACCTGGAGCCAGAAATATAATCTGGTTTGGGATAAGCTCTTAAAATTGGATCTCTTCCCGAAAGCGGTATACAAAAAGGAAATAGATTATTATTTAACTAAACAAAATGAATTTGGCTTGCCATTAGATAGTCGGAAGGATTATACTAAATCCGATTGGATTATTTGGACTGCAACGCTGGCAGACAACCAAGTAGATTTTGAAAAATTTATAGCGCCTGTTCATAAATTTGCCACTGAAACCACAAGCAAGGTTCCGTTAACAGACTGGCATGAAACCAAAACGGGAACAAAAACTGGATTTCAGGCACGAAGTGTTGTTGGTGGTTATTTCATTAAGCTGCTGGCAGATCAGTGGAACATCAAGTAAGTGAAAATAGAATGTATTCATGAAGCTGATAAAAATGAATTATGGATTCCTTTCCTAAATAATAATTGAATCAGCTTTTTAAACTCAAATGTTTAGATAATAACGGCCGCGTCTTAAATAGCATAAAATTAAAATAGAAATAAAAATAAAGAATGGAAAAGCCTGTAGCATTGGGTGTGGATATTGGCGGCTCGCATATTACGGCCGCCTTGGTAGATTTAGAAACAAGAACCCTGATTGATGATTCAATCAAACGTAGCCCTGTAAATTCGCGGGAGAGTAAAGAAGACATTTTATCCGCCTGGTGTATGATCATCGACCAATCGTTTAACAATATCAAAAACGGGAATCGATATATAGGAATAGCTATGCCTGGTCCGTTTGATTACAAAGAAGGTATTTCACTTATTAAAGATCAGGATAAATTTAAGGCACTTTACAATGTTAATGTTAAAGAAGAATTAGCCAAACGACTGGAAATTCCTTTGGAAAACATACATTTTATAAATGATGCCGCTGGCTTTCTTCAAGGCGAAGTTTTTGCAGGAGCCGCAAAAGGTAATTCGAATGTATTAGGTTTAACATTGGGAACGGGATTAGGCTCATCATTGAGCACTAAATTAAAAGCGATTGATGCTGATTTGTGGAATTCGCCGTTTATGGAGGGGATCGCTGAAGATTATCTTTCTACCCGTTGGTTCGTTAAACGGTATAAACATCTTAGCGGAACGGAATTGGCAGGCGTAAAGGAATTAGTCGAAATTGCTGACACCGATCATTTGGCCACCAGGGTGTTTATGGAATTTGGTTATAACCTTGCCCAATTTCTGATTCCTGTAATTAACGAACATAAAATAGATATGGTAGTTATTGGCGGCAATATATCTCAGGCTTTTAATGCCTTTGCACCAGAACTGAATGCTACATTGAAAGGGAATGATGTGGATGCAAGCATTAGAATATCTCAACTGAAAGAACATGCAACATTAATTGGTGCTGCAAGTTGTTGCGATAGAATTTGATTTAAATAAACACACATTTTAAATAAGAAAAATGGCGTGTTTAGTAACATTATTAATTAACTACAGGACTTGATAAATTTTTAGGTTTTTCCTTCAAAAAAAAATCTTTTTTATTCGAGAATAATCTTATTATTGTAATGATTTAAAACGTTTTAGTAGATTTAATTGGAGATCAGTGGAAATTTAGATTTTTCACTTTAAAAGCCTGCCTGGATAGCAGGCTTTTTTGAGACACAAAAACTAAAACGTTTTAGTTTAATTTGTGAGATTAATGCCAGTGCCACATATAACTAAAAAACAAACAAAATAATTGTTTCCAAATACAAACAACATGATTAAATATCTCTTTACAATAACGGTAATCTTGCTCATTTCATTTTCTTCATTTGCTCAATCAAAAGGCTACCAGGTTACCATTAAAGACGATCAGCAGATTGCAGATCAGAAAACAAAAGATAAACTATCTGCTGCATTTTATAAGGTGTATCCATGGTTTGCATTAGCAGATGGCTACCGAACTAAAAGAAGTGCAGACCTGACTTTCAATAATAGGGAAACAACAGATATTAGCGCAAAGGCTGGCGAAATAATTGTTAACAGTGACTGGGTAAAAGGAAAATCACAAAAAAAGATTGAAAAACATTTACGGAGTGCGTTTACTAAAAACTGGTCAAGCTTTTCAACACAAAAAAAGAAAGGTTATAAACTTACTTTCATTAGTAAAGACCCACTTCTAGATCCGTTGTTGAGGCAGAAATTAATTGATACCTACTTCGAAATTTATCCCACACTTGTAAAAACATTCAACAATAAATCCACGCATGATGTACTTTTCGTAGTGGATACCGCCTATAAGGCAGTTGCAGAAGCCAGTGGAAACCGGATTCTTTTTAGTGCAGGTTATTTAAAGGCACATCCAACAGATATAGACGTAGTTACACATGAAACCATGCACATTGTTCAGGGTTATGGTTATAGTGCTGGTCCGGTTTGGCTAACAGAAGGCATTGCAGATTACGTACGTTACCAATATGGGGTAGATAATGTGGGTTCTAAATGGAGTTTGCCTGCCTTTAATACTAAACAAAGTTATCAGAACAGCTACCGCATTACGGCTAGGTTTTTCGCCTGGCTGGAACAAAATGTAAAATCAGGTTTAATCGCTAATCTGGATCAGCAGTTGCGGGCACATCAATATACAGCACAAAGCTGGAGTAGCTTAACAGGTAAATCTATTGATCAGTTGTGGCAGGAATACGCTCAAAATCCAGATCAGTTAAAATTAAAGTATAGTAGTAAAGCCAATCAGGAATAGCAAATTAATAGTATTAAATGGCTTAACACATGATTTAAATTAGGTAATATGCCAACAACGTAAAATTTTTGAGTGATTACTAAAACGTTTTACAGATTATCTTTAATTTGCATAACTATAGCTAACCAAAACATTGAAAATAATTTAGATGAAAAAAATATCCCTTTTAACTTCGTTAGCTTTTGCGGCAATTTTGCCATTTTCGAAGACTCAGGCACAAGAAACAATTAAGAAAAACGGCTACACACTTACCTTTGAAAGTAACTATGCAGCGCTCGATCCAAAGTTGAAAAAAAGATTGATTGAAACGTTCTTTGTTGTCTATCCGAAACTGGCGAAAGAATACAATCCAAAAACTTTAAAATCGGTTAAGTTTTCGATTGATACGGCCTACAAAGGTGTTGCAGCAACATCAGATGGAAAAGTAACCTACAGTTCCATCTGGATGGATAAACATCCTGAAGATATTGATGTAGTTACACATGAAGTAATGCATATTGTTCAGGATTATGGCAGAAGTGTAGGCCCTGGTTGGTTAACTGAAGGCATTGCAGATTATGCCCGTTTTAAATTCGGTGTGGATAATGCTGGAGCAAAATGGATTTTACCAGCACTAAAACCCGAACATACTTACAAAAACAGCTACAGAATTACCGCAAGATTTTTTGCCTGGATAGAAAAAAATGTGAAGTCGGGTACCATAAAAGCAGTTGATGCTTCGTTAAGAGACCATACCTATCAACCGGAAATCTGGGTGAAATTAACCGGCAAAGATTTAGACGGACTGTGGGCAGATTACGTAAAAAATCCTGAGCTTTAACTTTTCAAAACACACCATAATACCATAAGAATGAAAAAACTATTTATTGCTTTCCTCAGCTTCGCTGCATCTGCCAGCTTTGCACAAACGGTGGGCAAAATTACAGATCCTGTAGACTGGATTAATCCCCTGATGGGCACGCAATCTAAGCCGAGTTTATCAAACGGAAATACTTATCCTGCTATTGGTTTGCCATGGGGGATGAATATGTGGACCCCTCAAACTGGAAAAATGGGCGATGGATGGGCTTATACTTATGACGCTGATAAAATCCGTGGTTTTAAACAAACGCATCAGCCCTCACCATGGATGAATGATTACGCTGCTTTCTCTATCATGCCGGTAACTGGTAAGATGAGATTTGCAGAAGATGAACGTGCCAGTTGGTTTAGCCACAAGGCGGAGGTATCAAAACCTTATTATTACAGTGTTTATTTAGCAGATGCCGATGTAACTACTGAAATAACGCCTACCGAAAGAGCGGCACAGTTCAGATTTACTTTTCCTAAAACAGATAGTTCTTATGTAGTAGTAGATGCTTTAAACAAGGGTTCTTACATCAAAATCATTCCTGCTGAACGCAAAATTATCGGCTATACTACAAAATATGCACGTGGCCCACTGCCAAAGAACTTCAAAAATTATTTTGTTATTTATTTTAATAAAGATTTTAAGCTGGCTAAAACCTGGAGTGGCAATAAGCTTAAAGACGATGAGCTTGAATTAGAAAGCGATCATAGTGGTGCCATCATCGGTTTCAAAACCAACAAAGGTGAGCAGGTTACTGCAAAAGTAGCTTCATCATTTATCAGTTTCGAACAGGCTGATCTGAATTTAAAAAGAGAGTTAGCCAACGATGGTTTCGACGCTACAAAAGCAAAAGGCAGAGCCATCTGGAACAAAACGCTGAATAAAATTGCAGTAGAAGGTGGCACGATTGATCAAACCCGTACTTTCTATTCTTGCTTATACCGTACTTTATTCTTCCCGAACAAATTATATGAAGTAGATGCCAACAATAAAGTGGTACACTGGAGTCCTTATAACGGGCAGACTTTACCTGGTTATATGTTTGCAGGAACAGGTTTCTGGGATACGTTCCGTGCGTTATATCCATTCTTAAATCTGGTTTATCCTTCCATTAATAAAGAAATGCAGGAAGGTTTAATAAACGATTACAAAGAAGGCGGATGGTTGCCGGAGTGGAGCAGCCCGGGTTATGCAAATATTATGGTGGGTAACAACTCCGCTTCAGTGGTTTCTGATGCTTATATCAAAGGTTTGCGTGGTTATGATATTCAAACCTTATGGGATGCTTTAAAACATGGTGCTAACAATGAAGGTCCGATTGAGGCAGTTGGTCGCGACGGGGTGAAGTATTACAATGAATTGGGCTACGTACCTTTCGACGTGAAAAAAAATGAAAATGCAGCGAAAACCTTAGAGTATTCATATGATGACTTTACCATTTATCAATTAGGAAGAGCTTTAGGCAAACCAGCATCGGAGATTGATATTTACAAAAAAAGAGCAATGAATTACAAAAACCTTTTTGATCCGGCTTCTGGTTTGATGAGGGGTAAAAATAAAGATGGTAGTTTCCAAACACCGTTTAGTCCATTTAAATGGGGCGGCGCCTTTACAGAAGGCAACAGCTGGCATTACACCTGGTCGGTATTTCAGGATGTGGATGGGTTAGCTAAATTAATGGGCGGACATAAGCAGTTTGTAACCAAGCTGGATTCTGTTTTCTCTATGCCACCGGTATTTGATGAAAGTGCTTATGGCGGTGTAATTCATGAGATCCGTGAAATGCAGATTGCGAATATGGGTCAGTATGCGCATGGTAACCAACCGATTCAGCACATGATTTACTTATATAATTATGGTGGTGCGCCTTATAAAACGCAATATTGGGTTAGAGAGACAATGAACAGAATGTACAAACCAACGCCAGATGGGTATTGTGGAGATGAAGATAACGGACAAACATCTGCATGGTATGTTTTCTCGGCGATGGGATTTTATCCGGTAACGCCAGCTGTAGATCAGTATGTGTTGGGTGCGCCTTTATTTAAGAAGGTGACTTTAACATTAGACAACGGCAAAACGGTAACCATTAATGCAGCTGCAAATAGCGATAGCAACCGTTATGTACAATCGTTACAGTTAAATGGAAAGCCTTATTCAAAAAACTGGATCAGCCACAGTGGTTTGCAAAAAGGAGCAGTATTAAACTTCAATATGACGGCAACACCGAACAAAACTAGAGGTGCTAACCCGGTTGATTTTCCTTATTCACTATCAACAGAAAAATAAAAAACCTGAGGGCAAAAAGAAATGGGGATTCCACAGTTGCAGAATCCCCATCATCTAAATTAACGCTCTCAGTTATATAAACGTTATTAAAAGGAATTATTGCATCTGTGCAATAATTTTTTTGTTTATATTATTTTGCCTTTAACCGATATGCTTTAATTACGTGCTTAAGCTGCAATGAGGTGAATAACATTTAATACTCAACGCAAGACTAAGAAGGAAAAAACGCCCAGCGATCAACAAACAACAAAAACCTCCCTGCAAAAACGCTCAACAAATTTTCTTAGTTTTACCCTATGGGAATCATCGATCAAAATCACCAGAATGCAGAGAAGCTTGCAGCTGCAAAAGCGGCTGTTAAACTGGTTAAAAATGGAGATATTGTGGGTTTAGGTACCGGAACTACTGCAACATTTGCAATAAAGGAGTTGGGTAAATTAGTTGCAGAAGGGTTGAACATCAAAGCAGTGGCAAGCTCCCTCCGAACCGAAGAACTGGCAAAGGCGTTAGGCATTGAGGTCCTAAATTTGGGAGAAATTTCTTCCGTAGATATCAGTATTGATGGTGCTGATGAATTTACCGAAGGTCTAGATTTGATAAAAGGAGGGGGCGGGGCCTTGTTCCGCGAAAAAATTGTGGCTTCGATGAGTAAAAATGCAATTATTGTAACCGATGCCTCTAAAAGAGTTAAGAAATTAGGTTCATTCACAGTTCCGATCGAAGTGATTCCTCTGGCTTATCAATATGTTTTTGATCAGCTCACTAAACTGCATGGTAAAGGAAAAAAGAGAATGACAGGTGATCAAGACTACTTTACCGATAACGGAAACCTGATCATTGATGCAGATTTTGGTTTGATAGACAACCCCAAAGCACTTTCTAACGCTTTAAATAAAATTGATGGTTTATTGGCTCATGGCTTATTTATTGATTTAACTACCCAGGTGATCATGAGTGAGCGATCAGAAATCATTATTTTTAAGTAATTCACCGGGAAAATCAGTTGGCTAAAAAGATCGGAAATATTTTAACCGACAAAATTATTTAACTCACCGATGAATTAAAGTTGTTAAGGGAATAGCCATTTTCCTGCCCTCATTTTCGTGATACATTTGAATATAAATCAAAACGATCATGGAAAATTTCATTAACAAAAATCACGACAATAAACAATTTGGCTTAGGTATTTTACTTTTGGTAATCGGAGCTATCTTTATGCTGAGAAACACAGGGTTAGATATTCCCCACTGGATTTTAAGCTGGCATACTGCTATGTTGGGAGTTGGTTTATGGTTGGGCTACCGTAGAAACTTTGAAAGTGGCAGTTGGTTGGCCATTGCTATCATCGGCGGCATCTTCACCTTGAAAGACATCTCACTGTTCGATTTTGATTTATCAAGAGCCACTAGTGCACTTGTTCTTATAGGTCTTGGTGTGTATTTAATTTTAAAACCTAAAAAAATCAAGTCTTTCGATCAATTTGGCCAACACTCCACAGCGAAAAAAGAAGGCATTAACTTTTAAAATTCTTAACTCCATCATATAGATCAAAAGGGACTTTCTAGCAATAGTCCCTTTTTTTTATCTCCATATTTTTAGAAAAACTTATGCAAAAAGAAACGGGGATTCCACCATTAAGGCAGTATCCCCGTCATCTAAATTAACGCTCTCACATACATAAACGCTGAGATATCGAAATATTGTGCTTGGGTATATTTTTATTTAAAAAAAATAATTACTGATGCTGTTTATGGGCCAATTAGTAGGACGCTGATAAGTATGCAATAATTTATCCCGCAGATTAAGAAGATTTTCGCAGAAGCAATTAACCAAGTTCTGCTTGCCAAACCTTTATTCTATAATGTTAAGCGTAGGCATATTGGTGAGCTATCGATGAGTAGGCAAGTAACAAAAATTTGCGAAATCGTTTTGATCTGCGGGCCAAGCTTTGTAAGCTATTTTTCTATCTGTTGCTGTCTCACCAACCGAAATCAGTATTGATGCAAGTATTTGATAATTAGTCGGTTTTGTATTGAAGGTAGGCCAATTAGTAGGGCACTGATAAGTATGCAATAATTTTTCCCGCAGATTAAGAAGATTTTCGCAGAAGCAAGTACCAAAGATCTACTGGCCAAACCTTTATTCTATTAGTCGGTGTCTCACCGACCCAAATTAATATTGGTGTAAGCGATTGATAATTAGTTAGTGTAATGTTAATTGTAGGCATATTGGTGAGCTATCGATTAGTAGGCAATTAACAAAAATTTGCGAAATCCTTTTGATCTGCGGGCCAAGCTTTGCAAGCTTTTTTCTATCAGTTGCTGTCACACCAACCGAAATCAATATTGATGTAAGCATTTGACAATTAGTCGATTTTGTGTTGAAGGCAGGCTATTTGGTAAGGCGCTGATAAGTATGCAATAATTTTTCCCGCAGATTAAGAAGATTTTCGCAGAAGCAAGTAACCAAGCTCTACTGGTCAAACCTTTATTCTATCGGTCGATGTCTGATTTCTCGGCAAGAGAATCTACACGTATTTACCCGAATTTTAATAAATGTTAAAAAAAGTTAAAACTAAATGGGTAGTTGATCCGATAGGTTTTGAGTGCCAAATATTATTAACTTTGAATATTGTACGAAAACTCCCATCACTACATGAAAAAAAGTATATTAATAGTAGTCGCTTTATTATTTACCACCAGCGCATTCTCCCAAAACGTTATTCAGCTATTCAACAGTGCTAATGATTTTTTTAAATTATTACAGGAAGAAAAGTTTGCCGATGCGCATGCTACTTTCGATGATACCTTAAAATCAAAGCTAACAGAAGACGGTCTTAAGAAACTCTGGTTTGATATGGGTACAAAATTCGGAAAGGCAGAATCTTTTGATGCCATTCAAAGCAGGGCACAGGGTGAATTTTTTGCCGTAACCGTTGAAGGCAAGTTCAGCAATGGTAATCAGAATTTTATTTTAGGCTTTAATAAAGCACAGAAAATAGTTGGTATTTTTCTAGCCCCTGCTAAAACAACATCTGCCTATTCAAAGCCGGTTTACGCAGATACCAATCTGTATAGCGAAAAATCAGTTTATCTAGGTCCAGCGGGCAGGCAGCTTGCAACTATCATTACTACCCCAAAAAATGCAAAGAATTTCCCGGTAGTGGTATTTGTTCATGGTTCAGGGCCAAGTGATATGGACGAAACCGTAGGTGCTAATAAACCCTTCAAAGATCTTGCAAGCGGTTTAGCGGCCAAAGGAATTGCTTCTGTACGCTATGTAAAAAGAACTTTAGTTTATCCTAACGAGTTTTCTAAGATATATACGGTAAAAGAAGAAGTACTAGATGATGCCACTGCTGCAATTGCATTGGCTAAAACCATTCCCGGTGCAGACGCAAAGCAGGTATTCGTATTTGGACATAGCTTAGGTGGTATGTTAGCGCCGAGGTTGGCAGCAACATCGCCAGAAGTTTCAGGGATTATTCTTGCTGCCGCACCAGCCAGAAAATTCACCGATCTCATCATTGAGCAAAATCAATACATGTTTAATTTATCAAAAGATACAACAGCAGCGAATAAAAAGCAGTTAAGCGATGCGATAAAAGAAATTAATAAAAGCAGAATTACCCAGTTGGGAACTACTATAAAACCAGATTCTGTAATTTTAGGTATCTCCGCTAAATATTGGATAGATTTAAATGTTTACAATCAGGTTTCGGTTGCCAAAGGATTAAACAAACAACGTATCTTCATTGTACAGGGAGGTAATGATTTTCAGGTCAGCAAAGCTGATTTCGACCTTTGGAACGCTGCTTTAGGAAAAAAGAAGAATGTTCAGCTAAAATATTATCCGACATTAAATCACCTGCTTAGTGAGCAAACTGAAAAGACTACAACAGCCCAATACCTGGTGCCAAAAAATGTTTCAGAAGTGCTCATAAATGATCTGGCTACATGGATTAAAGCCAAATAATTACCACAACAACACAAGAGCACTGATTAATGCACTGCCCCCAAAAAGTTAGACACTGTTTGGGGGTATTTTTATTACCTTTTATTTTTCATTAAGTAATGGCTTATTTTATATCTTTAATGAACAAAACTATTTAATGGTATCGCAATTTTCTGAGGCGGAGAGATATAAATCGCTCGTAGAGGCATCGCCTATGCCAACGGCTATATATGTTGGAGAAGATACGGTTGTAATGGCTGCCAACCAAGCCATGCTTGATCTATGGGGCAAACCTGCATCAGTCATCGGAACTAAACTAATGGAAGCTGTTCCAGAACTTGAGGGACAACCATTTTTGGAAATCCTGAGGCAGGTTTTTCAAAGTGGAGAAACCTATTATACAAAAGAATTTCCGGCCAATCTGGTAGTTGATGGCACTTTACAAACCTTTTATTTCACTTTTAATTATAAGCCAATCAAAAATGACGATGGCAAAGTTTTCGCCATTATCAATACTGCGGCGCACCTTACTGAACTGGTTAACGCCAAAAAACAGGTTATTGAAACGCAGCAACGTTTATCTTTTGCGCTCTTATCTGCCGAAATTGGTACTTGGGATCTGGATCTGATTAATAATCAGGTTAACTGGGATGCAAAATGCCGGGAACTTTTTGGCTTTCGTAATGAAGGAGAAATCGGATATGAAGAAGTATTGTCTTGCATTCACCCAGAAGATGAAGAAATGGTGCGCAATGCTGTAGCCCGGGCAATTAATGATGATAGCCATTATGACATAAAATACCGCACCATCGGCGAAGCAAATAAGCAGATCAGGTGGGTTCACTGTAGGGGGAAGGCTTATTTAAATGAGGACCATATTGCCTATCGCTTTGCTGGAATCGTGCAGGATATTACCAACGAAGTTAAAGCCAGGCAGCGGGAGCACCAGTTGTTAACATTGGTGAATAATAATGCAGATCACATGACGATTGCCGATCTGGATGGTAATTTGATCTATATGAATGAAGCTTCCAGAAAAATGTTGGGCATTGCGCTGGATGCCGATGTAACTACATTCAGTGCAAAAGATTTTTATACGCCTGAAGAATTAGACCGTGTTCAAAATCGGATTATCAATGAAATTGATGAAGTGAAGGGCTGGACAGGCAACATCACCCTGCTTAATTATCAAACGAAGGAAACAATCCCTTGTATGGTCAGTTATTTATTAATCAAGGACCCGGAGACCGGAGCGGTTATCGGAAGGGGTGCTACTGCCAGAGATTTGAGACCGGAAATTCGGGTGAAAGCAGAACTTCAGAAACTGGCTACGATTATTGATAGTAGTGAAGATTTTTGTAACTATTGCGATATTGATGGATATACCAGGTACATTAATCCTTCCGGGATTGCACTTATTGGTATAAAGGAAGATCAGATTCTAAATACGCACCTGTTCGATTACCATACTGAATCATCGAATGAAAAAATTAAAAATGAGGTATTTCCTAAGCTGTTTGCTGATGGCAAATGGTCTGGAGAATTGGAACTATTACACCAGGTAACAGCAGAGATTATCCCGATTCATAAGCAATTTTACATGATCAGGGAAGAGTTTACCAATACACCGATGGCTATTGCTGCTATAGCAAGAGATTTAAGGCCGGAATTAAATATCAGGAAAATTCTTGCAGATAAAAATGCAGCCTTACAAAATGCTGTTGATGAGCTGGAGTTTTTAGCGAATAGCGTGCCTCCTGTAGTTTGGTCAAGTAAGCCAGATGGAAATTTAGATTATATCAATAAAAGATGGTTTGATCAAACTGGTAAAAACGATGAAGAAACACTTGGTAACCGCTGGGTAGAAAATGTTCATCCGGATGATATTTCAAATGCAGTTAAAATTTGGAATGCCTCGCTGAAAAGTGGTAATCCGTACGAGACCGAATTCCGTAGCCTGGATAAGTTTGGAAATTACCGCTGGCACCTGGTGCGGGCCATTCCATTAAAAGATACCGATGGAAACATTATAAAATGGTATGGTACAAATACTGATGTGCACGACCAAAAGGAACTGGAAAAACAAAAAGATAATTTCTTAGGTATTGCCAGTCATGAATTAAAAACACCCGTAACCAGCCTGAAGGCCTATGCGCAGGTGCTGGAATCAATGTTTAAACGTTCGGGCGATTTCAAAAATGCCGATCTCTTGGGCAAAATGAATAAACAGGTAGACCGTTTAACTAATCTCATCAGCGACTTGCTCGATGTAACCAAAATTAACTCAGGAAGGATGCAGTTTAATGAAACAGCATTTGATTTTAATGAAATGGTGGAGGAAGTAATAGAAGATGTGCAGCGGACATCATTTAAACATATCATTCATTCAGATTTAAGCTTTAAAAAAACTATTGTAGGTGATCGGGATCGCATCTGCCAGGTAATTACCAATTTGTTAACCAATGCTGTTAAATATTCTCCGGAGGCAAATGAAGTGATCATTTATACGGCCGATCATCAGGATAGCGTTCAGGTGTCGGTGAGGGATTATGGAATTGGCATCAGCGCCGAATTACAAGATCATGTTTTTGAGCAGTTTTACCGCGTAAGTGGCGAAAAGGAACATACCTTTCCTGGCTTAGGTTTAGGCTTGTATATCTCTTCAGAAATTGTAAAAAGATTAGGCGGTAGAATCTGGGTTGATTCTGTAGAAGGCAAAGGTTCTACATTCTGTTTTTCTATTCCAGTAATTGCCTGATTGGAAGATAACATCTTGATCATTCCTATAAAAGCTAAACAATTCTGCTTTTAGGTGGTTAAGACATAGATACTATTTATTCTATCCGATACTTATGGCTAAAACTAAAATAACTTTAAAGGGATTATGGAGCGTGCTTAAAGCAGCTTTTACAGGTTTTGGCGATCATAAAGTAACCAAGTTAAGTGGCTCACTGGCCTATTATACCGTTTTTTCTATGGCGCCATTGCTGGTTGTTGTCATTTCCTTGTGTGGTATATTTTTAGGACGAGAAATTGCAGAAGGACAGGTATATGAGCAGCTAGAAAGTTTTCTGGGCCGGGAGTCTGCCACATCGTTACAAACGCTGATTAAAAATGCCTACCTGGATGGCAAAAGCACCTTTGCACTAATTATTGGAATTGTTACGCTGTTAATCGGTTCAACGACTATTTTTGGTGATATCCAGGATTCCATAAACACCATTTGGGGAATTAAGCCGAAGCCAAAAAGAGGCTGGGTAAAAATGCTTCAAAATCGTTTTTTATCCTTCTCTGTGATTATTAGTTTAGGATTTGTTTTGTTAGTTTCTTTAGGAGTAACATCACTTTTAGATGCTTTTAGCGGCAGGTTGCAAGCTCGTTTTGCAGATGTTTCTTACTATGTGTTCTATGTAGTTAACCAAGCGGTAACATTGGCTGTTATTTCTCTGATTTTTGGTGTAATATTTAAGGTATTACCGGATGCCATCATCAAATGGAAAGACGTAATTGCCGGTGCTGTGGTTACTGCCGTTTTGTTTATGGTTGGTAAATTTGGAATTTCACTTTATATCGGGCAAAGTGACGTAGGCGGTACATATGGTGCTACTGGATCTTTAGTGGTCGTATTGCTGTGGACTTATTATTCCTCTATTATCCTTTACTTCGGTGCAGAATTTACCAAAGCTTATGCTATAGCTTATGGATCAGAAATCTATCCATCGCATTATGCCGTAACAACAAAAGAAGTTGAAGTAGAAACGGGTGGCGGTTCTATTCAGGATAACCATCCAGAACTGGTGGAAGAAGTTAAGCAACATGCAGAAGATAAGTAGTACCTGGTTATCTACCGTTAAGTTTGATATGTTGTTTATGTTTGTAACGTTAATAAACTTCATTACAAAATGATTAGATTTAACTACGGATTACTGACCCCAGGCAGTGATTACCAATTTTCTGGAGCCACCATAATTTCGATGCTCACATAGATAAATTCCTTGCCAGGTGCCCAAGGCAAGCCTTCCGTTGGTGATTGGAATACTAACCGAACTCCCGAGAATTGCAGATTTTAGATGGGCAGGCATGTCATCAGATCCTTCGTAGTCATGTCTATAGTTGGGGTCATTTTCCTTAACGGTTTTATTGAAAAACATTTCAAAATCTACCCTAACGGTTGGGTCTGCATTCTCATTAATCGTTAAGGAAGCAGAAGTATGCTGAATAAAAACCTGGCAGATTCCGGTTTTGATTTCCCTAATTTCGGGTAGTGCATTTTCCACTTCGTCCGTTATAATATGAAATCCTCGTCTTCGTTCCCTTAACGATAGCGCTTGTTGAAATATTTTCATTTTCAAATTTACTTGACAATCCATCCAACTTGCGCATTTTCGTCACTGATTAACTGATAATTGTTAAAATTACCCAGTACGCTAACGGTTTGACCTGCCTTTAAATTAATTTTAATTGCCGCTAAACTATCAGGTTGGTCATATACGTTTTCCTGCGCGATCTTGATCGTTAATTTTCGAAGTGGCTTTATCGTTTGGCGGAGTGCGTTGCTATTAATAAAGCCGATTTTTCCATCTGGTAACGCTACTTTATAATAATTTCCAGTTGCTGAATGAACATTGATGATCGTTTCCGGGCTTAATGTAGTTACTATCGATGCTTTATTTTCTGGTGAACCATATAAATTTACTTTGGAAGAGGTTCTCAATATCTTGTTCAGGTTACCAAGTGCCGCATTGATGTTGGCAGGCGTTTTGGTAACGGGATCGATATAAGGGAGGGGATTTACTGCGCCGCCGAAGGTATAGATGCCAAAATGCAGATGAGTAACAGTCGTCCTGGCATTTCCGGTATTGCCCATCAGGCCTATCGTGTCGCCAATTTTTACTTCCTGGCCTTCTCTGGCAACCTGTTCATCCAGGTGAGCATAATATAAGGTGTAGTCTTTTCCTTTTGGTCTAAGCCAGACTACTTTTCCGCCGAGGTTATTTTCATTTACACGGGTAATCGTTCCGGCGGCACTTGCCACAACCGGACTTCTACGCGGTCCAAAAATATCAACACCTTCATGCTTCCTCGCATTATTATCTCTTCCATCTCCCCAGAAACTGCCAATACTTTTGCTTTTCGATTGTGTAGGAAAAGCCAGTGAAGGTCCGGTAGTAATTTCCAGCGTATATGCTACATTTTGAAGTAGTTCTGGCTGCAGCCGGATTAAATAATTTCCTGTTTCATCTATGTCGTATTGGATCGGGTTGTTCAAGGTATCGGCTGATGCAATTCGCTTTGGATTATTAATATCGGTAAGGTGCCAGAGATCCAGATATAGCGCAGATTGCACAGGTTTTTTATTTAAACTGATGGTAATTTTTTGCCCCTTAGTTGCGGAGAACTGATAGGCTGCGGCCGGAATTTTACCGGCATCGAAATAGCCCGTTTCTTTATAGGGTAAATTGATGTTTAACGCTTTTTGAATACTCGATTCTGCAGCGCTTATCCAGGCCAAGCCCATCGCAGTTTTGTCTAAACCAGCAGTTTCTAGTTTTATTTTGTACTGTTCGTGCGGACTAGCTGCTTTGAATAGATTTACCGAACCTGTTTTACAAGAAATAAAAGTGATTGACGTGAGTATTAAAATAAAAATATACTGCAGTTTCCTCATCAGCTAATCTCTGTTTAAGCGGTTAAAAACAGCTGCGGTAACCAATCCACCAATCAGGTACCAGGCTACTGTGAGCACTTTGGTTTTATCTGTTTTAGTAACGGGTTCATCATCCAATCCCATTTTATCCGGAAGTTTTATTGCACCTAAACCAGCCGTTATGCCTGCAACTGCACTTTTGAGATAGAGATTTTTACTGCCAGACATGGCGATGGTGGTATAATAAATTCCGTTGCTAATGAGATCTCCAGCCAGCGTAGCCGCATAAAGATTATCGCCGGTAGGCGCTTTAATATTGAGGCTGTTCAAAGATTTGGTTAGGGCTTCTTCTCCTAATAAATCAACCCTCGGTGCATCACGGTCAAACCTGCGAACAGTTTCATGTAATATATTTAAGGCCGCTGCACCAGCAAAACCTGCTAAAATTGCTTTTAAAACTTTCATGTAATTATAAGCCGATTAATGGTGAAATTGTTTTGAAATAGGGGAGCTTTAGCTTTGCTAGGTGGCACAAAATTGATAGATTAGCTTAAGTTTAACATGAAAAGAATAGCCATTATCATTTTTGGGTTTTTAATAATGCTTGCGGGCAAGTCTTTTGCACAACCCATCAGACTCCAATCTGTAGGTTTAAGTAAACCATTTACGCTGGATCTTTATTTTGGCAACGAAGGAAAAGGTGCTGGTGTGAAATATAAAGGGCAAGCCAATATGATCGCCTTGCGGATTAAAAGTTATGGCGTTGATACCAGTGGCCGTAGTAGCGGGAAACCGGATGTAGTAACTTATGTGTGGGACGAGATGATCGCGGGGAAAGTAAATGGCCAATACGGCCTGACCAAAAAAGTAAATGCTATAGAAAATAGTTGGTATTTCCGTAAAAAAGATGGCAGGCGCTTTGAATTACAGCAGCTTCAAAATAAGGAAGACTCTGGAAATAGCACGTTGATTGTACATGATGCACTTATCAATTTCAACCGTATCAGTAACAACAAGCTGGAGATTAAATATCCTAACGGACAAACCACTTCAGTGATTTTGCCAAATGTAGATTCGCCAGATGCCAGAAGGCAAAGTTATGTTGAAGATTATAATTTTGACGGTTATGACGACTTGGGTTTTTCCATTCCGGATGCAGGGATGGGAGTGTACAGAACTTTTGGAATTTGGTTATATCATCCGGAAAGTAAGCGGTTTGAAAAAATGATCGAACCAGATTTTAAACATGCTGAATGCAGCAGCCTTTGCGATGTTACTTTGGATAAAAAAAAGAAATTACTATTTAGTACCTGCCGTGGAGGTGCGCGCTGGTGGCAGGATACTTATAGGTTTTCTACAAACAATAGATTGATTTGGCTTCGGTCAAAGGAGTTGAATCTTTAATCTGTATATGGGGAGAAAATGAAAAAAATGTTGATATGGATACTTGTTTTAATCTTTATAGTGGTGGCAGTAGTTTTTTATTTTCGATCTGAAAGATTAATTACAGAGGTGAACAAAGCGCCAGTTCCTGCTAAGTATGCCGCCTTCCATGAAATTAATGAAAACTATCAATCGAAAGATTTTAAGGTTAGCTTATTCTGTGAAGCAAAAATTTCTGTGGCAGCATCTCCGAATCCCATTCGAATTTTCAAATCTGTTCATGATCAGCTGATTGTTTATTTGGATGCTGGCAAAGATGAAGATACTAAGGGTGATTATCAATTTTATAAACTTGATCGTAAAGGGAACGTTACCGATTCATTATACATCGCCAATCAAAAACATTGGGCAGAATTTGTAGGTAATTTCATTGTTTACACCAGCGATGAAGATTCTTATTTTAACACCTGGCCGCTAAATGGCGATACGACCAGGCAGGAGATGGTTGAATTAAATACCGACTATAAATTTAATCCAGAGCAGGAGCGGTTAATTATACAAAAGGCACAAAAGCATAGTGTTTATTATTTCTTTAAGAGTTTTGTAAAAGACAGCGGTTATTACAGGCAATTTTATTTTTATCAGGATGAAAAGTGGCACCTGATGTGGCAAAAAATGGCAGCGTATACCAATGTGCCTGATGAAGAAAGTGCTGATAGGTACCGTAATATTGTTTTCAGAACCGGAGAAGTTAATTTCCAAATTCCGAAAGACGTGCAGCTTCTTGGTTTTCATCCGGAAGAAAAAATGAAATATTATCATGTAATAGGCGGCGGCAGTGGTGGCTTTGGTACCTACAACTGGCGTGGTAAAGGTTATTTTAAAACCACAATTGCTAATCGTGATTTTGAATTTATGGTAGAAAAATTAATAATAGAAAAAGAGAAACACAATGGTTTTAAACCTAGTTTATATACCGTTAAAGAGGCAGGTGATGCTGCTGAGCTCTTTAACCCTGCGTTTTACTGTTCGCCGCATGACTTCGCCTTTTATTCGCCCAGCCCTAAGAAATTGTATTTGATCAAATATGTTTTACAAACGTGATAAAGGTTATACCACTTGTTATCTAAACGATGGGCGGAAAATTGTGGTATCAAATAGAAAATAAGCGGAGCTGTTGAAATATCTGTAGAATATCACTTAAATATTTAAATTTATGGTACAAGATAGATAAGGCGCTTTAGGATACTTTCTTTACAAAATAAGCATCAGAATGGTAGTCACAACGCCTTTATAATAGGCCATAAATAACTATCGAATGTAGTTAACCCATCAGCTCAGTTTATAGATTTTTTATCAAAAAAGACTACAAAGTTGAGTATTAATTCAAATAATAAGCATGGGTTAAATATATTTGTGAATAAGAGTTGATGATTCAGCTTTAACACATCTCAAACTTTAACCATGAATAAATTCGAAAGCCGTTACGCCCAAAGCCCAAAAGAAGTTAAACAAATGGACACCGCAGCATTGCGTGAAAATTTTTTAATTGAAAATGTTTTTGAGCCCGACCAGATTAATTTAACCTTATCACATTTTGATAGATATATTGTGGGTGGTGCAATGCCTGTTAACCAGAAACTGGATTTGCCTAACCCTGATGATTTAAAAGCCACTTACTTTTTAGAACGTAGAGAATTAGGAATGATCAATGTAGGCGGAAAGGCCATTGTTACAGCTGATGGTGAGCAATTTGAACTGGACTATAAAGAAGCCTTATACATTGGAAAAGGAACAAAGGTAGTTTCATTTGAATCGGCAGATGCTGCTGAGCCAACTAAATTATACATCAATTCTGCACCTGCACACCATACCTATCCCACCAGAAAAGTAAGTAAAGCTGAAGCAGAAATTGTTGAGCTTGGTACACCTGAAACGGCGAATCACCGGATTATTAATAAACTTTTAGTAAACAGTGTTTTGCCTACCTGTCAGTTGCAGATGGGAATGACAGAATTAAAATCTGGAAGTGTTTGGAATACGATGCCTGCGCATACGCATGACAGGAGAATGGAAGCTTATTTTTATTTTGAAGTTCCACAAAACCAAAGTGTTTGCCATTTTATGGGTCAGCCACAGGAAACGCGTCACATCTGGATGCAAAACGATCAGGCTGTTATCTCGCCAAACTGGTCTATCCATTCTGGAGCAGGAACGAGCAATTATACCTTTATCTGGGGTATGGCGGGAGAAAATCTTGATTACGGCGATATGGATCACTGTGCAATTACTGATTTAAAATAATTTAAACAACTATCATTATTTTAGCGGTTATTCTTTCTGCATTTGTAAATTGAATATTAGATCGCTTAATAACAAAGAACTAAAAAATTAAAATGTCAAAAATATTTGATTTAGCAGGTAAAACTGCTTTGGTAACAGGCTGCAAAAGAGGAATAGGCAAGGCTATGGCGTTGGCTTTAGCAGAGGCTGGTGCAGATATTATCGGGGTTTCGGCGAGTCTGGAGCTTCGGGATAGTGCGATTGAAAAGGAAGTTTTGGCACTAGGAAGGAAGTTTTATGCGTATCAGTGTGATTTTGGTCAGCGAGAGGCAACAGTGGCTTTTGCTGCAAAAGTAAAAACTGATCATCCTGTGATTGATATCCTTGTAAATAACGCCGGAACTATTCTACGTAAACCCATTGCTGAACATCCTGATGAGATGTGGGATGAAGTTATTGCGGTAAACCAGGATGCTCCTTTTATTTTAACCAGGGAAATTGGCCGGGATATGATTGCCAGAGGAAGTGGAAAAGTTATTTTTACAGCATCCTTATTATCATTCCAAGGTGGAATTACTGTACCAGGTTATGCAGCGAGTAAAGGTGCAATTGCTTCACTTACTAAGGCATTTGCAAATGAATGGGCCGCTAAAGGAGTTAATGTAAACGCTATTGCTCCAGGTTATATCGCTACAGATAACACCTCGGCATTGAGAGAAGACCAGGATAGAAGTACTTCTATATTATCTCGTATTCCGGCAGGCAGGTGGGGAACGCCAGAAGACTTTAAAGGGCCAACATTGTTTCTTGCGTCTAATGCAAGTGATTACGTTCACGGAACGATCTTAACCGTAGATGGCGGTTGGATGGGTAGATAGTTTGGAGTCGTAAGTTTAACGTCTTGAGTCCAGAGTCTAAATTTAGGAGTCAAGATATGGAAAGACCGATGTGCGGGGTGAGGCATTAGCTTCATAATCCGTACATCGGTTTTTTTTAATATTTGCGTTTAGGACCTAACCTGATGTCTTAAACCATCTGGTTAAATTTACCTAACGAACAACCGGCTTCGTACCGCTGTCTTTTAACGACTAAAAAAGATTATAAATCTCTTTAATGTCTTTTAAAATAGCTTCGAAATCAATTTTTAAATCAATTAAACGGCCGGTATGAATGTCAAAAACCCAGCCCTGTACGGTTAAGCCTCTTAAAGTAATGGCTTCCTGTACGGCTGCTGTTTTTAACAAGTTTACACATTGTTCCTGAACGTTTAGTTCTACTAATCTGTTATAACGAACGCCTTCATCTTCAATGGCATTTAACTCATCTTTGTGTGTGCGGTAAACATCACGGATGTTTCTCAGCCATGGGTTTAAAATCCCCATATCAGCTGGTTGCATGGCAGCCTTAACGCCTCCACAATTGTAATGACCACATACGATAATGTGCTTCACTTTTAAATGGCGAACAGCATAGTTTAATACCGTCATCACACTTAAATCTACATTGTTTACCAGGTTGGCAATATTTCTGTGAATAAATGCTTGTCCGGGCTGGATTCCCATTAAATCTTCTGCAGTTACCCTACTGTCAGAACAACCAATGTATAAAAATTCAGGCGTTTGTCCCTTTGCTAACTCAGTAAAGTAATCAGGATTATTGGCCAACTTTCTGCCGATCCATTCTTCGTTATTTTTAAAAACGTCTTCTACATTCATGTTTTTCTTTCTAATTTAAGGTAATATGTTAATAAGGATGCAATCAGGATTCTTATGATATCTTCAAAAATAAAAATCTTTATCAGAAATTGATTTTTTCAACTCAAAATAATTTTATTCCTGATGAACTATTTTATATTTTATCTTGTCTGCAAATGCTATATGGCAGATGCGATCCCGTTTAGACAAAATAAATTAAGCCATTAAATTGAATTAATCTATTGTATTTAATACCTATTAACGACAAATACAATAGGTCTATTGTAAAGAATATTTAACAAATTTCTACTTTAAAAGTTTGATGGCTGTTTAAACTGCTAATTAAGTTTAAAACATAAAACAATGATCCTCTGTAAAAAGGATGGCAAAGGGGATTTGATGAAATTAACACAGCTACGCTTTATTTAAACTATGCAACAGCAGAGCGCCTTATAACCGGCAATAAAAAGCAGTTAAGAATGATAGCTGATTTATTACTGGAAAACTATTTAAAAACGAAGTGCTATAAATTTAGACACCGATTTTAACAGGAGCAACAGGAATAACTTTTTCTTCTGCTAATGTTGAAAGATCTTCTAACGAGTAAAGATTGGCCATACATTCTGCAACAGCATTTTTATCGGTGTACCAAATGTCTTCATTTGTAAAATGACAAATTCCTTGTCCCATTTCGGTCACAATACTACCTAATAGTGTTGCCAGGTGATGTTCGAATAAATTTCCGGGGTAATATTTGATAGAGAAGACTTTTTTAAATCCTTTAAGTTGGGCTTCCACTTCCGCACTGATTTTGATTGGTTTGTAAACCTTTTTTTTCTTTTTACGCAATAATTTATCGATGAAGCTTTGCTTCACCACTTTTTGGCGAACATTCTTCTTTTTAAATTCAGAAAGTTCAAAAGGTTTAAAAGAGGTGCTGAATTGTACCTTTAATACGCTGGTATTTAAAATTTCGATGCTAGGTTTAGTCCATCTAAATGCCAGAGACAGGATGCTTCTTGGGTTTTTAAAAGTAAATGACTGCTCCAGGCTTAACACTTTTTCATGCTGATTTAAGCGTTCAACGATTTCTGGGATCAGATTATCCGTAAGCGAATTGGTGTAAATATTTATATGAGCACTCATATTTTTGATATTAATAAAGATAATCTGCTTCAGTTCACAGCTTATCAATGATGTAATAAGAAGAATTTGGTTAGTTGAAACTTGCCTAAACGAGCTTCTCACTAGTTTATTGATAAAATGTGGTTAGAATAAATTTATTTATTGTATTGCAACATGCTTAAACGTTAGTTTATAAGACTTACAAATATATTCTTTTATACTATTGTTTCAACTGTTAAACGAATGTTTTATTGAAAACGTTACAAGGCTGGAATATTTATTTTTAAATGTAAGATTATCAGTTTGTTGTTTTAAGTTTTACTCGTTAACCACATGAAGATTTGTATTGTTATGGTTCGCAGACAAGGTATTTTTATCCATAAGTGATCTTAAAGTTCTGTTAAAACTTCTTAGAGAGATGCCCAGATAAGCAGCCATATCTTCTTTTGAGATCATGATTTGCGCTTCGTCCTGGAGCGTTAATAGTTTTGATAAGCCATATTCTAGCGTATAAAGTTGTTGAAAAGATGCTCTTGCGCTTGTATGAATAATTCGGGTGGATAATTCCTGTAAGAGGAAGTTGGTAAAAACGGTGTTTTTAGCAATCAGTTCAGAAAAAACATAATCAGGAATGGCATAAACGGTTACCTCACTTATGGCTTCCACATTGCAAAGGCATTCCATTTTTTTTAGCGCTTCCAGTTCGCCAATTACCTCTCCCTTACCTAAAAATTCCATGATGAAATCTTTGCCATTCTCTTCTGATATGAAACATTTTGTAATGCCATCTTTAATCATATAAATATTAGTGATGGTTTCTCCCTGGCGAACAAATCTGTGCCTGGGTTTGAAAGTTTTAAGCAAAATTTTTGAATCGGTATTTTCGCGACAAAAGTTTTCGATAAAGGACAGAAATTGAAGGTTGGTACGGAGCATATCTTGTGTGATGGACAAATGTCCTTTATGGAGTGGTTTGGATATTTTACTTTTGTCGCAATAAAAATAAGCATAAAATGAATAACCAAATTACTGTAATTGCATTTGATGCCGATGACACCCTTTGGGTAAACGAGCCCTACTTTCGTGAAGTTGAAGAGCAGTTTGCTGCGCTTTTAGAAAACTTCCTGCCCAGGCACAGTACCGTAGCTGAGTTATATAAAACTGAAATTGCGAATTTACCCCTATATGGTTACGGAATTAAGGGGTTTATGTTGAGTATGATTGAAGCTATTCTTCGGATTACGGAAGGGAAAATAGATCCGGCTATTATTCAGAAGGTGATAGATTTAGGACAGGAAATGTTAAATAAACCTGTAGAATTGCTCGATGGCGTAGAAGAGGTTTTGAAAGCTTTGTACGGGAAATTCAAGTTAGTTGTAGCTACCAAAGGTGATCTGCTTGATCAGCAAAGGAAGCTCACGAAGTCTGGTCTTGATCATTATTTTCATCATATTGAGATTATGAGCGACAAGCAGGATAAAGATTATCAAAAATTAATAAAGCACCTGGATTGTAAACCTGAGGAATTTTTGATGCTTGGCAATTCACTTAAATCTGATGTTTTGCCTGTTTTAGCCATCGGCGGAAATGCCGTTCACATTCCTTTTCATACCACCTGGGTACATGAGCATATCGATCATACGATTGAGCACCCAAACTTTTATCAGATGGAAAATCTATCTGAAGTTTTACTAAAATTAATGATATGAAGGAAAAATTAGATCTTAATAGCTGGATTAGGAAAGACCATTTCGAATTTTTTAATACATTCGATGAGCCTTTTTTTGGCGTAACAGTATCGGTAGATTGTACGGCAACATATCTCGAAGCAAAAGAAAAGGACGTTTCATTCTTTTTGCTCTATTTACATAAATCTCTATTAGCCGCAAATAGCATAGAGCCGTTTCGTTACCGCATTATTGATGGTGAAGTTTGGAAATATGAGCAAGTTCATGCTTCTGCAACCATTAACCGGCCAAACGGAACTTTCGGCTTTGGGTATATCGACTTTCATCCCGATTTTGAATCTTTTAAAGCTGGGGCGATGAAAGAAATTAATAAAGTTGAAAATAGCACGGGTTTGATTCCATCAGCCGGTGGTGAAAACGTGATCCATTGTTCTGCTTTACCCTGGCTTAACTTTAAATCTATTTCGCATGCACGCAATTTCTCTTTTAAAGACAGCTGTCCGAAATTATCTTTTGGCCAGGTGCGCGAGGAAGGTGGGCGAAAGTTAATGTCGGTTTCTATTCATGTTAACCATGCCTTGATGGATGGCTTTCATGTTTCTCAATTTGTCTCTGTGTATCAGGATCTTTTAAATCAAAAAACCAGCGACTTAATTGCCACATAATGAAGGCTTAATATTAAGCTTATAAATTAGGCTTATGTTTCTCACCTCCATTACCATATGTATTTGCCTTTTAGCAATAATAGCCGTGTTTCAGATGGATACTATTTTTAAGGCATTCATGTTTTTGGTGCTCTTAACGGTTGCTTTTTTTATACTTTTCCTTTTTATTAATCACCCTTTTCCATCGGCCTTAAGTGTGATCTCAATTATGGCCGTTTTTGCAATTAAATTCGAACGTTAAAATTTAGATGAAAATAATAATTAATTATCATTTGCTTTAGCTAAACTAATTACTATTTTTGCTGCACAAGGGGGATTAGCTCATTTGGCTAGAGCGCTTCGCTGGCAGTGAAGAGGTGATCGGTTCGAATCCGATATTCTCCACCTTTAAAACGAATATTAAGCCTTCAGCAAGTGTTGAAGGCTTTTTTTGTATTATAAATCCCTGTGGGGGTACTAAAGGGGGTACTTTCAGAAGGGTTTGTCCTTCAAGTTGATTTATCTTTGAATAATCCTTTCGTTGCTATTAGGATAAAATATTAAATGATTTAGGCCGGATCACGTTCACCATTTTTTGGATCTCAATTAAGATTCAATGCCCCCAATTTTGGGGAGGCTAATAATCTACATCAAGTGTGACGAAAAATCAACATCTCACGTTTTCTCACGTTCAGCAATAACGACGTCGGGTTTGTAAAGCCTTCTCATTCCTAAAATTACTCAGAATAAACTATAGTGCCGCCGATTGATTTCGCAAACTGTTCCATTTTCTCATAAACATTTTTCATTAATAAAGATTTTTTATAAACAGCATTTTCATAATTATCCGTGTCTTGTGGCGTGTTCACTATTCTAAGTTGTTCGGTTTTCTTTGTTCTGCCAACTATCGTAATGCTACCTTTTCTATTCAAGACATAAAGCGACATCAAACGTACTGATCCTTCTCCGTATACTTTAATTCCACCAGTATAAAGCTGGTAAAACTCTTTATCGCTTTTATCGATCATATAGCTTTGATCGAGTAGTTTTTCCGCGGTAAGGGTGTAGTTATCGGCTGCGCTATTATTATTCTGTATAATTATTTTCGTTGCTCCAGGGAAGGGAGTGCTTTCTTGTTTCTGTGCAAAAACTGCAAATGGCAATAATACGAATAGCGTCAAAATAGATTTTTTCATAATTATAATGAATTTAAAGGAGTAGGGTCATGATTAGGCTTTACATCACAGTTAAATTCTTTAAACATACCGAAATTTATGTTGCAATATTGCTTAATCTATTTCAACCATTAACCTCTAAAAATATCCAGCCGATAAAATAAAAATCATGCTTTGGTTAGTTTGAAAGAAAGCCTTTACATCCAAGGCTTTTCTTGATTAATAGCTAATTTACCGATAAAATACGGAATATCTGGTGGCACTTATTTCGAGTGGCTAATAAGTTAGCATAAATCTCATACCTCTTCGAGGACATTAAAGGTCCGCGAAACCATTGATTTTTTAATTCAGAATCCCAAAAGAAAACCTAATTTTAATAGCTTAAATTTTATAATTTTGTGCATGAAGAAAATTTTAGCGCTACTCATAATTGCTTTTGCTTTCTCTTGTAAGAAAGGAAAAGAAGAAGAACAAAACAAAATTGTATACAACGAGTCCCAAGTTTTAGGCAGGTGGGTTTATGAAAGCATCAAGTTAAATGGTGTAAATACGCCATATGTTCATAAATGCAAAACAAAAGATGCCTTTTACTTTAGAAATCGACCTGGCCGTGATCATCAATATGATGAAAATCTATACAATGCTAATTGTACTGCTACTAGTGGCTCTACTATTTGGCGATTGGAAGGCGAAAATTTAGTTTTACGAGGCCCAAAGGATTCTTATTACAAGATCCTCCGTTTAAATGAAACTAATTTTGATGTTTCTATAACCGTTGATTTTGATGGCGATGGGAAACTTGATATAGTAGAGATATATGCTGTAAAAGGTGCTTGCGAAAAAAGTGATCCAAACTGCGAATACTAAAAAAGCCACACATTTCTGTATGGCTTAGTCGGCATTTGCTGTTACCTGAATCTACAAAATGTGTTACCTTTAATTCGCACTTTGAAAAATTGAATTTGCTTCTGCTATTTTTTAAAGAAATCTTGCTCTATGTATTCTCTAATATGTTTTCTCTGAAATAACCATTTTCCACCCGTCTTGGAGCATCCTATTTCATGCTTATTAGTGTGCATCCATTTCTCACTCATATTCAACAATCTACCAGTTTCCTCTAATGTGAGATAAGATTTTTTAGCTTCTGAAATTTCCTCCAATTGGCTTATGACCATTTGCTCAAGATTCTCAATCTTTGATATTAATCGTTCTAACAATGCGTTGTCTACTATTGCAACATTTGGCTTATCCATGTATTTCTTTTTAAGCAAAAATATTGCTTTCATTCTGAAATATTGTAATCACAGTTTCGTTTTGCCCCTTTAATGGTCGACTTAAATCCCTTTGATCTTCCTAAGGCAGAAATCTATCATAGCAGTGAAAGTAAACCCGTCTCTAGTCATGTAATAATATGGCATATTTTTGCTTCCATTATTAGGTAACTTACTGACAATGAACGAAATTATAAAATTGGATTTTCGAAATGAATCACTACAATCTAACCCTTACGCATATTAGCCGATCACCAACCTGTCCGATTTTCGGATACATGAATCTGATAGGTTTGCTTTTCTGGCTCATGAATCTATCAATTCAGAAATCAGCACCTTATGGTTGTAACCAGGCTATTTTTATCAATGTGTGATTTTCGCACAATGGCTTCTTGTTTGATAGTAATTTGAAATTACCTGCAAATTTATAACGCTGTAACTGGTGTTTACTCGATTGATTTGCTCCTAATTTGTACTTAGTAGCACCACCTACTAATGTATAATTGGTGAGTGTCCAATGAGTTGTAATTATTGGTAAACCAAACATTGACGGCCCCCATTCTCAAAATAAGCTACGAACTGTTCTATATTCTCAATTAACTTGGCTCTACTGGTTCTGCCAGTAATCTTAACATTTCCCCATTCAGGGTTTTGACTATAGCAAAATGTAAGGTGTGTTTGTTGTTTCCAGGTTAAACCAAAGAAAAACCTTTCACCTTCAAAGCTTGAGCATTCAAGGAGTTTATACTTACCGGTCATCATTCCCCGTTTATCAAAGTGTTTACCCCAATATTCAGAGAATAGTTCCGCGTATTCCGCAGTTAGGGTATGATCACCGAATTCAAACTTTTGACATAGTTTTCCGGTTTTCAAATGATTTAAAAACACCTTCAATCTGTCTAATCTAAGCACTGGCGCTGCGGTTTCGATATGACGTATTGATTGCGAAAAACTATGAATGATTTGATCAAGTAAATACTCTTGCTCAGCGCTGATGCTTTCGGCAAGGATGCCGCTTTTAGCAACATCCTTATTTAATTTTTCAAGGGTCTTGATCAGGCCCGCAGCTTTTTGGTTAGTTTGCATGGTAGTTTAGTTTTGAGTGGTGGTTAATTTTTCGTTTAGTTCAAATCACAATTCAATGATATATTGAACTGTATTATATGTATTGGAAGTTTCTGCAATTTCGTATATGTCTTGGCCTTCATAGTCCGAATCCTTCGCTATCCATCATGATAAGGGTTTAGCAAATAGGGACTCCACATCCATTAAGTCTATCTTATCTAATTCCGCCTGAATTGCTTCTAATTCAGGTCTATCCGTAATGCATATTAAGCTAAAAGCCAATTCAAGACTCCGCAGAAATGAACTAATCGCATGCGCTGCGGTCACTTTAAAGGCATAGTGATGAGTTTCTATATCCCCGGCTGAAATGTTTGCTATCAGCTAGCAATAGGTCTTTTAGATGGTGTTCAATGTCTGAAATACTGTATAATGTTTCAAATTTAGAGATAACAATATGTAAGAATCTTTCTTCAGTAGGGTTGATTATTAAGCATTGTTACCCCCTTTCGCTTCATCGTTAAACATATTGGCTGAGAATAACCAATCCAACACTTCCAAAAATTGTTGAGAGACTGAAGCTATGTAAGCTAAATCTGCATTTCCCGTTACATCTTGGTAAATCCAGCTACCTAAACAATGGAACAGATTACTGCGTATCCCCTCAATATCCATATGAATGATATCTATTAAACCTAAGTTATTACCCTGGAAACCGGGTTGTAAGTTATTTAATATCTCAACATGTATTTGGGCGCTCCGCAGTATTTCCGTCAAGAGGTTTAATTGATCCACAGCGCCAGCAATCTCAAAATGACTTCTTTTACCGCATCTTGGATCTGGACCGCTTACTGCGCTAACTAATTCAATTAATAGGGCGCTATAATCATCGTAACCTATGATATCAAAAAATTCTGATATCTTAAACTTAAGATCTTCCAGATTAGCTACTACCTGATCAGGTAGCCGAGTGTTTTGGTTTTTATTTTGAGTAGTCATAACAGGTTTGTAAGTGGTAAATGGTTAGGGTATTATACCCCCAGAGGATAGGGTGGCAATTATTAAGTATTGTTTTCTTCAATGGTTATTGTCAAAGGCTCCCCATCTAGCATGTTTGTATAGTGATCTTTGCTTTCGATGGGCACACGGCAAATTGATTGAATTTCGCTAATAGCTTTGAGCTTAATCTCATCCCTTTCAATGGCAATGCCGTAAAGGCACTGTACATGACGGGCAAGGTGTTTTGCTGGTCTGGTGTAATTGTTCATATTAGAAGATTAAATTTTCAATTTTGAAGCAACGAAATGCATCCATTTCTAAATCAAAGTAGACCATGTTGCTGTTGGTCTTAGCATTACCTTGGAAGGTATATTTTGCATCAACATTCTGCAGTGTTCCGACCGCAGCCCTGTTTGTTCCGTCAACCCTTTTGTAAGTGAACTTCACGACGCCTTTTATCATAGCGTATTTTAGCTTTACCAATTCCCAGGCATGCTTTAATGCTTCTGCAAAAGTTTTGAAGTTGGAGGCGATTTGCCATGCTGTTTTAAACACTCTTGATTTCATATTACGGTTTCCCTTTTTGTACTCTACAAGAGTAGTGTATATGGTTTAGTATATGGTCATAGATTTGTCATAATCTACACTTGTAGATTACGTCTATTTTTGGTTGTTATCTTTGCTCAATGAAACAACAAGACTTTAAGGATTTGTTAGAAAGGGAAGAATTGAACAAATCCGCTATCGCTGACAAAATGTACCCAGAAACTAAGTATGCCCGAACAACGCTAAGTGCCAAGCTTGCAGGCAGGAAGTCTGGCAACGGCCTCGCCCGTCTTACAGATGATGATCTTAAAAAAGGATGGGAAGTATTAAAAGATCTTGCAGATGATATTCTTAGTAAAGCACCAGAGGAAGAAAAGTAGGTAATGGAAAAATAACATAGGTTAGCAGTAATAGGAACAATTATATTTGATAATGAACGCTCAAAAAACAAAACACAACTTCCATAAAGAATCTAAAGCAAAAAGTATAATCTATACCGCATTAATTGGAATAAGAAAGGAGGTCAAAATGGCTTTTATTCTTGCTACTTTATCAATACTCTTGATTGAGCTTTATTTGATAAATATACCTTCACCATTCCATTTCATTTACAGTATAGGTACGATTTACCTCAAAGCTTGCTATGCTATTTTCGGATCAACAATTTTCTACTTTATCAATGTTCAAATCCCTAAAGAACACAAAAAGATAAAATCTTCACTTTTTATACATAACCGTATAATTATCATGTATGCCAAGATGAGTATTATCACGGAAGGTTTGAAATTGGATAGATCTCCGTTTGTAAAGTTATCACAAGAATCTTTTAAAGAAGCACTTAAAGTAATTGATCCAGCAACAGTCGTTCAAAGTCAGAATTTTGGAAGTTTTTTGAACTGGAGTAATCTTCTAACTTTTCTTCACGTAGAGAGCAAAACTACACTTAAGGAAATATTGCTTTTACAAGATGTTGTTGATACTAAAATACTAGAAAGATTGATCCAAATTGAGAATAGTTTCAACCTGATGATCTTTCATCCGTTTGGAAAAACTATTCATCCTGAGATATGGGAAACTTTGGATCGTGATTTATACGATATTTGGTATAGCAACGTAAAATTGTACGCTCAATTAGAAAAAAGTTATGGTGAAACATTAAGGCAGAAAACGGAAATTCAAAAAAAAGAAAGAAATTCATCATTAAATAAAGTCTAGTTAGACCTAGCAGAAAAAATTAATATTAGTTAAATAAAGTCCTTAAGTCTACAGATCGTATTAAGAAAACCAAAGCAAGGGAACAACTAATAAACGGATACCAGAAATAGCTTCAACAAATCCAAAAAGCAAAGTAATAAAATAATAATTTAAATTTATGAATGGTATATCCTTCCCCTCCTATCTTCAAGATCCTGATCAAGTGCAAAAAGCACTTAATCTTCTTGATAATGAATGCTTAAACAAAGAAATCAAGCAATTATTTTTTGCTTTTGAAAAGTGTTTGGGAATAAAAGCTGGCGATACATACCCAATAACAAGGGCATTCACTAAAGGACAGTTAGTTAGAGCCAGATTAAACGATAGCTCTTTCAAACATGCATCACACATCGAGCAAATAGGGGTAAATCTTAATAGGATTTCTCAGGGCAGGGCAAATCCGGATAGTATTCCGATTTTTTATGCTGCAAACAGGCGCATGACAGCCGCATATGAAATATTACAACACCAGCCGCCAGGAGTCTACGAAATAACAATTGGTGTTTGGGATAGTAAAGATGATTTGTGCCTTGTTAATTTGGTGAATAAATCAGACGAAGACTTTAAAGACCTCTCTTTAGTTCACAGTAAACCAGATGAATACGTGAAAGACTGGCCAGATGCGCCTCGGAAATCGTCCCTTTTACTTCTAGATTATTTCGCAAATAAAATGAAAGCCAAACAGGCGCCGGGTTTATTCAATATAACTAATGTATTATCAATTATATGTTATTCTTTACAACACGTGGACGGAATAGGTTATGGTGCTGTGTCCGATAAATTCCAAGGGTATAATGTGGCGATCAAGAACTATCAAAAGCTAAACTGTAAGGTTGTAGAAAGATGGAAAATCCAGAAGCTAAGCAAAGATGACTACATTAACGAATTCATGAGCGAAGGTAAAGTCAATGATTGTGGCAATATAATCTGGTAGCTAACATGATGGTTTGTAACTAAAAATTACCACTTATCTGATTTAGCTTTCTCGATCGCTATCTTAGTTTTAATAATCCAAGATTTAAATATTAACTCAATAACCTTCTTCGTTTTTTCAAGCTTTACTTCACCTTTAGAGTTGTAAATAGTTTTATTGTACTTATCTCCAGTAACCCCGATTGTTATGATATCGCGGACCGGATAGCCGTATATTTGATTGATTGATGGTGCGAGAATTCTAAGTTTATCATCCTTAACCTCGATCGTTAATGAATAATCAAGAATAAACGAGCCGGTATATCCCTTCACCGGGATTCTGCTATCCGTTCCGTTAATTGTAATGCTTTCGTTATCAACTAACGAGAACGCATCCTTTGGTGAAGTAAACTGGCTATTAAGATACTTTAAAGTATTCTTGTATAAGTTGGCTTTGCTCTCTCCTGGGCAATCAATTACAATATAATTAGCCAAGTATGTTCCTTATTTACAAAACCCTTTGGAGTCAATACAAATTCGCTTTTAGATTGAGCTATCGTAACAATTGGTATAAGGAGCAGGATTAAAGAGAGCAGTCTTTTCATTATCATGGATGATTTGAATAACAAAACTACAAAATCCCCCTCGCAAGTTATGCGAAGGGGATTTATAATAATTTATTTAAATGGGATATAAAAGATCAAGCTGTTTTATTTTATTATCGATGTCCGACATTTGGGACTTCAATTTTTTTGCCTCCTGCATCTGACTGTTAAATAAAGCAATTTTTGATTCGGTAACATTCCAGTTATAAAACCTAGCCAAATTCGAGGTTATGCAAGAATAAAACCCACCGTCTAAAGAAATAACAGTCATAATAAATTGACCACCTACCGGAAACTTATAACTCTCTGGATTTTCAGAGTTCTTTACAAGTTTAGTGCAAATATTGAACATTGCATCAATTGCTCCGCCATCATGAGTGATAACTTCTGGCATCAACGCATCGACCTCGTCTTCCGGTAATCTTGGAGTGCACATGGTAGCAACACCTTCATTTTGTGCTAAATCAATTCGTTTATATTCTACAACATCGCCACGTAATATCTGTATGGAATATGCGGCTAATTTTAACTCACTCTCAATATATCCAAAAATGCTTAATGCCGCAATCATGTTATCTTCCCCCTCAACATAAGTTCCTCGGTCTGGAATAGTATCTATAAACTCTACCAAGGTTCTATCGACCATATCCTCTAAACTATCAAATTAATTATCATTAATAAAGCTACAGTGCATTGATGACACTAATGACGACCCCATACCTACCACACAGCATTTTAAATGCGGGAATTGCATAATTTTTGATTGGTGCCCAGCAAGAACTCCAGGATATGGAGTTTTGCCTTCTTTGTTGGACATAGCGCAGACCGTGTCGGTGGCGATAAACATCTTTTGCTCTGTTGATATTGAATTTAGTATTGACATAATTATTTGAATTTTATCTCAAGTAAATTATCGAATACACCGTCTACAGAACAGGCAGCATGCAATTTATAGCATAATATCTTGCATTTTTGCAAACCTCCAATGGCATTGAATCAACGATGAAATATTTTTGGTTTCTAGTCAAATCAACAGCAAGTTTTTTTCTAAGTTCTTCCATATAGGGAAATAATTTTCTCCTTCTCCCATTGTAGACGCTCCATTCAATCAGGCCGTAAAGCTTTGAAAGCCTGAGCTCCCTAAATAACTGGTATTTAGGAACTACCAGATAATTCAGTAGTAATATTTAAGTAATAAGCTTTAAATCAGATAACTTTGGCATAATGGGCTTGAAATAGGGGTTATCTGATGTTGAAATACGTCTAAAAGTCTTTAGGATTAAATCGTATTTTTAAATAAGGCCGTTCGTTATTGTAAATATTTGAAAGTCAATACGGTATTTTATTTTTAGTCGATGAACAGCTTTATTTATAATGCACTAGAGGTTAATTTAGCAATCATTAAAACTTACAAATATCGGATCCTTTTAAATAACCTTGTAAACGCTCTTAACATTACTCATGATAAATTATAAATCAATACCTACTTATCTTTTTATTTTTCTACTCACATTTTGTTTAAAGGGGTATGGGCAAGGCAATACGGGTATCATTTTAAAGGGCAAGCTAAAAAATGAAAACAACGAGCCAGTTGAAGGTGCAACTTTATTATTAAAAGACGCTGAGAATGGTCAGGTGGTGAAACAGGAATTGAGTGAAGCAGACGGGACTTTCTCCTTTGCTGTTTCAGCTGGGAGTTACGTGCTTGCTGTCAGTTATTTAGGAGCTTTTGTTTATCAGAACGATCAACTGCAACTGTCGGCATCTGTTGATTTGGGTGAGCTAAAAATCAAAACCGCTAACCTTAACCTAAAAGAAATCGTCATTCAAAGTTCCCGTAATCAACCATTAATTAAGGTTGAAGGCAGAAAGATGATCTATAACGTACAGAGGAGTATAACTGCACAAGGGAGTACAGCGTTGGAGGCCTTAAAGAAAACACCAGGGGTAATGGTAAAACAGGATAATTCAGTTTCAATCAATGGCGCAAGTACAGCATTAGTGATGATCAATGGCAGGCAAACCTATCTCCAGGCTGAAGAATTAGCGCAACTGTTGAAGTCTATTTCCGCTTCTGATCTGAAATCAATTGAAATTATAAAAAATCCCTCAGCTGAATATGATGCTGCAGGAACGGGGGGCATTGTCAATCTTGTACTTCAGAAATCAACTACTGAAGGTTTCAATGGCAGTATTAACAACGGCCTTGCTTATGGTAAAACCATAAAGCAAAATACCAATCTGAATCTTAATTTCCGACAGGGAAAACTGAATATGTTCGGTAGCTACAATCATAGTTTTGGGCATTATGCAATGGACTATGATAATGACAGGACAACAAATGGAAAAGTGTATTTGAACGCCAATCATGATGTAGATAAGAAGCATCACATCGCCTCAACGTTGGGTGCGGATTATGCTATAGATACCACCAAAACTATCGGAGTTGTATTGAATGGAAACTTTTCAGCCGGGGGTGGTTTGATCACCCCGGTTACCGGTATCTATGATCAGTTAACCGGCCGGCTATTGCAAACGCTTAGAAGCCAGAGCAGCTATCCTGAGCAAATGACGCAACGGTATAATACCAATCTAAATTACCGGTATAAAGGCACTGATCATACTACGTTGGATATTGATGCAGACTATGGAATTTTTGACGCATCAACAAGCAACTTGAGCACCAATGCCTATTATAACCCAAGCGGCGAGTTTCAGTCAGCCAATAAATTTCTGGTAGCCAATAGCAGGAACATCAAACTATACGCACTTAAGGCAGATTATAGTTTTAAAATAGGCAAAGGGAAGATGCTGACAGGCGCAAAATTTTCCAGTGTAAACGCTAAAAATGTATTCGATCAATATGATGCCAACGGGAGCGAGAAGGTCATTGATATCAGTTTATCAAATTCTTTTAATTATAAGGAACAGATCAGTGCCGCATATGTCAAGTATGAAACATCCTTTAGTGAAGACTTAGCTATGGATTTAGGCCTAAGACTGGAAAACACACATTCCACAGGAGACCTGCAACCCCGCGACGGAAGCATCCAGTCTACAAATTCTGTTGTGAGAAATTATCTGAATATTTTTCCAACCGCTTCGATCACTTATAAAACCAAGGGATCTGGTACTTACAACTTAAGTTTTGCGCGTCGTATTGACCGTCCTGCTTATAATAACTTGAATCCGTTTTCGTACCCTGTTGATGAACTTTCCTACTGGAAAGGTAATCCGTTTCTCCGGCCCCAGTATGCCAATACGCTTGCATTGCAGTACAGTTATAAAAAGACAACCATATCTGCAAGTTACACCCATACCAACGACATCAGCAACGAAATAACTGAAGTTCTGACTGGAAATGTTATTAATATGATACCTAGAAATATTGGGTTTCAGAATAACCTGAATATGACCGTGACCCAGGAGCTTAATCTTGCGAAGTGGTGGAATGTCAGTTTTACAGCTATGGGATATCTTTTGGAAAATAAAGTAGGTACTATAGAATATGGGAATTATAGCCGGCAGCGTTTTGCAGGGACCATTAACGTTCAGCAAAACTTTAACCTACCTGGCGAAATCACTGCTGAGTTTGCAGGAGTAGTAAACTCCAAAAATATAAGTGGCTTAAATACTGATGTAAAAGGGAACTCGCAAGTTGATTTGGGCTTCCAAAGGAATTTAATGAATAAGAAGGCAACGTTAAGGCTCGCTGTTTCTGATCTGTTCAGGGCAAATAAAATCATTACCGATACCCAGTTGAATAATTTATTACTCCATACCACTTACGCGGGAGAAACCCGTCAGATAAGGTTGAACTTTACTTATCGGTTCGGAAATAATAAGGTAAAGACAAAGGATGCGCGCGAATCAGGATTGCAAAATGAATCGCAAAGGCTATAATGCTTCATACAAAGTATCTGATAAGGGCACGTATAAACCCATTAAAATAGGTTTTTCATGTTTTGATAAAACAATCATTTTGTGAGATTAATGTTAATATCTATTGAAATTTACTATGCGTAAAATTGTGATTAGTCCTATCTGCTTCCAATCCAAATTGTTCTCTTTGGAAATACATTGAAGGTTCTTTCAATACCATTTTATATTAGAGTAATTGTACGGTGAGGTTCTATATAGAAATTATAGATAGGTAAATCTTTTGCAATTAGATTACTAGAATCTTCGTTTTTATGGGACGAATTAAATACTAACTCATCATAAAAACGGGCTGTCGACACCACTACTCATGTTTATGTTTCTATATGTCATTATTCTATTCCATACAAAATTGCTAATTTGATATTGCTAATTTGTATCAATTGGCTATCAGCACTATATTCATATACAAAAGACCTTCCAACGATCACATCTGCCCCATTTTTCCTCCATATCTGTGAATCAAAATCTCCTGATACGAAATCTTCTGTGGGAACATTTTCAGGATGGCCCCATATTTTCGAAAACATCTTAAGTTCATTTCTCGGAATATCCAGGATAATATAAATCGCGTACTTATCACTTTCTTTCTCATCATAGAAAGCAAAAAATAAATCAATTGGTTTTCCAAAAATTGTATACTTTCTTCCCTTGTCCTTCAATTCCTTATTGAACTTAACTAAACCCATAGGATGGAAAACTTTCTCCACATCATCTAAAGCTTTCACATCCTGAAAGTGATTCTTCACGAAGCGAATTGTTTCCTTCTCATGGGTAACAATTGATGAAAGTTCCATATTTCTTGAATTTTTTTGAGCTAACAAAAGTATACTAATGCAATTTAGAGAAATTAGTAAAAAATATTTCATTCTATTCAATTCCGCCATCAAGATCACAATCAAAGGATCGCTAATATATGATCTTTCTTCATCATTGAAAACAATATTGTTGCTTCCTGTTCCATTATAACCTGCAGTGCCTTGGTTTGGAGCAACCAAGGCATTAAATATTTGAATAAAAAAGCTTCGAACAGTCTAAGACCCACAAATACTTCGCTAAAAACCAAATCCTAATATACCCTAACATACTTATCTCAAAACAATTGTCTTGAGATAAGTACGCTTAGTTTTATCATTATTTTAGGAAAGATTTCAGGAATTCTGAAGCAGAGGTCCATTCTAAATTTCCATACCTATTGTTGTCTATTACCGAATGTTGGGTAGAATACATGGAATAAAGGTACTGTGACTGTTGCCACTTTGAATATAATTCCATCTCTCCCGAAGGATTGCTTGCCCGTTGCAGCTTGATCGAGTCGGAGAGTTGATCCATTTCACCAAGCTTGTGAACGGTGTACGTTTGTCTGGTAATCGATTCAATAAGTTCAGATAATATTTTTGGGCTGATTTGAAAACTGGCAATGTGTAAATTACGCGGGGTTTGCTCCTGTAGGGCTACCTCCGAAGTGAAGGCAGCCGTATTTTTTACCGTCGTAAAGTCTAGTTTACAATCCGCTTTATCGCCCCAATACCCAATAGTTTTATTTTTAAGATTTAATATGGGTGTGTTATATTTCAGAATATCAGCAAAGGCACCATTAAAAATGGAGGTGGTCGATATGTCGGTTTTATCGATATGTTCTTTGAATTCTCTTCTTAGGTCAAAGTTCCGGTTTTCTCCCGGAATCAATGCGTTATAATCGGTGCAGAAATCTGATGGTATAAATCGTTTCACGCCAGCACTCAATGCTGCATCTAACAAATTTTTCTGCGTGGCTAAAATCACATCCGAAAGTCCCGCCAGTGCAGAGACCAAACAGTTAACACCTTCGCAGGCTTTTCTCAGATTTTCAACATCATCATAATTTACAGGAATCACTTCTATTCCGGCATCTTTTAAAATAGATGTTTTGGTAACATCGCTGTCATTCCGTACCAGTGCTTTTACTACCGCACCACGTTTCACTAGCGCTAGAGAGATCATTGAGCCTAGATTTCCAGTGGCGCCTGCTACTAAAATTATTTTTTTCATGATATACTTCGTTAACTTTTAAGAAATGTATTTATAGAATCAACAACCCTTCCAGGGCATTCTTCGAACATATAATGACCGCTCTCTGTGAGGTCTACCATGGAACTGTTCTTACATAGGTAAGGCATAGCCATTTTCATATACTGATAGCTTACATTACTGCCAATTCCAAGTACAGGAATTGAGAGTGGTTGGTAAGTTTTAGCATCTTCAATATCCTGAGCAAAACTTTGATACCAAGCGTTTGATGCTCTTATGCTCTCTTTATCATTATAAGCATCGGCATAAATAGCTCTTTCGTGCTCGGTCATCTTCGCAGCATCGATCATAACGTAGTTTAAAAGCCAATCAATAAGAAATCTAAAACGGCCTTCGAGAATCTTTTCAGGAAGTCCCTTAACCTGATTAAATCCCATCCACCAGGCATAAGGCATATTGGTATCCATTTTATCCCCGAAAGTACCTGCGGTAGGTATTAAAGGCATTTGCAACATCCCTTGGCTGGGATGCAGTCCATCAGCCACGATTAGTTTCTTTATATACTGCGGATGATTAAATGCCAAACTCATTGCCACCATTCCACCAATATCATGACCGATTATATTTACCTTTTCAAGACCAAGTTTTATAATTAATTCTAAAATATCTTTGGCCATATTTTTTTTGTCGAAGCCGGAGTCTGGTTTTTCTGAAGTACCCATACCTCTGATGTCTACTATAATCAGCCGATGTTTCCTGGATAGTTCTATCGCCACCTGACGATAAGAGTACCAGGTTTGTGGCCAGCCAGGCAAGCATATCAATGGGTCTCCGGTTCCACCGGCTACATAATGAAGGTCAATTCCATTTACCTTAACATAGTGGTTGGAAAAACCCGGAAATTGTTGAATTAGTTCTTCGTCTGAATATAAGTTCTTTTGCTCTTTAAGCTGATCGATCATGTTGTATCCTTTGTTTTGTTTAGACAAAGTTAACGCCAGATCAGATCATCAAAACTACCAGATGGTAGGAAATTCGCTTACTTAATCTTATTCCTGATTCTGCTCAAGGCATTAGGCGTGATTCCCAGTATCGAAGCAAGCTGATTTATTGGTACTTTTTGAAGCATTTCGGGAGTCGATAAAAATCTTCGATATCTTTCTTCGGCAGACAGCGTTTGGAAATTTAATAACTGGTCTATCATTCTTGCAACGGTTCCCTCCCAAATTTTGCGCCCGAATTCCTCCCAGCCAGGGATATATGCATAAAGGAAATCCATATCCTTTTTATCTAAGACAATTAGCGCTGTTTCTTCAATGGCCTGTATATTAAACCGGGTTGGCTTTTGTGGATGGAGGCTGGAAATTTCGGTAAAGAATTCATTTTTAAAGCATACCCAGGTAGTAGTTTCCCTATCATTGAGCTCATAATAAAACCTTAAGCCACCTCGAACGATATAATAGTACTGGCTAGCAATCTGTCCAGCTTTTAAAACCAACTTACCTTTAGGGATCACTTTTAGCCTGCATTTCGAGATGACCAGATCTAATTCCTGCGCTTCGAGATAAACTATTTCGCTAATGAATTCCCTAAATTTTTCAACTTCCATTTATACTTACAAATTTAATACAAAGCTTAAAAGTCATACCATGATTAGCATTTTAATTATTAGAAATCTAATGCTTAAACCCATCATTGTTCATTGCACACCCGATTCAGAATAATTTGCTACCGGAAAGATTCCATTTAAATTTCAGTCGGGTTTGCAAACTCGCTATCTGTTCAGCTATTATTTGGTTTGATTTAGACGGTCTGAAATTAATTTTTACCAGTAAATATAGAGAATCAATCATTTCAAGCACAATAACGTGTCCGCTGCAGAAATTAATCAGGCTAAGGAATAATTCCAGATTTGTGTTCAGCATCTTTAGATGCTATTAAATTCCTTCGTTTTTTGAGACCGCTAACTGTTTATCTGTCGGTAATATAAGCACTTCTTAATGGAAAAATACAATATTCGAGATACTATCGCGGGAATGGAAATAGGTTAGAATTATCTTGTGCAATACTGATCAGAGGGCAAAATTATCAGCTTAATTAAACGCGCTCTTCTGAAAAATAACTGTAAAAACTTCTGAATAAAAAGGTGATCAACAAAAAAATACGGTAAACAGCCTGTTGACCAATTGATCATTTTTGAGATTTTCTGTTATTTAAATTAGATCAAGGAAATATCTTGTATATGTCGTTTCTTTTTACAAATCTGGCTAACTCAATAGTGTTTTCATCTTTATAAAATCCCAATCGATAATCCCCAACTCGCCAACGATAAGCTGTAGAGAAACCTTTCATTTTTTTAATATTTGCAAACTCTTCTAAGCTTTCAGCATTTTCAATCTCTATAATAAACTCTTTGATTTTATCTTTCAATCTTTTATCGTTGAGCTTCTTAATATCATTTAGAAAACTTTGTAAAACAATAATTTCCATTAGTCCAAAGCCTTCATTAATTCCTCACGACTTACTACGTCATTTCTATCTGCTTGTTGCATCAGTAATAGTAAACCCAAATCCTCTTTATCTTCTTCAGACAATGTCTTCAAGCGTTCTTTCTCTTTATATTCGACGTAAAAAGAAACAGCTTTTTCCATAACTGATTTAACACTTACCTCTTCAAAAACAGACAATATCTTTAACTTAGTTAAAAGACTTTCATCAATATCAATGTTCTTTTTCATTTAATTCATTTTATTAAAGTAAATATATACAAAACATATTATATGTATGATGTATAAGATATATTTTGTTTTTAATATTTTTAATTGTTCTGCATTTTTTACTTCCTCATTGGTATGAGTATCAAATATTTTTGCATATCTATATCATGTTGCATTGGTTAATCGAAGTCCTTTATAAGTTTCTTCTGGCGTTTTATCAAGGTTAATATAAACATAAGCTGTCTAAAATAAGTGATGATTGCAGGTGAAGATGGGTAAATTGGGCTATTTCGGAAGTGTTTTTTCTCTTTGTTGTAACTAGCAGTAATTAAAATTAAAACTGAAATAAAAATAGAGCAACGAATCATACGCTCGTCTATTGATGTCTAACTGAGATTAGTATCTGATAATGATTATCTAGTGACCACCTTCCGCCACCCTTGATAGGCAGTATATATCATTTTACTCTAATAGTATCAGAAAGATCTCGGCTGGTCCCTCAAAGATGTCTTGAACCTTTTTCTCGAAGCTTTGCATTGGTGTTTGCTCCGGCAAATTATGATGAAAGCGCTCCTCTTTGCCGGAAAATATGGACAGGCCTCGCTTGCGTTGAGTTAAAGCTGCCCATCCATGAACTTACCATCCTGTTCATTAACAAAGCGTCAGTTTTTCAAATGAGAAATTGTACCATTTCTCAAAGGATGGGGCCGCGGTTTGAAAAGTGGTGTTACCGGTTGCAATGCCCTTTTCATAAATTGATTTAACCTGCTCCCGGTTTGAAGAATATAAATTCCTAATACCCAGATTCTTTTAGTTAGCAGCAGCCACCCCCTGGAGTACATGTGTTTGCAGCGCCTGCCAGGTTTACCATCTCAATTTTTTCTTTTTTCGCCGGAATGCCGCATTTGTCCTCAGCAAGGCAAGCAGTCGTTTTAGAAGTTAACACAAAGTTATCCCCATCAAAGGCCAGGTCATATTTACCAATGGTTTCAGATTGGTATTCTACTTCTATATCCAGATCTTCCATGCCAATCACCTGCTCTGATAAGGAAATAATGTTCATTAATTTTCCTGCTTTCAAACGGTGCTCAAAGTCATTGGCGTTCCAAAGCTGAAAACTGGCTACTTTCTCATGGCGTACAGTGCCTCCACAGTCAATAAAATCTTTAGTGATTACGCCTACTTCAGTAACATGAAAGTGTTCAGGCACAACCTGCCCGCTCTCTAGTTTGAAATTAACGCTTTCTCTTTTAGCCAGAATTTCTTTAATTTCTGATAGTTTCATAATAGTATATTATAATTTAGCAATTGATTTAGCTTTGAAAAAATTAACAGCAGTCAGTTTCTTGTTTGTAAGCACCAAGAAAAGCACCCATCTGGTTCGCTATTAATTTCCATGTTATCGGATTGATACAATAACAAACACTGACCCCTTCAATGGTACCCTGAATGATTCCGGCATTCTTAAGCTCTTTCAAATGTTGAGATATAGTTGCCTGGGCAAGACCTAGTTCTTCTACCAGATCACCACAGATGCAGGTATTAGAAGCAAGTATCCTCTGCAAAATTGCAATGCGGGCAGGGTGAGCCAGCGCTTTTAATAACGTGGCCAATTGATTTTGTTCGGTGCTGAATAGTTCTGTTCTTGTAAGTCCCATAATTATACATTGCAATATTACGATATTTAATTTGGCAACTAAGAATTATTTTAGAGGTTATAAAAAAAATTAGCTTCGTTTCTGGTGTTTTTTTCCAAAAATCACAAAGGCTGCCCCGCCGTCGCTTGTTGCTATTACGCTTTGAAGTTATAAAGCCACTATGTTGATGTACCTGGTAATTGCGCTATAATAATTAAATTAGTTTGTTCAGGATCTTGTGATAAGGCTTTTAGTGATTAGATAGGCACTCCATGAACTCAGCTTGCCAGTTGCTCAGCTCGATTAGCTTTCTATTTTAAGTGATTACCGGGGAGCATAAATGGTTTTGAGAGAATCTACCTTCAATCTGCCTTTCAGCCAGGAACGGATCCTGGTTTGGTTGACCGGGTTGGGTACTTTGGAGACTTCTGCGCTGAACAATGTAAGGGTGTCTTTAATTTGCGTATCGAGTCTGTTGATCACAGTATTGGAGAGTGAATAGCTTTTGATTTCAGGAAACAGTGCGATTACTTCGGACCTGATATCGGGTAAGGGTTGGGAGAGTTTATTTACCTTAATGGCAGTGCCAGACTGTTTTTCTTTTTTAAATACATCTTCCATGATACTGGCCTTGATCTGTGAGAAATCAATTTCCTGCCTTGCATTAAGGCCTTGCCGGATCCTTAAGGTAGTTCCGTCGAGTTTATATTTTGTTAAGTTTGACTTTATAGTCTGGATGATATTTTCTGGAAGTTCCGTACCGATCAACAGTAAATCGATTTCTTTTTCCCCCTCTGCGTAACGCAGGTTTCGGTTAATGACCTGGGTTGTGGTGAAATCGAACTGCTCCCGGATAAATGTTTGAGCATTGTTTTCAAAAATACTTTTTTGCACGATGCCATAAGCAAGGTATATGCTGGGAATGATGGTGATGAGTACGCTGATCAAAATATACCTGGACACTTTTTTTTCTACGCCCGGATCCTCAAAATGTTTTTTATCGAATTTTAGAAAGCGTACGATAAGATAGGTAGATATACAGATGAACAGACTGTTGATGAAAAACAGATACAATGCACCAAAGAAAAAGGGCCAGTTAGCCATGGCGAGTCCATAGCCTGCTGTACAGAGCGGAGGCATTAGCGCGGTCGCGATCGCCACGCCTGGGATTACATTGCTTTTTTCCCTTCTGGTGGCGGCAATAATTCCTGCAAGTCCGCCTGTGAAAGCGATAAACACATCCCATATTGATGGCGTTGTTCTGGCAAGTAGTTCACTCTGGGCCTCATGCAATGGGGTGATGTAAAAGTATAGGGTGGAGGTTACTATACTGATAAAAGTGGCGATGAGCAGGTTTCGTCCACCTTTTTTAACAAGTTCAAAATCATTTGTGCCAATGCCGAGGCCTATTCCCATAATTGGGCCCATTAGTGGCGAGATGAGCATGGCGCCAATAATCACTGCTGTTGAGTTTACATTGAGGCCAACCGATGCGATAATGATTGCAAAGATGAGCGTCCATAAAGGACCGCCTACAAATACCGAATTCCTGGAGATGGAATCTACCACCTCACTCTCATTTGCTTTATCAATATGCAAGTTAAAGCGATTTGCCAAGAAAGCCCTTATCGCGCCGCGTACATCATCGGTTTTTTTCTCCATGTCTTTTTTGATCTTGTTTTTTAGCTGTTGGTTGTATCTCCGGCTGGTTGTTGGATCTCACTAGATTGGCCAACGCGTTTAAGTACAATTGTACCTGATATTCCGGCGATGATTGACGCGATCAGAATTCCGTATTTGGCCTGATTGATTAATACCGGGTCGCCAAAGGCCAGACCACTGATAAAAAGCGACATGGTAAAGCCTATTCCGGCAAGAAGCGCAACGCCGGCAATATGTTTCCAGTTGGCCCCTTCAGGAAGACTGGAAATTTTGTACCTGACCATAATCCAGCAAAACAGTAGAATGCCGGTAAATTTGCCTACGATGAGTCCTGCAGCTACTCCTATGGATACAGGATTTATAATTGAGCTAAAAAAATCTGATGTGATCACAATGCCAGCATTGGCCAGTGCAAACAGTGGCATGATCCCGAACGCTACCCAAGGGTGGAGGGCATGCTCAATAGTTTGCAAGGGGGTTTCAGCTGCCATGCTCAAAGTCTTTACTTTTTGGATAGTCTTATTTTGCAGGGGGGTAATCAGGCTTCCCCGCTGTGGTATATCGGCTTCAAAGTCATAGGAAAGTTTTCTGAGGTTGCTGGAATAGATTTGCTCATCAATCCTGGTAACGGCAGGGATAGTGAAGGCCACCAGCACACCTGCGATGGTGGCATGTACGCCGGAGAGCAAAAAGCCTATCCAGGCACCTATGCCCAGTAAAAGGTAAAACAGGGCACTTCGTATACCCATCCGGTTTCCCACCATCAGCAATATCAAAAATCCTGCACCAATTGCCAATGGCGTAAAATTGATCTGTTCGGTATAGAAAAATGCAATGACCAGTACCGCGCCAAGGTCATCGGCCACGGCCAATGCAGAAAGAAAGATTTTGACCGAGACAGGAATGTGTTTGCTGGCCATGGAAAGTAATGCCAGTGCGAAAGCAATGTCGGTGGCCATAGGAATTCCCCAGCCGTGGGCTGCATGGGTGCCTTTATTGATAACAAAATAGATAACTGCCGGAACCAGCATTCCCCCCAGTGCCGCGGTCATTGGTAGAGAGGCCTTTTGCAAAGAGGAAAGTTCTCCTTCCATAAATTCCCGCTTCAGCTCCAGACCGATTACGAAGAAAAATATAGCCATTAGGCCATCGTTGATCCAGATATGAAGGGGATGGCTGAGTAAAAACTTGTCAAACCCGACAGAAAAATTGATATGCCATAGATGTTCATAAAATTCATGAAAAGGGGAGTTTGCCCATGCAATGGCGATTACCACACTGATCAGGAGCACAATGCCACTGGTGTATTCCAGGTGGATAAAGCGACTAACCGGGGCCATGATCTTTTCTATTGTTGTCTTTTCCATATTCTTCAAAATTCCAAATATACAGGTTTAGAGAAACTATGGGTTTTTATTATGGCGTTAATATCTTATTTTGCCAAAAAAACCGATAAGGGAATGATCAGAGCGAACGATATCATACGGAAAAAAATATACATCATTATCTTCCGCTCAGATACAAGGGCGGGTAAATCCTTCGATGTTGTACTGTTGATACTGATCCTGCTGAGCATTCTTTCAGTCTTTCTGGAAAGCGTGGCCGCTGTAAGGGAAAGATTTTATCATACGATTCATGCACTGGAATGGATCTTTACCGTTTTGTTTACGGTGGAATATTTGCTTCGGATATATGCCAGCCACAAGCCATTTCGATACATTTTCAGTTTTTATGGGATCGTGGATCTGATCGCTTTTATTCCAACTTATTTAAGTCTATTCTTTCTGGGCACACAATACCTGGTAGTGGTGCGCGCCTTTCGTTTGCTGCGCGTATTCAGGATACTCAAACTTACCCAATTTCTCTATGAAGGCAATATTTTGAAAAAAGCGCTTAAGGCAAGCCTCTATAAAATCGTGATGTTCCTTTCCAGTGTCATCACTTTGGTCACCATCATTGGCACCCTGATGTATATTATAGAAGGAGAGCGGAGTGGGTTTACAAGCATTCCCATGTCTATATATTGGGCCATTGTAACCATCACTACTGTTGGCTATGGTGATATTTCGCCTCAAAGTCCGCTGGGGCAAATGCTTGCCAGTGTGCTGATGGTAATTGGCTATGGGATAATTGCCGTTCCTACGGGCATCGTATCCGTTGAAATGTCCAGGGCTACCGATGCAGCAAAGTCGAAGTGTCCAAACTGTTATGCAGGACTCCACAGCGAAGATGACAGGTTCTGTTTTAATTGTGGGCATCAATTAAAAAAGTAAAGTATATTTATTCTCTCATTAAGCTACAGCTCTTATAGTCTTCTACCATTGATTAATCATCAGGAAAGAGCTGGAACAATGCAGGACTGGTCGAAATTGGTTTTTGAAAGACACGGAGTTTTGGTATCAGGCGGGGATCGTCTCAATGAACTATAAATTGTGTCTATTGCTGTTGTATATACTTGATTTACTGTATATAGTAATTGAACATGTTTTGAATCTAAAGGTCGTATAGCTAATGCATGAGCAATAGTGTTAAAACAATTAGAATTTTCTTATAAACTACGAAATTGATGAAAAATAGTATTTTTGAAATAAAGTACGCTTTCAGTAAGATTAAAGACGGTTTTGCAGTCGGGAAAATTCTTTTTAATGCTAGGAAGATATAGGGAATAAAATAAAGCATATTAACAATTTCAAAGTCTGAGGAAAATAAAAAATACGTGACTAATCTGATTCCATCAAGCTTTAATAACCAAAGAAAGGGTTTTAGGATATTGATGTCATAGTTGTATCTCAGAAATGATAAAATTGAGAATACGATAAGTTGAAAGGATAAGAAGTGAGCTGCAAATATTAATGCGTTGGCAAAATACTTAAACCGATTTTTAAAGAAGATATAAACTGTACCAGCGAAAAAAGGAATAATAACGACAATAAAAGATTTGCTATAAATGTAGCTGTTCAGCCAGAATCGCTCAGAAAATTGGATTTTACTCAACCCAAAATGCTCCTGTTTATATTTGGCTAAGCTTGCTATCCTGTCAATAACCCAGCTGTCAACAACACTCAGCCACCGGAAAACGAAATAGTTACCAAACCACCATATTTTTCATCCCCAATATTTGGTGTATAATCAGTTACACCAATTGCATGTGTAACCAAAAAGAAAAAGATATTTGAAAGTAAAAAAATCTGCATCGGTTTTGCATATTTTACGCGGATGCCGTGCATATTTTGCCTGGTCAGGAAACCAGGCTTGGTAAATATATAAAGGAAAGAGCGAAGAAATTTTTCATCAAAATGTGTAAAAATATCAATCGTTTGTGTTATGAATTTTTTAATACGGTAATCCGACTCATGAAAAGCTTTCTCCCCACAATCATGGCAAAACTTACCTTTGAATTTCGTTTGGCACGAAGGGCAGGTTTCTGACTTTAAATACTGGTCTTGAATCATATTGAAATTGATTGACCTTTTTGACGGAAATGACTCATCACGTTATTTTGATTTTAGATAGCGCTTTCTCAACGAAGTGAGATAGGCTATACTTTGCTTCGAGAATACAAATGGCTTGCTTTTGTCTTTTTTTGCAGCCTCGTTGTATACCAGGAAATAATAGAAGGGGTCGTCCAGGTGCTTCAACAGTTTTGGTTTTAATCCATTGTTCTCAATATAGTGAGACATATATGTGCCTGGTACATGGCCGTTACTGAAATCGCTGCCTTTAAAGAAGTCTCTTACCTTAAATTTTTGTTCACGCTTTGCGCTTGCTGATATCAAGGAATCCATTCTTGGCAGCACAATCTTTGCATCATCAAAAAATACTTGGAAATAACGTTGGTATGGGGTTAGCAACTTCGCGGTGTCGGTCGAATATTTTTTATCGATCATATCCGCACTTCCTTCATTGAGCACACGGTTAAGTACATTAACTAACACTTCATCTTTTGGCTGTGGAACGAAATCTGCCTGTGGCCTGAGCATGTGGTGAAGTTCATGTCCGCCTAAGGCACCGTAATGGTTGGCGTCGTTGGCATAAGCACATAGTAGGGTATAAATGACCGTGTTTCCACTGGCGTGGGCATCATTATGGATGGGTATTATAGAAAACGTTGCGTTGGGCAATTTTCGTCTCGAACTTTTAGCCAGAGCGCTGAAGGCATATTGATAACAGGTATCATAATAGGCATTTGGATTACTGCTGATCTTGTTTAGATAAGCCTTCATTTCTGTTTCATGAATTTTGTATTCATTAATTATATAGGTTAACCAATACTGTTCGGGCGTCTTCAATCGTGTGGCTAAAATGGAGGCATTTTTAGGCATATAAACTACTTGCATGCTCCTGCGGTAGCGTTCCCCATAATCATCACCAAGACCTTGATCCTTTAAATAGATTTGTATGTTTTTATCTTGTAGGAAATTATAAAAGTCTGTTTTACTGATGGTGTCACCTTTTATCAGCTGGGCGGTCATTTCAAAATAGCGCCTGCAAGTGCTGTCAGTAAGGTTTTGAGAGAATACATTGGCCGATATACATAGGAATGAGATTATTAAGATTGACTTCATTGTTTGGATTTTAATTTTTTTGGTCATTTTCTGAAATATAAAATTTGTCATCCTATTAGAGATGAAGGTACTGTTTGAGCATGTTTTGGTATTGTCGGCTAGAAGAAAGCCTCCGCTGGTCTGCATGTTTCATGATAAAGACCAAGGTGCCATTAAGGGCTTTCCTGATTTCTTTAATGTGTTCGGTATTGATGATACTTCCTCTGTGAATCCGTTGGAATTCTTTTGGTAATTGAGCAATTAATTCCGTTAATGTAAAATCAGTAAGGTGTCTCCTTCCATCTTTCAGGTTTAGAAATACAAACTTGTCTTCTGCTTCTATGATAACGATCTCTTCCAGTCTGATCAGTAAAATTCTGTTACCAGCCTTAACGGTAAGCGTCTTTAGTTTTTCTTGGGCATCGAATCGCATGAGATTAGATGCCATAGCAATCGCCTCAACAGATTGGGTATGGGTTTGACGAAGTTTTTTGACGGTTTTTTCCAATCGGTCTTCTACAACTGGTTTTAAGAGATAATCAATGGTGTTTTCTTCAAATGCCTTGATCGCATATTGATCGTAAGCAGTAGTAAAGATCACTTTTGGTTGGTGTTTAATCCGGCTTAGCACTTCAAAACCATTCAAACCGGGCATTTCTATATCTAGAAAGACAAGGTCTGGTTGTAGGCTATCTATCAGTGCAACGCCATCAATTCCATTGGTTGCATAACCGTTGATATTGAAATCATCATAAACTGACAGCATCCTTGCCAAACGCTCAATGGCTGGTTCTTCATCTTCGATAAGTAATGTTTTCCAGATTTTCATAAACACATTTTAAGGCAAAATAGTGGTAACTGCAGGAGAATTTCTGATCAAGATCACATACTGAAAATAATCTGTTAAGCTCTTTTGAGCTTCATCCAGTTGCAGTTGTTGCTGTACTGGCATCATAGGACTATAGATAATGCGGACTTGTTGTTTCAGAAACGGACTGTTTGCACCGTTCATCTTAAAGAGGGTTGCGCTTTTTGGACTGGAAGCCTTTTTAAAATCTTCGATGAATTCGAATTTTGTTAATGGTCCATCGTAATTCATATCACTGCTCACCGTATAATGTTTTCCTTTGTTTTGTAAAGCAGGCGGCATAAACCGGGTGGGTAAGGCCATCTGGCAATCCAGGTAGAGCATACCTATTGAGGCGATTTTTCCTTTTAGTGATAACTCTTTGTCGTTTGAGAGTAGATAAGCAAGCGACACTGATTTTCCTCCATTGGCTTTTGCCTGTAGCATATGGGAGAACCCCCAGAGTCCGTACAACTTTTCCCTTGCCCAGTTTAAGTCTTTATAGCGGTTTTTAAAGTTTTCAAAAATCACGCGTTCACGACTTTTTGAATCTATTTTGGAACAATTAGTTAAGGCATAGGTTAAATTACAACGTTCGTCAGAACTTATTTTTGGGAAGCTTTCATTATTCATTACGTTTAATAATTTACGGCTTTCCTGCACAATTAAACTGTCTTCGCCTCGCGTTCTCAACAAACTGATTAAGGGTTTAAATTCCATAATCTCAGAAAGAAATTTGTTTTTATCGATAACCTCCTGAAAATAATCAGCTGCTAAAACTGGGTTATGAATCTGATCGATTCCTACAAATTGTATTTTTCTTTCAGCGGAAAGGGTTTTATTGAGCGCTCTGATCTTTCTGATTTTTTCCTTAAAATCCTGATTGGCCCATTGCGCATCATATTTTATCCAATCTACAAATACGGTGTCCAAACATTTTTCATTACCTGTTTTTAAATATTTATTGAGATACCAAGCTTTTGCAAAGTCGATTTCTGCAATGTAAGTATGTACTCCAACCTTTTGATTCAAGAGCTTGAGAAAGTTAAAGTCAATTTCCTGTGGCTGCTTGATTCCATGAGACTCGCCTATAAGAAAAATCTGATTGTTGAAAAAATCTTTGTCTAAAACAGTGCCCTGTTCCATGGTATTGCCGAGAATAACACTGTTTTTTTGTAGATAGGTGGCAACTGATTGCGATTTTACTGTTATGGTAAAAAAGCAGCATACTGCAATGCAATAATATTTGATCATAAACTTAATTTGTTTGATTATTATGGGAAAGGTTCTCCGTACTAATCGGCAGTTTAATGCTGATATGTTTAATGGGTTCGTTGATCACCTGCAACTGATGATTTTCGCCATAGATGAGATTAAGTTTTTCGTAAGTACTCTGCAAGCCATAGCCCATATCAAGCTGCTCTGGAAAGCCTGCACCATTGTCTATAATTTGGATATGGATTTTATTGTTTTCACAATTAATATTCACACAGAGCTGACCATGATCGATTACCTTTTTTAAACCGTGTTTCAGCGCATTTTCTACCAATGGTTGGAGTAAAAACCGAGGTATGGTTAAGGTATTGCAATCAGGTGTCACATTTACCTCAAAAGTGATACGATTGCCGAAGCGTACCTTCTCAATAGCCAGGTATGCATTCATAATCTCCACTTCTTCAGCTATGGTAATAAGATTGTGCTGTTGAGAATCAAGGCTATGTCTAAATAGCTTTGAAAGCAATAAAGTCATTTCTTCAGATTTTTTACCATTGGTAATGCTTAAACTGGCGATGCTATTGAGTGCATTATATAAAAAATGAGGATTGATTCGAGATTGTAGAGTCTGCAATTCAGCTTTTGTTTTCAGTTCTTTGAGCTTAATTACGTCAAGTTCTTTTTCCTGAAGCCGGAGATGCATGATCGAACGCTGGTTTTGATAAAGATAGATGAGTGTGCTTGCAATAACGGCGATGATCGGACTAAGTTTGTAATCGTTATAATGGGTAAGAAAATGGAATGGGACACCAAAAACACTGGAAAGGACAAAGTAGGCTATCTCGGTACCAATAAACATGCCTACAAAATTGCATAGATAGTAGATGATGATAAGCTGCCATTTGCCAATCTTTTTTGGCTTGATGTAATGCTCGAATACAAAAAGGCAATTGGCAATGCTAACGGTAATGAAAATGCTGAATGCAAGATAAAAAAACAGCTTTCTAGCCGACACTAGCTGGCCAGTAAATACTGTGTGCAGCATACTCAGAGCGAGGCCAGTACTAAAACCAATCAATGCATACTGCCAGTTTGCTTTAATAAGCGAACTGGTAATGAGCGTTGGTAATTTGGATGGCGGCATAGCGCAAATCTGTTAAAATTCCTTTATATTTCTCTGGTAAAAACGACGACTGGACTATATTAAAGGATGAAGCGACATAATACTCATAAGGTTTGGTCGGGTACTCCTGTAATTATTTACCAATCTATATTTTTTGATAGCCAATGTTACCAGCAACTGAGGTAATATTAATGATTGTATCTCGAACGGATTATACTATTTCCTACTTGATGATTACATACCTATAGCTTTTACCACCTTGTACTAAAGTCATCTCATGCCTGGCACGGTCGAACTTCATTAGCACGTCAAATTGCTCACGCTTAAAATCGTTTCTGTTTATTACATCCAGTGAAAAAGCAGACTGACCGCTGGCCTGAGCAATTAAGACTGGTCCCGACTTTGTAATGGAGATTTTTAAAGGCATCTCTTCACTTTGATAATTGCCCAGCAATTCATCCAAATCTTCCTCTTTTAGCTGTTTGGGTATTTCGTATGGACGATTATAATATGCTTTAAGCAGCACGAGTAAAACATCATTTAATGCATAATTCATACCATTGGTTGTAATGATAAACGTAACGCCATCTTCAGGAACCATGTACATTGCACTGTAACTCCCAGAAGTGCCACCATTATGGCCCAAAAGTATTTTTTCGTAAAAATGAGATTTTAGCAGGCCCATTCCTAACAGATTGTTGCCGCTAAAAGTCTTCATATAATTGTAACTCTGGGTGCTAACTAATTTTCCATTAGCAAGCGAATTTATAAATACTGATAAATCTTGAGGAGTAGACAGAATATCGCCGACACCAACAATATTTGGGAAATAGATGTCTTTTATTGGAACCAAGGATCCGTTAAAAATGTAAGGTCTGGCTTCAAGCGTTTGACTGTTATTTATTGTGGCTGCTATGGTGTTTTTTAATTTAATCTTATCGGTGATTCGCTGCTTTAGTGCTGCCTGATAAGTTTGGCCAGTAAGCTTTTCTATTATATATCCAAGCAACAGGAAACCGCCATTAGAGTACTGTTGTTTCGCTCCCGGCTCGAAATGTGGTTTCACCATAGCGATTTTATCCAGCAATTCTTCCTTTGTATGGGGCACTGTGATCCATTCCTTATTTTCGTTTACATAGTCAGAAAGACCGCTGGTATGATTGAGCAGGTGCGCTATGGTGATTCGATCTGCATTAGGCAGCTGTGAGAAAAACATGGAAAGCTTAGTGTCCAGCGAAATTTTCTTTTCCTCAATCAATTGGAAGATCATCACTGCTGTAAAACTCTTGGAAATAGAACCAATCCGGTATCTCGTTTGTAAAGTGGCAGGGATCTTTTTCTCGCCATCGATCTGACTATAGCCGATGGTTTTCTGATAAATGGACTTACCTTCTTTAGTAATGAGTACACTACCCATTACCTGACTATTGGAAGAAACTGCTTTGAAAAAACTATCCAGTTTGACCGTGTTAAGCAACTGCGCCTGGGTATCATTAAAAATAATGCTCAATAGAAATACAACAATAGGTGCAATTTTTTTGCAATTCATATATAGGGCGTGTTAGGATGGTACAACAATATAAGGTTTTATTCGTGTTCCAAGTTGAATCCTTCCCGATTTGCTGAAATAAAAGTTTAAATGACTGGAATCATACCGGTTAAACTAAACTATACATTCAGAAAGTTAAAAATCTGCTAAATCTTTTGCTATTAAATCGAGTTCTAAGATTAAACTGGGTAATTACAGTTAAAAGTTTAATTGTGAGTGTTTTGTGTTGAGTATCCGATCGATTTTCTATCTTACAAAATATATTTTTAAAAAATTTATATCAACAATTGTTTAAAAATGTATTAAAGAAGTAAAAGCACTGAAGAATTTGTGCTAAATAAGGTTTTAATTATGTAGGGCAATCGTTTTTGGTGATTTTATTAATTAATTTAGGGTGTTAAAGATTACATATAAAACAAATATACATTCCTCCTTGTTGTATGGCCGTTAATGATTAAATAAAATAAGATGGTAGTGATTTTAAGGTAGAAATCATAAAACAAGTTTTATTTCGTTATAAAATACTGCGTTTAATTTGCCGAAACTATGAAGATTTTATTTAGCTATCTAAAAAAGCACAAGTATATTGTACTATTGGCGTTGTTGATGACGGCAATTAATCAGGGCTTTTCCCTTGTTGAGCCATTGATTACTGGAAAACTTGTTGATGATTACATTAATAAGAGAGAACTGCTTACCAGGCATGAATATTTTACCGGAATTATGACGCTAATCGGCTTAGGTATAGGTGCAGCACTGGTATCCCGAATTGCAAATAATTTTCAGGATTTTTATACCATTACCATTGCTCAGAAAACAGGAGCCGAGATGTATGCCGACGGAATGAAACACTCCCTGGATATGCCTTACTATGTTTTTGAAGAGCAACGAAGCGGAGCAAAACTCGACATGCTGGGCAGGGTAAGAAGTGACTCCGAAAACTTTATCAAATCTTCCATTAATGTCACCTTTATGGCCTTATTTGGGATCATTTTTGTAAGCGTATATTCTGCCTTGATTAGCTATAAAGTCACGCTGGTATTCATTGCCTCCGTTCCGATTATTACCTATTTGAGCTGGAAACTCTCTGAAAAGGTAAAGGTTGTTCACCGGGCTATCGTATCTAAAACTTCAGTTTTGGCAGGGCGATCCACAGAGTCACTAAGAAATATCGAGCTGGTTAAAAGTCATGGCTTGGGCGAACAGGAAATTGATCGTTTAAATACGGCAACTTATAAAATTCTAACCCTTGAAATTGTAAAGACCAAAATTTTAAGGATGCTGAGTTTTATTCAGGGAAGTACGGTTAATATTGTAAGAAGTGTGATGATTGTAGTGATGCTTATGCTGATCTTTGATAAAGAACTTTCAGCAGGTCAGTATTTTAGTTTCCTGTTGTACTCTTATTTTCTATTCGGACCATTACAGGAATTCGGACACATGGCATTAACCTGGCGGGAAGCTCAAATATCCTTCGGTCACTTTAAACGCATTATGGATATGCCTGTAGAAGCCATACCTGACGATCCAACCTCATTACATAAAATTGATCATATCGAATTTAAGAATGTGTTCTTTAAATATAAAAACAGCAATCGCAATGCCTTAAATGGCATCTCCTTTCATGCAGAAGAAGGGGAAACAGTAGCGTTTGTAGGACCATCTGGATCAGGTAAAACCACCTTAATTAAATTATTGGTTGGCCTGTACAAGCCATTTAAAGGCGATGTATTTTACAATAAAACACATACCGATGAAATTCATCTTGATGAGTTGAGAAGGAAGATTGGTTTTGTGACTCAGGATACGCAGCTGTTTTCTGGCAATATCAGAGATAATCTTAGGTTTGTAAAACCTGATGCAACAGATGAGGAGTGCATGGCAGCACTTAATAAAGCCGCCTGCCAATCGTTATTATCAAGAGCAGAAGATGGTCTAGATACGCTTATTGGAGAAAGTGGTGTAAAAGTTTCTGGTGGCGAAAAGCAAAGGTTATCTATAGCGAGGGCATTGTTAAGAAATCCAAATATTTTGCTGTTTGATGAGGCTACCTCGGCATTGGATTCCCTGACAGAAGAAGAGATTACTAAAACGGTGAATAAGCTGTCTGAACTTAAAGACCATATCACCTTGATCATCGCCCACCGCTTATCAACAATTATGCATGCTAACCGAATTTATGTTTTAGAAAACGGGGAGATTGTAGAAAGCGGCAATCATGAAGAATTAATTGAGCAAAAGGGACTTTATTATGCCATGTGGCGCCAACAGATCGGCAGGCGTAAACTGGTTGATGAAATTAATAAACTCGATGAATTATTGTTGAATTAATCAGCTCTTTAAAATAGTTAACAAACTCCAGAAATATTTTTTAAAAAAAGAAGTAAGCAGTTATAAGAGAATTAATCAGCCCGGCAATAGGCTATTGCTGGTTGCGATGGCTTTAAAGATTAAACTATATTCATGAACATATAAATAATTACAGATATCCAATCCCAATGCGGTACGGGTAATAACTTTTATGCCTTTAAGTTTAAATCATAGTGCTATCCAGGCTGCCTTCCGGTACTTACTAATTTCCCGATAACCTATCTTTTGGAAATTTTATTGTGAGTAATTGATCTTTGAAGGTCACACTTAAACCTGATGATGTCTTTTGTGCGCAAAGCAGCATGTTTGGTCGGGCGGTTTTTTGTGCGTTTGCGCCACCGTTTAAAACTATTTGCTTTCATCTCTTTTCGCATGAGTGCGATCACAGCTGTCTGGTTTAGGCCAAACTGAATTTCAATGGCATCAAAAGTGGTACGGTCTTCCCATGCCATTTCTATAATTCTATCAATTTCTACGGGCGAAAATATTCGTTCTTCCATCATTTGGTTTAGGTGTATTAGTGCTGCTTTAAGTAATGGTATTTATTACCTACTTAAACAGTTTATGCCGGAAACTGTTCGGTTAGTAATGTGTTTTTTAGCAGGTGTTAACTACCTTAAGATATTAAATCCTTTAATTGGATTTATAGTTTGGAGGTTCTCGTGAACTGTAATAAATTGACCGTTATTACTTTACAGGATAGAATAACCTGGATGGAAAAAGATTTACTTAATAAATGTTATTTGTTTTTAAATCAAAAACATTACCTGAAATTATTTTTCCAGGTAATGTTTTTCATCGGAAAAATTTAATCTATTTTCTTCTGGATAAATAAGTAATTGCCAGGGAGGCAACTAATGCCGTAACAAATACTTTTTTCACCAGTCCCTGGGGGTTGTATTTTAACTCAGCTTTGAAGCCACGCTCTGCAAGGATATTTGGAATATACCCTTTTTTTAAATCTTCAAAAATGCCTTCCCAACTATTCACCCTGTCGGCCAGAATTAAAGGAATCCAATGGCGATACCGATCTTCGCTATGTTTAAAAGCATACCGCCTGATGGCACCACTCAAACCTGAAGGTGGAACAGTGGTTCCAATTACAGCAGAATATTGTGGCCTTTCAATAGATTTAAGTACTTCAACATCAACGGGCTGCGGAGGCGATTTTTCATAATCACTGCGTTTATGGTCATCGCCGGTATAGTTCTTCATCGGGTAGGTTGGCTCATTCTCCGGGTCTATATCCATTCCCCATCCCGGGATGCTCTTATAATCGAAATTTTCTGTGTTCATCTTTTTATGCTTTAGTAGAAGTAATGAGAACGGTTTTGATACATTCATCCAGTTTGGAAGAGAAAATGTGATAAGCATCTGATACCTCTTCCAAAGGAATTCTGTGGGTGATTAATCCTTTAGGATTCAGTCTTCCTGATTGTACATGATCAATTAGCTTTGGCAAGAGCCGTTTTACAGATGCCTGATTTGCCCTGATGGTAATTCCTTTATTTAAGACGTTACCAATAGGTACATAATTAAATGGCGGACCATAAACACCAACAATGGAAACAATGCCACCTTTTTTAACACTATTAATGGCCCATTGTAAAGCTGTTGCAGAACCAGCCTGCATTAAGGTTACTTTGCCGGTAAAGGTTTGCAGGGTATTTCCTTCCGCTTCGCAGCCTACGCAGTCTATACATACATCTGCTCCGTACCAATCGGTAATCTTTTTAATAAACATTACCGGATCTTCCATCGATTTAAAATTATACGCCTCACATTTGGCGTAGTTTTTTGCAAATTCTAAGCGGTAATCAACATGATCAATGATGATTACGCGGGCAGCTCCAAAAAACCAGGCACACCTCGCAGCCATAATCCCGATAGGACCAGCGCCAAAAACAACAACTGTATCGCCTTCTTTTATTCCACCCATTTCTGCCGCCTGATAGCCCGTAGGTACGACATCGGTAAGTAAAACAGCATCATCAGGATCCATATCTGCAGGGATTACAGTCGGGCCTGTATTGGCATAAGGCACGCGTACATATTCTGCCTGCCCGCCATTGTAACCACCTGCGGTATGCGAATAGCCAAATATGGAGCCAACCGCGGTTGACATAGAATTGGATTCATGACAATTTCCGTAAAGGCCTTGCTTACAGAAGTTACACTTTCCGCAGGCAATATTAAAAGGCACTAAAACCTGATCTCCAACCTTTACATTCGTAACCAATGGACCAACCTCTTCAATAATACCGGTAAATTCATGCCCAAAGGTAGAGCCTACCCGGGTATCAGGAACCATACCATGGTATAAATGCAAATCTGATCCGCAAATACAGGTTCTGGTTACGCGAACAATTGCATCTTCCGGATGAAGGATTTCTGGCATTTGGCGCTGTTCTGCTCTGACCCGGTAAGGGCCACGATAATTCATTGCTAACATAATTTCTTCTTTTTTATTTATATGAACAGATATTTATTCTCTTCTGGCTCTTCTTTCCAGTCGCTAACCGCCACATTCAAGGCAGCAAGAGCAGTATAAGCCAAATGGTAAGCAAGTACTTTTTTCTTTCTGCGTACAAAAGGAAAAACAGAAAGAGTAGATAGGAGCGCGATATTGAAAAGATCAATATGCAGGTGAGTTTTTCTCCTGATGGTTTTTACTGCACCATAACAATGATTGCTTAGTAAATTATAGGCCAATAAATTGATGCCCAGTACACCATAACGGATTACAGAAGACCGATCCAATCCAATCACCTTAGGTAAAACCAGAGCAGAAGCCGTAAATAAGTAATCACTTATTCCATGCTGATCGTAGGATAGTTTTTTTGTTTCCATGCCTAAAGAACAAGGGCATGTGAAATGAAGTTTAGAATAAGATGAATTAACTTTTGAGGCTATCTAAAAACTGTAGTATTTCAATTCAATTTAATTTAAATCTCCTGTGTACTGAAGATTTCGCAGGTTTTGCGGGCATACCATAAAACTTTCGAAGTATTTCCCCCAACAAAGGCCACCAAAGCTTTGCCGGTTAATGTTTTGCCACAAGCAAAAAGGTTCAGGCAATTTTTGTTTTTTAGCCCGGCTTTATTTTATTTCCTTATGTTTCTGTGCCCATTGATCAAGGTGTTGAATAATAGGCCCTAATTCATACCCAATTGAGGTGAGTTCATATTCAACTTTTGGCGGTACTTCTGCATAAACTGTTCGGATTAACAGTTTATTTTCTTCCAGTTTACGCAGTTGCAGGGTAAGCATTCGCTCTGTAATATTTGGCAAACGTTTTTTCAGTTCACCAAACCTTAGCTTTCCATTCATTAACCAAGAGCAAATTACCAATGCCCATTGGCCGCTAATAATATTGCTTGCATAGGCTTCGCCACATTCTTCTGCCAAAGCTTGTTTATTGGCAAAGTTGGTAGATGTTTCTTTGATATTAGACATTACTTACATTTTTTATAGTAGATAACAATGGGTGGCTAAGGTGGCTAATTTAGCGTACCTACGCTATTTTTGCAATAAATAAATTTAAAATTGATCAAATGAAAACATTAATCGTAGTTATTCACCCAGATATTGAAGGTTCCATTATTAATAAAAGATGGGTAGAAGAATTGAAAAAATTTCCTGAGCAATACGAAATTCATCAGCTGCATAAAAGTTACCCCGATGGAAAAATTGATGTGTTAGCAGAGCAGAAGCTGATGGAAGAATATGATAAAATTGTGTTTCAGTTTCCGTATTATTGGTTTAACAGTCCATGGTTATTTAAAAAGTGGTTGGATGAAGTGCTCTTACATGGCTGGGCTTATGGGAGTGAAAGTGGTTATAAACTCGCCGGGAAAAAGATTTCCATGGCCATTTCTCTTGGCGCAGATGAAGCCGACTATCAAGAATCGGGAGTTTACCATTATCCGCTGGAAGAGTTATTGCGCCCGTTCGAGCTTTCCTTTAATTTTGTAAAAGCCAATTACCAGCCCGCGTTTGCGTATTATGGAATCGAATATAATTCTTCAGCAGAATGGATTGAAAAAAGTGTACCGCTGTATATGGATTTTTTGAATTCATTGTAACATGATTCAAACCTTCACTTGAAACCGTATTAGGTATTAATCCAGTTAAAATAAACTAGCCCTTGGCCCGCCCCGCTGTTTAAGTTTGATTATCAATTTTAATACATAGGGTGTAGAGATGTGAGTTTTCGGTTGGTGAGTCACCAAATAATAGAAAATGCTTGAACGGCAGGAAGGCTACGGTTTAAACCTTGAAGTATTTTCGCCGCATAGGCCACCAAAACCTTTTAAGTTTATAATTAAAGTGATTACCATTTCCAATTAAATAGATTAAACTGAATACTAAATGTAGTATTCGGTTTAATCATACAAAATATATTAAAAATGTATCGTTTTAATTAGTTTATTTAATAGGTTTGTTCAGAAACCCAAACATCTTTTAAACCAATAGCCGAACTCAAATCTAAAGATCATTAAACATCAAATAATAAACACCATTGCAATAATCTAGATGTGTATTTTAGGCGTTTAGAATTCTTTAACTTGTGGAAAAAAGCATCGACGATATTGAACTGTGGAACCTTTTAAAAAAGGGTGATAAAGTTGCATTGGATATGATCTACACCAGACATTTCAATTCGCTTTTCCAATATGGCATGCGCATGCTCCAGGATGAGGATGCCGTTCACGATTGTCTGCAGAATTTGTTTGTTAAGCTTTGGGTTAAGCACAGTACTTTAGCCGAAGTTACCAGTCTTCGCAACTATCTTATTTCTTCTTTGCGCAACGGCATTACCAATTACAGGTTATCTGAAAGTAAATATGACACCGTTGAATTAAATGGTGAAGATCATTTCGACCTCAAATTCACTGTCGAATCTGATTTTATAAAAAAAGAAGAGCATAGCGAAAAATCCATGAAGTTGTCTGCTGCAATGAATAAACTCACGGCCAGGCAAAAAGAGATTATTTACCTTAAATATTTCGAGGAAATGGAATATGCTGAAATTGCTGAAATAATGGATTTAACCATTAAAGGTACCTACAAACTAAGTGCCCGGGCCCTGGAAGCGCTAAGACAAATCTTAAACATAGATAATGCGCTCTTATTGGCCATGCTCTTATCAGTCAGGAAATAAAAAAAAAATACGCTGTTTTCTTCATTTTTCCTGTTAAAATATTTTTTAGCGTGGCATTATGCAATTTTTTTAAGTCTTTTTTAAAATATTTTAAATTCCATGGGGTAATATTTAAATATTAACTGTCTTTACCGTAATAAGTGCAAGAAGGCAGTCTAAATGAATAAAGAAATATACCGGTTTTATACTGTTGCTGAGTTTTTAGCAGATCGCGATTTTATTCGCTATGTAAAATTCCAATCTCCAGACGATGTTTCGTTTTGGAAAAACTGGAGTGTAGAAAATCCAGATCACCAGGTTGCTTTTCAGGAAGCCTACTCAGAGTTGAAGATTATTTTTAGTGCTCAGGAGATTATGGTACCCCATGGTTTTATGGAGAACCTAAGAATGGATATCAATTCTTCAATTGCTCAGATTGAAGCGAAAAGAAAAAGAGCCAAATCTTACATCCTTTGGTCTTCATCCATTGCAGCAACTTTAGTGGTCGGCATTTTATCTGTTTGGTACTTTACCAGTAACATTGTTGTACTCACCAATTATGGTGAAACGAAAAAGATTCAATTTTCAGATGGCACAGAAATTCTGTTAAATGCAAACTCAACGCTGAGTTACCCGCGTGCCTATGCCTGGAAAAAAGTGAGATCCATTGCTCTTGAAGGCGAGGCTTACTTCAAGGTAAAACACCTCAATCAAAATCCTTCAGCAGTTAAATCAGGAGAATTATTTCAGGCCAAAACTAAAAGTGTGGAAGTTTCGGTTTTGGGTACTGAGTTTAATTTGAAAGAAAGACATGGCCTTGCAAATGTCGCATTGGTGAACGGTAAGGTTAAGGTTAGATCAATAAAAACCAATGCAGGATATTTTCTGCAACCGGGCAACACCATCAAAATCAATTCTACTAATGGTCAGTTGATGCTTAATCAACAAAGCCCGCTTGAACAAACAGCTTGGGTGGATGGCAAACTCATCGTAAACCAGGCAACTGTTAATGAAATTATTACTGCTTTCGAAGATTTATATGGCTACAAGGTTATTCTAGATAATCCGGCCTTGGGCAATAAAAAAATCGATGGAAGTATTTCTATAAGGAGTGAACAAAGCTTACTGTTTACGCTCAGTAATATTTTAAATGTGAATGTTAAAAAAGAAGGGAAGACTATTCGGCTGGAAACACGACGCTGAACATTAAAAAATTAATCAACCAAACCAAACCAACCAAACAACTAAGATGATTAGAAATTTAACTAAACCAATCTACTATCTGCTATCCGTTATTTTTTTGCTGAATATAAGTCATCCTGTTTCAGCTCAGGATAAAATAATAACAATGGAAGCAGCACTTAATGCCATTTCAACAAAATATAAAACCAAATTTGCTTATGAGCATGCCATTATTCAGGGGAAGTTTACTCCAGCGGAGAGTTTAAAGGCTAAATCCCTCGATGAATCTTTAAAAAGGATACTTTATCCTAATAATTTACTTTTCTTATATGTTAGTGAAGGGAGTTATACAATTGTTAGCCGCGGGGATAAAACCCTCCAGCAGGACGCTCCATCTGCACCTTTGGCAAACAGAAATGATGAAGAGTTTTATCTTACCGGTAAGGTATCAGACGAAACCGGAGGCGGGTTGCCTGGCGTAACCATTAAATCGGATGGTTCAAATCGTGCAACCATGACAGATCGTGAGGGTAAATTTGCATTTTTTGTGCCAAAGGCGGCAACCAGTATCAGCTTTTCCTATTTAGGTTATCAAACAGCCGTAAGATCGGTGGTAGGCCAGCCAAAAAGCCTCATAATTTCGTTATCGCCAACAGCAGGCAGCCAGTTAAATGATGTTAATATTGTTTCTAATGGTTACCAGGTATTGCCTAAAGAACGTTCAACCGGTGCCGCAGTTGAAATTACGGCTGCAGATCTTGAAAAAATTAAGACGCCTAACCTTGTACAGCGTTTGGAAAATCAGGTTGCAGGATTAAAGGTTAATTTAAATTCTGATAACATGTTTACCTACGGAAATACGCAGGTAGCCATTAATGGTGGAACAAGAACATTGGGAACAACCGATTACAGCATGTCTATAAGAGGTGTTAGTACCGTAAGGGGGGAGAGTTTTCCGCTGGTAGTTATAGATGGTGCGATTTCGGAACTGGATTTATCTGCCCTGAATCCAAATGATGTAGAAAGCATTACTTTTTTAAAGGATGCAGCAGCGGCCTCTATCTGGGGGGTACGTGCGGCAAATGGCGTAATTGTAGTAACCACTAAAAAGGGATCACAAAATCAGGCACCAAAAATTAGTTTTTCGGCATCTGCTACGGTTTCTAATAAACCTGATCTGGGTTATCTGAATTTAATGAACGCTTCTCAAGCCATTGCCTATGAGCAAGATCTGGTCGCCAAAAATTTAATTACAACGCCAAATGCCTTAAACCCTTTCGGGCAACCAGTGGCCGATGTAACAGATTTAACGTTTAAACTTAGAGCAGGAACAATTACCCAGGCGGCCTATAATGAGGCTATTGCCAAATACAGTTCCATCAATAGCCTGGATCAAATCTCTCAATACCTGCTCAGGCCATCAAACAATCAGCAATATGATTTTTCTGTTAGCGGTGGTGGAAAAAGCAGTGATTATTTTTATTCAGCATCATACAGTAAAGAAAATCCTCAAACCGTTGGCGTAGATGGGCAACGCTTAACTTTTACTTTGAACAATAATTTTAAATTGTTTAAAGTAGCAACCCTGTCTACAAACGTAAAAGGCTCATTTTTTAAGTTTAATAATAATGGACAGTCTTTAAATGCGTTATTAAGTCCATCCTCAACCACCTTTATGCCCTACAACCAACTTGTAGATGATCAGGGCAACAGAGTGAGCTATTCAAGGCAATATTATTCTGGATGGGTAAATTCGCTCCAGAGCAGGGGCTATTTAAACTGGAACTACAATTCACTTAATGAAATGGATAATGCCGATAATCGCCAGGAGGATAACAACTATACGGTTAATTTGAATTTAAATGTACCAATCTTTAAAGGGCTTTCGGCCAATGCATTTTATGGTAATGAAAGAGGTTTTAGTAATTCAAGAAGCTATTATAACGAGCAAACTTACCTATATAGAAACCTGGTAAACGGCTATACACCTTTACCGGCATCAGGTGCACTTGCTATTAATTCAATCGGATTATCTCCTGGTAGCGGTATTCTTACAGCGGTTAATACAACCAGTAATAACTACACTTTAAGGGGGCAATTAAATTATGATAATATATTTAATAGCATTCACCAGTTAACCATGATTGCTGGTTCAGAAATCCGTCAAACGAAGATTGGTCAGGGTACCAATACCATGTATGGATATAACACAGGCACCGGATTGGCCAGGCCTGTAGACTTTTTTACACCTTATTCATCCATTCAGGGATTCAGCTTTCCGTTAAATGGAAGTCCGGTTCAGCAAGATAAAACCAGAAGGTATTTATCCTATTACAGTAATGCTGCTTATACTTTTAAAGGTAAATACACACTATCAGGAAGTGTTCGCTATGATGATTATAATAACTTTGGTGTAGATCGTAAATTCAGGGCCACACCCTTATGGTCTACCGGTTTAAAATGGGATGTGGCGAAAGAATCATTCTTGCGCAACACCAAATGGATTAATAATTTAAGTATCCGTGCCACTTACGGTGTGAACGGAAATATTTCTACCAACATTTACCCTTTTACCTACATTGCATTGGCTGCCAGCGATCTTACCACTGGGCTTCCATACGCTTCAATCAGTTCGCCGGCAAATCCAGAACTCAGGTGGGAAAAAACTGCTGTAGCAAATCTGGGTGTAGATTTTGATTTGTTAAACAACAGGTTATCAGGTGCGGTGGATATCTACACCAAAAGAGGAAAAGATTTATTTTATGAATTTCCTATAAATGGTACTTATGGGATAACCTCACTATTCCGCAATGCAACAAGCCTTTCTGGTAATGGAGTAGATTTGAACTTAAGGGGAGTAATTCTTCGAAATGATGATTTCGAAATGAATACCGGAATTAATTTCGCCTATAATAACAATAAAATTACGGATGTAAGATTTGCCCTTACCTCTTCATTCTATGCTAATCCTGCTTACGGAAACCTCCTTAATGATTATCCTAACGATAAAGTATTTGTATATAAAAATGCTGGTTTAGATGCCACAGGGCTTACCCAGGTATTTGATGAAAAGGGTGCTAAAGTTGCTGCAAGCCGAAATCTTACTTCCATTGATGCGCTTAGCTATGCAGGGCGGAGAAACGCACCGTATTTCGGTAATTTTAATACCAACTTCCGGTATAAAAAACTAACCTTAATGGCTGTAGCCTCTTATCAGTTCGGTAATGTCTTTTTAAGGCCAACTATTTCTTCATACCCAACAGCGAGAATCGGAGTAAGATACGATTTGAATGAAGATATAACCAGACGCTGGATTAAAGCTGGAGATGAGGCCATTACCAATGTGCCTGGGGCAGGCGGAACTTTTGCAGCAGTGAGCCTTTTACGTTATCAGCAGTCGGATATTAATGTACTTAAGGGTGATTATGTACGTTTAAGGGAATTATCATTAACCTATCAGTTACCTGTAGCGCAAATTACGAAACTGGTTAGGGCAGCAAATTTAGCTTTTGCGGTAAGGAATCTTGGCTTAATCTGGACTGCCAACAAAGAAGGTTTTGATCCAGACTTTGTGAGTGGTTTAACTGCAACCACGTTAGGCCTACCGTCGGCAGTTTCCTATAATTTCTCACTTAATGTTAACTTTTAATTCCCGGCAAATCATGAATATAAAACATACAATATATAGTTTTCTACTAATAGCAACAGCGCTATCCGGATGTAAAAAATTTGTAGACATTAAAACACAGGGCAATCTGGTACCCAATCAAACCATTAACTATCGTTACCTGTTAAATAATAGTAGAGGATTTGACGGTGTAGCCAATTTATCTGATTTTGCTTCTTCAGATATAGACCTAAACGATGCAGCACAACAGTTTGATTTATCCGGAAGCCAATTCAACTATTATTTCACGCAGAGCTACAGTTGGCAACCCGTTATTTTTCCATTTGGCTCGCCATACGAGCAGGATCAGAGCTGGCTTACCCTATATGCTACCATTCTTAATTGTAATACCATTATTAATGAACTTCCTGCCAGTGATGGCACAGCAGCAGATAAAAATGCATTAATGGCTGAGGCATTCGTTCATCGCGCAGATGCTTACTTAAACCTGATTAATACTTATGCCAAGCCGTATAATGCGGCTTCTGCGTCTACCGATTTAGGTGTGCCTTTACTATTGGTACAAACGGTTAGCCAATCGCTAAAAAGGGCGAGTGTAGAAGCTGTTTATACACAAATTATAAATGATCTGACTGCAGCAGTTCCATATTTACCTAATTCGCAAGCCTATAATACTTTGCCATCAAAAGCCTCAGCCTATGGTGAATTGGCCAGGTGTTATTTAATGAGGAATGATTATGCCAATGCCGCAAGGTATGCAGATGAAGCATTGAAATTAAGAAATACGCTTGTTGATCTTTCCAATTTAACTTCCATTACCAGCACAAATTATCCATTGAGAATAAGTAACCCGGAAATTTTACTTTCTAAAATACCTACGGGCGGTTCTATGACTACTGCGCCTGCAGTAATGAAATTAAGCACTGAATACTTAAATTTATTAGGAACTAAAGATCAGCGATATACACTTTTTACTGCTCCTGCTAGCGCCATTTCTTCGACGTATACTGGTCGCTTTTTTTCTAAGGAATCAGTAACCAGAGAAACCAGAAATGAGGGGGTATCGGTGCCAGAAATGATGTTAATCCGTGCGGAAGCCTTTGCCAGGGGCGGAGATATAAACAATGCCATGAATTTGGTGAATGCCCTGAGAATTAAAAGATTTAAGCCTGCAGATTATGTGCCCTTAGTGGCCAGCAGTGCAAATGATGCACTTGTTAAGGTAATTGATGAACGCAGAAGAGAATTTTTTGGAACCATGTTACGTTGGTGGGATATGCGGAGGCTTAATACTGATGCCCTTTTTCAGCGAACTTATACCAGAACTTTTAACGGAGTAACCACTACGCTGGTACCCAATAGCAATAGATACACTTTTCCGATAGCAGAATACTACCGTAACTTAAATCCTGAATTAGAACCAAATCCTTAATACACAATAATCATCCGGCACAGCTTAATGGCTGTGCCTTTAACCTTTTGAAATCATGTTGAAAAAAAATGCCCTTTTACTCTTTCTTATCTCACTCTCCTTTTCGGTATTTGCACAAACAACCAAGAACTTCCGGTTTACACCAGAAAAAGCCTATAACGGAAAGCCAATAACCATCTGGTATAATCCGTCAGGCACCAGCTTAGCAGGTAAAAATGGACTAAAGGCAGTGGTTTATCAGTATATTAATTATAAATGGAATGCTGTAGATTTAAACTTTAGTAAGGCAGATAAGGAATGGAAAGCTGATTTTAATATTCCTGCCAATTGCGGTTTACTGGGGCTTAAATTTATAGCCGGTGATTCGGTAGACAATAACCACAACCTGGGTTATTTTATTCTGATGAACGATAAAGACAGGGCAGGGGCGATGGCTCCCGGTGCTTATGCCGGCTGGGGATTAGCACGTTCTCCAAAGTATGGAAAAGATATTCCTGGATATATTAATTTTAAAGGCGTAAGTGATACCGCCACCTATCATTGGTTAAACCAGGAGATTTCTTATAATCCAAATTCTAAGCCTGTATTGGCGCTCGATTACGCTATTGCGCTCAAGGGATTTATGGGCGATGCTGCAACACCAAAATTAGTATTGGTTTGTAAATATTTAACCAGACCGGATGCAACCGAAGCAGATTTGCTAAAAGCCAGATATATCTATCAGAACCTGATGGGTAAAAAAGAATCATCAGATTCAGTTAACAAAGTGTTAACCACCAGGTTTCCAAAAGGGAGTTTAGCAAGGCTGGTCGCTTATAAAAGCATTTCTCAAAACCGGGATCCTGATTCAGTAATAAATGCTTCGGCAAAATTTCTTCAGGATTTTCCGGAATATAAGGCAAATGCGCAATTCGATTTAGAAAACCGCATCAATTATGGCGTGGTGTATCAAAACATAATGGTTTTCGGTGCCATGAAAAATTCTCCTACAGATTATGTAGCCAAATATGCAGATTCTATTGCTTACAATATGCTTACTTCAATTTACTATAAATTGGTTGGCATCGCTTATCACAGAAAAGAAGGCGATATGAAAAAGGTAGCCACGTACTCTGATTTACTTGTTCGCAGATACGAATCCTTTAAGCAAAACCGTCCGGAAAATATGAGGTATCTCTCCCCATCAGAATGGCAAAAGGAGTACAAGAGGAATTTTGTATCAATTATAGCTGCAGACCATATTGGCTTATTAAATCAAAGCGGCAAATATGAATTGGCACTAAAATATGCAGAAGATGCACAGGCCGAGTTGAATTATAGCCAAGCCGATATCAATAATGAGCAGGCACTAAGCTTAAAGAAATTAAATAAAACAGAATTATTGGAGGATTTACTGGTTAAAAGCATGTTCAATAACCAAAGCTCGCCAGAGATGTTAGCCATGTTAAAAGAGATTTATGTTCATAAGCATAAATCTGAAAAAGGCTTTGATGCTTATACCGATTCGCTCAAGAATCCAGCTGATAAAGTGAAGGAAACTGAAGAAATTAAGTCAACCATGATAAAAAGGGAGATGCCATCATGGAGCATGAAAGATCTGAATGGCAAAACAGTTAACTCGGCAGATTTAAAAGGCAAGGTGGTTATTCTTGATTTCTGGGCAACGTGGTGTGTGCCATGCAAAGCATCTTTTCCGGGAATGAAAATCGCCGTAGAGAAGTACAAAAATGATCCAAATGTTGTTTTCTATTTTGTAGATACAGAAGAACGTGGCGATACTTACAAAGCAGAGAATGCTAAATTTATTAAGGATAATAACTATCCGTTTAATGTGCTTTTTGATAATAAAACAGGCGATTTGAAAACGAACTCTGAGGTGTATAACAAAATCCGTTCGGTAACAATGAATTCTGGTATCCCACAAAAATTAATTATAGATAAAAACGGGTTTTTAAGATTTGTTTCTATTGGTTTTAAAGGAAGTGCTACGGGGTTAGCAGATGAAATGTCTGCTTTAATTGAAATGACTAAAACTGCTGAATAATGATGAAAAAGATCACCTTACTACTAATCGGTGTGATGGGTTTACTTCAGGTAAGCCAGGCACAAAAATTTTTAAATACAGAAGTAACCTTTAAATCTCCTGATGGAAAAATTACCTATGGTGGAACACTTTCTCTGCCAGAAGGTAATAAAAAGTACCCGGCCGTGGTTATGGTTTCGGGTACCGGCCGACAGGATAGAGATGGATTAATGGCCGGGCATAAAATATTTCTGGATGTTGCCAATGCGCTTGCCACGAATGGATATGCCGTGTTAAGACTGGATGATAGAGGAGTTGGAGCTACTACAGGTGTTTATGAAACGGCCACTACAGCAGATTTTGCAAAAGATGCATTACTGGCGGTTCAATATCTTAAAGGCGTAAAGCAAATAAATACCAAGAAAATAGGCTTAATTGGCCACAGCGAGGGCGGTGCAGCCATGGCTATTGCAGCAGCAGAAAATAAGGATGTTAGTTTTTTAATTAGCCTTTCCGGGATAGCCATGAACGGTTTTGATGCGCTTGTTTCGCAGAATGAAAAGATCATTGCCGAATCTAAATTACCTGATTATGATAAAGCACGCTCAAATGAAATTAATAAACTGATGTTCGAAACAGCTTTAAAATATGCTGATTCTGCAAATATGGAAGCAAAGCTAAATGAGACTTATACCACCTGGAAGGTAAAGGATGATGCTTACTTTAAAACATTGAAAATTGAATTTGATCACTTTAGATTTCCTGTTTACAGCTATGTAAATTATGCTATAGGCCCATGGTACAGGTATTTTATCAAATACGATGCACAACGTACGCTGGCAAAAATTAAAGTTCCGGTATTGGCTATAAACGGCGATAAAGACTATTATGTTGTAGCATCTAATTTAGACAACTGGAAAAACTATATCACAGCAGGTGGCAATACAAAGGTAGAAACCCACTTATTAAAAGATGTAAACCATCTTTTGCTTCCTTGTCAAACTTGCGATCAGGCTGAACTTCCAAATATCAAGAGTTCAGTATCTCCTGAAGCCATAAACATCATCATTACCTGGTTAAAGAAAACAATTAAATAATGAAAAAAGCAATAATTTTATTTTTCGTCATCGGTTTGATGAGTCTAAGCGCAAGTAGCCAGATTCTTAAACCTATTACCTGGTCTTATGCCGCCAAAAGAACAAGTGCAACTACGGCTACACTTTATATTAAAGCAACGATAGATGATGGATGGCATCTCTATTCGCAATTTGTTAAGGCAGGCGGCCCGGTAAAAACTACTTTCACCTTTCCTGCGGCAGCTGGCTATACATTAGTTGGCAAAACAATAGAGCCAAAACCAGTTGTCAAGTATGAAGATACCTTCAAAATGAATGTGAGTTATTTTGAACACAGTGTTATTTTTCAACAAAAAATAAAACTTACCGGGAAGAGCGCTCTTGTAAAAGGAACGGTAGAATCGATGGTTTGCAACGATAAACAATGCTTGCCACCAGAGGAAATTGCGTTTAGTATTGCAGTTAAATAATTTGAAAAGATGATGATATCTTTAAAAAAGACTGTTCTTAGTGTGCTCTTCACTTGTTCGTTATGCTTTAGTAGTTTTGCTCAGGATAGTGTATCAACAGATGATTTACAGTTTACCGAAATCCAGGCAGATGCAGTAGATACGGCCACCATTGGGGTCGATACTACAGTAAAAGAAGCAACAGTATCTTCTCCAGTAAAGCAACAACCGGCAACCGTGGCAAGCCCCAATCAAGATAGCTTTTGGGAAATCTTTCTCACAGGTTTTGTAGGTGGGTTTGCGGCATTGCTGATGCCTTGTATTTTTCCAATGTTGCCCTTAACCGTAAGTTTTTTTACTAAAGGAGCAGAAAAGGGTAAGGCTTTTAGAAGGGCATCACTCTATGGCATCTTTATCATAATCATTTACGTGGTGCTCGGACTGTTGGTTACCATCATATTTGGTGCAGATGCATTAAATAGTTTATCCACAAACGGGATTTTTAATTTCTTGTTTTTTCTATTGTTAGTGGTTTTTGCTGCTTCATTTTTTGGGGCCTTTGAGCTTACCTTGCCTTCATCTTGGGTAAATAAAATGGATGCAAACGCCGATAAAGGTGGTATTGCCGGCCTGTTTTTCATGGCAGGCACACTAGCTTTGGTATCTTTTTCCTGTACAGGGCCAATTATTGGCACTTTATTGGTTCAGGCGGCAACTACCGGAGCGCTTTTGGGGCCAGCCATTGGTATGTTCGGTTTTTCTTTAGCATTAGCCATTCCATTTGTGCTCTTTGCATTATTCCCTTCGGTAATGAGTAAGTTGCCAAAATCCGGAGGCTGGCTAAACAGTGTTAAAGTGGTTCTGGGTTTTCTGGAACTGGCTTTTGCCCTCAAGTTTTTAAGCAATGTAGATTTAGCCTATCATTGGGAGTGGTTTGACCGCGAAATTTTCTTAGCCTTATGGATTGTGATTTTTACCATGATGGGCATTTATCTGTTAGGAAAAATCAGGTTTTCACATGATAGCGAAGTGGCTTTTATCTCCGTACCAAGGCTTTTTATGGCAATAGTGGTGCTGGCTTTTACCGTATACCTGGTTCCTGGTATGTGGGGGGCACCATTAAAATCGGTGTCAGCATTTTTACCACCACAAGAAACGCAAGATTTTGATTTATACACAGCAAGTTTAATTGGCGGTTCTGTTCATGCTGTTAATACAGCAGATGAGGTTCCGCACAAGTATGCCGATAAGTTTAAGGCACCATTAAAATTGAATGCCTACTTTGATTATAAAGAAGGAATTGAACAAGCCAAAAAACTTAACAAGCCTGTCTTAATTGATTTTACCGGGCATGCCTGCGTGAATTGCCGTAAAATGGAAGCCAATGTATGGCCAGATAAAGAGGTATATAAACTGATCAGTCAGGATTATGTACTCATACAACTTTATGTAGATGATAAATCTGAACTGGCTGCTGCCGTTGTATTGATTACACCCGAAGGAAGAAAATTAAATACGATTGGGAAAAAGTGGAGTGATTTACAAGCTAGAAAATTCCAATCTAATTCACAACCATTTTATGTGCTTCTAGATCCGAAAACAGAAATGCAACTCGTATCACCACAAGGTGCAGATTATGAAGTTGCTAACTACAAAAAATTCTTGGAAAGTGGCCTGGAGGCTTTTAAGATTAAATAGCAGGGTTTATTAAGACATTAAATAGTGTAAGTTAATGATTGATTTTAGGGTAATGCCGGATGGCTTACCCTAATTACTAAATTGATTATGCTTTTTATTTTTATAAAATATGTTTTCTTATCCTACATCAAGACCGGATAAAATAAAACACCGCAATTTTATCATCTCAATCAGATCATAAAAATTAGAAACAATATGTCAAAAATTCTTAGTGTTATTTCCAGCCCAAGGGGCGAGGCATCAAATAGTATCAAACTGGCTAACGCGATTATTGATCAGCTAAAAGCACAAGATCCAGGCGCAGCTGTAGACGTAAAAGATTTAACTAAATCGCCTTTTCCACATTTGGAAGAAGCGCATTTAAATGCATTTTTTACGCCGATTGAGCACCATACTGAAGAAAACAAAGCAGCAATTAGTCACTCTAATCAAGCCATCAAAGAAATTATGGATGCTGATGTAATTGTGATTGGTGCGCCAATGTATAACTTTGGAATTCCTTCAGTATTAAAAGCTTGGTTTGATCATATCGCACGTGCAGGCATCACCTTCAAATATGGCGCTAACGGTCCGGAAGGATTGGTAACTGGTAAAAAAGCATATATTGCTGTTGCAACAGGTGGGGTTTATAGTTCAGGTCCTGCGGCAGGTTATGATTTTGTGGTTCCTTATATTAAAGCCTTTTTAGGTTTTATCGGAATTACCGATGTAACGGTAGTAAGAGCAGAAGGTTTTGCTGTAGCAGATTTACAAGAAACAGCTTTAGATAAAGCTATCGACAGTATCGTATTATAAACGAATTCTTTTCTTAAACAATAAATAAGGCCAACACGAAAGTATTGGCCTTATTTGGTTTAGAGATATTAGGAGCAGTTTAAGCAACTGCTTTCGTTCTACCTGTTGGTGAGACACCAACCATTTGGTAATATTAAAGATCTGCTATTCCTCCAAATTTAAAGATTTATACCAGGCATCGCATTCCGCCAGCCAATCATAAATTATTTTATATGCATGGGTAATTTCGGTCGAAAAATTCAGGGTTGCACCTTCAAAACCTTCATCTTGATAAATGTAAGCATCTAATCCAGAAAATAATAAGTCATTAAGATGATCTACATCAAAACGATTAACAGAGGAGATTTGATAAATAAGTTTGTCTGCATAGTGTTGCACCGATTCTTGATTTGCTAAATCTTTTGTTTTGGCAATCAGGTTGATGGTGTTGCGTACATAATACAGCGTATTGGCAATATCAATAGGCGCATGTTTTCCTGTTGAAGAATCTGGCCCAATGGCAGCACTAATCATTTCAATCAGGATCCGGTTAATATCTGCTAAACTATTAACCTGAAAATAATCTGCAATCAGTTTTTGAAATTCATTTACAGCTGCTACCTGGTTAAGGAGCTGAGTATTTGGGGTTTTTACCGTTGTCGTTTCGCATAACATGGTTAAAAAGTTCCTGGGTGCTGCGAAACAACAACTAACTCTTTACAGAGAAAATTTAAGATACGGCTCCAAACCGCTCACCCAGAATATTGTGAATAAATTTGATTGATTTTAGAACTCTGTTTAAGTAAAAATTATATTAGTTATTATTTCGCATAGGCAAGGTAGTAACTATAATTTGAAGCACAAAATAATTCAGTAGAATGGGCAAAAATTCATTACCAGTTGCTAGTGAAGTGGAGAGGATGCATTCATTTTGGATTGATCATTAAAGTTGTCGTATTATTCCTTCTATTTTTTGGTGCCTTACCAACCGAAAAACTTATATCTATAAATTCAGGATTAACAGATTGACTGGCGAAGATTCAGGATGTTTGGTGAGGCATCAACCAATCGGTAAAAGGGAGGATAAGTAAACACAAGACCTATCAGATTATCACTGACAAAGATATACAAAGCTAAACCACAATGGCGAACGGATAGATTCATTTTACTGGATAACCAACTACGCAAAATATTCGCTAAACGCATTAGGTCAAAATCCGGGTACAAACGGGTATTTTACTGCTGGCTGTTTGATGGCATTTCAAATAGATAGGTTTACCTTTGTTTTAATATATTTTAAGGATCAGGCGAATCGTGAGGGTGAGGGGCCGGAATAAAACATATTGGGTGCATACTACTTAGTTAATCCATAATATACAGGAGGTTTAAAACCTGCTTTATAATCTCTACAAGCCAGTTTTTAACCCTTAATTTATTCGCTTAAATTAACAAAAGCTATCATGCCTTAGAAAAAACATGTATATTCGTTTAGACCAAATATTACCCAATTTTGCAATGTTGTCAAACTTTAAGATTTTTTTCCTTTTCGTTTTTTTACTGGTAAACAATCTTAATCCTTTAAAAGCGCAAACCTCATTTGGTGCGATAAAATATCTTGGGGTAGAAAACGGTCTCTCCAATAATGTAGTCAATTCCTTGTATCTGGATCATTTTGGTTTTATGTGGATGGGTACATACGATGGCTTAAATCGCTATGATGGCTATAAATTTAAAATTTTCAGGAGTGGTTGGGGCGATAAAAGCAGTGTAATCAACAACCATATTACGGTATTAAACGGCGATCAGCAAAACCGCGTTTGGGTGGGCACTCAAAAAGGAATTTCTTATTACGATTATGCAGATTCTAAATTTCATCAGCTAAAATATTTAGAAAATAAAAAGCAAACAGGAGTGAGTTATGCCATTAATGCAATAGCCATTTCAAAAAAGGCAGTGTACGTTGCAACAGACGACCGGGGTTTGTTCCTCCTCAAAAATAAGGAAAAACTGGCCGAAAGGATCACCTTCAGGGGCTCGAAAGATTTTAGCGTGAAAGCCATTTGTGTAGGTAGTGAAAACCAGGTCTGGCTTTTTATTAAAGATGTAGGTTTGTGTCAGCTAAATCCGGAAACCAATGTCGTTAAATTAATCAGATTTGATATTCGCCTGGTTACCAGTATTGTTAAAGGCCGGGGTGAGGATCTTTGGATTGGAACAGAACGTGGGCTTTACACCTACCACACCAGTCAAAAATTATTGAAGAAATGCATTCAGTTATCTGGTAAGGAAAACATTATGAACCTCACTCTAGACAGTCGGCAGAAACTTTGGCTGGCTACTGATGGGGGAGGCGTAATCGTTTATGATTTGGTGACCAAAATGGTAAATCATCTTCCGGCTGGTCGGGAAAAGGGATTGTTGAGCAGCAACTCGGTGGCACAGATTTACGAAGATCATGAATCAAGAAAATGGATTGCAACGCTTCGTGGTGGGGTAAATATTATCGATCCGGAGCAGGGGCAGTTCAAAACGATTAAACGCAATCCATCAAAACCAAATTCGCTCATCAATAATTTTGTGCTTTCATTTAGTGAAGATAAAAATCATAATATCTGGATCGGAACAGATGGTGGAGGTTTAAGTGTCTGGAACCGGAAGACCGATACCTTTACCAATTATGCTAAAAGCAGTAAGCCAGGTGCTTTAACCAGCAACTTTGTAACCAGCATTTTAAATGATACAGATAACCAGGTATGGGTGGCATCTTTTAACGGGGGGATCGATCGGTTTGATCCGGTAACGGGCAAATTTATTCATTACACTTGCTACGATTCTGTTAAAGGCATCGACGAAGAAAATATCTGGAAACTTTATCAGGATAGCCAGAAAACCATCTGGGCGGGTACCACTAAGGGCGGTTCGCTTTACCGTTATAACAAAGCCTTAGATCAATTTGAACTCTTTGATCGCAACCTTAAAGATATTCATACCCTTTTTCAGGATAGTAAGGGGCGATTATGGGCCGGGAATTACAGCCAGCTTATTCAGATTGATCCGGTAAGGAAAAAGCACAGGTATGTGAAAATAAATGCGGCAATTCGTGCCATTCAGGAAGCAGCAGGGAACAGGATATGGATTGGTACTGAAGGTGGTGGTTTGTTGCTTTTCGATCCGCAAACCCAAATATTCAGGCGATATTTGGAAAGCGATGGTTTACCAAGTAACTCTATTTTAAACATCTTAAAAGACAAGGCCGGAAATTTATGGTCGAGTACTTATAATGGATTATCCAGGTTTGATGTGAAAAGCCAGACTTTTAAAAATTACTTCGCGAATGATGGCTTACAAAGCAATCAGTTTAACTACAATGCTGCATTAAAATTATCAAACAGCGATTTTCTCTTCGGCGGCATTGGAGGCTTTAACCTCTTTTCGCCAGATAGCATCAGGAAGAATAAGCGGATCCCTAAAATCATGCTGACGGATTTTAAGATCAATAATATTTCGCTCGATCAGGATTCCGGTTATCAGGATATTTCTGTAATTAACCTCAAACAGATTTCGATTCCCCATCAGTCAGCAGTTATATCAGTAAACTATGCGGCCATAGAGTTTTCTTTTCAGGATCAGATATCTTATGCCTACTACCTGGAAGGTTGGGATCGGAACTGGAATTATGTTAACAAATTAAGCACCGCTTACTATTCCCGCCTCGATGAAGGCACTTATAAGCTTCATATTAAAAGCACAGATACAGAAGGTGTTTGGAGCAATAACGAAAAGGTGATTACCATTATTATTCTACCATCATGGTACCGTACCTGGTGGGCATATGCTTTTTATTTAATCATCGGCTCATCACTCTTTTATCTTTTCCAAACCTATAGAAACCGTCAACGCAGGTTAAAACATGAAATAGAAATCACAAACGTAAAAATGGAGCGCGAAAAGGATTTGAATGAGAAAAAACTGAATTTCTTTACCAATATTTCTCATGAACTGAGAACGCCGTTAACGTTAATTGTAAATCCAATTAAAGATATTTTAAACAAAAAAGAGTCAGGCGTAGAGAAAGATAACCTTAATGTGGTGTACCGGAATTCTCGACGGTTATTGAGTCTGGTAGATCAGCTGCTACTTTTCAGGAAAACCGAAAGCGAAAATGATGCGTTAAAAATTGTGCGGATAAACCTGTATAGCTTTGCTAAAGAAATCTTTTTGTGCTTTAATTACCTTGCTAAAAACAATGATATCGATTATACCTTCGAATGCGAAGAAACGGAACTGATCATTTATGGAGATAAGGATAAAATTGAAATCGTATTGTTCAATCTGTTATCCAACGCACTCAAATTTACGCCGAAAGGTGGTTTTGTAGCGCTTGCGATTCAAAGTAACCAGTGCGGTATAAAAATAGAAGTGAGTGATAGCGGACCTGGGATTCCGGCAGGTGTTGGCGAAAAATTATTTGATAAGTTTTACAAGGTAATGTCTAACGAATCGCTTAAAATGGGTTTTGGAATCGGACTTTATCTCGCCAAAAACTTTGTTGAACTGCATCGGGGTAAGATCTCTTTTGTATCAAATCCGGGTACTGGAACCGTCTTTTCAATCGAACTTCCGGTAGGAGAAGCCAACGTGAACGAAGAAGTGCTTGCTTTTCAAAATGAGTTAACCTATGTAAATGAGCTGATTGCCCAAGAGCAGGAAGATTCCGGAAATAGTACCAACGAAAGTATGGGCAACCTGGAACTGCTGATTTCTGATCTCCATACCATTTTAATTGTTGATGATAACCTGGAAATCATCGATTATATCCGTAAAATTTTTAAAGAAAACTTTAGAATTTACACTGCTGATAATGGATTGGAAGGACTCAGACTTTGTAAAGAATATTTACCCGATATTGTGATTTCTGATGTAAATATGGATGGCCTGAACGGAATAGAACTGTGCAGGGCGGTAAAAGAAGATTCGGCTTTGAGCCACATTCCGGTGATTCTCCTTACCGGCGATCCAAGCCCGGAAGTGAAATTGAAAGGCATTGAAGTGGGGGCTTATGATTTCATCAGCAAACCTTTTGATACGGAACTTTTTACGGCAAAAATCAATGGAATCATTAAAAACAGAACCAATCTGCAATCTTATTTTTATAATGAGATTACCTTGAAATCTGATGCCCACAAGGTATCGCAAGATGACAAAGGCTTTCTGCAAAAGTGCATTACCATTATTGAAGAAAACCTGATGGAACAAAGTTTCAACGTTAAAATACTGGCTTCTGATTTAGGAATGAGTCACTCAAATCTGTATAAAAAAATTAAATCTACCTCCGGTCAGTCGGTGAATGGCTTTATCCGTTTCATTAGGTTACGTAAAGCTGCGGAGTTACTTATTAATACAAATCTAAATATTAATGAAGCTGCTTTTAGGGTAGGTATCAATGATATTAAATATTTTAGAGAGCAATTTCAGAAACTTTTTAAGCTTACGCCATCAGAGTTTATTAAGAAACACCGCAAAAGCTTTCACAAGTATTATAACATCAATGCTACAGTGTAGCGGGGCTAATATTAATCTGTCCCCCTTAAAGTGTGATTTAGCCCCCTGTTTAAAACCTTAAAAATTCGGTACTTCGAACATTAACCAAATGAAAAAAAACGAGCAGCTTAAACCGCAAATGCATTTCCATATTAAGAGTATACTTTTCAGTGCAATATTAGGTTTGTTAACGTTAAGTTGTACGGCCCAACAAAGTGGGTTAAGCACCATTGCGCAAAATGGCTGGTCTAACAATTCAGTAAACACCGTAATATTTAGAAAAAACGCATTAGTCACCTTCAAAAATGTTCAATATGCAGCCTTCTACGACAGTGATGAATACCTGGTGCTGGCCAAAAGAAAAGCAAGTGATAGCAAATGGGAAACTTTAAAAAGCAATTATAAAGGTGATGCCGCTGATGCCCATAAATCGATCAGTATTATGGTTGATGGAAAAGGAATCTTACATGTGGCCTGGAGTCAGCACAACAATAATTTAAATTATGCACATTCAACGATCAGTGGCGGTTTAATTTTAAGTGAGAAAAAATCCATGTTGGCCGAACGGGAGAACAAAGTAAGTTATCCTGAGTTTTACAAGCTTGCCAATGGCGACTTATTGTTTCTTTACCGTGATGGCGGATCAGGAAATGGTAACCTGGTGATTAATCGCTATGCGTTGAACACACAAAGATGGAGCAGAATTCAGAATAACCTGATCGATGGAGAAGGAAAGCGGAATGCTTACTGGCAGGTGGCTATTGACCTGGCAGGTGTAATTCACATTTCCTGGGTGTGGCGGGAAAGCCCGGATGTGGCCAGCAACCATGATTTATGTTATGCAAAATCTACAGATGGTGGCCTAACCTGGCAAAAATCCAGCGGACAAAACTATACGCTTCCCATTAACGCGGGTAATGCAGAATATGCACTCAACATTCCACAAAAGAGCGAACTGATTAATCAGACCTCGATGTTTGCAGATGCCAGCGGGCGGGTATTTATCGCAGGTTACTGGCGCGAGGAAAATGAAAAAATTCCGCAATATCACCTGGTATATAAAACCGATAGCAGTTGGCGGGTAAATAATTTACACTTCAGAAAAACGGCATTTAGCTTAATCGGTGGGGGTACCAAACGTATTCCCATCGCACGGCCTCAAATAATCGTTTGGAAAGCTGCCGGATTTTATGCTGCGGGGTTAGTTTTTAGAGATGAAGAGCGGGGTGGAAAAGCTTCTATAGCCCTAAACACTAATATCGAATCGAATGATTGGCGCATTGAAGATTTAACAGAGAAAAGTGTTGGCGATTGGGAGCCCAGTTACGATACCGAACTCTGGAAAAATAGAAAAGTGTTAAGTTTGTTTTTGCAGGAAGTGAAGCAAATTGATGGCGAAGGAAAAGCAAATCAGCCGCCTACTGCCGTGCAAGTATTAAATTGGAAACCAAATAAATCCGTAAAATAAAATATGAGAAGATTGAAGATAAATGCCAGGGCAACAGTTGTATTCGCGTTTTTATACGCTTTTACGCTGGGTGCCAGCGCATCTGCACAAGGTAAAAAATATGGCGTAAAAAGTGCTTACCTGTTTGCTTATTTTACCGGAAATACCAAAGCAGAAGAATCAATTCGTTTCGCCATAAGTGAAGATGGTTACCGTTATAAAGCATTGAATAACAATGAGCCAATTATTTCTTCAGCGCAAATCAGTTCTACAGGTGGGGTTCGCGATCCACATATTTTACGTGGTGCCGATGGAAAAACCTTTTATATGGTGGTTACCGATATGGTTTCGGCAAAAGGCTGGGATGCCAATCGGGCGATGGTGCTTTTAAAATCTAACGACCTGCTTAAATGGACCTCCAGTATCATCAACATCCAGAAAAAATACCCTAACCAGGAAAATTTGAAAAGGGTATGGGCACCTCAAACCATTTACGATCCGGCGGCGAAAAAATATATGGTTTACTGGTCTATGAAACATGGCGATGAGCCGGATAAAATCTATTACGCCTATGCAAATGCCGATTTTACAGATCTGGAAGGAACGCCAAAGCAATTGTTTTTCAGTCCTACAAATGGTTCTTGTATTGATGGTGACATTATTTATGATAAAGGAAAATATAACCTTTTCTTTAAAACCGAAGGAAATGGTAACGGAATCAAAAAAGCTGTTTCCAACGAATTAACGAAGGGTTATGTACTTGGCGATAAGTATTTACAGCAAACAAAAGATGCGGTTGAAGGTGCTGGTGTTTTTAAGCTGAACAATACTGATGAGTATATTTTGATGTATGATGTGTATACCAAAGGCCGTTACCAGTTTACGAAATCAAAAGACTTAAATAACTTTAAAGTAATTGATGAGGAAATCAGTATGGATTTTCATCCCCGCCATGGTACGGTGATGGCCATAACGGCTGAGGAAGAAAACCGCTTGCTGAGTAAATGGTATGCAGCAAAGTCAGTGTTGCAAGGCGCACAAAATTCATCCATTAAGAAAAATAATATCGTAATTGATTCTGTAACCAAAACTGCTTTTTTACCGGTTAACTTTGGTACGGATTTAAAGGCATTCGATCCAGAATTTGCCAGATTCGCTGGGGTAAACATTAAACCTGCCGGAAAAGTAGATTTTTCTAAAGGACCAGTAAATTATACCATTAAAGTTGGCAGCCAGGCGGCAGAAACCTATGTGGTATCTGCAGCGGTAAATAACAACCCTGTTTTAAACGGTTATTATGCAGATCCAGAGATTCTTTATTCTAATCAAACATCAAAATATTATCTGTATCCAACCAGCGATGGATTTACAGGTTGGAGTGGTACCTATTTTAAAACATTTTCATCACCAGATCTGGTGAACTGGAAAGATGAAGGGGTAATTGTAGATTTAAATAAGGATGTTTCCTGGGCCAAGAAAAATGCCTGGGCACCAACAGCCATTGAAAAGAAGGTAAATGGAGCCTACAAATATTTCTATTACTTCACTGCGGCGCAGAAAATTGGGGTTGCAGTTGCTGATCATCCGGCAGGTCCTTTTAAAGACAGCGGAAAAGCACTGATTGCTAAACGACCAGCAGGTACCAAAGGCGGACAGGAAATAGATCCCGATGTGTTTACCGATCCGAAAACGGGTAAAACGTATCTGTATTGGGGAAATGGCCACATGGCGGTTGCCGAACTAAATGCCGACATGGTTTCCATAGATACGAACAGCATCAAAGTAATTACCCCAGATGAAACTTTCAGAGAGGGTACAGAAGTTTTCTTTAGAAATGGAAAGTACTATTTTCTATGGTCGGAGAATGATACCAGAGATCCTGATTATGGGGTAAGATATGGCTTCTCTGATTCACCTACAGGGAAAATCACCATTCCAGAGAATAATTTAATTTTAACAAAATTACCAGAACAGGCCATTTATAGTACCGGGCATAATAGCGTTATTCAAATCCCCGGAAAAGATGAGTGGTATATCGTTTATCACCGTTTTACCCGACCAAAAGGCATCACAATGGGCGAATCTGCAGGTTATAACCGGGAGGTTTGCATTGATAAAATGGAATTTGATGAAAATGGTGCCATTAAAAAAGTGATACCAACGCTAGCGGGCATTAAACCGATTAAACAATGAAAAATATAAAATTATTGCCAGTTGTAGCAGCAGTGGTATTGCTGTTTGCTGTCGCGACGAAAACTACTGCTCAAACAAAAGAAACGGTTCTTAAACAACTAAATCTGGCTAATGCTTATTGGCAAACAAACAATAAGCCACAAGTACGGGCTTTTTGGGATCATGCAGCTTATCAGACTGGAAACATGGAACTTTATGCCTTAACCAAAGATGAGGCTTACCGGAAATATGCAGAAGACTGGGCAGCGCATAATCAATGGATGGGAGCGAAGTCTTCAGACCAATCCAAATGGAAATATTCTTATGGCGAAACGGATGATTATGTGCTCTTCGGCGATTGGCAAATCTGCTTTCAAACTTATATCGATCTGTACCATTTGCAACCTGCTGAACATAAAATCGCCCGTGCAAAGGAAGTAATGCAATTTGAAATGAGCACGGCGAAAAATGACTATTGGTGGTGGGCAGACGGCTTGTACATGGTGATGCCTGTAATGACGAAGCTTTACAAATTAACCGGCGATCAAAAATATTCAGAAAAACTGTACGAATATTTCACCTATGCCAATAGCATTATGTACGATCAGGAAGAGAAATTATATTACCGCGATGCCAAATATATCTACCCGAAACATAAAAGTGCCAACGGCAAAAAGGATTTCTGGGCAAGGGGCGACGGTTGGGTTTTCGCCGGTTTGGCCAAGGTGCTGAAAGATCTTCCTGAAAATGATCCACATAGAAAGGAATATTTAACCAAGTATAAAAATATGGCCAAAGCAATTGCTAAATCTCAGCAAAAAGAAGGCTATTGGACCCGGAGCATGCTCGATCCTGAACATGCGCCGGGAGCAGAAACAAGTGGAACGTCATTTTTTACTTATGGTTTGCTTTGGGGCATTAATAATGGCCACTTAAAAGCAAAAACTTATCTGCCAACTGCAAAAAAAGCATGGAAATATTTATCAGAAACTGCCTTGCAGCAAGATGGTAAAGTAGGTTACGTACAGCCAATTGGCGAAAAAGCCATTCCTGGCCAGGTAGTTAATGCTAACTCTACCGCAAATTTTGGAGTTGGAGCTTTTTTATTAGCTGGCTGTGAAATGTATCGTTATTTAGCTGATCAAAAATAAACGTTTTCAAAATGAGAATTAAAAATATTACCGTTGGGTTGATGATGCTGGTTTGCATCAGTGGAACAGCTCTTGCGCAAAAGACAAAAAGTAAAAAGAATGTAGTACTAGGCGACAGGCAATTCTGGCTTCAACAGATGGATAAAATGGTTCGTCCGGTGATGTGTAACCTGGCGAAAGACAGCCTTAGGATTGCAATGCCCAAGGTAACATCTATCCATGTGGATAATAAAGACCACCGGATTAAAGTGCAATACGTGGAGGTGCTAGGTCGGGTTTTAAGTGGCATTGCACCTTGGTTACAACTGGAAGGCGGCGCTCCGGAAGAAGTGGCTTTGCGCAAACAATATCGTGAATGGGCATTGAGTGGGTTAAAAAATGCGCTTGATTCTAATGCCAAAGATTTTATGAATTTTGATATCGGTGGGCAACAACTGGTAGATGCATCTTACGTAGCCCTTGCCGTAATCCGCGCACCCTGGTTATGGGAAAATCTGGATAAAAAAAATCAAACTTTATTGATGAAGTCTATTGTTACGACGAGGAGATTTAAGCCTGTTTTTTCTAACTGGCTGTTGTTTTCTGCGGTGAATGAGGCCTTCCTGGCTAAATTTGGTTATGATTGGGACCCGATGCGTGTAGATTATGCATTGCAACAAATGGAGCAATGGTATGTGGGCGATGGTATGTATGCTGATGGTACTTCGTTCGCTTTTGATTATTACAATAGTTATGTAATTCATCCTTACCTGGCCACACTAGTTGATATCGTGGGGAAGAAAACCAATGCCTACAAAGACATGTTCGAAAAGATTAAAAAAAGGAATGAGCGTTATGCCATTATCCAGGAAAGACTAATCAATACTGATGGAACTTACCCTGCAACGGGCCGTTCAATTATCTACCGTGGTGCCGCTTTTCACCATCTGGCAGACATGGCTTTGCGAAATGCATTACCTAAGCAATTGAGTCCGGAACAGGTCCGATGTGCATTAACAGCGGTAATCAGGAAGACATTGGAAAGCCCGGGCACTTATAAAAATGGCTGGTTAACGATCGGGCTATACGGAGAGCAGCCGGAGTTAGGTGATTTTTATAATAATCAGGGAAGTCCTTATATCGCTTCTAATATTTTTTTACCTTTAGGTTTGGCAGCCACTGACCCTTTCTGGGCAAATCCAGCTGCAAAATGGAGCGCACAAAAAATATGGAGCGGCGAAAATTTCCAAAATGACCATAGCGTAAATCTAAAATAGAATTTTTCAATAGCGTTTAATAACCCATTCATCTATTTAACAAGCAAATTATCATGAAGAGAAAAATCGATTTTATAATGTGTTTTTTAACCATTTTCCTAATGGCTCAGCAGGTTGTTTTTGCACAGCAAAAATATGCCTCATTTACTCCAGGCAAAATCTGGAATGATGATAAGGGCGTTCATATTAATGCCCACGGCGGTGGTGTAGTGGAATATAAAGGAACCTATTATTGGTTTGGCGAACATAAAGTTGAAGGAGAAAAGGGAAACACTGCACAGGTTGGCGTACACTGCTATTCTTCAAAAGATTTATACAATTGGAAAGATGAGGGCATATCTTTAGCCGTTTCTGACGATTTAAAAAGTGATATCGCAAAGGGTTGTATTCTGGAAAGACCCAAAGTAGTTTATAATAAAAAAACCAAAAAATTTGTGATGTGGTTTCACCTGGAACTGCTTGGCAAAAGTTATGAGGCAGCCAGATCGGGTGTAGCCGTTGCAGATAAGCCTACCGGACCATATACCTTTGTTAAAAGCTACCGGCCAAACGCAGGGAAAATGCCTTTTTATGCGGAAGGTACACCAGCTGATGAAAAAGTGAATTGTGAAAAGCCTGCAAATAAAAGTGATGGTTTCTTTTGCAGAGATTTGCCAGGCGGACAAATGGCGAGAGACATGACGGTTTTTGTAGATGATGATGGAAAAGCTTATCATGTATTTTCTTCTGAAGAAAACTTTACGCTTCAGCTGGCCGAATTATCGCCTGATTATTTAAGCCATACAGGTAAATTCATCAGGATTTATGTAGGGCAGCAAACCGAAGCGCCTGCTTTATTTAAGAAAAACGGCAATTACTATATGGTGGGTTCGGGTTGTACAGGCTGGGCACCCAACCCGGCAAGGTGGTTCAAAGCAACTTCCATCTGGGGCCCCTGGACTTTTATGGGCAACCCTTGCGAAGGTCCTGGCGCAAATATCACCTATGGCGGACAAAGTACTCATGTACTACCCGCGCCCGGGAAAAAAGGTGACTTCATTTTTATGGCCGATAAATGGGAACCGAAAAATGCCATTGATGGTCGTTACCTTTGGCTCCCAATTAAGTTTGAGGGAGAAAAAATCAAAATCAACTGGCAGGATGAATGGGATTTGAGTACTTTTAATAAGTAAATAGTTTGCCGTTCAGGCGAGCGGAAAAGGAAAGCTTCAACCATAATCTTCAAATTACCACTACCAAGGCAGCGCGTTTTGCCCGATTCTTCATCGGGTGCTTGTGCTGCCGAAAAAAGCTTGAACGATTTTATCCGACATCAGATCCAAGCCTTGAGGTATTCATAAGTTGTGTATGTTTTTACAGGCATTCATGAGCGCGCAGAAAAGCTCGGTTTTGCCTCTTTTATATCAAGAATAAAGAAGAAAGCCTTTCGGCGCAGCCGAGATGAAGCAAAAAAAGCCACTATCCGCCTATTGGCCCCCTTTCCCCGGATGGGAAAGGGGGTATAATAAGGACTTTTCGCGGCTAGCGATTCAAAAAAATCAATAAAACATAGGTTCTGAATCAAGTTCAGAATGACGACCGCTTTAACCTACCGTTCATGAAATGACGTAATAAAAAAGGTTCGGTGTTACCTGGAGGCAGTAGGTTAAAACGCAGGGATTCTTCGTACCTCCGGATGACAATATCGCTATGGCCACCATGCGCTCCGGCCTAGGAGATGATGGAAGGAGAAAACGTTTAAAGCTTCGACCACAATCTTTCAAATTACCACTACCCAAGGCAGCGCGTTTTGCCCGATTCTTCATCGGGTGCTTGTGCTGCCGAAAAAAGCTTGAACGATTTTATCCGACATCAGATCCAAGCCTTGAGGTAT